>CANQVL010000038.1 GCA_947627285.1 uncultured Oscillospiraceae bacterium
AAGAAGGACATCCACCTGGACGTCTCCGGCGACGTGCTGACCATCAACGCCGAGCGCCACTCCCAGCACGAGGACAAGGACAAGAAGGGCAATTACGTCCGTCTGGAGCGTTCCTACGGCCAATACAGCCGCCAGTTTGACGTCTCCGGCATCGACGCCCACGGCATCAAGGCAAAGTACGAAAACGGCGTCTTGAAGCTCACCATGCCCAAGAAAAAAGAGCAGCTCCCCGAAAGCCACACGCTGGAAATCGAATAAACTGGCTTTGAAGCCCCGCGAAGCGGGGCTTCAAATGCCAAGTGGAACGTTCAAAAAAGGGCAGAACCCTTTTTTGAATGGGGAACGTGCGGAAAGCCCCCGCGAAAGGTCTGCGGACCTTTCGCGGGGCTTTCCTGCTGTCGCGCTGCGCGCACTCGTCGTCACGGAAGCCGCTTAACCTCGCCCTCCCTTACGGTCGGGCTCAGGCGCAGGCTTCGCTCCTCCTCTCCCCACGCAATCATGATTGCGTGGGGACCCCAAAAAGGGTCATACACTTGCGCGACAAAAGGTGATTTTTCCGACGTACATGCCGCCGGAAAAATATTTAGTTTGAGATTTTAACAGGCGGTGAAAAGGCCTCACCTGAGTATTGTTTTTGTATTCAGAAGATCCCCTTGTTGTATTTGAACTGACCATAGAGCGCGACTAAAAACCCGCCGATACCCATCACCAGAACGATGATATCCGCGATATGCTCAATCCAAAAGGTCATAACAAAAAAGGAGATGACAAGACCCACGCCCATAATGACGATGCCCGTCCCCACCACCCGACCGAACTTGGGGGCGTCCTCCTCAGCGACCCTCCGGCGGTTATACCAGTGTATTGTACTTATATTTCCCTTTATGTTCGCAAGACCAATCGCTATTACAAAAAGTCCCAACACAAGCTCTACGATGCTTTTCATATTTGCCTCCTCAGAAATAAAACAAGTCCTCGAATTTCCTGTCCAGCGCCACGCAAAGGATAAGCGCCAGCTTAGCCGTGGGATTGAATTGACCCGTCTCTATGGAGCTTATGGTGTTCCGCGACACACCCACGAGCTGTGCAAGCTGAGCCTGAGAGAGCCCCTTCTCGGCGCGGGCCTCCTTCAGCCGGTTTTTGAGCTTCAATTCCTCATTCATACCGCAGCACCCTGCAATCTGATTACAAAAAACGTAAGTACCGTGAGCAGCATCAGGAAAAAGACGCAGGTGAGATAGAGGTCTGACTTGCGCTTTATCTTAATAAATCTCACAAGATAACTTGTCCCCAAAATGCCAAAATAGATTATCCAGGGTCCGCAGGGGAAGAAATGCCTCATTCGCATCAGCAGCACGGAAACAAGGCAGCATAACGCGGCTCCCACACGGGCGGCTATACTGTTGGCCTGTGTAACCACGCTTATTTCCGCCAAATCCTGATTTTTGTTTTCACTGCGGCTCTTTTCCAAAATTTCATCCTTATCCATTTTCATCCCTCCTGACAAGTTTTCTTGTCATCATTATACCGCCGCCAAGTGTTCTTGTCAATACCCCTGTCAAAAAAATTAAGTATAAATGACATGATCAAAGCGCCCTAAAAAGGGGGCTGTGAAAATACGAGCTTATACCTGCTCTTTTTTCACAGCCCCTATTTATATCTCTTTGGATTTGACGTTCTCATAAGAATGTAATCGGTGCTGACGTCGTACAGGTCGGCAAGCTTGACGATGATCTCGTCCACCAACGGCTGGACGCCCGTCTCAATATAGCTGTACTTGCGCTGGGTGATCCCGATGGCGTCGGCAACCTTCTGTTGCGTAAGGTCATGGTCCTCCCGCAGGTCCTTGATCCTGTTTCGCACGCCGACGCCCCCTTGGAATCAGTTTATAAAATAAGTATAGCTTAGATGAAAATTATCTATTGACTTTTAGATAAATTTTATCTATAATATATACAATACTAATATCTACCACAAATGGACATTCGCGCCGGTCTTTTTCGCGTCGTCGCTCAAGCCGCGATGTCCCGCCCTTCCTTTGGTCAGGCGCAGTCTTAGCTCATTTTAAATAGATATTAGTATAAATACTTTTTTAGGGGGAAATCACATGGGAATATTTGTTATATTTGTTTACATTCTTGTTTGCTGTGTTTGGGGCTTTACGGTCAGAGCGGTCGCAATCAACAAAGAATACTGTGATGAAAGCACAAAATGGTTTTGGCTTGGCTTCTTCTTTGGTTTTTTTGCATTGGCTGTGGCTTTTTCAAAACCTCAATGCAAGCATGAAGAAAATTCTTACAAATTCCTCTCGCCGCAGGAACAACAACAGAAAATTCTGGACAACGGCGGTTGGAAATGCGTATGCGGCGCGGTAAACGCAAGCTATATCTCCACCTGTCAGTGTGGGCGAACGAAACGCGATGTCCTGTCATCTCAACAAGAGGAAATGCAGGGGGAAAATCATCAGAGAATATAGATCAACTCCTCAAATATAAGCAGCTTTTAGACGCCGGCGGCATCGCGCAGGAGGAATTTGACCGAAAGAAAAAGGAGCTTCTCAATAATTGATATGAAAAATACCGCAAAACGGACCTTTCCGTTTTGCGGTATTTTTCATATCAGCTTAAACAGCACCAGCACAATCCCGTACACGATGGAGCTTGCCACGCCGAAGACTATGACCGGCCCCGCGATGATGAACATTTTCGCCGCTGTGCCGGTGATACAGCCCCCGTCCCCGCCGCGCGCAGCGCCTAACAGGGTGGGGACGTCCAGCATTTTTTCATTTCTGATCCTCAATCCCGGCATTCAAATAGACTGAGAGCAAACGCAGGGCTGTTTCTCGCTCTTTGGGAGGACAGGCCCTCAATCTTTCAAGCAGCTCCTCTTGCCGCGGGCTTTCGGTCTCCTTCTCGTCCACCAAAAGCTCATCCGGCGTAACATGGAGCGCCTGGCAAATTTGCAGGAACGTCTCCAGCCTCATATTCACAGTCCCGCGCTCTATATCGGCATATGTGCGGTCGGATATTCCGGATCTTTCCGCCATCTCAGCCTGTGTGAGCCCCATCTTTTTCCTCAGCGCCAATAAGCGGTTCCCTATTTCACGTATTCCCAATAGACGCACGCTTTTCACCCACCTTAATTCCTCTTAATAAGAATTTTAGTTCCTTTTTGTCTTGACTAATAGGAAGAATCGTGTCATAATTATAGGAAGATTAGTTCCTGTTTGCAGGAAATCATGGTGGTGAGCTGTGTTATGATATAGAGCAAGACTTTTTTAAACGCTTTCTCCTTGGTTCATTGGCGGTCCTCTAAAAATCAATCTAACTAAAGAAAGAGAGGCTATACATAGATGAACGCATATCTATCCGCTGAAGACAAAAAGAATATCAACAACGGCTTCCTTTTCGGAACGGTTTTAGCGGTCATAGGAGCCGCCGGCGCTTTGACCTCTGTTTTGCTGAGCTTCTCTAACGGTCTCCTTCCCCCGTCTTCAAACCCCTTGCGTTTGGGATTTGGTTTGTCTTTTTGGGTAAAGATCTTTTTTGCCCTTTTCATGATCGGCTATGCTCTTCTCTGTCTGTCATTCTATGTAAAGCACAGCCTGATTTGGGAAGCAGCCGTTGCGCCTGCGGCTTCCGATACCCCATCTCCTTTATGTCGGCTTAAAACAAACCGGGGACTCCTTAAATATATACTTCTCTCACTTGTTACCCTTCGTATATATTCACTGGTCGTCTTGTCCGGGATCTCAACGGACATCAACATCATCGCCAGCCGTTACGACAAGAAGAAGACCATGTGTTACCTGATGATCGACCTCATTCTTTCCTGGCTCACTCTTGGCATCGCCCCGCTGGTTTGGTACCACAGGCTTTGCGATCGGATCGGCGCGGAGCTTGCACGGCGCGGCATTCCCTACACATTCAATTCAAAGACCTTCTGGCTTTGGGGGATACTTGGGGCCCTTATTTTGGTCGGTCCGTTTATCTTTACGCACAGGCTGTTCAAGGCCATGAATCTGCTCTGCGAGAATTATAATGTAAACAGGTAATGGGAAGCTCGGATAAAGGCGCCCCCGGCAGACGCCGGGGGTACGCTCAGTTTCAAACAAGCATCCGGTCCGCCGCAAGCGCCTCATATGAGCTTAAACAGCACCAATATGATCCCATACACGATGGAGCTTGCCACGCCGAAGACTATGACCGGGCCCGCGATGATGAACATTTTCGCCGCTGTGCCGGTGATATAGCCCTCGGTCTTGAACTCCAGCGCCGGGGAGACGACGGAGTTGGCAAAGCCGGTGATGGGCACCAGCGTTCCCGCGCCGGCGAATTTGGCGATGTTGTCGTAAACTCCCACGCCCGTGAGAAGCGCGCCCACAAGGACGAGGATAATGCTTTCGGCGGTGGCGGCGTTTTCCTTTGAAAGCCCCGCCGCGCCCAGCCCGTCGATGAGCGCCTGCCCTATACAGCATATGAGCCCGCCCACGATAAACGCCTTTATCATGTTGGGCACCAGCTTTGAGTTTGGCGTCTTTTTCTTCACATACTCGGCGTATTCCTTGTTTGTCATTTTCATAAGAATACCTCCTGCCTCTTTATTTGCCTGTAAATATGATTTGCTCCCGGCGCCGTTTTATTCAAACAAACCGCTTTTCAACCGCCGGTTAAGACGATTTGAAAAACGCGCCATTGTAAATTCAGCGTTTTGCGTTTATCATGTTCTCAACTAAGGAACAAAGAGGTGACTTACATGGAGATCGGCAATCAAATCAAGGTCCTCCGGGCCCAGCGTGGGATCACTCAGGAGGCGCTGGCGGCACAGCTCGGCGTCACGGCGCAGGCGGTTTCCAAATGGGAAAACGGCGCCGCCGCGCCGGACATCTCTCTCCTGCCGGCGATCTCCGCCTACTTCGGCGTGACCATCGACGAGCTTTTCGCGCTGACGGACGATCAGAGGGTAGAACGGATACGCAATATGCTTTGGGACAACCGGGACATCGATGACGCGGTGCTGGACAGAGAGGCGCAATTTCTCCGGGACAAGGCCCGCCGGGAGCCGAAAAACGGAGAGCCCTGGACCATGCTCTCCTGGATTGAAAACTTTCAGGCCCGCGCCCACCGCCGAAGGGCGGAAAGCTGCGCCAAGGAGGCGCTCGCCCGGACCCCTGACAGCCGGGAGGCCCACGGGGAGCTGGCGGAAGCGGCGGGACTTCTGTCTCCGGACTGGTACGCCGACACCCACTGGGAGTACATCGGCTGGTATGAGAACTTCATCGCCCGCAATCCCACCGTCTGGCGGGCGTATCTTTGGATCATGGAGGCCCTGATACACGATTGGCGCTTTGACGAGGCGGAGGCCTGGTGTGACAGGCTCGCCAAAATCAACAGCACCTTCCGCGTGCCGGACTACCGGGCAAAGATCGCCCTTGCCCGCGGGGACCGGTCACGCGCCCGCCAGATCCGGGAGCAGACGGTCAGGAACTTCCCCGACGACTGGATGGCCTGGACAAGCCTTGGCGACAGCCTGGTATTTGACGGGGAGTATGAGCGTGCGCTGGAGTGCTACCGGGAGGCTCAGCGCCACCAGGCGCATCCCAAAGCCTTCACCGACCCCTTTGACGCCATAGCTCAGACATACGAGCGCATGGGCGACATCCCCGCCGCCATCGCCGCAAACGAGGCCCTGATCGCCGCCATCCGCGACGACTGGGACACCACCCAGGGCGAAACCGTAGACTCCGTAAAACGAGAAATCACCCGCCTCCAATCCAAACTTTGACGCCAAACCCGCCCGCTAAAACGCGGGCGGCATTTCTTAAATTAAATATTTTTCCGGCGGCATGTACGTCGGAAAAATCACCTTATGTTTTGCAAGTGTGTGACATATGGGGTCCCCACGCAATCATGATTGCGTGGGGAGAGGAGGAGCGAAGCCTGCGCCTGAGCCCTGCCGCTTGCGGCGGGGCGAGGTTAAGCGGCTTCAGCGACGACGAGGGCGCGCGCCGCGCGACAGCAGAAAAAAATTCCTGAATTCCGCAGAATTCAGGAATTTTTTTCGCACGTTCTCCCCTTCAAAAAAGGGCTCCGCCCTTTTTTGAAAGTTTTCAAGCCAGATTCTTCGAGCACGTCTCGCAGTGGCCTGTGCAGTCCACGTCACGAAGCTCCGGGGGCGGTTCAAGCCCCTGGCGCTTGTAGTAGTCGGCAAGGCAGGCGCGGATGCCCTCCTCGGCAAGGACCGAGCAGTGGAGCTTCTGGGGGGGCAGTCCGTCCAGCGCCTCAGCCACCGCCTTGTTGGTGAGCTTCAGCGCCTCCTGGACGCTCTTTCCCTTCACAAGCTCCGTGGACATGGAGCTGGTGGCGATGGCGGCGCCGCAGCCGAAGGTCTTGAAGCTGACCTTCTCGATAATGCCGTTCTCGATCTTCATATAGATCTTCATGATGTCGCCGCAAACCGGGTTGCCCACCTGTCCGATGGCGTTGGCGTCGGGGAGCTCGCCCACGTTGCGGGGATTGGTGAAATGGTCCATGACCTTTTCGGAATACATTTCTTTCCCTCCTCTATGAATTTACCATTTTGTCAAGGCTCTCGCGGGCGGCGCGAAGCTCGTCCTCCGGGAGCTCTACCTTGTATTTTTCGTCCCTCAGGCACTCGTAAAGCGCCTGGAGCGTCACCTTTTTCATGTTGGGGCAGACAAAGGAGCTGCCGACGCCGTATATCCTCTTATCAGGGAGCTCCCGGCGCAGGCGCTCCACGATCTCCGACTCCGTCCCGATCAGAATCTCCCCCGCCGTGGTCCTTCGGGCGAAATCAAGTATCTCCGCGGTGGAGCCAACCAGGTCCCCGTGCTTCACCACGTCCTCCCCGCATTCGGGGTGGACGGCGAAAACGGCGTCCGGGTGCGCGCCCTTTGCCCTCAGCACGTCCGCCTCGGTTATCCTGTGGTGGGTGGGGCAGAAGCCGTCGTGGAGCCAGAACTTTTTCTCCGGCACTCGCTCCGCCACATAGGAGCCCAGGTGCTTATCCGGCACGAAGATTATCTCGTCGCACTCCAGCCCCTTCGCTATCCTCAGCGCCGAGGAGCTTGTACAGCACACATCCGAGACAGCCTTGACGGCGGCGGAGGAGTTGACGTAGCACATGACCTTCGCTTTCGGGTGCTCAGCCCGCAGGCGCAAAACGTCCTCCGGCGTCACCATGTCCGCCATGGGACAGCCGGCGTCCGGGCTCGGAAGCAGGACCGTCTTGTCCGGGGACAGTATCTTCGCGCTCTCCCCCATGAACCTGACGCCGCAGATGACGATGAGCCCGTTTTCCGCCTTCGCCGCCTTCTGCGCCATGGCAAAGGAGTCGCAAACCGCGTCGGCGGCGTCCTGGACCTCCAGCGGCACGTAGTAGTGGGCGAGAACGAGGGCGTTTTTCTCCCGCTTCAGCTCCAGGACCTTCTCCCGGAGCCCGTCAAAACCTTCCATTCAACCTGTCCTCCCAGAGGGGCGACATGCTCCTCAGCCTCTCAACGATGGGCGGGAGCGTCTCGATTATATAGTCGATGTCCTCGTCGGTGGTGGTGTCGCTGAGGGAGAGGCGCAGGGAGCCGTGGGCGACCTCGTGGGGAAGCCCTATGGCGAGGAGCACGTGGCTGGGGTCAAGGCTCACGGAGGAGCACGCCGAGCCGGAGCTGGCGCATATCCCCTTGGCGTCCAGCGAAAGCACCAGCGACTCGCCCTCCACGCACTCAAACACAAAGCTGGCGATACCCGGCAGTCTGTTCACCCTGTCGCCGGTGAGACGGGAATAGGGGATGTCCTTGAAGGCCTCGATGAGCCTGTCGCGCATCGCCGCCACCCGGGGCATCGTCTCCGGCAGGTTGTTCACCGCCTCCTCCAGCGCCGCCGCCATTCCGATGATCTCGGGGACGTTCTCGGTGCCGGAGCGCTGGTTGCGCTCCTGACCGCCGCCGTGGAGCAGCTGGGGAACGCGCACGCCCTTGCGGATATACATCGCCCCCACGCCCTTGGGCCCGTGGAACTTGTGCCCGGAGATGGAGAGCATGTCGATGTTCATGGCCTTCACGTCGATGGGTATGTGCCCCGCCGCCTGGACCGCGTCCGTGTGGAAAAGCACCCCGTGCTCGTGGGCGATGCGCCCTATCTCCGCCACAGGCAGGATGGTGCCTATCTCGTTGTTTGCCATCATAACGGAGATGAGTATGGTGTCGGGGCGTATGGCGGCCTCCAGCTCGGCAAGGTCAATGCCTCCGTTGCTGTCAGCCTTGAGGTACGTGACCTCATAGCCCTTCTTTTTGAGCCAGTCCAGGGTGTGGGTGATGGCGTGGTGCTCGATGGAGCTGGTGATGATGTGGCGTCCCTTGGAGGCCTTTGCCTCCGCGATACCCTTCAACGCCCAGTTGTCGGACTCGGTGCCGCAGCCGGTGAAGTATATCTCCACGGGCTCCGCGTTCAGACAGCGGGCGACCTTCGCCCTCGCCTCGTCAAGTCCGCGCCTGGCGCTGCGCCCCACGGAGTAAAGGCTGGAGGGGTTGCCGTAGTTTTCGGTCATATAGGGGAGCATGGCCTCCACACAGGTCTTTGACATCGCTGTGGTGGCGGCGTTGTCCGCGTAAACAAATCGCTCAGACATACAATATCGCCTCGATAAGAATAAAATTTATTGCGTCGGCAGTTAGCCAAGGATAATTTTAACCCCGCCGCTCTATTTTGTCAATAACATCATGTTGTAATTTAGTGAATAATGTGTTAGAATTTATGTGCTACATCTTATGATACGGAGAGATGCCATTTGAAATACAGGATTTCCGCCAATGTTATAAGGCGGCTCCCCCGTTACCTTCGCTGGCTGACGCTCCTTGACCGCCAGGAGGTGGAGAAGGTCTCCTCCACGGGCCTCGGCGAGCAGATGGGGCTCACCGCCTCCCAGATACGCCAGGACTTCAACTGCTTCGGCGGCTTCGGACAGCAGGGCTACGGCTACAACGTAAAACAGCTGCGGGACGGTATCGGCGGCATACTGGGCGTGGACAAGCCCCTGACGGCGATAGTCGTGGGCGCGGGCAACCTGGGGCGGGCGCTCATCGCCAACTTTCACTTCGCCTCCTACGGCTTCACCCTCGCCGCCGCCTTTGACACCTCCCCCGCCCTTGTGGGCACGTCCCTTGCCGGAACGCCCATATTGGACGGCTCGCGGCTTGATACATACCTTTCCGAAAACCGCGTGGACGTGGCGGTGCTGACGCTCCCCAAGGCGTTCGCCTCCTCCACGGCAAAGCTCCTTTCCTCCCACGGCGTCCGGGGGATATGGAACTTCACGGGCATTGACATTGACGCCGACCTGGGCGATACCGTCGTCGAGGATGTCCACCTGTCCGACAGCCTCCTGACCCTGGGCTACTACCTCCGGGGCAAGCAGGAGCAAGAATAAGGAGATATTATGAAAAGGATCATCACCCTCACCCTCGTTCTGGCGCTTTTGACCGTCATGAGCGGAGCGTACGCAAGTCCGGCGGGCACCTCGGCGGACCCCCTGATAACAAAGGAATACGCCGACAACGACTACGCCGCTATGGTGATGGACTCCCTCGGCGCGTCATTGGACACGCGGCTCCAAACCGTCTACAACGAGGCGGCGCAGGCCATAGGCGCCGATGTGGAGTCCCTTCCCCCCGCCGAAAGCTTTTCCAACGGCTACAACTCCTTCTCGCTCCTTCCCGGCGGCAGCGTCAGCGTCTCAGCCGGCGGCAGCGTCATTCTCACCTCGGGCGATATGTCCCTCGCCTCCCTCACCGGCGAGGTGGTGGACGTGGCGGCGGGCTCCCCGGTGAATTTCATTGGCTCCTCCCTGTCGGCTGGCAAGCGGTACTTCAGCGCCGACGCCACCGTCGCGGTTTACACCTCCGTGAACGGAGCCGTGTTCCTGCTGGACGGCCCCTATACCGCCATCTCCGGCGTCACCGAGCCGCCCCACAAATACTCCGACGTGAGCTCCGGCACGTGGTACGAGCCCGCCGCCAACTGGGTCTACGAAAACAGGATCTTCCGCGACTACAAGGGCGACAGCTTCAACGGCACAGGCGCCGCCACCCGCGCTGAGGCGGCATACGCGCTCTGGGCGGCGGCAGGCTTCCCGGAGACGGAATACTCCGCCGGCTACACCGACCTCACCGAGGACTGGTACAAGACGGCCGTAAACTGGGCGTCCGAAAAGGGCATCATACACGGTGTGAGCGTAAGCGAGGCGGTCTTTGACCCCTCCGGCACCTTCAACCGGGCGATGCTGGCTGAGCTCTTCTACCTCTACGTCCAGACCTCCGGCGGCGACGTCTCCGCCAAAGCGGACATCTCCTTCTTCAAGGACGCGGACGTGATAGCCTCCGGCGTCTCCTGGGCGTCCGACGCCATAGCCTGGGGCGTCGCCACCGACATAATCCACGGCACCGGCGACAACACCTACGCCCCCTTCACCCTCTCCTCCCGCGCCGAACTAGCCACCCTCCTGATGCTGTTTTTCCAAAAGCAATAAAATATCCCCCATCGCCCGCCGTCCCCTCGCGTCCCTCGCACAACAACAAGATTTTAGACCGCCAAATCCCCAATAAAACATTTTTCCGGCGACATGCGCGTCGGAAAAATCACCTTATGTCGCGCAAGTGTGCCGCCTCCGGCGGCGCGCGCCGCGCGACAGCAGGAAAACCCCCGCGAAAGGTCCGCAGACCTTTCGCGGGGGTTTTCCGCACGTTTCCCTTTGACAGGAAAGGGCAAAGCCCTTTCCTGTCACGTCTCCCCTTGACCCAAAAGGGCGCAGCCCTTTTGGGTCAAATTCTCGCTACGCCCGTCCTTCTCGCCGCTTCGGCGACCGCCTTGGCGACGGCTGGACCTACTCTCTTGTCAAAGGCGGCGGGGATTATATAGTCGGCGCTGAGCTCGTCGTCGGAGATGAGCCCCGCCAGGGCGTCAGCCGCCGCCATCTTCATCTCCTCGTTTATATCCGAGGCGCGCACGTCAAAGGTGCCGCGGAAAATGCCGGGGAACGCCAGGACGTTGTTTATCTGGTTGGGGTAGTCGGACCTGCCCGTGGCTATGACCTTCGCGCCGCCGGCTCTGGCGTCGTCGGGGAATATCTCCGGCGTGGGATTGGCGCAGGCGAAGATTATGGCGTCCCGCGCCATGGTCCTCACCATCTCAGTGGTCAGCGTCCCGGGTCCTGAGACGCCGATGAACACGTCGGCTCCGCGTATGACGTCGGAGAGCTTTCCCCGGAGCTTTTCCCGGTTCGTGACCCGGGCCATCTCCTCCTTGATCCAATTGAGATTCTCCCGCCCCTCGTATATCGCCCCCGTGCGGTCGGTCATGATGATGTCCCTGAATCCCGCGGAGAGCAGGAGCTTCACTATGGCTATGGCGGCGGCGCCCGCGCCGGAGGTGACGACCCTCACGTCCTCCCTGCGCTTTCCCACCACCTTCAAGGCGTTTGTGAGCCCCGCCAGGGTTATGACGGCGGTGCCGTGCTGGTCGTCGTGGAAAATGGGTATGTCGCACCGCTCCTTGAGCTTCCTCTCTATCTCAAAGCAGCGCGGAGCGGATATGTCCTCCAAATTTATCCCGCCGAAGGAGCCGGAGATCAGCGCCACGGTGTTTACAAACTCGTCCACGTCCTTTGTCTTCACGCAAAGGGGGAAGGCGTCCACGTCCCCGAAGGCCTTGAAAAGCACGCACTTGCCCTCCATGACGGGCATACCCGCCTCTGGACCGATGTCCCCCAGCCCCAGCACGGCGGTGCCGTCGGTTATGACGGCGCAAAGGTTGTGGCGGAGCGTCAGGTCGTAGCTCTTGTCGATGTCCTTTTGTATCTCAAGGCAGGGCTGAGCGACGCCGGGTGTGTATGCCAGCGACAGGTCCTCCTTTGTGGATACAGGCACAGCGGTGTTTATGCGGATCTTGCCCTTCCACTCCCCGTGGAGACGAAGCGATTCCTTGGCGTAATCCATTTTGGATGTCCTCCCAAATCTATATTGTTGATTCTATCATTATATCCCCCAAAAGGCCTTTGCGAAAGACGGAATATATCCGAAAAAATCCCCCGATTCCGGGGGATTTTTTATCACTGTATATAATGCGTCAGCCGAAAAGCTCCGAAACGCGGCGCATATCCTCTCTCCTCACCGGCGCCTTCACGGTGACAAGCTCCCCCGTCACGGGCTCCCTCAGGGTGAGAGACGCCGCGTGGAGAAGGTGCGCCTCGATCCCCAGCCTCTCCAAAAGCTCCGGCGGCTCACCGCCGCCGTACAGCCTGTCCCCCAGCACCGGCGCGCCCAGATACGAGCAGTGTACGCGTATCTGGTGCGTCCTGCCCGTGAGAAGCGTAAGCCGGACCTCCGACACCCGATACCCCAGTATCTCCGCCTCCCTCAGCACCTGCCAGCGCGTCACGGCGGGCTTGCCGTCCTCCCGAACCACCCGCTTCTGGAACCCCTCCCGTTCCCTGGCGATGGGCGCTTCTATCTCGCCAACCTTCTCCGGGAGCCTCCCGAAAAGATACGCGATGTACGCCTTTTCCGCCTCCGGCGACTTGAGCGAGGAAACCGCCAGATTCATAACGTGTGCGTTTTTGGCGAACAGCACCACCCCGGAGGTATCCCGGTCCAGCCGGTTCACCGGATGGAGCGCCGGAGAGGAGCCGGTGTCCGCCAGGTATCCCGCCGCGTAATTTGCCAGCGTGCCCGTGAATTTCCCCCTGGAGGGGTGCGTCAGCATACCCGCCGGCTTGTTCAGCGCAAGGAGCCCCTCGTTTTCAAAGAGCACCTCCACGCTCCCCCGCTCCGGCGGGAACTCCGGCGGCGTCTCCGCCCTTGAAAGCTCCGCCGCCACCGTCTCCCCCGGCGCAAGCCGCCGGTCAAGGTACACCGGCGTCCCGTCCACAGTCACCGCGCTCTCCCGCTTGAGCCGCTTTATAAGCTCCGCGGACAGCCGCAGCTCGTTTTTCAGTATGTGATATACCCGCCGCCCATCGTCGCGGGCGCCGGCGGTGTACTCAAGCCTCATCTCAGCCTTTTGAGCTCCGAGACTATCTCCTCAAAGCCCATGGAGTGGCTGGCCTTCACCAGCACCACGTCCCCCCTGCCAACGGTCACGTTCATATCCTCAATGAAGTCCTCACGCCGCAGATAGTACCGCGCCTTCTCCCCTCCGGCGGCAAGATACGCGTCGTAGATGTTCTTCGCCTCCTCGCCGCAGCACACCAGCGAGTCGATCTTGCACTCAGCGGCGAGCCTGCCCATGAGCCTGTGCAAATGCGCCGAGTCCGCGCCCAGCTCCTTCATGTCACCCAAAATCGCCACGCGCTTGCCGTGGTCGCCGCTGAGGGCGCGGATGGAGCTCAATGAGCGTATAGCCGCCGCCATGGAGTTGGGATTCGCGTTGTAGCAGTCGTCAATGAGGGTGATGTACCCCGTGTCCGTGACGCTTGCCCTGCCCCCCACGGGGCGGTAATCCGCGATGCCCCGCAGTATCTCCTCGCCGCTGTCCCCAAGTATACGCCCCACTGCCGCCGCCGCGAGAGCGCCGTATACGATGTGGCTCCCGAAGGCGGGGATAAGGGTAAAAACGCGCTCGTCGTCAAAGCATATGTCGCAGGACACCCCGTTGAAGCCCAGATTCTCCACGTTCTCCGCCCGCACGTCGTTCCAGGGCCCCGCGCCGTAACGTACGACGCGCGTCCCCGGGTCGAAGCTCCTCAAAAGCTCGTCGTCCCCGTTGAGCACCGCCACGGAGTCCGGCTCCATGAACTCAAATACCTCGCTCTTGGCGCGGAGCACCCCCTGCAAATCCCCAAGTTTTTCCAAATGGCAGTAGCCAATGGAGGTAAAAACCACAATGTCCGGGCGGACGATCCTGGCAAGCCTGCGCATCTCCCCGAAGTCCGAGATCCCCATCTCCACCACCGCCGCCTCATGCTCCTCCCGGAGCCTGAGCACCGTCAGAGGCACTCCCAGCTCGTTATTCAGGTTCTCCGGCGTTTTCAGCGTCAAAAACCTGCGCGAAAGCACCCGCGCCGTCAGCTCCTTCGCGGTGGTCTTCCCCACGCTCCCCACGATCCCCACCACGGGTATCCTGAAAAGCCGCCGGTAGTACGCCGCCAAATCCTGCAACGCCTTTTTCGTGTCGGCGACGCGTATGTATGGCACCGTCTTCAGCTCCCTCTCCGCCAAACACACCAGCGCCCCGCGCTCCTCCACCGCCCGGATGGCAAAGTCGTGTCCGTCCACCCGCGCGCCCTTGACGCACACAAACAGTCCCCCAGGTTCGACCTCCCGGCTGTCAATGGACACCGAGCTTATCTTATCATTTTTCAGTGCCCTGGGGCCTATGTATTTGCCGCCTACTACCTCGGCGATTTTTTCGACTGACAGGGACTTCATTTTCATAAAACGGTACTCCTTTCAGCTTACGGCGCTTTACCTCGCCGCGGTGGGTGGTTTGTTCCCGCCCTTGCGGGAAACGGAAAGTCTTCTTTTCTCATCTTTTTCTCAAAAATGAGAAAAAGACGAGTAAAAGAAGCAAAAGAGAGAAAAAGAATTTTTCTTTTTGGGTCGTCAGAAGCTTGTTGCGCCCTGCCGTGTAGTCTCGCGTCGGCTCCCGCAGTCTAAAACCTCTCCGCACGGGCAGAAGAATCGGCGCGCGGGTTCCCAAAATCGAATTGCACAGTCTCCGAACCCGCTTAGCCGCTTAACGTGGTCGGTCGATGGAGCGCTCTACCCTTCAATGACGCCGCGCTTTGGCTCTGTTGTCGGGCAAAAGTTTCAGCCCAGCTCCTACACAGTGCTTTCGCAACTGCTGCCGATACGCTCCCCACCGGGGGTTCTCCACATAGGGGGTCCGCAGACCCCCTGTGTGGTCGTTTTTAAAAGGGGTGTCCAGAGGGGGAAAACCGAAATCCCCCTCTGGTCGCTTTTCTCCTCTTTGTTACTTTCTTCCTCTTTTGGCGAAACCAAAAGAGGAGAAAGTAAATCCCCCGCCCCATGAGGGCGGATACCTTATAAAAAGCCCGGCGGCTTTGGAGCCCCCGCGCCCCCTATGGGCGCGGTTCTTTGGGTTATACCTTAAAATCGTTTCAACGATTCCTCAATGATCCTCCCACACAGCTGTGTGTACCCAACACCCGCCACCCGCGCCTCCTTGGGCAGCAAGCTCGCCGGCGTCATTCCCGGAAGCGTATTCGCCTCCAAGCACCAGACCGCCCCCTGTGCGTCCACAATAAAATCCATCCGCGCGTAAACCTCCAGCCCCAGGGCGTCGTACACCCTGACGGCGGCGTCCCGCAGCGCGGCGTCCAGCTCGTCGGAGATGTCGGGAATGGGGCATATCTCGTCGGTGCTCCCGTCCTGATACTTGTTCTTGTAGTCAAAAAATCCCGTCTTCGGCTTTATCTCGATGGGCGGCAGCGCCTCCCCCGCGAGCACGCCCACGTCTATCTCCCTGCCCTTTATGTACCGCTCCACCAAGAGCTCGTCGGCGTACTCAAAGCCCAGCCAGAGCGCGTCGGCGTACTCCTGCTCGGAGTGGGCGATGCTGGTCCCCACCGAGGAGCCGCCGGAGCGCGGCTTTACAACGCATGGCAAAAACGGCGCCGGGGCGTGGGCGTTGGCGCGGCGGACGATGACACCCTCCGCCACGCGTATCCCCGCCGCGGACATGAGCTTCTTCGCCGTCTCCTTGTCCATGGCGACGGCTGAGCCCAGGTGCCCGGAGCCGGTGTACCTTATCCCCTCGATGTCAAAGAGCGCCTGGAGCCTCCCGTCCTCCCCGTCGGAGCCGTGGAGCCCCAGAAATACCATGTCCGCGGCGCGGCACACCTCGATGAGGTTGTCGCCCACGCGGCTGGAGTTATTTTGCCTCCGCGCGGCCTTCACCGCCTCCAGATCCGGCACGCTGTCGGAGATCTCCGCCGCGCCGCCGCCGGCGGGACGGTCAAATATCTCCCTGGGGTCCGAATATGCGGGACCCACATACCCAAAAAACGAGTCTATCAGCACGACCCGGTGCCCGCTTTCCCTGAGAGCCCCGGCGATCAAAGCCCCGCTTTTCAGCGACACGTCCCTCTCCGTAGAAAGCCCTCCGCAAAGCACAACAATGTCCATAAAACGCCTCCGGTAAAAGAAATATTTTCACACATAAATTATACACCCATTTACCAAACTATACAACAAAAAAATCTCCCCAAAAATAATACTACCGTTCCTGTATAAGTATGGTATAATAAGCAAAGAAAAACAATGAAGTGTTCTCAGCTTATATGGGGGTTGCGCTTATATGGAAATAAGGCAAGAACGGGCAGACGATTATAATACAGTCTTTCAGGTCGTAGCAGAAGCATTTTCTCATGCTGAACATAGCGACGGAAACGAGCAGGAGCTTGTGAAAGCGTTGAGGGCCGCTCCGTCCTTTATTCCGGAGCTCTCCCTTGTGGCAGTGGAAGATGACAAAATTGTGGGTCATATCCTCTTTACCAAAATCACCATAGGAGAATACACCGAACTTGCTCTCGCGCCGCTTTCTGTTCTTCCGGCATATCAGCGGAGAGGAATCGGGCTTGCGCTTATCCGTGAGGGACACCGTATTGCCAAACAGTTGGGGTATGACTACTCGGTGGTACTGGGTTCCCCGGCATATTATCCGCGTGCCGGCTATCTTCCGGCGAGCCTATACGGAATAGAATCGCCGTTTGAGGTGCGGGACGAATACTTCATGGCATTCAAATTGCGGGACGGCGCGCCGCAAGTCAAAGGCACGGTCAAATATGACCCGGCGTTTGAAATTGATTGACACTTTTCCGTATGTCGGGGAATTGGGAGTAATAAACAAAAAACCGCCCGACGGCGGCAAACACATCATAAGGAGGAGAGAATCATGAAAAAGACGACCCTGACCGCCATTTTGTGCATCCTGGCGGCGCTGCTGGCGGCTGCCCTGACCGGATGCTCCTCCCCCGGGGACACGCCGGAGGGACCCGAGCCCCCCGACCCGGCGCCCGGTATCCAGTCCCCCGCGGACCCTGAACCGGAGCCGGAGCCGGAACCAAAACCCGAACCTGAGCCCGAGCCCAACCAGGAACCCGAACCGGAACCGGAGCCCGAGCCTGACCCGGAACCTGACCCGGAACCCGATCCCAACCCCTCTCCCCTGCTGGCGCCCGCAACGGACGTGCCGCCCTACAGCGGCAAATTCGTGCCGGAGGAGTACGCCCTCTACCTGGAAAACGCCCTGGGGCGGCGCATCGCCCTCTGGTCCCGCTTCCCCTTCAGCCCGGTGTTCATCTATTTCCCGGAGATCGACCCCGAGGCGGCGGAGTGGACCGTCTATATCGCCGAGCCCAATTTCATGAACATGGACAACCTGGAGGCCGATAACCTCGTTCCCCTTGCCCAGACCCTGACCCTGCCGGAGGACATCGAATTTACCTCCGCCGCACCCGTCTACGCCAGAGGCGGAGGCGGCAGCGGCGAGCTGGAGGTCATCGTGGAGCTGCGCGGCGAGTCCGTGACCTACGTCACCTGGAACAACTTCACCTACACCGGCCCCGACGACGCCCTAATCCTCGTCTACAACGGCCCCATGGAGGACTGGTATCTCCGGGAGCTTGCCGAATACGCCCCGGAGGTGGACTGGGTCCTCGATTGACCCCCTTACGGGCGCCTTTTTGCCAATAATTTTATTGTTGTAACCACCGCCGCCGCGGTCAAAAGGTCGCACCCCAGGTTATCCAGCGCCATCGCGGGGGTCAGCAGGGCATAGGTCCACGCGCCGGGATCGCCCATAGACAGCGCCGGAAGGACCAGCCTGCCAATTATCTGCGCCAGCGCAATGCGGGCCGCCCACAAAACCGCCGCCGTCAAGATGTTTTTCCATGTCCTGGGAAACGGCGTCCCCCGGAAGGACCACAGCGTCCACCCCGTCATGACCAGCAGCGCCGCCAGGATCGCACCCGAGATGATGAGCTGCCACGTCATCTCGCTCAGCGGGAGCACGTTGGCGTACCAGGGCAGTAAAGGCGTCAAAACCAGGGTTGAGCTGACCCCGAAGAGCGACGAAAGGCTCACGTGCAGGAATATGTACACCGCCCAGGCGCTCCACAGCCCAGGTCGCTTGGGGCACTTGAGGAATATGGTCCCGCAGGTGAAAAACGCCAACGACAGAAAAAGCCCCGTCCCAAAGCCGCCAAGTAAGGTGAGCGCCACCAATATGAGCCCGCCCATGGTCAAAAGCACCGCCCCCGCCACGCGTCTCCCCGTCCAATACGGCTGGGAGGGCGCCGGCTCAGGTGCTTCGCCGCCGGCGAAGGTTTCCTCTGCGGGACCGGCAACCTCTTCCTCCAACTCCGTGCCGCCTTTCTCCGGCGTTATGCCCCGCACCAGCTCGTCCAGCGTCACGCCGAACAGCTCCGAGAGCTTCACCAGCTTCTCCAGCTCCGGCACGGAGGCGTCCGTCTCCCACTTGCTCACCGACTGGCGCGAAACCTCCAGCCTCTCCGCCAGGGCGTCCTGCGACATCCCCGCCTTAGCCCTCAATTGGCTTATCCTCGCTCCAAGGCTCATTTCAAGCCCCCCTTTCTCCGCTTATTATATCAAGCAAGCGCCGGTTTGTCTGCAAACCGGCGCTTTGAAATTCCGCAACCGTCAGTTGCGCTCCCCCGAAAAACCGCGATTTTTCGGGGTGCGTAGAAAAAAATTTCGCTTTACTTAAAAATAATGCTTGACATTTGCTTAGTCTTGTGGTATAATGCCCATATGGTGAAGCTCCTGATTACTTCGCCCGTGTGTCGCAGTATATACAGCGGTACACGCGCCTGTCGGGGTCGGTGAGCTTGAAGATGTGCTCAAGCTCCTGCTCGCGGCTTGTGATGCACCTGGGGTTTTTGCAGCGAATGACGCCCCTGATGGTCTCCGGCAGGGCTGGGTGGGTCTTTGAAACGCGCTCGCCGTTTTTGATGATGTTCACGGTGATGTGGGGGTCTATATAGCCGAGAAGGTCAAGGTTGAGGTCTATTACCTCGTTTATTTTGAGTATGTCCTTCTTTCCCCTCTTGCCGCTGGGCGCGTTCATGATGATGGCGACCTCGCATGAGAGCTCGTCCAGCCGAAGATAGCGGTACAGCTCCATGCCACGCCCCGCGGGGATGTGGTCGATAACTATGCCGTCAACGATGGTTCCGATTAGCATTTCACTCCACCTCCAGAAGCTTCATTATAAGCGCCATGCGGATATATTTCCCGTTGAGCACCTGCCGGAAGTAGCAGGCGCGGGGGTCTCGGTCTATGGCGACGGAGATCTCATTCACCCTGGGGAGGGGGTGGAGTATGGACAGATCCGGCTTTGCATCGGTGAGCTTGTCCGGCGTCAGGATATATGTGTCCTTGAGCCGCACGTAGTCCGCCTCGCTTATGAACCGCTCCCGCTGGACCCTGGTCATATACAGCACGTCCAGCGACCGCATGGCCTCCTGCAACGACTCCGTCTCCCGGTATTTCACCCCCGATGCCTTGAGAATATCCGTGCGCACATGCTCCGGCACCTTCAGCTCCTCCGGAGAGATCAGCACAAAATCCACGCCCTCGTAGCGGCTCATCGCCCCTAAGAGGCTGTGGACGGTGCGCCCGAATTTCAGGTCCCCGCAGCAGCCAACGGTCATATTGCCCAGCCGCCCCTTCTCACGCTTTATTGTAAGCAGATCCGTCAGCGTCTGGGTTGGATGGTTGTGCCCTCCGTCGCCCGCGTTTATCACGGGAATGGAGGCGTTCATAGCGGCGACCAGCGGCGCGCCCTCCATGGGGTGGCGCATGGCGATTATGTCCGCAAAGCAGCTCACTACCCTGGCGGTGTCGGCGACGCTCTCCCCCTTGGAGGCGGAGCTGGACTGGGCCTCGGAAAAGCCGATGACGGAGCCCCCCAGCTCTATCATCGCCGATTCAAAGCTGAGCCTTGTGCGCGTGGAGGGCTCGTAAAAGAGCGTGGCGAGCTTTTTCCGCCTGCATTTTTCCGCGTATTTGTCGGGGTCCGCTATTATGTCCTCGGCTTTCGCGATGAGGTCGTCGATCTCCTCCACGGAAAGGTCCGCGATATCTATGAGACTTCTCATCTTTTCGCTCCGTTCACCGCGAGGTAATCCCGGATACGCTTTACGTTTTCGGCGTTCTCCGGCTTCTCCTCCAGATACTCTATGATGTCGTATACGTCCACCACGGAGTACACCGGGAAGCCGAACTCCTCCTCTATCTCCTCCATTGCGCCTTTGTCGGTCTTGCCCTTTTCGCCCCGGTTGACCATGATGAAGCACGCGGCAACCTTCACGCCGTCGAGCCCTGAGAGTATCTCCATGCTCTCGCGTATGGCTGTGCCGGCGGTGATCACGTCCTCCGTGATGACAAGCTCCTCGCCGGGTTGGGGCTTCCAGCCCACGATAACGCCGCCCTCGCCGTGGTCCTTTGCCTCCTTGCGGTTGAAGCAGAAGGGCACGTCCACCCCCTGCCTTGCCAGCGCCGCCGCCGCGGACACGGCGATGGGTATGCCCTTGTAGGCCGGCCCGAAGAGCACGGTCCGCCTCTTCCCCAGGTGCTCCAAATACGCCCTGGCGTAAAACTCACCCAGCCGCATTATCTGCTCCCCTGTCTTGATGTCCCCGGCGTTGATGAAGTAGGGTATCTTCCGCCCGGATTTCGCCGTGAAATCCCCAAACTTCAAAACCCCCGCCGACTCTAAAAATTCGATAAATTCGTGCTTATAGGTTTCCATTATGTCTATCCTCCTGTGGAATATTTGCTATTTTATAAGCTTGTCCGGCTCCGCCCGGAGCCTTTGCTTCATGTCCTCCAGCTCCCCCGGCGCGGGGCGGCTGTCGTCCGCATACATCTTCTCCATGGGGTACCACTTTACCTCCTATGGTAAAAGGATCTCCTCCAGCTCCCCCAAATCCGCCGCCAGGTACTTCGCTCCGGCGGTTTCCAGCTCCTCGCGGGTGCCGTAGCCCCAGAGGACGCCTGCGGTGTCGATGCCGTTTTGCCTCGCGCCCTCCACGTCGTGGCGGCGGTCGCCCACCATTACGGCGCGGGTCTTATCCCGTATGCCCGCTAAGGCGGCGGCGCGGGCGACGATGGCGGATTTTGCCGCCCTTCGCTCGTCCATGGGCGCGCCGCACAGACAGGTGAAGTATTTTGCAAGGTCAAACCGCTCCATGATGCGCACGGCGAATTCCTCCGGCTTGGAGGTCGCCAGAATCAGCCTCACTCCGGCGCTTTGAAGGCGCTCAAGTGTATTCTCAATGCCCGGATACGGCGCGTTTTCCAGCCAGCCCCGGGGCTCGAAGTATTCCCGGAAGGCGGCGACCGCCTCGTCCATCCGCTCCTCTGGTATGCCGTATTGGGCGAAGGACTCCGGCAGCGGCGGGCCGATGAAGTGGGTGAGGTCCTCCGGGTCCGCCTCGATGCCGAAATGCCGCAAAGCGTGGGCGGCGGACCTTGTTATGCCCTCTTTAGGGTCCGTGAGGGTGCCGTCCAGGTCGAATAGGGCGAAGTCAAAGCTCATCAGCCCACAAACTCCCTGACGCACCGAAGGTACGCCTCCTCCGGATCGGCGGCGGCGGTGATGGGGCGGCCCACCACGATGTAATCGGAGCCGATTTTTTTGGCCTCGGCGGGGGTCATGACGCGCTTTTGGTCCCCCGCGTCCCCGTCGGCAAAGCGCACGCCGGGGGTGACGGCGACAAAGCCCGCGCCGCAGTGCTCGTGTACCACTCTCGCCTCCAGCGGCGAGCACACCACCCCGTCAAGTCCGGCGGAGGCGGCATTTTTGGCGTAGCGGATAACCGTATTCGGAAGCTCGCCGCCGATGCCCAGCTCGCCCCACATGACCTCCTGGGATATGCTGGTGAGCATGGTCACGGCGATGAGCATGGGGCGCGTCCCGTCGGGGCGGGTGAGCCCCTCAACGGCGTACTTCATCATCTCCACCCCTCCGCCGGCGTGGAGGTTGGTCATGTCCACGTCCAGCCGCGAGAGCACCGCCATGGCCTTTTTCACGGTGTTGGGGATGTCGTGGAGCTTAAGATCCAGGAAAATTTTGTGTCCCCGCTCCTTGATTTTCCTGACTATCTCCGGTCCCTCGGCGTAGTAAAGCTCCATGCCTATCTTGACAAACGGGCGCGCGGAGCCGAATTTGTCAAGAAACTCAAGTGTCTTTCCGGCGCTGGCGAAATCGCACGCCACTATAACGTCCTTACCCATTGTGCGCTCCTCCGATTATATCAGTAAGATTTTCAATGTTCAGCCGCTCCATCACCCGGGGCAGCTCCTCCACTATTTTCTTTGAGGCCAGGGGGTCCACAAGGTTTGCCGCCCCCACCTCCACCGCCGTGGCTCCCGCCAGCATCATCTCGATGACGTCCTCGGCGGTTGTGACGCCCCCCATGCCGATGATGGGTATTTTCACGGCGTTGTAAACCTGCCACACCATTCTCAGCGCCACGGGGAATACCGCGGGGCCCGACAGCCCGCCGGTGGTGTTTTTTATCACCGGCGCCCGGCGCTTTAGGTCGATCCTCATGCCCATAAGGGTGTTTATAAGGCTTATCCCGTCCGCCCCCGCGTCCTCACAGGCGCGGGCTATGGCGGCGATGTCCGTGACGTTGGGTGAGAGCTTCATGTAAACGGGCTTGCTGGTCACCGCCTTCACCGCCCTTGTGACTTCGGCGGCGCTCTCCGGGGAGGTGCCGAAGCTCATGCCGCCGCAGTGGACGTTGGGGCAGGAGATGTTCACCTCGATTATCCCCACGCCCTCCTCCCTGTCGATACGCCCACAGCACTCGGCGTACTCCTCAACGGAGAAGCCGGAGATGTTGGCGACCACCGGCTTGTGGAAGACCCGTCGTAATTTTGGAAGCTCTTCACCGATGACCTTGTCGATTCCGGGATTTTGGAGCCCCACGGCGTTGAGCATACCCGAGGCAGTCTCCGCTATCCTGGGCGGGGGGTTGCCGAAGCGCGGCTCGCGGGTGGTGCCCTTGAAGGAGAATGAGCCCAGGCAGTTGATGTCGTAGATCTCGGCAAACTCATACCCGTACCCGAAGGTCCCGCTGGCGGGGATAACGGGGTTGTCCAAAGTGAGCCCTGAGAGCGTCACCTGAGTATTCACCATACTATCTCCTCCTTTGTGAGCACGGGCCCGTCCTTGCAGATACGCTTGTTCCCGTATTTTGTCCGGCAGGTGCAGCCCATGCACGCGCCGAAGCCGCAGCCCATCCGCTCCTCAAAGGAGAACTGCCCGGAGGTGACGGATTTTCCGTACACCGCCCTCAGCATGGGCTCCGGTCCGCAGGTGTAAAAATATGTGTACCGCACCCTGTCCATGGCGTCGGTTACAAAGCCCCTTATGCCGTATGACCCGTCGGCGGTGGTGACGTATGTGTCAGCGCCCAGCGCCCTGAACTCCTCCTCGTAAAATACCTCGCCGGCTGAGTTGAAGCCCAGTATGACGGCGGGCATTTTCCCCTCGGAAATCAGCGCTTTTGCCAAAGCGTACATCGGCGGCACACCCGCGCCGCCGCCTATGAGCAGGGGCCTTAACCCCGACGGGGCGGTGTCATAGCCGTTTCCGAGGCCGGTCAAAAGGTCCAGCCTCGCCCCCCGCGTGAGGGACGACATATGCTCCGTCCCGTGCCCCACGACCTTGTAAATCAGCGTCAGCGAGCCCTCGGAGTAGTCGCACACGGAGATGGGGCGGCGCAGATAGAACCCGTCCAGCCTTATATTCACAAACTGCCCCGGCGCTATCCCGGCGGTGTCGCCGGAGAGCGTCATCTCAAAGGTGTTTTTGGCGATCTCCCTGTTGAAGCGCAGGGTAAAAATCTCATTTCTCATCGGTGTCCCTCCAGACGGTATTTCCGTTTGCCACGGTCATAAGGCACCTTCCCCGCACGCGCCAGCCCTCAAAGGGGGTGGACCGCCCCATGGAATTAAATTCCGAGGGGTCAATGACAAATTCCCTGTCCAAATCGAATACCGCGAGGTTTGCCGGCTCCCCCAGCTCGATCCTCCCGCCGGGGAGCTTGAAGCGGCGGGCGGGGGCGGCGCTCATGAGCTCGGTAAGGCGCTCAAGGGAGGTTATATTTCCCAGGACCAGCTTTGTATAGAGCACCGGGAAGGCGCACTCCAGGCCCACTATCCCGTTGAGGCTCCCGGCAAGCCCGCCGGACTTTTCCTCGCGGGAGTGGGGGGCGTGGTCCGTGGCTATCATGTCCAGCGTCCCGTCGCACAGCGCCTCAATGAGCGCGTCCCGGTCATCGGCGGACCTTATGGGCGGGTTCATTCTGAATCGCCCGTCGTCACAAAGGTCGCCGTCGGTCAGCGTCAGGTAGTGGGGCGCCGTCTCGCAGGTGACGTCCAGACCCTCGAATTTGGCAAGGCGTATGAGCCCTACGGACTCCTTTGTGGACACGTGGCAGACGTGGTAGGAGCAGCCCGTCTCCCGAACCAGCTCCAGATCCCGCTCCACCTGCCGCCACTCGCTCTCCGGGTCGTTGCC
>CANQVL010000039.1 GCA_947627285.1 uncultured Oscillospiraceae bacterium
TTACATATTGTGGAGTAGGACCTGCTTTCAATTCCTCATCTGAAGCTCCATTCAAAGAGGTCACAACGCCTATACCCATACTGTTGAACATCTTTCCGTAAGTGGCGCTTTGTTTTTCCCTATCAGAACTTTTCATTGTACTATAAGTATAATATTCAGGTTCATTTTTGTTGCTGTTATAAAACTGCTCTACTGATGATGTTTGGCTCTCTCTGTTATATTTCAAATTGGTTGCACCAACTTTTCCATTATAATACCAAGGGCCTTGACCTGCTCCAGTCATTCTTAACGTAGGTTCAGGAGCAATAAGATACGTATAGTTTGCCATATAGTAGTAAATCGTTTCAAAGGCTTTACTGAAATCTTTCTTTTGGTATGTAATAACTGGGTCGCCAACCTGCCTATAATCTGGCTTGCCATCTCCGTTGAAGTCATACTGAATGTCTACCTCATCCAGTTTATAATCATCTTTACCATCAGTAGTCCAAACACGTGTTTGATTTTCTTTTAACCTATCATAACGGTTTTTATAATTCTCTAATTCAATTTTAGTTTCTTCATAATCTTGCTCCCAATACTCTAATTCTTCATCAGTAGGGCAATGGTTCATGTTATTGGGTATGCCTGTATATAGGTCCCATTCTAAAGAACGTATTCTGGATTTAATTTTCTCAAGGATTTCTGAATGCTCATTTATATACCCACTACTTGAAACAGTATGAGTTACCAGCTCATACGTAATTGTTTGTTTTTCAGTTGTCACCTGTTTCTTTGGATTTGCATTAGAGTAAGCAATAAGGTCATGCAAGGTAAAAATGTATTCATCTGAACTTGAAAAGTCATTTGTTTCTATATTGAACGCTGTCAATGGCTCATAGTACAACTTTAACACACCATTATGCTTTACACCATCTGCGTCAGTATAGAACCCATATATAAAAGAACCTCTATTTGGGTCAGAATCCAATGTACCTTTGTTTCCAAGACACAGCTTTGCTATCTCACAAGTGTTTTTGTAATCTATTACATTTTGCTTGCCATCATTCAAATCCTTTATATATTCAGTAGCTTGCTTTAAGCCTAACCCTGATTCTCTTCCAATGAAAAATCTGTTTAACCCTTTTGTCTTTGCATTACCAGATAAACTGTCATCGTATATATTTTGCAAATTTGTTAGAGTGCTTGAATCAAAAGAAATTGTCCTTCCACCCTTACCCGCAATAATAGACGATGCACTTCCTGTGCCTACTGCTTGGTCTTTTAGATAGTTACCACTTTGAAGGCCAGCATTGCCATCTGAACCCATTTTATATGTCGAATTATTTGCTAATTTATCACCCATTCTTTTGTATATATCAACACTGGACCAATAAACCGTATCATCAAAATACCCATCATCAACATACCAAACAAGGTCAATATTTCCCAAATTAACAGCATTTGAATATAATCTACCATCAACTGGGTCGTCATACAAATCACTATAACTCTTTGCATCCTCAAAGAAATATAAGGTGAAGCGCAGCCCCTCCAAAGCATTTTGACCCAAAAGCTCTGTCTTTACTTCCGCCGTTACGTTATACTTATGCGTAGCTGGAGGTGGTGGGTCTTTCTTTGTACCTGTACTCTCTTTCTGCTTTGATTCTGTCTCTGTATATGTATATGTGACGGTCGTTTTGGGCGGTTTGTCCAATGCACCACCAGGCGCGGACGCCCCGTTTTGATATTCGTTTTCCGCTTCACTCCCCAACACAGTTGGCGCGAGTGAAAAACACATTAAAAGCACTAAAAAGAAACATATAAATCTTTTCTTCATATTCATTCCTCCTGCCTTCTATTTTTTTATAAAAACAATAATTCAAACTGTTTCAAAAAATTCTATAACTGTTAGAAATCATAGAAACCACTCTTTTTGCACTTTTGGACGTAAAGTGTGATGGAGTCATTTCACAAGAAATCCCCGTTTCAAGCATAGAAAAACCGCCTCATTACGGCATAATGAGGCGGTTTGATATAAAATTTTAACTTACACAAACTCAAAAATCACCCAAAAATCACTGTTTTTCGCTTCATTAAAAGGCGCTGTTTTGAGCCAAAAATGCAATTTTTCAAGTTTTTTGATGCGAGTTTGGATTGAGATAACGCCAAAAACCCCAAATCAACACCATTTGACACTATATATACGAAAGCAAAAATTACTTGACATTTCGTCTTTTTGACGGTAAAATAAAGGATGGTATTTTTTCAAGATGCTATCCTACCGTACATCAATGGGGATATGAACGGTACTGACATAAATTATTTTCGTTGCGTGCGGTATTTTGGTGTTTCGGAATCGTATCGAATAATTTACAATTTATAGAAAGGGAGGTGTTTTATCTCAATATGTGGATCGCAATAGCAGCACTGCTGGGTCTTGTCCTGGGGGCGGGCGGGATGCTTGCCCTTGTCCAGATGAAGCGCAAGCGTGACCAGCGCACCATCGAGGACGCCGAGGAGCAGGCCAAGCAGATCATCAATGACGCCATAAAGAGCGCGGAAAACAAAAAGCGCGAGGCGCTTTTGGAGGCCAAGGAGGAGATACACGCAAGCCGTACCGAGTACGAGCGTGAGGTAAAGGAACGCCGCGCGGAGCTTTCAAAGCAGGAGCGCCGTCTTCAGCAGAAGGAGGAGGCGCTGGACAAGAAGACAGAGAACATTGAGCGCAAGAACGACCAAATCACCAAGAAGCTCTCCGAGCTGGACGCCGCCAAGGAGGAGGTCGCCCTTGTAAAGAGGGGCCAGCTTGAGATGCTGGAGAAGATCTCCGGCTACACAGTTGACGAGGCAAAGGCATACCTCATCAAAAACGTTGAGACAGAGTGTACCCACGAGGTCGCCATGAAGATCAAGGAGATCGAGGCCCGCTTCAAGGAGGAGTCCGACGAGAAGGCAAAGGAGGTCATAAGCCTTGCCATACAGCGCTGCGCCGCCGACCATGTGGCGGAGGCGACGGTCTCCGTGGTCCCGCTGCCCAACGACGAGATGAAGGGCAGGATCATCGGGCGCGAGGGGCGCAACATACGCAGTATAGAGAACCTCACGGGCGTGGACCTCATCATTGACGACACACCGGAGGCCATAACGGTCTCCAGCTTTGACCCGGTTCGCCGGGAGATAGCGCGTCTTGCGCTGGAGAAGCTCATTCAGGACGGACGTATTCACCCCACGCGCATTGAGGAAATGGTCGAAAAGGCCCGCAGGGAGGTGGACGCCACCATCAAGGCAGAGGGCGAGCGCGCCGTATTTGAGACAGGCGTGCGCGGCCTGCACCCGGAGCTGGTGAAGCTCCTGGGGCGTCAGAAGTACCGCACCAGCTACGGTCAGAACGTTTTGAACCACTCCAAGGAGGTCGCCCACATCGCGGGGCTCCTGGCCTCCGAGCTGGGCGTGGACGTTGCCACCGCCAAGCGCGCGGGACTTCTCCACGACCTGGGCAAGTCCGTGGACCACGAGATGGAGGGCTCACATGTCCAGCTGGGCGTGGAGCTTGCCCGCCGCTACCACGAGTCCGAGGAGGTCATCCACGCCATCGAGGCGCACCACGGCGACGTGGAGCCCCACACCATCATCGCCTGCCTCGTCCAGGCGGCGGACACCATCTCCGCCGCGCGTCCCGGCGCGCGCCGCGAGAACATTGAAAGCTACATCAAGCGTCTTGAAAAGCTTGAGGAGCTCACAAGCTCCTTCAAGGGCGTTGAGACGAGCTACGCTATCCAGGCCGGGCGCGAGATACGCATAATGGTCAAGCCCGAGGAGGTATCCGAGGACGAGATGGTCCTGCTCGCCCGGGACATCGCCAGAAAGATCGAGCAGGAGCTTGAGTACCCCGGTCAGATCAAGGTCAACCTCTTCCGCGAGACCAAAGCCGTTGAATATGCCAAGTGAATTGACAAAACCCCTTCGCCCCACGCCGGGAGGCGTGGGGCGAAAGCTTATAATCAAATATTTTTCCGGCGGCATGTACGTCGGAAAAATCACCTCTTGTTTTGCAAGTGTGCCGCCTTCGGCGGCGCGCGCAGCAAAACAGCAGAAAAAAATTTCGGAAACGTCCGCAGACGTTTCCGAAATTTTTTTCACACGTTCCCCTTTTCAAAAAAGGGCAAAGCCCTTTTTTGAATTTTAGTCGCTCTCTATGAGTCCGTATCCGCCGTTGTTGCGCTTGTAGACTACGGCGAATCTGCCCTCGTCGTCCTGGTTCTTGAATACGAAAAACTCGTGCTCAAGAAGGTTCATCTGCAAGATCGCCTCGTCCACGGTCATGGGCTTGATGGAGAATCGCTTGGTGCGCACCACGTTGAACTCCTCGTCCTCCTCGTCGTCTGGAACGACTACCGGGGGCTTGATCTCCCGCTCAAAGGCGCCGTCACGGAGCTTTTTCTCCAGGCGGGTCTTGTTCTTGCGTATCTGCCGCTCAATGGAGGCGGCGGCGGAATCAATCGAGGCGTACATATCCCCCGTGGTCTCGGTCACCCGGTAGATCATCCCGCCGGCACGGATGGTGGCCTCAACAATGAAGCGCCCGCGCTCCATGGAGAAGGTCACGGAGGCGTCCGCCTCGCTTTTAAAAAGCCTGTCCAGCTTCCCCAGCTTCTTCTCCGCGTATGCCCTCACATCCTCGGAGACCTGCAGCTTCTTCTCGGCAAAAGTAAACCTCATTTCGTCCACTCCTTTCTGTGTGCGGAGGGCTCACACACCCCCCGTGACAGCATTATAACACAGGTTGTGTAAAAAATGAACAAATATTTTGAAAATTTCATAAATATTTTTGTCGCAATTCGACTTTGTGTTCCCATCTTACCCACCGCATCATTCGCCGCCAGCTTAACGCTCATTGAGGATATTCATTGTGAAGCAAACAGGAACGCTCCGGACGGGGACAAAATCGCCGGAGCTTTTTCTGTACGATATACACAGAGACTTAAGTAAAAGATTATAATTAGCTCGCCTGACGAGTGATAGATTTCTTCACATTTGAGTGGTATAATGTTAAATATCAGGTGGGTGACTGTTCGGCAAATCCTGCTAATGTTTGTCGAGACGCCGCAAAACTCTTTAGGGGGCTTTTACCGTGCTGCAGATAGTTTTTTCCGACAGTGAATGTGGGGCATTGAAGTTGGCCGCGCGTTGTGGACCGTCCAATGGGGACGACGGGCCAATTGCTTTTATTTTCGGTGATGGGAAACATGAACCCAATCAGGAAGAAAAAGAGAAGGCTATGGCCCAGTTCAAAGCCCGGAGAGAGAAGGAGAACCGCCGGGCGCGGCCTGTAGGCGGTAACCCCGGAGATGTGCTGTGCCCGTGTGTCGGGCTGGACATCGGCCCATTGAGCGGTCCTGACGCGGAGAAGGCAAGATTTGACCTGCTCACCGCTTGGCTGGGGGGCGACTTTCCCCTCCCGGGTCAAGACCGGGACGACCATACACAGCGGGATCAGCTGTGGGAAGAACACCGGCGGGACAGAAAGCGGCTTTTGGAGTGCGGCGAACAGGGTGAAGCTGTGCGCATCTGGTATAGCGATGCCCCCTATTCCCTGTGCGGGCTTTATGAGGTGCTTTGGCTGCTGCGAGATCGCGACTGTCCTGTGACCGCTTTGGAGATGCCCCGGTGGATGCCGTTGGAGGACGGCACGGCACAGTCCTGTTTGAGCTGGGGGGAGCTGTCTCCGGGGGACTGGGCGGCGTATCTGCCATTGGAGCGGGAAATCCCTGAAACCGTCCGCAGAGCTGTCGCCATGGAGTGGTCCCGGCTCCGAGCTGAAAATGCCCCTCTGCGTGCTGTCATTAACGGGCGCCTGCATAGCGTAGGCGAGGACTTCTACGACCCGTTTATCCGTGCCCATATACCGGATGGAACCTTCCGGGTGGGTCAACTTATCGGCGAGGTGTTGGGGCGGTGCCAACTGGGCATCAGCGATTGGTGGATCGCTAAGCGTATCCGGGTCATGGAAAATCGAGGGGAACTGATCACGGTGTCCGAGGGCGACGGCTTCTATCGAAACGAAATGCGTCGAGCGCGGTGAAATACAACTTCCCGTTTGCTGAGATAAGAGTAAAACGGCAAATAGGTTTTTTGAGATAAGGATCAATTGTAAATCAAATCGTTGCTCCGGGAACGCAAAAGGGAATTTGGAGATATTCTTTGTAAATTCACAGCACCTCGGTGGCGTGGCGGGTGACGTGGCAGCCGATGTTGACAACGCAGGCAGTGCCGGCGATGTGGGAGGCGAAGGCGTTTATATTCACCGCCAGCGCCGTGGTCCTGCCGCCGAAGCCCTGGGGACCGATGCCCAGGCGGTTTATCTTCTCCAGCACGCGCCTTTCCATGTCCGCGTAGAACCCGTCCTCGCTGCGCCTGTCCACGGGGCGGGTGAGGGCGAGCTTCGCCATGTGCGCCGCCTTCTCCACCGTGCCTCCTATGCCCACGCCCACCACCACGGGAGGGCATGGGTCCGCGCCGGCTATGCTCACCGTCTCCGCGATAAAGTCCTCAAACTCCTCAATTTTCGCCGAGGGCAGGAACATTTTCATCCGGCTCTTGTTCTCGCTCCCGAAGCCCTTGGGGGCGACGGTGAGGGTCAATCTGTCCCCCGGCACGAGGCGCGTCCATATGACGGGCGGGGTGTTGTCGCCGGTGTTGACCCGGCGGAAGGGGTCCGCCACCACGGATTTGCGAAGATAGCCGTTGACGTAGCCCCGGCGGACGCCCTCGGTTATCGCCTCCTCAAAGTCCCCGCCGGTGACATGGACCTCCTGCCCCAGGTCGGCGAAGACCACCGCCATGCCGGTGTCCTGGCATATGGGAAGGCCGTTGTCCGAGGCGCACCTGAAATTTTCCACCATGTCGCAAAGGGCGCCGCACCCCGCCTCCGAGGGCTCCCTCTCCGCCGCGGACTCAATCGCCGCGCGAAGGTCGGGCGTCAGCACCGTCGCCGCGCGGATACACAGGCGCTCCACAGCGTCGGTTATGGCAAAAGCTTCTATTTCTCTCATGGTCCCCTCCGAAGAAATCAAATATTGTGAAATAAGTATATCACATTCCCGCGAGATGTGGTACAATAATTGCGGCGCAAATCATTTTTTCGGAGGCGCGTATGTCAAGAGAGCTTACCCGCGCGCAGCTCATCGAGCGGAGCATAATAAAAAAATACCGGGGGGAGCTGTGGAACCCCTTCACCTACGCCATAAACAGATACGAGCTCATAAAGCCCGGCGACTCCATCGCCGTGTGCGTCTCCGGCGGGAAGGACTCGATGCTGCTGGCGAAGCTCATGCAGGAGCTCCACCGCCACACCGCCGTGCCCTTTGACCTGCGCTATATCGTCATGGATCCGGGGTACAACAGTGAGAACAGGGAGAAGCTCGAGCTCAACGCGGCGCTCCTGGAGCTGCCGGTGGAGATATTTGAAAGCGACGTTTTCGCCGTCGCCAACTCCCAGGAGCGGAACCCCTGTTACCTCTGCGCGCGTATGCGGAGGGGTTACCTTTACGCAAAGGCGCGGGAGCTGGGGTGCAACAAGATAGCGTTGGGGCACCACTTCAACGACGTCATCGAGACGACGCTGATGGGAATGCTCTTCGGCGCGCAGCTCCAGGCGATGATGCCCAAGCTCCACAGCACGAATTTCCCCGGAATGGAGCTGATACGCCCGCTCTACTGCGTCCACGAGGAGGACATCGTAGCCTGGGCGCGGTACAACGGACTCGAATTCCTGCGCTGTGCCTGCCGCTTCACCGAGGGGCTGGAGTCCGGGGAGCTGTCCGGGAAGCGGAAGGAGACGAAGGAGCTCATAAGGGAGCTCAAAAAAACCAACCCCAACGTGGAGAAGTCCATCTTCAACGCGATCCACGAGGTGAGCCTGGACACCTTCCCCGTCTACAAGACGCGGGGCGTGGAGCACTCCTTTCTGGAGCGGTACGACGAGGGGAAAATTTGAATCGGGCTATTGCTTTTTCCCGGTGTTTGCGGTATTCTTAAACAAGAATGATTCCTGTTAGGGGTGATGGCATGGCGATAGAGAGAAGGAGCGAGAAGCGCGAGGCGGTGCTGTCGCTTCTCCGCTCGGTCAAATGCCACCCCTCGGCGGAGTGGGTCCACGCGCGTCTCAGGGAGACGTACCCCGGTCTGAGCCTGGGGACGGTTTACCGGAACCTCCGCCAGCTCACGGAGGAGGGGCTTGTCAGGAGCGTGGGCGTGATAGACGGGCAGGAGCGGTTTGACGGGAACGTATCTCCCCACTGCCACTTCGTCTGCTCAAAATGCGGCGCCGTGACGGACGTGGAGCTCCCCGTGGGCGCCGGCGCGGCGAAAAGCGCGGAAAAACTCACCGGCGGCAGAGTCGATGGGGTGGAGGTGCGCTTCACCGGCCTGTGCGCCGGCTGTAAGCAAGAGGATATACAGGTCTGAACCTTGTATATACATATTTCAAATCTTTTACACTGGAGGTAACACTATGAAGAAATGGGTCTGCCCTGTCTGCGGGTATGTTTATGAAGGCGAGAATCCCCCCGAGTTCTGCCCCGTCTGCAAGGTCCCCGGAAGCAAGTTCAAGCCCATGGAGGACACAGCCAAGCTCGCCGCCGAGCACGAGTTCGGCATCTACGCCAAGACTGTTAAGAACAACGCCGACATATCCGAGGAGGACAAGAAGTACATCTTTGACCAGCTCATGGCAAACTTCAACGGCGAGTGCTCCGAGGTGGGAATGTACCTGTGCATGGCGCGCATCGCCCACCGGGAGGGCTATCCCGAGATCGGCCTCTACTGGGAGAAGGCGGCATACGAGGAGGCGGAGCACGCCGCCAAGTTCGCCGAGCTCCTGGGCAGCGACCTGGAGCCCAACATGAAGGCCGACACCAAGGCAAACCTGGCCTGGCGCGTTGACTGCGAGTTCGGCGCCACCCAGGGCAAGTTCGACCTCGCCGCCTGCGCCAAAAAGAACGGCCTGGACGCCATTCACGACACCGTCCACGAAATGGCGAGGGACGAGGCGCGGCACGGCAAGGCCCTGAAGGGGTTGCTGGAGAGGTATTTTAAATAAGCGCTTCCTGCAAAATCCAAAAACGACCCCCGGGCTCCATTGTGAGCCCGGGGGCTTTTGCTGGGCGGCAGGCGTCAATACGCGCTGTTGTTGGCGATGATATATTCGTAGATATAGGGATTGATCCACTCACTGCCGTCCTGGAATGTGAGGGAATAGATGACGGACTTGAGGTTTGTGGTGGAGCCGTCGGCGAACAGGTCGTCGGTGTAGGTTCCGGTACGGCCGGAAGCCAGGTTGATGGATCCGCCTGTGGAATGACCGTTGAGGCAGTACGTGTCATAGGGGCTGACGGACACGGGGAAGCCGTTTTCGTCAAACTCCATAATGAAGAGAATTATCTTGGCTATTCCCTGGTCGCCGGTGTTCTCGACGGTAAAATGCAGGTCAAGGTCGGTTGAAAATTGGTTGCCGTGAACCAGCGTTACATTACTGAGACTGGCATATTCGCAGGTCAGTGCCTGGTCGCCCACCTCCTTCAGGGAGCTGAGGGCAGCGGCATAGTCGTCCTTATTGAAGCCGCTCTTGGTCTCGGCGGCCCAAACGTCAAGGTACTGTGCCTCCCACTCCGTTCCGTCAGCGTATTTTACGTAGGTCACGGTGGCGGCAACATAGCTGCCATTTCCGCCGTACCAGGATGGGAGAGCCTTATCCCCGGGCATCAGGTTGGCGGCCTCGTCGCGCCCGCGCTCGTAGCCGTCGGAGTCCGTGGTGGTGGAGAAGCCGTTCTTGTCAAAGGTCATATAAGCTACAACGTAGTCAAGAATCGGCTTGTCGCCGGTGTTTTCAATCAATATGTATGTGTGATTATCATAGATAAACCCTGTGACCGCGGTGAGGTCCTCGTTGGGCTGAAACTCAGGCGGTTCTTCAGGTATAGGCGGCTCCTCGGGCTCCTGGGGCTCGTCGGATGTGTTGGGTTCCTCGGGTGTGTCGGGCTCGTCAGGCGTGTCAGGTTCTTTGGGCACTTCGGGCTCGTCGGTGTCGCCGGGGTTGGAGGCGTTTTCCTTGTCTCCCTGGTCCTGCCCGCCCTGGGTGGAGGGCTCCTTGGTGCCGTCCTTCGCGCCGTCGCCTGAACCGCCGCAGGCGGCGAGGCTCAGAAGCAGCAGCGCCGTCAGCAAAATGGCAATGGTTCTTTTCTTCATACGGTACCTCCCAATCGTTATTTCCCCGCCACTTAAAAAATGAGGGGGGTTAAGAAATAATATATCATAAAGTATGGCGAATAGCAATAATTTTAATGAATTTTCTAACAAATAGCTTGTTTATTTTCTAGCCTTTTGCCGTAAGATTTAAGAAAATACATTCTTAAAGGGCGTGATGCGGTGGACTGGAAGATCCTTGGCGCCAGAATCAAGGCTGAGAGGAAACGGCGCGGGCTTACGCTGGAGGCGCTGGCGGAGAAGGCTGGGATATCCCGGAATTATTTGTGGGAGCTGGAGGCCGGTCGCAAGGCGCCGGCCCTGGGGACGCTCCGTGAGCTGGGGGCGGCGCTGAACGTGTCCATTGATTACCTTTTGGGGGTATCCTCCGAGCGGCGCGCCCTACAGGACAGCGGTGCCGACACCTGGCGGGACAGGCAGCTGGAGCGAATCATGGAGGTCGCGGAGGGTCTGGGCGACAGCGAGCTTATTCTGCTGTCGGATATCATCAGCGACCTGTCCAAATATCTTGACAGGAAATAATATTCCCGCGCACACCCTCCGGTTGTCAACCCGGCGGGGTATAGTATACTCTATCTAACTAAATCAATCGGGAGATAGAGCGTGGATTTCCCGAAGCTCGGGGCGCGGACACAGAAAGAGCAATCGAAAGTGTTAAATAATGCCTGAAATAACGGGCCCCGCCCGTTATTTCAGGCATTTGTCAGTTACAGCTCCGGCTTGCCGTCGTTCAGGATCGACAGGACGTCGTCCATCAGGATGAAGAGCGCCTCCTCCTGGACGAACTCGCCTCTGGCGCGTCTCTCCTTGTTCTGCTCAAGCACCATGTACGCGGCGTTTAAAAGCACCCGGTCCTCCTCATTCTTCCCGTACAGCCTGTAGCCCGACGTTATCATCTCGTCGATTCTGAGCAGCAGCCAATCGGTGCGGGGCAGGCCGCCGCCGGCGGAGATATAGCGCCGGTAATTCATGTTCAGTACGGCTAATACGGCGCTGTCTACCTCGTGGGAATAGGTGGAAAGAATGTTGAGCCGCTTGACAAAATCCCCGTCGCCGCCCGCCTTGAGCTTGTCATATTGGGCGAGGGCGTCCTTTTCCAGGTCATAGCCGTAAAGGGTGTAGAGCGGGGCGTCCCTGCTGCCGATGAGCTCCAGGACCCAATAGCGGGCGCCGAGAAAGTAGTCGTCGATGTGTTCCGTCTCTATCCTTACGCTCCCGTCCCGCTCATAATTGCACAGGGTGTCACCGTTCTCCTCATGGACGACGTATAGGCCCCGGCTCTTTCCTATCTCCTCGATGTAGTCCGAGATGCGGTTGTACTCGTCCACGGTCAGGTCCGGCAGGTCGTCTCCGCCGTCACGTCCCGCCTTTGCGCTCACCGTCATAAGCTCCAGGCTCTCGCGCAGGATTTGCTCGGTGCTTGTAAAATACATAAAATTACCTCCCTTTGATTTTGTTGTCATCAGCTTAGCACATCGGCGCGGATTTTGTAAAGAAAAAATATCCAAAATTTTGCGGGGCGCTTTTTCCGCAAATAAAAGTATATTTTTACTTGAACAGCGCGGGCGGTAATGCTATAATATTTTAAACCGTTCCGGCAAAAAACGGAAATTTATTTCAGGAGGTATATTAAAATGGACGAAAAATATGTCTGCCCCTGCGGCTATGAGTACGACCCCGAGGTGGGCGACCCCGACAACGGCATCGAGCCCGGCACGCCCTTTGAGGACCTTCCCGACGACTGGGTCTGCCCCATATGCGGACTGGGCAAGGACTCCTTCGAGCAGGAATAAACGGCGGCTGGCGGTTAAGCTGACGGTAAAAGGAGTGATTTTATGGACCCCAAAGCCCTTTACAAGCTGACCTATGGCGTATATCTGCTCTCCGCCCGCGAGGGTGACAGGGACAACGCCTGCATAATCAACACCGCCGTCCAGACGGCGTCGAATCCCAACAGGATCTCCATAGCCGCTGTCCGCGGCGGCTTCACCCACGACATGATAGCGAGGACCGGGGAGTTCAACATCTCCTCCATCACCCAAGAGGCGGATATGGAGCTTTTCCGGCGCTTCGGTATGCAGTCCGGCAGGGACACGGACAAGCTGGCGGGCTTTACCGACGTGGCCAGGAGCGCCAACGGGCTCCTATACCTGACGGCGGCGTGCAACGCCTTTATGTCCGTGAAGGTCACGGGCTCCCTGGATCTGGGCTCCCACACGCTGTTTGTGGGGGAGATGACGGACGGTCAGGTGCTCTCCGGCGCGCCCTCCGCCACATATGAGTATTACCAGACCGTGATAAAACCCGGCGCCGCCCCCGCGCCTAAGGCGTCCCAAAAGCCGGTGAAAAAGTGGCTCTGCCCCGTCTGCGGCTACGTCCACGAGGGCCCCGAGCCCCCCGAGACCTGCCCCCTGTGCCATATACCCGGCAGCCGTTTCACTGAAATTAATTGACCAAAAAGGGCTGCGCCCTTTTATGACAAGACAAAAAATCCGTGAATTTTGGAAAATTCACGGATTTTTTGCGCGTTGCCCTTTAAAAAGCGCCAGTTAGGTCAAAGGGCTCGTTTATTGGCACGTCGATGCCGAGGACTGTATGCTGTAGGACGCTTTCAAAGACCACGTTGTAGGTGAAGGTGTCCAGGTCAACCCTTATGAGGGAGATTATGTAGGTTTTTCCCGTGTCGGAGGACAGCTTTTCCCCATAGCCATCGGAATCGGTTTTCCAGAGGTACACGTATTTTCCCTCGCCGTAGAAGCTTTCTGAATACACAGCGCCGTTTACGCTTTTGAGAGGGTCCCGGACGAGCGGGGAGGAATTGCCGTCCGCGTCCGTCACCGTGAGCTCCCCGTCAATGACGCTGACGGTGAGCCCGTTGTACTCGTGCGTCCGCGCGCCGGGGCCGTTGTATAACGCTCGCTCAAAGGACGCGTCCTTGCCGCACCCGCTGAGGGCGAGGCAGACGGCGAGGGCGAGGAACGGCGCGGCGGGCTTAAATTTATGCTTTCCGCCGCCCGTGAGGGCGGTTTTGTATCTTTTACGGATAAGCAGGACGCATACGGCGCAGATAAATACGGCGCCCGCGCCTGTCAAAGCGAGCTCCGGCGGGCCCACCTCGCGAAATACGGCGACGCTCTCGCCGGTAACGGCATCGGCGGCAAATTCGCTCCCTTTGATATACCCCATCGCCGACATGAGGGACGAGGGCAGCGGGAGGGAGTATTGAAGGGACCTGTCAAGCCCGATGAGCGGCAGAAGGACAAGGGCCGTGGACAGAAAGGCGGAGAGGGCGAACTGCCCGCACAGGGCGGAAAAGAGGAGCGTAAGCAGGGCAAGCTCCGCCGAGCCCAGCAGCCGCAGGCCCGCAGCCAGCGCCTCGGCTCCCCAGAGGGGCAGGGATTTTTCGGCTGTCCCCAGGCTCTCCACGCTCTGCATGGGGTAATCGGGGTGGGGAAGGCCGTATTTGAGGGCGTAAAACGCGAGCCTTATGAGGTCCGAGGAAACCGACAGGCCGGCGGCGAGGGTCAGGGCGAGGAGGAGCTTTTTTGAGCCGTAGAGCCGCCGCCCCTCCCGGGAGGTGAGCGCCAGGGGTTCCATGCCGCTTGACGCCTCGGCGCAGTAGACGGGGACGCACAGCAGTATTATCGCTGCCGCCAGCGGAAGGTCCGGCAGCCGCTCCGCCAAAAGTCCCGCCCAGCCGTTGGCGTCCAGAAAGAAGCGGTTTTCCCTGCCCTCGTTTACGTAGAGGTACTGCTTGTAGAGCACGTCGAAGCCCTCGCCCGCGCCATTGGCGTCCCGCGCCCGCGCCTCCAGAAGCTCCGCCTTCTCCGGCGTCCAGGGTCCCTCCACCGCCCGAAGCTCGGCGAGGTACTGCCCGCGGTAAAGCGCCGCGCCGGGGTTCACCGGGGAGTCGGACAAGATGAGTACGGCAAGCTCGGAAAGGAAAAAGAGCGCGATAACCAGTGCTCCGCGGTTGGATTTCAGGAGCTTTTTCAGCTCAAATTTCATCATTTTCGTCATCATTTTCGCGTCAGAGCCCCCTTTGAAGCTTGTTTTTCCCGCCAAAAAGGAGGGCGAGGACGGCGGCGCAGACGCCCAGGAGGAATGTAAACACGAGCCCCGCCTGCCAGGTCAAAACGGGAATGTCAAGCGGCTTGACAAACTCCGTCCTGCCATATAAAAGCCGGTTCACGAGCAGGGAATAGGGATTCAGCACCTTGAAAAGGGCGCGGGAGGAGTACCCCCACCTGGCGCCCGCGAGGGTACACAGGAGAAACACTCCGGCGCCCAGGGCAAAGGGCGCAAGGGCGTGGCGGCCCGCCTCGCTCAGAAGCAAAAACACCATTCCCAGCGCCCAGAAGCCCAGCGCGCGTGTCATTGCGCCGGCGGCGCTGTACGCGAACAGCGTCAGCTCCACAGACGCCTCCATAAAGCCGCTCACCGCGTACACGGGCATATTTCCCGCGTCCGTCAGGTTGGACATGAGGGCAAAGCCCGCGAAATCCACGGCGGAGAACCACACGGAGACGGCAAAGATGTACGCCGTAGCCGCCGTGATCTTGGCAATGACGGAGGGGATACCGCCGCCGGCGGAGGTGAGAATGAGCTCCGTCATACGGCACTGGCTGTCACAAGCGAAGGACCGGGAGAGGGCGTAGAGCACCAGGAGGAATATGAGCACCGTGGAAAAATCGTAGTTAAGATAGAGCTTCCAGCCCTCGGTGAAGTAAAAGTCCGTGATCTGCCGCCCGGAGTAAAGGCGGGCGATGACGGCGTTTTTCCGCGCCTCGTATTTGCTGCCGAGGCTTTCGTAGAGCTCCACGTTTTCCCGCGCCGCCCGGACCACCTCAAGGGCGCTGTTCCTGTAGGTGTAGAACCGCTCCATGGGGTCCACGTAGTACCGCTCCAGGAGGTTCCTGTCGCTGTAAAGATTGCCGGTTAGCGTCCCCTCCACGCCGCCGTGGGTGGTGGCGGTGAGGTCGTGCGTCGCCTCCTCCAGGGGGCGGTAAACCTCCAAAAGGGCGTTTATCTTGTCAAGCGTGATCTCACCGCTGTATTTTTCGTACTGCTCCCAATAAACGCGTTTCCAGTCCTCATCTGCCTCTATCCAGGAGAGGTCCCGGAGGGTGCCGGCGATCTTGAACAGGTCAAAGACCGTGAACAGGAGCAGGGCGATGAGTATCGGGAGGCGCAGAAAGAGCTTTTTCATCTCAAAGCCGGCGAGCCTCATACCTCCGCCTCCCCGAAGTGTGAGAGGAACACGTCCTCCAGGTTGGGCTCCGCGTGGACGGCGGCGGGGTGTGGCCTGGAGCGGGAGACAATGCGGAGAGTGACCGTGCCGCCGCCCCGGTGCATGTTGCTTATGTTGAAGCTGTCGAACTGCCCCAGGTCCTCGCTCTCCGGCACCGTCACGGTCCAGACGAGCCCGGCGCACTCGCTCTCAAGGCTTTGGGGCGTATCCTGGCAGATGAGGCGGCCCTCCTTCAATATTATCACCTCGTTGGCGATAAACTCCACGTCGGAGACGATGTGTGTGGCGAGAAGCACCATTCGGTCCTTGGAAAAGCGGGTTATCAGGTTGCGGAAGCGTATGCGCTCCCGTGGGTCGAGGCCGGCTGTGGGCTCGTCCAGAATGAGTATGGCGGGGTCGGAGAGCATCGCCTGGACGATGCCCACCCGCTGGCGCATACCGCCCGACAGCGCCCCCACCTTCTTATCGCCCGAATCCCCCAGGTTCACGGTGTCAAGAAGCTCCCGCGCCCGCTTTCGCCCCGCGTCAGAAGGGATACCCTTCAGGGCGCACATGTACGCCAAAAACTCCGACACCGTGAAATCGCGGTAAAGCTCCGGGTATTGGGGCAGGTAACCGATTTTGGACAGGAACTCCCGCCCCAGCGCCCGCGTGTCCGTGCCGTCCACGGTGACGCAGCCGGAGTCCGCCCGCGCAAGGCCCACCAGGACGCTTATGAGCGTTGTCTTCCCCGCCCCGTTCGCCCCCAGGAGCCCGTAGACGCCGCCGGTGAGGGTGGCGGAGAAGTCGCGGAGGGCGTATTTTCGCCGGTAGCGCTTTGAGATGTTTTCAAATCTTATTTCCATATCCGCGCCTCAATCAAAGGACAGGACCGTGACACGCGCCGGTACGTCCGAGAACCCGCCAGTCTTCACAACGCACAGCTTCAGATCGTCCAAAATGAGGATACCCGGCGCGGCGTCGAAGGCGTCCTCGTTTTCGTCGGTGACGGTGTACTCCAGCCGCAGGCTGTCGTCCCGCGTACCGTAGACGCGCACGGTCAGGCTGCCGTCAAACGCGGCTGTGGCGAAATATTCGCCGTCACGGGAGACGAAAAGGTCGCCGGCGCCCTCCGGCGCCGAGTGAGTGTAAACGGCGTAGGCGAGGCTGTCCACGTCCGCAACCGCCATCGCGCCGGAGGCGGTGAAGAAGCTCTCATTAAAAAGCATTTTACCCCCGGCATACCCCACCGGTCCCTGGGGGTCGAAGCCGTCAAAGCCGGCACAGGCAAGGCCCTCGCCGTCAAGACCCACGCTGCCGAAATGGGTGTTGTCGGAAAAAATCAGCTTTGAGGAGTCCTCGCTGAACCACAGGCCCGTCGCCATTGTGACGCCGCCGTTCCCATCTGAGCCGCCGCGAAAATCAAGGGGGAGCGTGACCTTACGTGTCTCCCGGTCATAGAGGTATATCCCGTCATTCATAACGGAGAAGGCGGCGTAACGCCCGTCCGGGGAGACGGCGGCGCACATGATATTCTTATCCCCGCCGGCAACAGCGGAGAGGGAGAACCGGTCCAGCTCCGAAAGCGAGCTGTCGAGAAATACGCACACCGTGCCGGTCGCGCCTGAGCCGTCCGGCGTCAGCGCGGCGGTCCCGCCATTCTCCTCCGCCTCACCCACGGCGCAGAAGCCTCCGGCGATGGGATGGAACGTGACGCTCTTGAGGCCGGGGTCCGGTCCCTCCGCCAGGATCTCGCCGGAGCTCATGTCAACAAGGCACAGCCCGTCCGACCTCCTGACAAGCACCGTGCCGCCCTCTCCGTACCACAGCGAACGGACGGCGCTGTCCATGGCCTCCGGTGAGGCAAGGACAGTCCCGGCGTTCCCGCCGCTCCCGTCCCGGTCATCCGGCGAGGCACCGTCACGGTCAAGCCTGTCGCCGTCCCAGATGGGGACGGATCTTGTCTTTATAAGCTGAAAGCCGCGTATATCGTCCTTTTCTCCGCCCACGGCGCACACGGCGGCGTAATAGGTGGTCACCGCCTCCGGCAGCTCGGCAAGCGTCAGGTCGGCCTCCACCCGCGCCGTCTTGCCCTTCTCCAGCGTGACCTCCCGGAAGATGTCCTCACCGTCTGTTAGCGGGGTGTTGTCGGCGAAAAACGAGACGCGGTACGTGAGCCCCGGTATCCCGCAGATGTCCACGGCGATGTGGAGCGTGTCCCTTCCCGTTATCTCAATATCGTTAAGCTCCTCTTTCCCGTCAAAGGTGTCAAATACATAGACGTTCTCATCAAGCTTGTCCTCCCGCGTCTTGCCGTCGCCGGTGGACATACCGATTTGGGGTCCCAGGTTTTCCTCCACGAACCGGGCGGTCATCAGCTCATTTTTCACTGAGACGCCGGAAAGCGCCGCCAGGGTCTTGCCCTCCGGCGCGTCGGGCTCCGGATCGGCGGAGAAGCTTATGGGGTAAGAGCCGGTCACCGCGTCGCCGTAGAGCCCAAAGCTTGAGGAGCTCACCATGTCCGGCTCAAAGCCGGCGTTGAAAAGGTCAGCCACCGTCAACGTCACCGTATCCCCCGCCCTGCCGGTAACGGGTACGAAAGCAAAGGAAAAATGCTCCTCCGTGTTGTCCTCGCCGAGGGTGAAGGGGTGCATGTAGGCGTATTCCCCCTCGCCGTTCAGTCTGTAGGGCTGGGGGATGCCGTCGAGGAAAAGCAAAAAGCCCACGCTCCTCCCGGTGCCCTCGCCTGTCGCGAGGTAGGGTACCCGGAGCTCGCCGCCTGTGTACTCAAGGGGATCCTGAGTGTCCGGCGCGTGTGATACGGAGCCCAGAACGTCCGGCGGCGCCTCGTAGTCAAACGGGTTGGCGTTTAAATCGCCGTCAACGGGCGGGGCCTCCACTCTTCCGCAAGCGGCAAGAAGGGAAACGATAAGACACATGATGACTAAAACCGCTGTTTTTTTCATATAAAAACCTCCCTGTATCCATTTAAGATACAGGGAGATTTTAATTCAGAACGGTCAAAAAAGAGTCAAGCCGGTGGGATTTTTTCAAAAAACGCCGTTGGGTCACACGCCGCGCCGCCGAAAATCAGGAGGGGAGATAGCTGATGGAACAACTTCTGCCATCCAGCGCCTTTTGTATGGCTTCGCTGTCCTCGAAGCGGGCCGTTATGAATTGAAGGTTTTTCAGGTCTTTGAGCTCTGACCAGTCGTCGGAGTAAAGGCTGCGCAGGTCCAGCTTTTCGAGGGCGGTCAGCGCGGCTATGGGGCCGGCGTCCAGGCGGAGGCCGCCGCGCATGTCAAGGACGGTGAGGGAGGTCAATTTCTGTATGCCGTCGATGGATCCAAGGTTGGAAAAATCAATATACAGATTCGTAAGGCCCGTAAGACCGGAGATCGCCGACAGGTCCTCAATCTCCTCTCCGCTCCAGACGTAAAGCGAGCGAAGACGCGTCATGCCCCCTATCTCCGCGAGAATCTCGGCGCTTACCGGACGGACCGACAAAAAGTCGACGCGCGAAAGCCTTTCCACGCCGTCCATGGACAGCTCCGGGCAATCGTGGACCTCAAGGCTCGTGAGGGCGGGGAAATCGGCGAGAGCGTCCAGGTCTTTTACAAGCGTCGCGCCGATGTTGAGCCGTGAGAGCTTTGCAAGCCCCTTCAAGGGGGAGAGGTCGGCGACGGGGTTGTCGCTTATATAAAGCGCCCTCAGCTCCGGACAGCCGCTCAGGGGCGTCAGATCCTCAATTTTGTTCCCGTGAAGCGCCAGGTTCTCGATCCTCGTCCCCGAGAGGGGCGCGAGGTCGGTTATCTTTTGATTGCAGAGGGACAGCTCGGTGAGGTTTTTTAAATTCGGGATGTCCTCCAGGGTGTCAACGGTGCCGCCCGACAGGGCGTCAAAATACTTCCCGTCCAGGGTAAATTCATTCCCGTGAATGAGTATGCGATCCCACCCGTCAAAGGGGTACGTGCCGGCGATTTGGAGGGAGGTTATCTTTTCCAGGTCGCCGCGTGTGATTGTCCGCACGTCCTTCCCCAGCTGCCTTGCCACCTCACTGCCGATAAGCGGGGAGGCAAAGGAATATATCCTGCTCTCCTCGGGTATGACGCAAAAGATAACGGCGGCGAGCAGCGCCGACGCCGCAAGCGCCGCCGCGAAATAGGAGATCAGAAGCTTCAGCCTGTTCTTTACGCGCAAAAGCGCCCTTCTGACCTGCTTCGCGGAGCTGTACCTGTCCTCCGGGTCAAAGCGCGTGCATTTCGCCACCACCTTGCCAAGCTCAGCCGGGACCAGCCCGCGGTCGAGGGAGTATTCCCCCGTGGATATTTCATGCAGGAGCACGCCCAAGGAGTAAATATCGGACCTGGGGTCCGTCTGGGAATAGCCGAACTGCTCCGGCGCGGCGGCAAAGCCCGTGCCTATGATCTGGGTGTCGCGCGATTCGCTCTCGGAAAATCTTCTGGCTATCCCGAAGTCGATAAGCACGCACCCCCGGTCCGGCGTCAGCACAACGTTTTCCGCCTTTATGTCCCGGTGAATGACGGGCGGGTCCATTTTGTGGAGCCGCTCCAGCGTCTCGGCTATCTGCGCGCCAAGCTCGGCGGTCTCGGCGGCGGAAAGCGGCCCCCGCGACCGGTAAAGCTCCAAAAGCGTACTGCCCTCCACGTATTCCCGCAAAACGCAGCACGCCTCGCCGTCCCGGTAGATCCCCATTATCCGCGGCACGCCCTGACCGTCAAGGCCGCGGACCGCCTCGTATATCCCCGCGTCAAGACTGCCGTCGGAGGCGCGCTTCAATACGGCGCTTGAGCCGTCGCGCCCGCGCAGCAGAATCACCTGCCGGTCCGACCGCTCCTTCAGCGCCCGCACCGGCTCGTATTCACCCAAAAGCTCGCGGGGGAGGTACTTTGTCAGCTCCCCGTCCGTCATGACTTGACAAGCGGCTCCTCGCCAAGCTCGGCGAGAAGCTCGTCGGCGGCGGTCAGGTCATAGCCCTTCTTCAGCGCGTAAATTATCACGGCGTCACGCTTCACCCTGGGGTACAGCGCGCCGCGGTTGGCGGATCTCAGGAGCCGCTGGGTCTCCCGGACCCCGGCGGACAGGACAAGCGCCAGACGTATCACCACGTCCCGTCCGGGCTCGCGCTTGCCGTCGCAAAGCTGATATACAAAGGACCGGCTCATAAGCGACCTCTCGGCAAGCCTGGCGGCCTTCATGTCCCGGGCCTCCATGAGCTCCCCAAGGCTCCGGCTGAAGGACTTGCTCACAAGGTCGCCGTCAATGTCCGCAAGCGTATCGCCGATGCCGTCGGAGGTCTCGATGAGCCTCATGAGCTCGTCGGTGCCCCGCCCGAACGACTGCCGGCCAACAAATCTTTCTTCCCTTCCCACCGATATATCCACGCTCACGCCTCCGTTTCAGATGTCCGTGATAGAAGCTATTGAGTAATTATATCATTTTCCAAAAAATGCGTCAATACCGTTTTATTTCTGCGTTTGATTTTGCTTCAGCTTGACAAAGTGCCGGCGGCGTGCTATTATTTCGGGTGAAATAAGATTTCAGCTCCGGCAGAACGCCGGGCGTGGAGGGAATATGTCAGTCAAAATCATCACCGATTCCGCCTGTGACATCACTCAGGAGCGGGCGCGGGAGCTGGGTATACAGGTCATCCCCCTCGTCACCGTCTTCGGCACAGAGGAATATCTGGACGGCGTGACGCTTTCAAGCCGCCAGTTCTTTGAAAAGCTCATAGAAACAGACGAGCTGCCCCACACCTGCCAGATAACTCCGTACCAATACGGAGAGGTCTTCAGGGAGGCGGCGGCGGACGGCAGTGACATCATATGTATCGTCATGTCCTCAAAGCTCTCCGGCTCCTGGCAGAGCGCTGTGGCGGCGGCGTCAGAATTTGACGGCCGCGTGACGGCGCTGGACAGCGAGAACGTCTGCATCGGTCAGCAGATACTTGTGCTCTACGCCGTCCGCCTTCGGGACCAGGGGCTCACAGCCGGGGAGATAGCGGCGGAGCTGGAGGCAAAGAAACGGGACATACGCCTCCTTGCGCTTCTTGACACACTGGAGTATCTGAAAAAGGGCGGCAGAATATCCCCCGCCGTGGCGTTCGCGGGCGGGCTCCTTTCAATAAAGCCCGTGGTGGCAGTTGAGGGCGGCGAGGTGAAGCTCATCGGCAAGGCGCGGGGCTCAAAAAGCGGAAACAACCTGTTGAAATCCTTTATCGGAAGGTCCGGCGGCATAAGCTTTGATATGCCCTACGTCCTGGCGTACAGCGGGCTCTCCGACTGCCTCCTGCGGAAATATATCGAGGACAGCCGCGAGCTGTGGGCGGACCGCACCGCCGAGTTGCCCATATGCTCGATTGGGAGCACCATCGGCACCCACGCCGGCCCCGGCGCAATAGCCGTGGCGTTCTTTGAAAAAACGGACAAATAAGCTTGCCGGCTGTATCTTCGCCGGTCACAGCGACGTTTTATAGCACACATACTCCCCCACGCACCGGAAGCCCATAGCCAAGGCGTCCGGCTGGCTCTCGCCGTCATTGAAAAAGGTCATGGATCCGGACCCGTCGGCCTTTGCCCCGTTCAAAGCCGCCGCCACAAGCGCCCGGTACGCCTTGGTGTCATAGCCGGACGCAAAAAACAGGGCGAAAATCTCCCCCATCTCGCTGTCCTTCCGGGCCTGTAGCGCTCCCGCCGGCACGCCGTGGGGCTCATACAGCAGCAGGCGCCATTCGTCCATGTCCGCCAGAAGCCTGTCCGAGTTCCAGTACATACCCTCGTCCTGAGCGTGGAGAGCGCGGAACAGGTGAAAATTTTCCATTGTAACCGGCACCACGTCCGGGTCCGGTCGCCGGGGTTCCCAGCGCTCCAGGTCAAATACGTCGTTGAAGTCACGCTCGATACAGGTAAAGCCCCCGGTCTCCAGCGCCGCTATCGCCTGGGTATTCTCTCCGGGGAAGCCCAGATAAAGCTCGTATCCGCTGAAACGCTCACGGGCAAAGGCGGTAAATTCTCCGATGGCGCCGCCCATTCCCTCGGCGATACAGAAGGAGCAGGTGTCAAGATATTTGTCCTCGGGCAGGAAATAATAGTGTATCCACCCGGCGGCCCTGCCGTCGCGCTCATAGAGCAGAATGTCCTCGTTCTCCCGTTCAAAAGCCCGCAGGGACCGCTCCACAAAATCCGCCCTGGTCTTGATCCCGTCCGTGTAGGTGGGATAGCCGGACCTTGCCGGGTCCAGCGCGAGAGCGTATATAAAATCTATGTACCTGTCAAAATCCTCTCTCTTCAGCGGTGTCAGCATTGTTTTCCCTCCCGTTGAGCGATATACGGTAATTTTTTAAACCTCATATTCCCACAGACCCAGTTTGCCGTTTGCCAAAACCGGGTCGATTTTTTCTACATTTTCAAGCTTAAATCCGTATCCGTGCCAGCTGTTATCCTCCGTTGTGCCCTCGTAAATCGCGAAATTCTTCCTCCTGAGAGCTTCCCTCATCTCACCGTCCACCTCAACACAGTCCGTTATGACGGCTTTCGCGACAAAACAGCCTGAGGGATAATCGAGATTGAGGTACGCAAACCTTTCCATGGCGGCCTTATCGACGCCTTTTCCCGCGTGGATCAATATATCTCCGCGATATTTCGTTTTCCATGTCCGAAATTCATATTCCTTTAACCCCTCGGCAATCAATGTCGCAAAGGGCTGTTTTATCGTAATAGCCTTCATCTCCGCCTCCGCAAAGCTTAGATTTGTCGCACAGTCGTCATCGACATTTAGTATTGTACCACCCAGTCAGGAAAAAATCTATGACGCATTAAGCAAGTCAGTTAAAATCATATTCAAAAATCCCAACGCAGAGCGTTTCTACCCGCTGTCCAAAATCTTCAATCATTTTTCCGGCGGCATGTACGTCGGAAAAATCACCTTTTGTCGCGCAAGTGTGTGACCCTTCGGGTCACGCGCGCCGCGCGACAGCAGGAAAACCCCTGCGAAAGGTCCGCAGACCTTTCGCAGGGGTTTTCCGCACGTTCCCCTTTGCCCAAAAAGGGCGCAGCCCTTTTTGGGCAAGCTAAATCAAAAGACCGCCCCGAAGGCGGTCTTTTGATTTACAGGGGTTGAAGGGATCGAACCCTCGGCCTACGGTTTTGGAGACCGCCGCTCTACCAGCTGAGCTAAACCCCTATTGGAATATTCCTCCTATTTTATCCGAACGCGAACCGTGCGCAACGGTTCCGCGACGACGACGAAGTGGGCCTTCAGGGACTCGAACCCCGGACCGACCGGTTATGAGCCGGTTGCTCTAACCAACTGAGCTAAAGGCCCTTATGAACGTTGTAAAGCCGCCGCCTTTGGGCAGCGGCTTTACCGTTGGCGCCTCCTGTAGGACTCGAACCTACGACACCGCGGTTAACAGCCGCGTGCTCTACCGACTGAGCTAAGGAGGCAAATGGCGAAACCCGCCTTTTAGCGGGTCTCGCTTTGTGTTGGCGTTACCTATCTTTCCGGGCCGTCACCAGCCAAGTATTGTCGGCGCAAGTGAGCTTAACTTCTGTGTTCGGAATGGGAACAGGTGGACCCTCACCGCAATCAACACCAACTATTTCAAGGCATTGCGCCCTGAGAACTGAACAAATGGGAGAGGGGTGCGCGAAGCGGTGAGCTTGCTATTCTTTTCAAGGTCAAGCCCTCGGGTTATTAGTACCGATCAGCTGAACACATTACTG
>CANQVL010000040.1 GCA_947627285.1 uncultured Oscillospiraceae bacterium
TAAGTGCGGGGAACTTGTTTGCAAAACTTACTTCCTGTCTGCCTGATTTGGGCTGGAACTTAAGTTTGCAATTGAACAGAACATTGGAGGAAGAAATGGAAAGCCGTTTATTGGGAGAACAAATCAGAACAGCGCGAAAACAGCGGGGAATGACCGCGGAGAAATTGGCTGAGGCATGTAATATCGACGCGGCCTATCTGCGCCAAATCGAGTGCGGCATGAAAACACCCAGTCTTTCCACGTTCATCATCCTCTGCCGAGAGCTGCGCGTCTCGCCTGCGTTCCTTCTCTCCACCATCCTCCCGGAGCCGGAGTACGCCGAGCGCGACAACCTCCACGAGCTCTACCGCACCCTCACCCCCGAACAAAAAGACCTCCTAAAAACCCTCTTAACCACCATCTCCTCCCACCTAACCCCCTGAACCCCGCCCCACCTTCCCGTGCCGCGTCCGACATGGGAAGGCTTTTTTGCGATTTTTATAATAAGTTATATCTTATAAAACGTCAAAATTCGATTGACTGTAAGCTCTGTCTTGTGATATACTCCAATTGAGAGGAGCTGACAGACGTGATTATTCGTGAGAGCTATTTGGAAAAAATACGCCCCTTCATCGGAAAGGACATCATCAAGGTGCTTACCGGCATCCGCCGCGCCGGGAAAAGCGTTCTGCTCCAACAGATCCGCGACGAAATCGGCAGCCCCAACACGGTCTATCTGAACTTTGAGGACCTGGGCAATCAGCGCCTCTGCGACTACCGCGCCCTTCACGACTATGTCTGTGAGAAAATCGGTGACAGCACTGAGCGGTTTTACCTTTTCTTCGACGAGATTCAGGAGGTGGAGGGCTGGGAGAGGGCTGTCAACTCCCTGCGGGTCAGATTTCACGCGGACATCTACATCACGGGCTCCAACTCCCGGCTCCTGTCCGGTGAGCTCGCGACCTACATCGCGGGGCGGTATGTGTCCTTCACGGTCTACCCCTTTTCCTATGCCGAATTTAAAACCATAAACGCCGGCTTCACCCTTGAGGACTACATCAAATACGGCGGTATGCCGTTTTTGTCCAGCCTCGGCTATGACCCGGACCTGAGCAGGAGCTATCTACAGGACATCTTCAACTCCGTGGTGCTGAAGGACGTTGTAAAGCGCAACAACATCCGGGACGTTGACCTTTTAGAGCGTATAATCGCCTACGCCCTCGCCAATGTGGGTCGCAGCTTTTCGGCCACAAGCATTTCTAAATTCTTCAAATCCGAGGGCCGTACCGTCGCTCCGGAGACGATTCTCAATTACCTGAAAGCCTGTGAGGACGCGTATCTGCTCTACCGCTTCAGGAGCCGTGATATAAACGGCAAGAAGCTTTTGAAGGTCAACGAAAAGTATTACGCGGCGGACCACGGCCTTCGTGAGGCGGTCATTGGCGCGAACCTTCAAAATATGGAGATCATCCTTGAGAACATCGTCGCCCTTGAGCTGCTTCGCCGGGGATTTGCGGTCAGCGTGGGCAGAGTCGGTGAGAAGGAGATCGACTTTGTGGCGGAGAAGCAGAACGGTAAGCTGTACGTCCAGGTCTGCTATATGCTGAACAGCGAGACCACCGTACAGCGCGAATTCGGTTCTCTTCTGGATATCCGGGACAACTACCCCAAGGTCGTCCTCTACAAGGAGGGCTCCTTCCGCGGAAGCTTCGAGGGCATCCCGGCGATCAGCATCGAGGACTGGCTGACGGGCACAAAATGACGGACACAGAAAATCCCCGCGGACGGGAGCGATTGCGCTCCCGTCCACGGGGATTTATCTTGCTTGCCTTTAAAAATTTTTGTTGAAAATGACGAAGTATTTTTAATTATTTTTGCTTGACATTTTCAAATTTTGTGGTATAATGCATCTATAAACGAAAGCAGTTTTACTTAATCAATAGTTCTCCGCGTGGACCTCAAAGAAGCTTTGGGGATGATTGCAGGTGGGGCAGACCTCCGGCGCCTTGGTGCCGATGACGATGTGTCCGCAGTTGCGGCACTCCCACACCTTCACCTCGGACTTCTCAAAGACCTGAGCTGTCTCCACGTTCTTCAAAAGCGCGCGGTAGCGTTCCTCGTGATGGCGCTCGATCTCCGCCACAAGGCGGAAGCGGGCGGCGAGCTCCGGGAAGCCCTCCTCCTCCGCGGTCTTGGCAAAGCCGGCGTACATGTCGGTCCACTCGTAATTTTCGCCGTTGGCGGCCTCGGCAAGGTTCTGGGCGGTGTTTCCGATGCCCTCCAGCTCCTTGAACCAGAGCTTCGCGTGCTCCTTCTCGTTGTCAGCGGTCTTCAAAAACAGCGCGCTTATCTGCTCATAGCCCTCCTTTTTCGCGACAGAGGCGAAATAGGTGTACTTGTTGCGCGCCTGGGATTCCCCCGCGAATGCCGCCTGGAGGTTCTTCTCGGTCTGAGTGCCTGCGTATTTGCTCATTTTGTTATCTCCTTTCAATTTCTTAATAAGAATGATTCCTGTTAATATAATACCTCATATCCCCCGCCCTGTCAAGGGGAAAATATACTTATTCCCCCGTTGTGCGCGCGGTCCTGTCGGTCTGGCTGAGTATGGCGGACACCCCGTCCACAATGCCGGTTATAATCAGTGCTATCGCCGTGAACACCCACAGGGTCTTGCGTATGCGAAATGGGCTGGATAGCACCACAATGGCGACGATTATGGAGAGCACCGAGGCTATGGCGGAGGTCTGCCAGTTGCCGCGCTTCAGCCTTATCATGTCCACGGTCCACTGGAGCTTGACTATGCCCGTGAGCAGCGCCGCTATGCCGTAAAGCACGGTTATGGGCATGAAGGAGCGGACTATCCAATCGCTCCTGAATACTATGAACACGCCCAACGCCAGCGCCACGAGCCCGCGCGTGAGCTGTTGGCTCAGCGCCGCCTCCTCGGGGTCGGCGGAGAAATAGCCTATTGCGGCAACCGCGCCAAGTATGCAGAAAAGTATGCCCACGGCGGTGACGATGATCTTGGTGAAGCCCTCCGGGTCGATGAACAAGACCACGCCCACCGCTATCTCGCAGGCGCACATCAGGAGCTTCCCGCCCATTCTCTTGAATTTTTCCATGATGTCCTCCTTATGTATTGTTTTTTGCCGTTTCACTGGAAATTACGGCATTTCCATAATACACCGTTTTTTTGAAAAACACAAGGGGTACATTGACAAACAGGCGCCGGCGATGTATTATTTTACCGAAGCGAACCGCGTCAAACATCATTTATTATTTTGGGGGGAATAAAAATGACCAAGGAAGAATATAAGGAGATGTGCCGGTCCCATGGGCTGACAATAATCTCCGACACAAAGGCCGTGTGCTCCGAGAGGGGCTATCAGTCCGTGGTGCAGTACGCCGGCAAAAAAACCGTATCCCTGAGCCTCCCCGCCGGGAAGGACGACGATAAGACCTACAAAAGCGAGCTCAAGGCCAAGCTCAGGGAGAACTTCGGCAAAAACGCCAGCGCCGCCTGGGGTGACGGGTACGTCACCGTTTTCCTGGACTCAAAGAAAATACCCGACATATACTGCCAGGGCGTGATCCCGGCTCTTGACACGCTCAAGGGCATTGGCTTCACCGTCCCCGACAGGTGCCCCGTGTGTGGCGGCTCCGGCTGTGACGTGGCAATTCCCCGGGGCGCGGCATACGCCCCCGTCCACAGGTCCTGCCTTGAAAAGGGCGTGACCGGCGCGCAGGAGAAGGCGGACAAAAACATAGAGCAGGGAAGCTACCTTTTGGGCGCGCTGGGAGCTCTTTTGGGCGCAATTGTGGGGATCATCCCCTCCATGCTCACCATCATCTCCGTGGAGAAGATCTACGTCTATCTCTTCGCCCTCATTCCCATATGCAGCTACTTCGGCTACAAGCTCCTGCGCGGGAAGATGACAAAGGTCGCGCTGGTGTTTACCATCGTCTTTTCTATCCTGGGCGTGTACCTCCTGAACTTCATCGTCAACCTCTACTACATAGCCGACTACTACGAGATAGGCGTGGGCACCGCCCTGGGGCTCCTGCCTTACATGATAGCGGACCCGGAGATGTGGCTGGAGATAACAAAGACAAGCGACTTCCTCCTGTGCCTGGTCTTTGTGGCGCTGGGCTTTTTCCTCACCTGGGGCAGGATCTCCCGCACCGCCAAATCCGACGTGAAGGACGCCTCTGAGCTTTTGGGCTCTGCCATTCCCTATTCGTTCGGAACCACTCAAAGCTTTGCCTATGACCCCGCCGACTATATCCCCGACGCCCCCGCCGGGGACGCTGACGGCGAGGAGGCTTCAAATAATTCTCCGGAGGAATGAAAAATGCTCAAAGCCGTAATTCTTTTCGCCGTGGGGCTCGTGTGCCTCATCAAGGGTGGGGACTGGTTCGTTGACGGAGCCACAGGCATCGCCCGCAGGTTCCACCTGCCTGAGCTTTTGATCGGCGCAACTGTCGTCTCCATCGGCACCACTCTGCCGGAGGTGATGGTCTCCACTACCGCCGCCATCGAGGGCAGCAGCTCCATCGCCTACGGCAACGCCATAGGCTCCGTCATCTGCAACACCTCCCTCATCGCCGCCATCACCGTGGCGGTAATGCCGGGGAAGGTGGACAAAAAGGCCCTTCGCACGCCGGTCATATGCTTCTTCATCGCCGCCGCCTTTTACGCCGCCGTGGCCTACACCACCGGCGAGTTCACCCGCCCCGTGGGGATCATCCTTTTGGCGGGCTTTGTGGCGTATATGCTCCTGACGGTGCTCCAGATGAAAAAATCCCCCTCCGCCCCGGAGGATGAGGACGCCGGAGACGAAAAGGAGCGCACGCTTGTGATGGAGCTTGTTCTCCTGGTCGTCGGCGCGGCGCTTATCGCCGTGGGCGCAAGGCTCTTAGTGGACAACGGCACCATAATCGCCCGGGAGCTGGGCGTCCCCGAGACGGTCATCGCCCTCACCTTCGTGGCGCTGGGCACCTCACTGCCTGAGCTTGTCACCGCCATAACCTCCCTTGCCAAGGGCCACGGCGCCCTCTCCCTGGGAAACGTCATCGGCGCCAACATTTTCAATCTGGTGCTTGTCTCCGGCATGGCGGTCACCGTCCGCCCCTTCCACATCCCCACCGCGGCGACCATCGCCGGTCACAACGCCTCCCTTGTGATGGATATACCCGTGATGTTCGCGGTCATGGCGCTGCTGACCCTGCCGGCGGTGTTCAGGGGGAAGCTTTCACGGGTTCAGGGCATACTTCTTCTTTGCATATACGCGGGCTTCTGCGCCGTTCAGTTCACCCTGTAAGGACGCCTCCCCCCGTATATTTACGGGGGGAGAAGTGTATTCGGACGCTTTTTTCGATCTTTTCGAGGACTTTTTATGAGATACAGAAAAATAATGCCCCTCGCCGTCGCCGCCGCGCTCGCCCTTTCGCTTTCCGCCTGCGACAGGTACTCCGAGGGCTTTGAGGACGGGCGCGGCGAGGGCTACGCCGCCGGATACGCCGCCGGCGCCGCGCTGAACGGCTCCGAGGACGGCGGCGGATTTGACGACGGATACTCCCAAGGGTACTCGGAGGGGTACTCAGACGGGCTCAAATCGGCCTCGGAATACCCTCCGAACGGGGTCCAAGGGGGGTCGGAATACCCTCCGAATGGGGTCACAGACCCCTCAAACGGGGGTGTAAGCCGCCCCGATCCGGTGTCCCCGGAGCAGGACAGCTCCGGCTTTGTGAGCCTCTCCGATGAGGTCCCCGGCGTGCTTTTGGAGCTCAGGTACTACTCAAGCTACAACTTTGTGGGCGAGCGCATAGACGGCTACGAGGAGCCCGTGGCGCTGATGACCCGCGAGGCGGCGGAGGCCCTGAAATCAGCCGAGGAGGAGCTTGAGGCGCTGGGGTACAGGCTGAAAATATACGACGCCTACCGCCCGCAGACGGCTGTGGACTGCTTTATCCGCTGGTCGGAGAACGGCGATACCCAAATGAAGCCCTATTTTTACCCGAATGAGGACAAAACGGCGCTTTTTGACAAGGGATATATTTCCAAAACCTCAGGTCACACCAGGGGCTCCACTGTGGACGTGACGCTCTTTGACATGGCCCTGGGGAGGGACGCGGACATGGGCGGCACATTTGATTTCTTCGGCGAACGCTCCCACCGGGACTACACCGACGGACTCACCGAGGCGCAGATCGCCAACCGCTCGCTTTTGCGCAGGGTAATGGAGGAAAACGGCTTCAAGTCCATATCCACCGAGTGGTGGCACTTCACATTAAAGGACGAGCCCTACCCCCGCACCTACTTCGATTTCCCCGTAAAATCCCTCGATTGACCCCATTTTGGCCGTTTTTTTGAACCTTTTCCCCCGCTTTGACAAGGTGCGGGAATTGTGATACAATAGGGAAAGCTTTAGACCGCCGCGGGTTGCGATACAGAAGGTGACGTGTGAAGGGGGTGGGGCTGTGAGGAAGGTTAGTGAGAACACGTTTGAGATGACCGGCTCCGACGCCGTGCTCCCGGAGAGGCGGGTTGACGCGCACAAGGGGGACTTCGGGCGGGTGCTTATAATCGCCGGCTCCGTGGGCTTCACCGGGGCGCCGGCATTTGCCGCCAAAGCAGCTGTGAGGAGCGGCGCGGGGCTTGTGTTCCTGGGGGTGCCGGAGGATATTTACGAAATAGAGGCCGTAAAAAACGACGAGGCGATGGTCTTCCCGCTCCCCGGCACGGTCCCTGGGGCGCTTAAGGAGCTTTTGCCGCGGGTGGAAAAATGCGACGCGGTGCTTATAGGACCGGGGCTCGGGCTCTCCCGCCGGGCGCGGGAGCTGGTGCTGGGGGTGCTGGAGGCGGCGAGAGCTCCGGTAATTGTGGACGCGGACGGCATAACGGCGATTTCCGGGCATATAGATTTACCGGATAAGCTGTCATGTCCCGTTGTCCTGACGCCCCACGAGGGGGAATTTGCCAGGCTCTCCGACGCTCTCACGCGCCTGGACCGGGTCTCCGCCGCCAGGGAATACGCCCAAGGGCACGGCGTCACGCTGGTTTTGAAGGGCCACAGAACGGTGACCGCGACGCCCGACGGCAGGTGCGTGGTGAACACCACCGGCAACCCCGGAATGGCAACCGGCGGCTCCGGCGACGTGCTGGCGGGAATGATAACGGCGTTTATCGCCCAGAAGATCCCCGACCCTGTTGTCAAGGCGGTGTACCTTCACGGTCTTGCCGGAGACAGGTGCGCGGAGGAGTTCGGGCAGTACGCCATGACCCCCACGGATATGACAGAACGTCTTAAATTCATTTTGAGGTGAGTTACTTGCGTCATATCCCCGCGTGCTTTGTGGCTTTTTTATCCTGTCTTTTTCTTGCCTCCTGCTCCGGCGTGAGCTCCGACCGGGCGGCGGAGGAGATACAAAGATCCTTCCGGGACGCCGACTCCGTGGCATTTGACGCGGATGTGCGGGCGGACTACGGGGACAGGACCTTTGACTTCGGGGTGAAGTACCAGTCCTCCGGGGACATGGGGCTTCTCAGCGTCACCTCGCCGGAGATCATCGCGGGCGCCACGGTGAGGATAGGCGACGGCGGCGCGGTGCTGGCCTTTGACGGGGCGGAGGTCTACACCGGAGAGATACTCCCCGAGGGGCTGTCCCCCGTCGACGCCATGCCGGTGATGGTTTCCTCCTGGCGGGACGGGCTCATCACCGAGACGGTGAGGGAGAAGCTGGGGGACGAGGACTGCGTCGCGGCGGTATTCCGCGTGGACGACAGGGTTGACCTGCGGACCTGGTTCGACGGCGAGGGGCTCCCGCTCCGGGCGGAGTTTTCCTTTGACGGCTACACCGTGGTTTCGGCGGATTTTTATGATATGAAGGTCGAGTGAATCGAAATGGACTTGCGAAAGAGGACCTGGGCGGAGATAAGCCTTGACAACATCGAGCACAACTACCGGACGATACGCTCCACCCTGCCGGAGGGGTGCAAATTCCTGGGCGTGGTGAAGGCGGACGCCTACGGACACGGGGCGGCGCAGGTCTCCCGGCGGCTCGATGCGGCGGGGGCGGACTACCTTGCCGTGAGCTGTCTTGACGAGGCGGCGGAGCTTCGGGACGCGGGGATAAAAATGCCCATACTCATACTTGGGCACACGCCGAGGGAGTTTGTCGGGGAGCTCATCGAGCTTGATCTGACGCAGACCGTCACCTGCGAGGCGAAGGCGGTGGAATACTCCCGGGAGGCGGCAAGGCTGGGAAAGACGCTGAGGGTCCACATAAAGGTGGACACGGGGATGTCGCGCCTGGGCTTTCTTGTGGCGGGGGGACATTTTGAGCAGGGCATTGAGAACATCGTCTCCGCCTGCCGGCAGGAGAATCTGGACCCGGAGGGGATATACACCCACTTCGCCGTATCCGACGAGCCGGGCGAGGAAAACGTGGAATTTACAAAAAATCAATTTTCCCTCTTTATCCGTGTGATAGAATGTCTGAAGGACGCGGGGATAAGCTTCAAGCTCCGCCACTGCGCAAATTCCGGCGCCGTGGTGAGCTACCCCGAGACGGCGCTGGACATGGTACGCCCCGGCATACTCCTCTACGGCTTCGGGGACGGCGGAAAGCTGGGGCTTCGCCCCTGCATGAGGCTGATGACCCACGTCTCCACCATCAAGCACATCGACCCGTCTCTCCCCGTGAGCTACGGCGGGACCTTCATAACGCCGCGCCGGACGAGAATGGGCGTGATACCCATCGGCTACGCGGACGGGCTTTTCAGGTCCCTTTCAAACAACTGCTCCTTCATGACCTCGGAGGGTCCAGCGCCCCAGAGGGGCAGGATATGTATGGATATGTGCATGATCGACCTTACGGACCTTCCGGGGGTGAATCTTGAGAGCCTCATTGAGATATTCGGCGAAAAGCAAAGCGCCGAGGAGCTGGCAAAGCGCGCCGGCACCATTTCCTACGAGCTTCTCTGCTCCGTGAGCAAGCGGGTGCCCAGGGTATACGTGGACTGAGCACGCCTTTTTCTCCGGCGGCATACAATGAACCGGGGCGGTTTTGCCCTCCGGGTAATTTGTACCAAGCTGTATAAATTACTCTGCTTTGTGAAAGAATTATAGTGTCCGGTACATAAAAACGCCGGACGACTATAAATTCGTCGGAGAGTGAAAAACGTGCTTAGCGGAGTCAAAAGAGGAGACATCTACTACGCCGACCTGAGCCCCGTGGTGGGCTCCGAGCAGGGCGGCATGAGGCCTGTACTTATTGTCCAGAACGATACCGGCAACAAGCACAGCCCGACGGTCATCGCGGCGGCGATAACTTCACAGATAGGCAAGGCCCGCCTTCCCACGCACATCGAGCTGGAGGCCCGTTCCTTCGGGCTGACAAAGGACTCGGTGGTGCTCCTGGAGCAGATACGCACCATTGACAAGCGCAGGCTCAGGGAGCGCATGGGAAGGGTGGACGAGGAGCTCATGAACAAGGTGGACGACGCCATTGCCGTGAGCTTCGGCCTGCACGGATAAGAAAACAGGGGGAGGCTCCGCCTCCCCCGACGGAAAAAAGGAGACACATACATATGAGTAAAGGCACTAAAGCAGTTATCGCCATAGCCGTCCTGGTTGCTGTCGCCGTGGTCTCGGGGCTCACCACCATGGCGGTCACGAATTACGGCTCAAAGGACGACCCGCTGGTCACCCTGAGCTACCTCAACGAGACAGTGACCCCCGCCATCACCGACGCCTTCAACAAGGCGCTGGACGAGAAGGCGGCGGAGCTCACGGGGCAGTTCAACGACCTCATAGCCCAGGCGGGGCTGGGCGAGGAGGAGAACACCTCCTCCACACAGCCCTCCGGCTTTGTGGTGGTGACGCTGAAAAACGGGCAGACAGTCACCTGCGGCGTGGGCACGGAGATAATGCTCCGCATCGGCGCCGCCGAGTCCTTCGGTCCCGACACGCCGCGCCTCATCGACGAGACGGGCGGTCAGAGCGTCAACGACGCCGGCGCGCAGCTGACGGTGAACCACATGTACATGGTCACCATCAAGGGCAATGGCGTGAAGGCGGCCCGCGACAACACCAAGATACTCATTCGCGGGGAGTACACGGTGGCGTAACGGTCAAACTATCAAGAATAAACGAAGATGTCCGGACGTATAATTAAGCGTCCGGGCATTTCTATTTTTTTGGAGGACGAAAAATGTCTTATGATGTGTTCACCAAAGACGGACGGAGCGCGGGGACCCTCAGCGTGGAGCGGCGGGGGCCCAGGACAGTATTTGAATATTCCTCCGATCTGGACCCCGGCGTCTCACGGCTGGTGCTTTTGACGCCCTCGGGTCCCTTCTCCCTGGGGATACCCACGCCGAGGGCGGGAGGGCTGTATCTGAGTCGGACGATGTCCAGGCTGGAGCTGGGCGGGCTGGAGCTCACGGGGGACGTGCGGGCCCTGCTGGCGCCGGCGGAGGAGGAGCTTTCGAAGCTTGCGTATCCCGAAGCCGCCAAGCCGCCCGAAGCCGCAGCGTTGCCCGAAGCCGCCGCGCCGCCCAAAGCCGCAGCGCCGGCTGAGATACCGCAAACGGCGGAGGCGCCGGAGGCGGGCGCGGAGAGGGAGCCCTCCCGGTGGCAGCCGGAGGCGGAACCGGGGCGGCATTTCTCCGACCCGGAGCTTGCGGAGGAGGCGGCGGGGATAACCGGGGCGATGGTGAAATATGAGGACGGCGCCGTGCTCCTTGCCTTCCCCTGGTCCCCCTCACAGCCCTTCCCCATGGTCTCCGCATTCCGGCAGGGCGCCCCGGCGCAGATCGGGGACAGGCGGTACATAGTTTTCCGTCTGGCAGATGGGAGAATTTTGTAAAGGTTACAGAACTGTAATAAAAAAATGTCGGTTTTCCGCTTTACAAAGGCAAATTTTTTGATATAATTGATATATTCACGTCCAAGCGCAAATCATATAAGACAAGGAGGGACCAGTGGACATGGATGATCTTGATTTCACAAGGAAATATGACGTTTTGGATAAGAGAATAGGCACGCGGGAGATACTGTCATCGGTGTATGATTCGCTGAAGATCAAGGGCTACAACCCCATCAACCAGATCGTGGGCTATATCCTGTCCGAGGACCCCACCTACATCACCAACTACAACAACGCCCGCTCGCTGATATGCCGCATCGACCGCGATGAGCTTTTGCAGGAGCTGGTGGAGAGCTATCTGGAGAAAGAGTAAAAAAGCCGCCCAAAGTAAAAAAAGTCGCCTTTAGGCGGCTTTTTTTATGTCCTTTACGTCCATGGCTCGCAGGGCGTTTAAGATCGCCAGGATCGCTACGCCGACGTCGGCGAAGACGGCGAGCCACATGTTGTCGAAGCCGGCGGCGCTGAGGATGAGGATCGCGGCCTTGACGGCGAGGGCGAAGGCGATGTTCTGGCGGACTATGCGCATGGTGCGGCGGGAGACGGCTATCGCCTCAGCCACCCTGCCGGGGTTGTCATCCATCAGAACCATATCGGCGGCCTCTATTGCGGCGTCGGAGCCCAGGGCGCCCATGGCAAGGCCCACGTCGGCGCGGGTGAGAACGGGGGCGTCGTTTATGCCGTCGCCCACGAAGGCGGTGGAGCCGTGGGAGGACCCCATCAGCTCCTCCAGGGCGCTGACCTTGTCGCCGGGCATGAGCTCGGATCTCACCGTGTCTATGCCCAGCTCCCTGGCGACGCTCTCGGCGGCGGCGCGGCGGTCGCCGGTGAGCATGGCGGTTTTTATGCCCATGTCCCTGAGGCGCTTTACGGCGGGGCCGGCGTCGGGCTTTATCACGTCGGAGATGATCACCGTCCCGGCGTATTTCCCGTCCACCGCCACGTGGATGGCGGAGCCTGAGCCGTCGGCTTCGACCGATGTCATGTCTACGCCCTTTTCCGCCATGAGGCGGGTATTTCCGGCAAGGACCTGGTGTCCCTCCACTGTTGCCTCCACGCCCATGCCGGCAAGCTCGCGTATGGAGGCGGGGTCGGCGTCGGGGACGGAGGCGGCGCGGTCAACCACGGCGCGCGCCATCGGGTGGGTGGAGCAGCTCTCCGCTCCGGCGGCGAGGCGCAGGAGCTCCTCGGCGTCCATGCCGGCGGTTTGGACGGAGGAGACGCGGAAGGAGCCCTCGGTGAGGGTGCCGGTCTTGTCAAACACCACGGTATCCGCCTTGGAGAGGGCCTCCAGGTAGTTGGAGCCCTTCACCAGGACGCCGCGCTTTGAGGCGCCGCCGATGCCGCCGAAGAAGCTCAGGGGCACGCTTATCACCAGGGCGCAGGGGCAGGATACCACCAGGAACACGAGGGCGCGGTGGACCCACTTCGCCCAGGGCTCGCCCGCAAGGAGCGGCGGGAGAAGGGCCAGGGCGAGGGCGGAGAACACCACGGCGGGGGTGTAATAGCGGGCGAATTTCGTGATGAAGTTCTCGGTGCGCGCCTTGCGCTCGGAGGAGTTTTCCACCATGTCCAGGATGCGGGCGACGGTGGACTCGGCGTAGACGCTTTTCACCCGGACCTTCAAAACGGCGTTGAGATTTATAACGCCGGAGGTTATCTCGTCTCCGGGCAACACGTCCCGGGGCGCGGACTCGCCGGTGAGGGCGGCGGTGTCGATACTGCCGGAGCCCTCAGTCACCACGCCGTCCAGGGGGACGCGCTCGCCGGGCTTTAAGATGATCGTCTCACCCACCGCCACCTCCTCCGGGGGGACCTGAAGGGTCTCGCCGCCGCGTATGACGTTGGCGTACTCCGGGCGGATGTCCATGAGGGCGGCGATGGACCTGCGGCTCTTGCCCACCGCCACGGACTGGAACAGCTCCCCCACCTGATAAAAGAGCATCACCGCCACGCCCTCCGCGTACTCGGAGGTGAACATGGCGCCCACGGTCGCCACGGACATGAGGAAGTTTTCGTCGAATATCTCGCCGTGGGCTATGTTCTGAACGGAGCGCCACAGCACGTCACCGCCCACCAGGAAATAGGGCACAAGGAACGCCGCGAGACGCCACACGCCCTCCAGCGGGAGGAGCATGGCGGCGGCCAGGAGTACCGCCGCCAGAATTATGCGCGCAAGGGTAAGCTTTTGTCTCTTTGTCATACGGTCACCCCCAAGACGGCGGCCCTTATCGGACTATCACACAGTCGGGCTCCACGCGGCGGCAGAGCTTCACGACCTCGTCCATTATCTCATCAAAGCGGGAGTCCTCGGCGTCCACGGTCATCTTCTGGGTCAGGAAATTCACGGAGGCGTCGTTGACGCCGTCCAGCTTTTTTATGCTCCGCTCCATCTTCGCCGCGCAGTTGGCGCAGTCCAGGTCTTTGAGACGGTAGATTTTTTTCATATGTATCTGCCTCCTTTAAATTTAATTGAAATGCTTCGGGCTCACTCCAGCACGTGGCTGAGGCCCTGGTCGATTATGCTCCTCACGTGGTCGTCGGCGAGGAAGCACACGATGTTCTTCCCCTCCCGGCGGGAGGAGATGAGCTTTGACTGCTTGAGGATCCTGAGCTGGTGGGATATGGCGGACTGGCTTATGCCCAGAAGCTCCGCGATGTCGCACACGCACATCTCCGATTCCATCAGCACAAACATTATCTTCATCCTGGTGGAGTCGCCGAACATTTTGAAGAGGTCCGCCAGCTCGTAGAGCGTGTCGTCATCGGGCAGGCTCCCCCGCACCTTCTCCACCACGTCGGAGTGGCTTCCGGGGTCCTCGCATAAAAGGTCAAGGTTTTCGTCCATATGTGTTCGTCCTTTCATATGAGCAAATGTTCATGTGTTTATGTGTTGAGTATAGCACCGCCATACAGTAATGTCAACAGAAAAATCCGGAGAAATAGTTACAGGTTTGTAACCTTTTTGCGCCGCCAATTTTTCCCACATCTCGGCGTTTGTTGACATAACAACAAAGGATTTTTCAATATTTAGACATGAAATCCCCTGTTTTGACCACATCTTGTGGATTTTTGGACATAATTTGTGATAATAACAATTTTTCTTTTTGCTGTTGACAATTGGGAAACAATGTGTTACAATTCGGTTACGATATTTCCTCAGGAGGTCCACAAATGGCAAACGCAGCAGGTTCCAGGGAGATACTTGAATACCGTGGCAGGCCCCTTCGCAGGAAGGACAACATCATTTACTACGGCAGTATGTCCGACAAATACATCATCATGATGCAGATAACCGATTCCAAGAAGGTGGACGATATGGACGTGGCGACACGCGTCTCCGTCCAGCTCCAGCTCACGGACCCGGACCTTAAATCACGGGACAGGGTGGTAAGGAGCACGGAAAAGAGCGGTCTTTACGCCGCCATGGACGTTGCCACCGTCTGGCTTGACCGGGCGCGCGACGACAAGATCTGAAAGGTCGCGAAAGAGAGATATGAAAACACTCAAGAAGCTTGTTTTTGCCGCGCTGGTCCTGGCGGTCACATTGAGCGTCATGGCTGTTCCGGCGTTCGCGGACGAGGGAGTTATAGCCTGGGGCGCCGCCACGGTGGACGTTGACCTTTTGAACGTCCGCTCAGAGCCCAACACCGAAAGCACGAGGCTCAGCGTACTGAGCCGGGACACCATAGTTGTGGTCATTGAAAAGACCAACGACGAGTGGTACAAGATAAACTACCTGGGAACCGAGGGCTATGTGGCGTGCCAGTACCTTCGGGACATACTTGAGGCTGAGAACTTCAAGGCCACCGGCACCGTCACGGGCGACGACGTGCGCATGAGAAAGAGCCACTCCACCGACAGCGCGGTTATGGCGGCATACGACACCGGCGTCACGGTCTCCATAATCGGCATAAACCGCGGCTGGTACAAGATAGTCACCGCCGCCGGCACCGGCTACATGAGGAGCGACTACATATCCATCACCGGGGGCGGTCCCACCTTCACCAGCGACACCCGCGACACCGCCGCCAGCAGCTCCCTCGGTCAGCAGATAGCCAACTACGCCCTTCAGTTCGAGGGCTACAAATACGTCTACGGCGAGGAATCCCCCTCCAAGGGCTTTGACTGCTCCGGTCTCACCTACTACGTCTACGGTCAGTTCGGCTACAAGCTTGAGCGCCGCGCCTCCCTTCAGTGCAAAAACAACGGCAGGTTCATAAGCCGCAGTGAGCTCCAGCCGGGAGATCTGGTGTTCTTCTCCACCAACGGCTCCTACGCCACGCACGTTGGCATTTACATAGGCAACAACAAGTATATCCACGCCTCCACCGCCAAGACCGGCGTGAAGATCTCCACCCTCGACGAGTATTTCGCCGCCAAGCGCATTATATGACGAACTAACAAAAAAGGCGAAGCCTTTTTTGTTAAGGGGAACGTGCGGAAGACCTCCGAGAAAAGCCTGCGGGCTTTTCTCGGAGGTCTTCCTGCTGTCACGGTTCGCGCACTCGCTGCGCTCGCACACTCACCGTGACAAAAGGAGATTTTTCCGACGTACATGGACCCCGTGGGATAGGGATACATAGTGAACCGAGGGGCAAGACGGTACGGCAAACTGAAAAGACGTAGTTGCAACCCAACTACGTCTTTTCGTCTTTTTCGTATCTTTTAGGAATCGAAATGGTTTTTCGGAAAATGATTCCATGCGGCGCTTTGGCTCACCCCAGCACCTCCCGCCAGTAGGTCAGGACTATGTAGAGGGCGAAGGCGTCGAAGGCGAGGTAGGCGAGAAAGCACAGCCACAGGCCGACGCGGGCAAGCGGGCGACGGCGGAAGTGGTAGAGGAGCCAGAGGGACGCGGGGATGAGGACGAACTTTAGCCCCAGTGTGGCCCAGGGGGTGCTGAGGATTCCGCCGAAGAAGGGGTTCATCTCAAAGCTCCCCGGAATGAGCCGGAGGCCCACGGTGGTGTAGATGAAGTCCAGAAGACTTAAAATCTGCGTACCCACGGCGAGGGCCAAGTATAGCCGTGCGTGTACCTGGCGCTCGGTGTTAGTGGGGTGCGTCTGGTTAGGAGGATATTGGGTCACTTGGCAAGGTAGAAGGTCACGGTGCCCGTGGTGTTGCTGCTCTGAATATACTCTGTCATGAGATAAGTGCCTCCGGTAGCCGTGAAACCGGGAATATTGGTAAGGTTTTCATCGCTGCTGCCAAGCTCTCCGGTCACTGTCACGGTGCCGTGGTTGGTCAGGGTGGCGTTGGCTGTGGTTGACCAGTTGGCCCAGTTGAAGTTGGACTTGTAGGCGGCCCCGGTGAAGAAGTACATAGCGCCGGTGCTTGTGATGTCAAGAGTGCTACCGCTGTTGACTGTAATGTTGCAGCCGGGAATAATTTTCAGCTCTGTCTTGACGTTCAGTGTGCTGTTATTGTCCAGCACCACATTGGTACGATAACCAAAGGGGCAAATATAGCCGTCGCTGTCGAAGCTCTCACCAAGTGCCTCGAATTTCAGATTGCCGGTATCAAGAACAGCGTTGTTCAATGTGATTGTGGTGATGCCATTATTCTTTGTAAATATTATTTCGCCAGTCGAAGATGAGTTGACCAGGTAACCGCTTTTTTCAGTTTCGTCACTTATGTAAGGTATCGTAACGGGCAAATTAAACGCAAGAACATATACAAAGGACTGCCCATAGAGACGGGCCCCGTGTTCATATGTGGTCTTTACGTCAATTCCGGCCAGGCTGTAAAGGCTGAACGGGAAAACGTGATGGTCGTCATACGCGTGACTTGCCCCAGTGCCTCCGCGCCAGTCGGCCATTTCAAAACGCTGATAAACGGTTCCGTTCTCGCTTACGGTGATTTCACCGCTCCCGGTAATTGCGCCGCGGGCATACAGAGTACCGTTAACGGTCATGGTTCCGTTCAGCGTGACAGCGCCATAGTTTCCGGCAAGGTACCCGCTCTGGGGCCATGCACCCTCCTGATTGCCGGCAACAAGGAGCGTCCCGTTGACGGTCAGCTCAACGCCTGACGGAACGGTTAAGGTGACATAGGGAGTGCCCACGCCCGGATTGCTGCCGCCGACATTCGCACCACCGGTGTATGTATCCTTGGCAGTAGCGCTGGTAGGGATGATTACTTCGATAGTGTCAGGAATGATTAAGTCATTTTGCAAAGCATCATTTGACAGTAAAGTGATTTTCCCTTCGCCATAGTTTTCATAAGTCTCGTTTACTGCGTTTTCCAAGGAATCAAAGGATTCGCCGAGGTCGTTTGTGGCAACTGTTGTGTTTTCTGCTGCGAATACAGTTGTACACATCAGCGCTGCGAGGAGCGCCATGCACAGAGCAATCGCAATGGTCTTGGTTGTGCGAGTTTTCATAGATGGTTCCTCCTGAAAAAATATTTCGACACGTCAGGGAATGCTCCCAGACGATAATCGACTGATTATGGCATCTAAGGGGACGATTTACTCAATCACATAAAGGGTGAAGGAAACAGATTGAGAGCTGCCATCCGTAAAACTGAATGTAAGTGTTACAGATTGCTGAGATGGAGCTGTAGCCGAACCCACTTTAATCATTACTACCGTATTGGTGGAGGAATTAGTAAACCTGATTTTCGTCCCCGCACCACCGGATATTTCAACATCCGAACCGGTAGTCACGTTCTCACCGTTGCAACTCAACGATTGAACGGTCTTACCTCCCAAATTCAATGACCCGTTAGCGGCGGAAGCGGTAACTGTGCCGCCGTTACTCGCTGTAGTTCCTCCGGCCGTCAATGCGACAACATTTGCGCCCGAACTGGTTGTAAGCGAACCGTTAGTCAAGTCAATCCTCAAATTCGTTGAAGCTTTTTTTGGCGTATTATCAGCCTCAACTTTTGAGCCATCTTCCCTCGGATTGGCCTCTTTGGGGTTAACCCAGGTATTGCGGGGCGTCCATACGCCATTTACTTTTGTGGCAGTGACCGTTATGACGCTGTCTTTATCGCTAATATTGTCATACATGGCTTTAATTGAATCCACATCCATTCTGCCGGAAAGAATATTGCCGACCACGCCCGCATCGACATACTCGGATATTGCCCCGAGGAGAACCTCATCCTCCAGAACCGTACTTCCTCCATTTTTGTTTGTTCCCGCCACCTTCTTGTCATCCAGAGTATCGTAAACTGCGTTGGCGGCATCCATCAGGCTCAGGTATGTCTTTGCGTCTGCCTCTGCTTGTTTTGAAAAATAATTGGTTTTTATTTCAGTCCACTCTGAACCGTTGAAAGTAGCTGATGTGTCAAACGAGGCCAGATCGGGAGAATTGCTTTGCAGCTTGTTCATATAGTCCGTCAGTGTTTGCTGCATTGCGGCGGTCACCGGTACTTCCGTCTGGCGTCTTGCGTAGCTGACAAACGCATAGTTCCTGGCGAGGGTCAGGTCAAGCCCTTTAAAAGGTTCAATAGTTCCGTTAATGATCCGCCCGGACGTTTTCCAAGCATTAATGATATTAGTCGCGTCAGTGCTGTCTTTTGTAATTGAGCTGTAGCCGCCTACGATGTACTCGGTGATAGCGCCATCGTAATCATCTGCATTCCAGCCGCTTACATACGATCCTAAATTTAGCGTGCCGTTATTCATGTTATTGATTAAATTTGTGAACGCTTCCCAATACTCAGTCATATCGTCGGCGTATGTAGAATACTGCCCGGCAGCTTTCATTTCTTCAAGATAGCTCTTTGCTTTGTTTACGTTGCTAAGCACGGCCCCAACATTCTCCGGCCTGCCGTTCCATTTATCATATTTCAATGTCATGCCGCTCGGCTCCCCGAGGGCATCCTGGATGGCGGAAGTCAGCTTACCCTCATCCATGCTGCCCGGCAAAACGCTCCAACCGTCCTCTGTAAGAACGATCACCGCACTGTTGGTATCCCCGAACAGGGTAGGATCGGCATAGTCGGCAAGCTCTATCGCGTTTATGATCTCCCCCACGGTCGCCCTGTCCTGTCCTTTTTTTGCGTACTCAATGTACCCCGTGTACGCCACCGCTCCGACGCCTGCGAGGATCGCCAGAATGGCGATCACGACGATTAGCTCCACCAGCGTGAAGCCGCCCAAGCTGCGCTTGGGATTTGTTCTTGAAGAATTTCTTTTCATGTTGACCTCCTGAAAAAAGTATATAAAAGTTACATATATAGAAGCGGCGTTTCCGCGTTCTACCGGGTTTTGACTGCCTATATGCAAAAACGGGGCGTCTCCGTGTCCCACCTGCGGTGGTACAACGGAACCGCCCCCAGGTTTGCCCCGTCAAAACGCACAAAAAACATCAGAAGCTTTTCGGAACTCGCCCCTCCCCACCGGATTTCGCGACATTATAGGAATAATGTCTCCTACGTCCGGTGGGAAAGCGCAAGCCTCACGAAATTCTTCATGCTCATTATAGACGATTTGACCGAAATGTCAAGAGCATTTGAGGAATTTCTCCAAATCTTTCTATTGGCTACATAAACTTTCCACGCCGCGACGCACCCTCACGGGCCTGCCAAAAAGCAGAACGGTCTGTGAGGGCGTCGCGGCGTGCCCAAAAACGGCTTTTCAGTCAATCTGTACAGTCTGAAAAGCTTCTGCGCGGTGGAAAGACCGCGCTTTTTTTGTTTTGGGAGGATCGCCCGTGTGACATTATTCCTATAATGTCGCCTTATTTTTTTGCCCTTTTGCCCTTCCTTCGTTTGCTCTTGCGACGTGGGAAGGGCTTTTTCGCACTCCGGGGTTTCCCGCCGGCCCTGACGGAGAATCCCGGCTTTTCTCCGTCCTCTGATTCCGTTTCCTCAGCCTCGGTTTCCTCCGGTTCAGCTTCTTCCGGCTCAACCTCCTCCGTGGCGGGGACGAGGCCCAAACCTTCCACGATCCGGCGATGCTCCGCGCCGCTGGTCTTTATATAGATCCGCGTCGTCTCCAGACTGCTGTGCCCCAGCACATCGGACAACTGTTCCAGCGTCCCGCCGTTTTCCAGGAACATCCGGGCGAAGAGCTTTCGCAGGCTGTGGGGGTGGACCTTTGAGGAGAGAAGGCCGGCGCGTTTTCCCGCCGCCTTCATGAACCGCCAGACGGTGCGCCGGTCAAGGGGCTTCCCGCTGGCCTGGCGGAAGATGACGCCGGAGGTGATGCCTCGCTCGGCGGCATAAGCCTCCAGTTGGCGCCCCAGCTCCTCCGGGATCATGATGCGGCGGATCTTGCGCTTGCACTGGACGCGGATGTCGCGTTTTCGCACGTCCTCCAGGGTGAAATAGCGCAGCTCCGAGACGCGGATGCCCGTGCCGCCCAGGGTCTCCATGACCAGCCGGTGCCGTGGACAGCGGGCGGCGGCAAGGAGCTTGCGGTACTCCTCCAGCGTAAGCTCCGCGTCCTCGGAGATATAGGCGTCCTTCTGGATGAGGACGCGGGGCGTCTTGCAGCCCTCCCAGCCCAGGCTGTGGAAGAAGGAAAAGAGCGAGGCCAATTTGGTGTTGACGCTGCCGGGGGCGTAGCCGCGGCTCATCAGGCTGTCCCGAAACTCCCGCGTCGCCTCCGCCGTGGCCTCTTTCCCGTCCAGAAACCGGGCGAAGGACGTGACGTCAAAGAGGTACCTGGCGACGGTGTGGACGCTCCGGCCCAGGGCGTTCAGTACGTTCCGAAAGTCCGAAATGACCTCCGGGGTTATTACTTTGGCTTCCATAAAATGTTTCCTCCTCTTGTGAGTGAAGATAATGTATTTTGCCCTAAATGGGCGTAGTCAATCTATCACTCTAAAGGAGGAAACAGTCAAGGATAATCCGGTAAGAGTGCGGGAACAAACCGGTTCCATCCTGACAGGCAACAAAAATTGCCGCCGCCCAACACGGTGGGCAGCGGCAAGGTGAACACGAAAAAGAAAGAGACGATTCTTAATTTGCCCTGCGGACAGCTTGGAGCGACGACCTCCAGCGGCCATACTCTCCGGCGTTGATGATCCGCCGCAGCTCGACCTCCGCCCGCTTGTACGCCTTGTCCGCCGCGCCGGGGCTGTTGTAGTTGAGGCGGACGGCCAGGTCCTTGAAGGTCATGGTCTGCTCGTCCGGCTGGTCCAGGCCAAGGTGGTACTTGATGATCGTTCGGGACCGTGAGGAGAGAGAACTGAGCGCATTGAAGGCGGCGGTCCTTTGGAGTTTTTCGGTGTAGACCTGCTCCGGGTTCCCGTAGTCGCCGGTATCGGCATCAGCGTCGTCTAAGGGGACTGTGTTGAATGTCTCGCGGTATTCCAAAATCAGTTTACGTGCGACGGCAGGCGATACGCTCAAATCACCGCAAATCTCCCGAACATCTCCTCCATCCGCCAGAAGCCTTGCGACACGCCGTAGTACTCTGAACCTGTCCGGCGGCATGGTGAATTGGGTGGCGTTGCGGTATATGTAGTCGAGCATAGCAGACTTAATGATCCTGTCAGAGTAAGCGTCGAAGGACGCATCACCCGACGTGTCGTATCTCCCTGCCGCCTCCATCAGCGCCAGCGATCCCTCCTGAATAAGGTCCTCCATCAAATCCGGGACGCCAAAATTCCGGCTGAGCTTCCGCGCGGCCAGGATGAGGCGTCCCATTTTTTCTTCTATAAGGGTGTTCACATCCACCGACCGCGCCTCCTTTCAAATCAGTCTCTTTTTTGCCTCCGCGTAGATATTCTCAAGCTCCATGTCCTGGGCGTAGCCGTTGAGGAAATACTCCCTGTCCATAAGCGCCTTGTCCCTGTACTCCCGCGCCAGCTCCAGCGCCGCCGCCCTGGTCTCGGCGTCTATCTTCTTCCGCTCGGCGTGCTTGCGGATGGTGTTGGTACGGGTGGAGAACAGCCGGTAGATGGGGTGGTTGGGGTTGTCCTCTTTCTGCCCCTGCCTCGCCCCGTACTGGCGGCAGGTCATGGTCGGGTTCTGAGGAGCCATCCCGTTGCAATATTTCGGCGAATGTCCCGTGGTGGTGAGAAAGTACCTCCCGCAACACTGACACTTGCTTGGCGCGTGGCCGTGGCTCAGTCCGTTGATGAGGTCATAGACAAAGAAGTCCATGTAGCTGTCGAAGAATATTCGGGTGACGAACATCATTTCCTTGTCACGCTTTGGATTACGCGCAAAGATGACCGCACTTCGTAGCGCGGGGCTTGACGTGAAGGGGGCGGCACCGATCTCCTCAGTGTCCTTGATCGTCATTTTCACATACTCGTTATTGAAAAAATCGTGAGCCGCTACGACGAAGTGGTTCTCATCACGCTTCTTTAGAGCACTCAGATACTTGTCTGTAAACTCGGTGATGATCAACGCAAAGTTGCTGATGGCGAAGGGAGTCCTGAAAAGACTGTTGAAAAAGGAACAGAAAAAGCTCAGATACTCCTCGTTGTCATCCAGGTAATGTAAGAAATCCTCGGAGAGGAGCATATTGATCATGCGCACATCGAGATCGTCCGAAGTGAGGTTGAATGGCACGACCGCACTAAGGTGTTTCCTGAGAGTGACGGCAGCGTCAAGAAACACAGGCAGCGTTTTCTTCCGGAGACTCTCATCTCCGAACAAAAATGTTTGATATAGGGTGGTCACATTGTTAGCCTCACCTGTCAGCAGGAACTGCTGCTCGTAAGATACGTTCAGTACCTCCGCTGCGAAGTAACCGGCAGGATAACTTTTCTCATTGTAGTAGACCAAATCATCCCGAACATCCAGTGTTACGTTCTTGATGTTGTTGGCCTGATTGAATCCCAGGGGCATGATTCGTCACCTCTGTCGCAAAAGTAAAATCGCGGTGTCTTGCCAATTTCACATTTTATCACTTTTCCAAGAATAATAC
>CANQVL010000041.1 GCA_947627285.1 uncultured Oscillospiraceae bacterium
ACGCGGGTGTAGCACAACGGCTAGTGCACCAGCCTTCCAAGCTGGGGACGTGGGTTCGATTCCCATCACCCGCTCCAGCTTCACCACATGATACATGCGCCAATAGCTCAGCAGGATAGAGCAACTGCCTTCTAAGCAGTAGGCCGGGGGTTCGAGTCCCTCTTGGCGTGCCAGTCGTCGTCGCGGAAGCCGCGTTCTTCGGCGCGAGGCGAACGCCAAGGGCGCCCGCCTCACGCCTCACACGCTGGCTTCGCTCCTCCTCTCCAAATCAAAACCGCTTCGCTGGGTTTTGATTTGGTGGGAAAAGGGTTTTCAAGGCCTATGGCCTTGAAAATACCAAAAGTTCATATGGTGGGTGTAGCTCAGTTGGTTAGAGCACCGGATTGTGGTTCCGGGTGTCGAGGGTTCGAGTCCCTTTACCCACCCTCATATGACGCCATCTCTTTGGTGGCGTCATCTTAATAGGGATGTCGCCAAGCGGTAAGGCACAGGACTTTGACTCCTGCATTCGTGGGTTCGAGTCCCGCCATCCCTGTCGTCGTCGCGGAAGTCGCTTTACCTCGCCGCGAGGCATTCGCCAAAGGCGTATGCCTCACGGCTCAGGCGCTGACTTCGCTCCTCCTCTCCCCACAAAATCTTCGATTTTGCGGGGGCCCCGTTTGGCGGAAGCCGCTTTACCCGCCGCGAGGCATTTGACAAAGATTTTTGGAGAAAAAGGTATGACTTGGTAGCTCAGCAGGCAGAGCACCTGCCTTTTAAGCAGGGTGTCCCGGGTTCGAATCCCGGCCAGGTCATAAAAAAAGTCTTAGAGCCGCAACGGTTCTAAGACTTTTAGTTTTTTAAGATTACGGTTTTGTAAGTAATGTGTACCCAACCGCTTTGCATTATCTCCAATAAAAGGATTCCATTCCTTTTCGCGAATTTTTGAAACGTTAGAATTTAGTTCTTTAAATTAAATATTTTTCCGGCGGCATGTACGTCGGAAAAATCACCTTTTGTTTTGCAAGTGTGTGACCCTTCGGGTCACGCGCGCAGCAAAACAGCAGGAAAGCCCTCGTGAAAGGTCCGCAGACCTTTCGCGAGGGCTTTCCGCACGTATCCCTTTCAAAAAATGGCAAAGCCATTTTTTGAGGTTTTTATTTTCTGCAGCGGACTATGAAGGTGTATTCAAGGCCGTCGACGGAGACGGTGACGTTAGAGGAGCCGGCGGAGAGGTTGGTCAGGGTGGCCTTGAGGCCGGTGGCGTCGGGGACCACGCTGAGGACGGACTCGTTGGAGCTGCTCCACACCGGTATGCTGGTGGCGTTGGAGGGGGTGACGACGGCGGTGACCTCGCAGGTATCGCCTATCTTCATAAGGCTGAAGTCTGTGCAGGGGTTCTGGTACTTCTGCTTGGCGGAGATGGAGGACGCCGTCACGGTGACGGGGGGCTGCTGGGCGCCGGTGTTGCCGCCTTCGCCGTTATTTTCCCCGTTATTTTCCCCATTGTTCTCGCCGTTGTTTTCTCCGTTGTTCTCGCCGTTATTTTCCCCGTTATTCTCTCCGTTGTTCTCGCCGTTATTCTCGCTGTTCTCGTCGTCCTTGCCGCCGCCGGGGTTCTGGCCCTGATGGTTCTCCACGCCCTCGTTGGCGTTGTTGCCTGGGGTGTTCTGGTTGTTGACCTCGTTGTCCTTGTCGCCGGCGCTGGTGACGAGGATCACTATGACCGCCGCGATGAGCACGACGATGAGGAGTATGCCGATTATAAGCTTCCATGTGGCGTTGTCGCCGTCTGTCGTTCTCTTTCCCTTTTTATGGCGATGCGCGTTGCAGTATGGACAGCGGCTCCTGAGAGCGGAGTAGGTCCTGTCGCATCTTCCGCATTTGACCTGAGGTATAAGTCCCACGTGTATCCCTCCGTATAAGCTCATGTGTTGGGGAGAAAACAGTAATCCCCCAATTTACATAACATTTTACCTCATTCTCCCTGATTCGTCAAGGGTGCAATTTAAAAATCTTGAAAAAAACGCGGCGCTAAGCAAAATCAGACGCCTAAGGTATCCTTCAAAAATCCGCTGAGGGCGTTTTGGCAGGACTGCGTGTCCACCACGTAGCTGAGGCCGTGGCCGGCGCCGGGGACGGTGACGAGCTTTTTGGGGCCGGCGTATGCCTCGAAGTTCGCCCTGCCCATGGCGCAGGGTACGAAGCCGTCCGCCTCGCCGTGAATGAAAAGCGCCGGGACGCGGGCGCGCTTCGCCGCCTCCAGCGCGGAGCAGTCCTCGATGTCGAAGCCGCCCAGCACGCGCCCGGAGAGGCGGACAAGGGGGTAGAATATCTTCACGGGCAAATGACAGCTTTTTATCACGGAGCGGATAATGTCCGGCGCGGAGGTGTAGCCGCAGTCGGCGATTATCCCCGCCACGCACTCCGGCAGCTCCTCCCCCGCCGCCATCACCACGGTGGAGGCGCCCATGCTCAGCCCCTCCAAAATTATCCTCTCGCCGGGGAAGCGGTCAGCGGCGTATTTTACCCACTCCAAAAGGTCCCGGTGCTCCCTGAGCCCGAAGGTCATGGCGACGCCGCCGCTTCTGCTGTGGGCGCGCTGGTCGCACAGCAGCATGGCGAAGCCCAGGGAGTGGACGTACTCCGAGGAGCAGGAGAAGTCATTTTCCGCCATGGAGCGGTAGCCGTGCATCATTATGACTATGCCCCGTCGGTTGGGGGCGTCGTAGAAGCTCCCGGCAAGGCGGACGCCGTCCCGGGCGCGTATCTCCACGTCCTCATGGGGCGTGTCCAGCACATATTTCTTCCCCGCCAGGATAAGGCCGGCATAGGGGCGCAGCTCCTTTTTGAAGAAGAAGTTGTGGCGGGTGAAGTCGGCGTTTGTCCTGCCGCCGAAGGCGGCGAGGAAGAGCAGGAGCTCCGTCAGAATGAAAAGCCCCAAAAGGGCAAGGATTATGTAAAGCGCTGTCATTTTATATCCCTCCCGGGGTCAGAATTTTTCGTCCTCGCCGATGTCCTTCACGGGCACGGTGACGTCAAGGCCCTTGAAGCCCTCGCCGATCACGCCGTTGGCGTGGAGCATGACGGCGAAGGAGCCGGGCGCCATCTCGTGTATAAGGTCCTTCACCTCGTATATCTGCTTCGGGGAGACGGCGACCATGAGGACGCTCCTGTCGCTTCGCTTGTACATACCCACGGCGGGTATGAGCGTCACTCCCCTGTCAAGGCGCTCCATTATGGCCTCCGACAGGCGCTCGGTGGCCTCCTCGTCGGGGGTTATCACCTCAAAGACCACCGCTTTATTGAAGCCGTGGATGAACGTGTCCACGGTGAAGGAGCAGACGGCTATGGCAAAGCCGGCGTAGATGCCGGACTCTATGTCGCCGAATGCGAAGACGGAGGCGACGACCACCACGGCGTCGCATATGAACACCAGCGTACCCAAGGAGACGTTGCGGAATTTTGTCACCAGGAGCCTCGCCAGCAGGTCCGTGCCGGAGCCCGCCACGTAGCCGCGGGCAAGCACCGCCCCGGCGACGCCGTTGAGCGCGCCGCCGCAGATGGCGGCAAGAAGCCGGTTCTCCGTAAGGCAGGGAAGGAAGGCGAGAAGGTCGGTGAACAGCGAAAAGGCGACGGTGCCGATCAGCGCCGACAGGGTGTAGGCCCAGCCCTGGACGAAATATGACCAGACGAACAGAGGCACGGAGATGAGGAACACCACAGTTCCCACGCTCACTGGCAGGAGGGAGCTCACAATGACGCCGATGCCCCCGAAGCCGCCGGCGGCTATCTCGTTGTCGGAGAGGAAGCAGTCGAGAGCCACCGCCAACCCCAGGTTGCCGGCGATGATGTACAGGAGAGATTTTAAGGAGACCTTGCCGATTTTCATATTACCCTTTCCTTTTCGCGCCAAATCAAATTATCCTGAATATCCGGCTCACTCCGTAGAGGACAAAGCCCAGGACTATGTAAAACGCCAGAGCCATGCCCACGTTTACGCACCACCGCTTCGGGCCCTGTTCGTCCAGGTCCATGAAGGAGTAGGGGTAGCGGTATACGCCGCTCTTGGGCTCGGGGCCCAGTATCCGCGCCCTTATCATGGCAAAGGCGAGGTACGCCAGAGGTATGAGAAGCCAGGCGAACACGGCGATAAAGGGGACGTTCTTGTCGGCGCACACGAGCCACTGCAGGAGCGTGAGAAGGGGGACGAAATAGTGGACGTCCAGGTTTTTGAAGGTGCTCCACTCGGCCTTGAACTTGTCGCCCTGCTTCTTTTTGTAGTCGGGCACCAGGAGGAAGTGGTAAACGAGGTGCGTGACCCAGATCATCAGCGTCAGGCTGAAGCGCACCCCGGCGCCGGCAAGGGCGCCATAGGCGGCGCTGCCGGGGAGGGCGAAGATAAAGAGAAGAAGCTCGTATACGCCGATGATGAGGTTTGAGAGGTTGGTGTAATAGGAGAAGGTGCCGAGCCTGTAATGTCCCTCGCGGATGCCCGCCTGGAGAAGTATCCCCCACAGCGCCAGGACCGCGATGACAAGGGAGATGACGGTATCGACGGTATGCAACATGATGATTCCCCCAAACATATATTATTCTGTCTTTAGCATATATCTTTCAGTCAAATTTTGCAAGTAAAATTTCATCGAATATTCACACTAAGCGCGGCGGTATGTGCTAAAATGCAGGATAGATAAATATCGCGGCAACGGGGGACGGAAGATGGCGTTCATAAGGTTTGAGGACGTGAAAAAGACATACCGCTCGGGAGAGGTGGAGGTTGAGGCGCTCCACGGCGTATCCTTTGAGGTGGAGAAGGGGGAGATCTGCGTCATCGTGGGTCCCTCCGGTGCGGGGAAGACCACGCTTCTCAACATTCTCGGCGGAATGGACAGCCTGACGGACGGGAGGATATTTTTGGACGGCGAGGAGGTCTCCGCCTACTCCCCAAAGAAGCTGATAACCTACCGCCGGAGGGACGTGGGGTTCGTTTTTCAGTTTTATAACCTCATAGAAAACATCACCGCCCTTGAAAACGTGGAGCTGGCGGCGCAGATATGCCAAAATCCCCTGGACGCGGCGGAGACGCTGAAGGCCGTGGGGCTGGGCGAGAGGCTCCGAAACTTCCCCTCGCAGCTCTCCGGCGGCGAGCAGCAGCGCGTGGCAATTGCCCGCGCCCTTGCCAAGAACCCCAAGCTCCTGCTGTGCGACGAGCCCACCGGCGCGCTGGACTACGCCACCGGAAAGCAGATCCTCCAGCTTTTGGAGGACACGAGCCGGAAAAGCGGCATGACGGTGCTCATTATAACCCACAACTCCGCCCTCACGGCTATGGCGGACAGGGTGATAACCGTGCGAAGCGGGACGGTGCGGAGCGTCAAACTCAACGAGCACCCCACGCCCATAAGCGAGATTGAATGGTGATTACTTGACATTTCCGAAGGGTGATTTTTGAATGTTTTCGCCTCTTGCGAAAAACACATACAGGGAAATAACGCGCTCGCCGGGGCGGTTTTTGGCGATAATTGCCATAATCGTCCTGGGGAGCGGCTTTTTCGTGGGTCTGAGGGTATCGGAGAAGGCGATGACTGCCACCGCCAACACGTACCTTGACGACACCAGGTTTTACGATTTCTCCGTTGCCACAACTCTGGGGCTGACGGAGGAGGACGTGGAGGCAATGCGGGAGAGCCCGGAGATTCTGGACGCCGAGGGGAGCTTTGAAACCGACGCGCTGGTGAATTTCGGCGAGGACGTGGATTTGGTGTACTCCTTCTACTCCCTGCCGGAGAGGATAAACACACCGGAGCTTCTGGAGGGCCGCCTGCCGGAGAGCGCCGGCGAGTGCCTTGCCGACTCCTGGTCAGGTCTTGAGCCGGGGGATAAGATATACATATCCGAAAATAACGCCGAGGACGACCTGGAGCTCTTCACACGCCGCGAGCTCACGGTGACGGGGGTTGTGACCTCGCCGCTCTACCTAAACTTTGAGCGCGGGAGCACCGCCCTGGGCTCGGGGTCCGTCAGCTCCTTCTGCTACGTTCTGCCGGAGGTCTTTGACGCGGACTACTTCACCACCGTGTACATACGCTGTGAGGATATGCCAGAGGGGTACACGGCGGGATACGACGACCGCTCGGAGGCGCTGGAGGACGTGCTGACGGCGATAGCCGACGCCCGCGCCGACGCCAGGTACACCACCGTTGTGTCCGACGCCCAAAGGGAGCTGGACGACGGCTGGGCGGAGTACAACGACGGGCTTGAGGAGTACAGGTCAAAGCGCGCCGACGCGGAAAAGGAGCTGGAGGACGCCGCTACGGAGCTGGAGGACGCCGCGGCAAAGCTTGAGGACGGGAAAAGGGAGATCGAGGACGGCAAAAGGGAGCTGGACGACGGGAAGAAGGAGCTTCGCGACAACGAAAAGACGCTCTCCGACGCCAAGGCGGCCTTGGACAGCGCCAGGGTGGAGCTTGAGGACGCGAAAAAGCAGATAGACGACGGCGAGGCGGAATACGCCAATGGCGTCACGGAGCTGGAGGACCGGCGCGCCCAGGGCCAGGAGGAGCTGGATTCGGCAAAGGCGGAGCTGGACGATGCCCTCGCCGCGCTCAATGAGGGCGAGGAGGATTACGCCCGGGGGCAGAGGGAATACAATGACGGCTGGGCGCAGTACAACGCCGGCGCCGCCGAGCTTGAGGGCTACCGCAAACAGCTTGCCGAGGGCGAGGCGGAGTACGAGGCAAATCTTGCCTACTATCAACAGCAGAAGAAGCTTTTCGACGACGGGAAGGCGGAGCTTGCGGCAAACGCCCAGCGCATAGAGGACGCCCGCGAACCCGTCAAAAACTCCAGACAGCTCTTTGACCTTTTGATGAGCGCCATCATGAGCGGCGTGAACGGCGACCCCAGCGGGAAGTACAGCTTTGCCTCCGCCGACGAGCTGCTTGCCGCGCTGCCGGAGGACAGCGAGCTTGCGGATACCGTCACGGGTATACTTTCCTTTTATCAGAGTATGGGCGCTCCCACGGACAGCGCGGACCTTCTTGAGAAATACGCCACCCTCACAAATGCCGAGGCGGAGATAAAGCGGTACGACGACGCCGTTGCCGCGCTCCCCGAGAACGAGCGCCTGCTCGCCGAGTTTGAGGCGGGGCTTCAAACGGGGAGGGCGACGCTGGACGGCTACCAGAGACAGATACAAAGCGGCGAGGCGGAGCTTTCCGCCGCGTACTCACAGCTATATGACGCCGCCGCGCAGCTGCGGGACGCCCGAAAGGAGCTGGACGACGGCTGGGCGGAGTACAACGAGGGGCTTGCCGAGTACGAGGACGGGGTAAATGAGTTCAACACCGCCATAGCCGACGCCGAGGCTCAGCTCTCCGACGCCGCCGACGCCCTCGAGGACGCCAAAAGGCAGTACGGCGAGGGGCTTGCGGAGTACGAGGACGGGCTTGAGGAATATAACGACGGGCTCAAAAAATATAACGACGGCAAGCGCAAAATTTCCGACGCCGAGGTGGAGCTTGCGGACGCGGAGAGGGAATACGCCGACGGACTCAAAGAATATGAGGACGGGCTCAAGGAATACGAGGACGCCAAAGCGGAGGCGGAGCGGGAGTTTGCCGACGCGGAGGCGGAGCTGTCCGACGCCAGGGCGGAGCTCATGGACGCGGAGCAGGAGATAGCGGACATCGCCTACCCCGACGCCTACCTCCTCGGGCGCTGGGCAAACGTGGGCTACGCCTGCTTTGAGTCCGACGCCTCCATAGTGCGCAGTATATCCTCGGTCTTCCCGCTGTTCTTCTTCCTTGTGGCGGCGCTCATATGTATAACCACCGTCTCCAGGATGGTGGAGGAACAGCGCTCGCAGCTGGGCGTTTTGATGGCGCTGGGCTACTCGCGGCTTGCGGTGATGGGGAAATTCCTCGTCTACGCCGGCTCCGCCACGGTGATAGGCTGTGTATCCGGTCTCCTGCTGGGGTCCCGGGTCATACCGCTGGTGGTGTGGCAGGCGTATAAGATAATGTACTCCTTCTCGGACAGGATAGAGTTTTACTACGACCTGCGGCTGTCCACCGTCACGTTCATAATGTACCTCGCGGCAATGCTCCTGGTCACGTGGCTGTCCTGCCGGAAGGAGCTGGGGGACGTGCCGGCAAACGTCATACGCCCCAAAGCGCCAAAGGCGGGCAAGCGGGTGATTTTGGAGCGGGTGCCCTTCATATGGAACCGCCTGAGCTTCCTCTGGAAGGTCACGGTGCGCAACATATTCCGCTACAAGCTGCGGGTAATGATGATGATACTGGGCATCGCCGGCTGTACGGCGCTTATGATAACCGGCATGGGCATAAACGACTCAATAAAGAACGTGGTGGACTACCAGTTTACCGAGATCTCCCGCTATGATTTCACCGTCACCTTCTCCGGCGATATGGACCAGGCGGCGCGGGAGGAATTCATGTCCGACGCCTCCGGGCTTGCGGAGGATTCCCTTTTCCTCCACCAGTCCAGCTTCACCGCCACGGCAAACCGGGTGGAAAAGAGCGTGTACTTAAACGCCGTGGACGCCGAAAGAGCCGGGGACGTGGGAGAGTTCATCGACTTCCACTCCGGCTCCCGCCCCCTCCCCTTCCCCGGAAAGGGCGAGGCGCTTATAAATACCGGGCTTGCCAAGGCGCTGGGCGTAAAGGCGGGCGACACAGTGGAGCTGAGGGACGAGGGCGGCGCGGAACTTACGCTGACGGTATCCGGAGTTTACGACAACTACATATACAACAACGTATACATAAGCTCCGAGACGTACGCCGGAGCGGTGGGAGCGGAGCCGGAGATAAACTACGCGCTTATTTTGAAAAACGCCTCCGTCACCACGGGCGACGCGCTGGCGGCGATACTGAGAATGGACGGCGTGCTCACCGCCTCCGCAAGCCAGGAGCTGCGCGACCGCATAGGCTCGATGATGGAAAGCCTCATCTACATCGTACTGCTGACCATAGTCTGCGCCGCGGCGCTGGCGTTCGTGGTGATATATAACCTCACCAACATAAACATCCAGGAGCGGCTTCGCGAGATAGCAACCGTGAAGGTCCTGGGCTTTTACGACGGGGAATCGGCGCTCTACGTGCTGAGAGAAAACCTCCTCCTCACCCTCCTTGGCGCCGCCGCCGGCATCCCCCTGGGGCTGGCGCTGAACGCATTTGTAATGAGTGAGATCAAGATAGATCTCATACATTTTACGCCAAGGGTGCTGCCGATGAGCTATGTGTATTCCGTTGCGCTGACTATAATTTTCAGCATGATGGTGGATGTTTTGATGTTCAGGAGGCTAAAGAAGATCAACCCCGCCGAAGCCCTCAAGGCGGCGGAGTAGTGAACAGGAGCTGCCCAAAGCAGGTGTGCTTTGATTTATAATGGCATTATACCACATTTGAGGGACGAGCGGCAGGCTTTTTTATAAGCTGGAATGGGGAGAGATTGCATGATCTCTCCCCATTGGTATGTAAGGCTGTGACGCAAGCTGCCCAAAGGAACCGTCCCAGTAGGCATATCTTTTCAGGGTTATTTATCTTCTGCTGTTTTTGGCTTTATATACATCAGATAATATGTGCTCCCTCCAAAAAAAGTTATTTTTGAATCGTTATCTTCCCACACAAATCCAAAATGTCGAATACCACGGTCAGTGCCATCCTCTTCCTCAACAGGAGTACCATAAATAAGTTTTATCTCTTCAATAAGCTGGTTCGTTTGTTCATTTCCGTCAGTAAGTCCCCCAATACTAATTGATTCAAGCGCATCCTCGTCATCGAAAATATACATGCATTCAGGGGCTTCCAACCCGCTGATTCCGCAAAAATTTTTAACCTCATAAGCTACAGCGCCGCCATCGGAAGTCTCATAATCAACTCCCAGCGAAACAAGTGAGTCATATACGTCATCCCTTTTCGTGCCCCACGCAAATCTTTCAAACGGGTCTTTTGCCTGCTCCGAATCCTGATTCAGACCGCACGACGCCAGCATAAGACAGAGTGCAAAAAACAGTAAAATAACAATAGTCTTTTTCATTTATTTCTCCTCCACTTTTTCTTGGTGATTCACAGGGACGTTACCTTTTTATCATTTCACACAATTAAACACCAAGGGCGGAGAGGCTGCATGGTCTCTCCGCCCTTGGTGTGTTGCTCCGCGGTAGAAACCGCCAAATAGAAGCGTTTCCTCAGACGCCCTTTTCTTATTTCTCCAGAGAGCCGCCGTCAGGCTTTTGAACAGATGCGCGCTCAAATGTAGGTGGGGAATTTTCAACTTCCTTGCGTCTGTCCGGAAGGGCTATAACCATTGCCCATCCCGCAGGACCCGTCCAAAAGCACCACCAGAAGAACCCTCCGTACCCCTTTTGTCCTGCAATCCATTGTAATTTGTCTGACACCGAGATATGGATGACCAGCCAAACTAAGATGCAGATAATGTAGATAAAGCGCATGTCTATTCCCTCCAACAATTTATTTTCAGAGCTTGCCAAAACCATATTTCCGCTGGCAGGAAAGGCAGGAATCGGTTAAAGCGCCAGCTCCATTCTGTATAATACCATATTCAATCTGTAATTTCAATAGTTTTATCGGAAATTTAAGGTTTTATTTCTTGAATATCGTGGCTTTCAGGAATGTATGCTATTCATGAGGTGATTGAAATGGATTATACGGCATTCATTCGGGAACGCATCACAAGGCTGAGAATGGCGCGAAATGTTTCGGAGTACCAGATGAGCCTGGAATTAGGTCAAAATAAAAACTACATTCAGGGGATAAGCTCCGGCAAGGCTCTGCCGTCCATGAGGCAGTTTTTGAATATCTGCGACTACTTTGACATTACGCCCATGCAATTTTTTGACAGCGAAAGCGCTCAGCCGGAGCTTGTTCGCAAGATAGCGGAAGATATCAAGTGCCTGAGCGACGACGACCTGCTTCTGCTGCTGAATGTGATTCACCGGCTGAACAAGAAATGATCCACTATCTCTCCACGGTCGGTTCCGTGTGCAAAACACTGTGTAGGAGCTGTGCTGAAAGCTTTTGCCCGACAACCGCCCACAAAGCGCGGCGATGTTGGAGGGCAGGGCGTTTCATCGACTCCATAGGAGAACTCGTTGGAAAGGAGCGCTAAATGTGGCCCCACGCAATCATGATTGCGTGGGGAGAGGAGGAGCGAAGTCAGCGCCTGAGCCTTCGCGCTTGCGCGGAGGCGAAGTTAAGCGACTTCAGCGACGACGAGGCTAAGCGGGTTCGGAGACTGTGCAATTCAGTCTTGGAACCCGCGCGCCGTATCTTCTGCCCGTGCGGGGAGGTTTTGGACTGCGTGAGCCGTCGTGAGTCTATACGGCAGGGCGCATAAAGCTTCTGCCGACGCCAAAAGAGGGTCCAGGGAGGGATGACATCATCCCTCCCTGGTCGCTTTTCTCTCCTTTGCAACTTTCCTCTCTTTTGGCGAAACCAAAAGAGAGGAAAGTCCCCCCCGCGCCTATTAAAGGCGCGGTTATTTGGGTAATACCTTTCAAATTTTGATAAGCTTCTTCACCCGCTTATAAAGAGGCAAGGTTATCACGGATACAACCAGAGATTTTAAGAGGTTAAACGGCACCACGCACATCACCACGAGGCCGGTGACGGAGGTCACGTGGGGATTCACCTCCTGCGCCATTCCGATTATCGCCTCGATTGGGGCACCGTAGAGCTTGGAGAAGGCGGGGATGAGGTAGACGGCGTTGAAGAGGCTTCCGAAGACGGTCATGGTGAGGCCGCCGGCGATGAGGCTTATGACCGCCCTTTTGAAGGTGCGGTTGGTGTGGTAAATTACGGACGCGGGGAGCACGAAGGAACAGCCCACGGCGAAGTTGGCAAAGTCGCCCACGAAGGCGGTGGTGGTGCCCTTGAGGAGGAGCTTCACCACGACCTTCAAAAACTCGCACACCACCCCCTCCACAGGGCCCATGGCGAAGGCGCAGATGAGCACTGGCACCTCCGAGAAGTCCAGCTTATAGAAGCTTGGCGCGAAGAAAAGGGGTATCTCCAGGAGCATTATGACGCCCGACAGCGCCGCGAACATTCCCATGTACGCCACCTTTCGGGCGGGCTTTATCTCCCGACGGTCCTTTATGAGCAGCCTTTGAGCCGCCAGGGCGATAAGCACCAGCGCCGCGAAGATGGCGACGATCTCGATTATGAACGTGAAGTTTTCCTTGATGGTTTGAAGCATTTTTTCTTACCTCCGAATAAATTACGCGCCCGAACTGTCCGTCCGGGCGCGCTTTTTACGCGTAAGGCCGCGGGAATGTCCCGCTGTCTTCTCCCATCCAGACTTTAACTGTCGGTACCGGAATCACACCGGTTCGGCGCTTTCGCGCTCGCGGACTTTACCGCCGGTCGGGACTTTCACCCTGCCCTGAAGACGAATAGTATCAAGTTGCGGTTACATTATATGCCCCCTACGGCGATAATGCAATAGGGTAAAGAAAATTTTTTCTCACCCCCTCCCCAATATGACTTAATTCAACCTCTCCCCTTGTGTATGATTATGGTAAACCATGCGCAAAGGGGAGTTTTCATTGAAATCAGCTGCACAGGCGCGGAGGAGATCGGTTCCGTTTACCTTACGGCGGGAGGAGCTGGCGGAGCTGTCCGCAAGGCTCGTTATGGCGGCGCTTTTGGGGCGGGCGAGGATATTTTCGGCGCTTTCGCCCTTCGGTATCGCCTTCGTCGCCGCCTCGGGAGGGGGCGTCGCGGGGATCGTAAGTCTTTTGGGCGCCATATTGGGTACGCTCACCGCCGGAGGTCCGGGGTGGGCGGTGAAGTACATAGCCATAATCACCGTGGTTTGGGCGTGCGTACACTTTTTTGCCCGCTCAGCGCCGCGCTGGTTCCCAATGGCCGCCGCCTTCGGCGTCACGCTTATAATCGGCGCCGTGTACGCCTGGGACTCCGGCTGGGAGGTGGCGGCGACGGCGATGTGGGTCGTGGAGAGCTTCTTTGCCGGCGGGCTTGTCTGGTTCTACTCCTCGGCGCTGTCGCCCTGGAGCGACAACGCGCCCCGGTCCGTCAGATCCGGCAGGGCGGCAAGCCTCATACTGCTCACGGCGACGCTTCTCATATCCTTGGCCTCCGTGAACCTTTTCGGCATACTATCCATAGGGCGCGCCCTGGCTGTCATCGCTGTTATGTTCGTGTCGCTCCGGGGCGGGCTCGCCATGGGGTGCGTCTCGGCGGCGGCGCTGGGGGCGTCCATGGACCTCGCCTGGGGCGGGGCGCCGTTTTTCACCCTCTCCTACACCCTCTCGGCGCTGATAGCCGGAGTATTCTCCCGGGACGGGCGGCTCGTCTTTACCCTGAGCTGGGTGGCGTCGGCGGCGCTGTCGGTGCTGTGGTTCTGGCAGTTCCACCGGTGGCTCCCTGCGCTGTATGAGACATTCGCGGCGTCCGTCATCTTCATGCTCCTCCCCGACGCTCTTTTGGCGCGCCTTGCGGTGTTCCTGCCGAAGGAGCCCTCCGGCGGCGGGTACGTAAAGGCGCGGGAATACACCCGCGAGCGGGTGGATCGGTGCGCTATGGCGTTCCGCGGGCTTTATGACGCCATGCGCTCCCGCGACGGGGACGGTTCGGACGCGGGCCCCGCGCAGATCTACGACAGGGCGTGCGACAAGGTTTGCCGGGACTGCCCCAGCTCCGCCCGGTGCTGGCAGGAGGAGTACGTGGAGACGCTGGACATAATGAACTCCCTCACGCCGGTGCTCACCAAAAAGGGCTTTGTGGATGTCGGCGACGTGCCGGAGCGGTTTGCCTCCCGCTGTGCGCGGGCGCAGCTGCTGTGCGGGGAGATAACAAACGAGGCGCGGTCGTACCTCTCCCGCCGGGCGTTCCGCGCAAGGCTCAAGGAGAGCCGGGGCGCGGCATACGGGCAGTACATGGACATATCCCGCATACTCTCCTCCTTAGCGTCGGAGCTGGGCGGGGAGCTGCAGGTGGAGCCGGAGCTTGAAAAGAAGCTGAGGAAATACCTGCGTGGGCTTGCCATGGACGCGGAAACAGCCGTTTTCCGTCTGCGGGGCGGGAGACTGCGGGCGGAGATAACCTCGCAGAACACGGACCTTTTGAAGCGGGACAAGTCCTGGCTCGAGAACCTCTCGGCGGTGCTGGAGACGCGGCTTTGCGCCGTTGAAAACGCCGGCGATGGCGGGAGGATAATACTCATGGAGGCGGAGCCCCTGGCTGTCACCGTGGGCAAAAGCGCCGCCAGGAAGTCCGGCGAGAGGGTGTCCGGGGACAGGTGCGTCTACTTCCGCACCGACGAGGGCATACTTTACGTCATACTCTCCGACGGCATGGGCTCCGGTCCCGACGCCGCCGGAATGTCCGCCGAGGCGGTGGAGATAACGGAGCGCTTCTTAAAGGCAGGGGTGGGGCCGGATCTGACGGTGAGCATCCTCTCCTCCCTGTGCCTTCTCCGGGACGGGGACGGGCTTGAAAGCGCCACGGTGGACCTGCTGAGGCTCGATATGTTCTCGGGGGAGGCGTCGATTTACAAGTACGGCGCGGCGCCCTCGTACATACGGCACGGCGCCTCGGTAAAGCGCGTCGGCGCGGGGTCACTGCCCATGGGGATAGCCGCGCGGGAAAAGACGCCGGCGGTGAAGCTCACCGTAAAGCCCGGGGACATCATTCTCATGGCGTCCGACGGCGTGGTAACCGGCGGGGACGACAAGCTCCTGCGCCAGGCGATGGCGGGAGCGCGGGACAGCGACGTAAAGGCCCTCGCGCGCCGCGTGGTGGACGCCGCCGCCCGCGCCACAGCCTCCGCCGACGACATGACCGTAATTGCCCTGGCGGTGGAGAAAAGGGGCTGAATATAAACGCACACGCCCTTATGTGTATAATTTTCCTCTCAAAGGGTAAACTTACCAATACGAGGTGATTTGATGGTCAAGGGCGTGGCAAGGCGCGTGGTGGTGGTGAAGTCCCCGGACCCAAAGGTTTTTGACGAGGCGATATTCATAGTGCGCGAGGAGACGGGCAGGGGTCCCGGCGTCACCACAGCCCAGCTCCTGAGGGAGGCAAAGAGCGTGGCGGCGGATTTTACCCGCGAACACAGGACCCGCCGCTTCCCCGCTCTCCCCTGGTGGGCGTTCTCCCTCTTCGGAGCTGGCGGCGTGGGGATCGCGTGGATAATTACGCTTTTATTCTGATATGACGGCGTAAATCCGTTTTAAAGCGGATTTACGCCGGTTTTTCGTGGGTTTTCCGTCTTGACAGTGGATTTGCGGGCAGTTATAATATGGTAGATTCATTAAATCCGCAACTAAATATTGCCAATTTAATAGGCAGATTTACAGGAGGGCTTAATTATGACCGTTCCTCGCCCGGAGCACCCGAACCCGCAGTTTGAGCGGAAAAAATGGCTGAATCTCAACGGCGTATGGGAATTTGAGATTGACAATTCAAAAAGCGGGATCGACAGAAAATTATATCTTGCCGAGCGGCTCAGCGGCAGTATCACCGTGCCGTTCTGCCCCGAGAGCGAGCTGTCGGGAGTCGGAAACAGGGACTTCATGAACGCGGTGTGGTACCGCAGAACGTTTGATTTAGACGGTTTACAGCTTTCGGGGCGCGTGATACTCCACTTCGGCGCGGCGGATTATGAGACAGTAGTCTGGCTGAACGGCGCCGAGATTGGCAGGCACATCGGCGGGTACACGCCGTTTGAATTTGATATATCGTCTCATGCCCATATCGGCGAAAATTCTCTGACGGTATGCGTGTTCGACGACGTCAGGTCGCCCTGCCAGCCTCGCGGCAAGCAGTCGGAGCAGTACCGCTCTCACGACTGCGACTACACGCGAACCACCGGGATCTGGCAGACGGTCTGGCTGGAATTTGTCCCAAAAAATTACATAAAAAGCGTGAAGCTTTACCCCGACCCCGAGAACCAAAAGGTCACGCTGACTGCGGATCTGCGCGGCTCCGGCAAGCTTGGCGCCCGGGTCTCATACGGCGGAAAGCCCGTTGGCGGCGGGATAGGCGAGGCGTTTGGCGGGACCGTGCAAATCGAGATCCCCCTGGCAGAAAAGCACCTTTGGGAGCCAGGAAAGGGCAGGCTTTATCAGGTCAGCCTGACATTCGGCGAGGATGAGGTCTCAACCTACTTCGGGCTTCGGAGCGTGCGCCTTGACGGCATGAAATTCCTGATAAACGGGAGATCTGTCTTCCAGCGGCTGGTTTTGGACCAGGGCTTCTACCCCGACGGGATCTACACCGCGCCCTCGGAGGATAAGCTGATACGCGATATCCAGCTGTCGACGGCGCTCGGCTTCAACGGCGCGCGGCTGCACCAAAAGGTCTTCGAGCCGCGGTTTTTGTACCACTGCGACCGGCTGGGCTACATCGTCTGGGGCGAGCACGCGAGCTGGGGATTCGACCACTCCGACCCCGCAAACTTAGTTAATTTCATCAGCGAGTGGCAGGAGGCCGTCGCACGCGACTTCAACCACCCCGCGGTCGTAGGCTGGTGCCCCTTCAACGAGACATATGACTGCCGCGGGAGGCAGCAGGACGGGCGTATTCTGGAGATCGTATATCGCCTGACAAAGCTCCTCGACCCGACGAGGCCGTGCATCGACACGAGCGGACATTACCATGTTTTGACAGATATTTTTGACATTCACGACTACGAGCAGGACCCCGAAATACTCCGAAAAAGGTTAGCTGACTTTCCTGACGGCGAGCGCGCGTGGAACCACTTCCCTGACCGGCAGCGCTACGGCGGTCAGCCGATGTTTGTGAGCGAGTACGGCGGCACGAGGTGGGAAAAGTCCAAAAGCTCGGACTCGTGGGGCTACGGCGACTCCCCGAAGACAGAGGAGGAATTTGTCAGCCGCCTTAAGGGTCTGACCGACGCGATAATGGATAACCCCGCCATTTTCGGGCTTTGCTATACCCAGCTTTACGACATCGAGCAGGAGGCGAACGGGCTGTATACCTATGACAGGGAGCCGAAATTCGGGAAGGAGACGATGGAGTGGATAAGGGGGATTTTCGCGAGAAAAGCGGGGATAGAGTAGGTAAGGGATATTTTAACGCTTCCTTGGACGGACGGCAAAACGCGGCAGGCGCGGGCATCCGTGATTTTGGGCGTTCGCCAAGACAAATCAACGTGGATTTACGCCGGATTTTCGCGGGTTTTCTGTCTTGACAAAGGATTTGCGGGCAGTTATAATATTGTGGATTCAATAGAATATCCGCTTTTCGTAAGGAGTGTTTTAAATGGCAGATTCCAACAGGTACAGAATGAGCCGTCAGCGCCTTGAGGAGCTGAAAAACGAGCTTAACTACATGCAGACCGTCCGTGAAAAGGAGGTCGCGGAGCAGATCAAGGAGGCCCGGAGCTTCGGCGACCTCTCCGAGAACTCCGAATACGACGAGGCGAAGACAGAGCAGGGCAAGCTCTACTCCCGCATCGCCGAGTACCAGGACCTCATCGAGCACGCCGTGATCGTGGAGGAGTCCGAGGACATCGGCAAGGTCGGCATCGGCAGTATCGTCACCGTCAGGGACGTGGACACCGACGAGGAGTACAGATACAAGCTGGTGGGCTCCCAGGAGGCGAACCCCATGGAGGGCAAGATCTCCGACGACTCCCCCTTCGGGCGCGCGCTTTACGGTCACGGCATGGGCGAGACGGTGGACGTGGACGCACCCGCCGGCATGATACAGTACGAGATACTTTCCATAGAGAAATAAGGACCACCGCTCCCCTCCCCCGCGTGGGGAGGGGATAAAAGGAGATAAGCGTATATGGCAGACTACTATTCCGCCCCGGACACCCAGGACCTCTCGGAGCTTCTTCAGGTCCGCAGGGACAAGCTGGCGGAGCTCCAGGCGGAGGGGCGCGACCCATTCGCCATCACAAGGTTCGAGCGCTCCGCGTACTCCGGGGAGATAAAGGCGGATTTTGAGAAATTTGAGAACGCTCATGTGACCGTGGCGGGGCGCGTCATGGCAAAGCGCGGCATGGGCAAGGCGATATTTGCCGATCTCCAGGACCCGCAGGGGAGGATACAGATATACATCCGCGCCGATTCCGTCACCGCGCAGGAGTTTTCCGACTTCCGAAAGGTGGACGTGGGCGACATCGTGGGCTGTGAGGGCTACGTTTTCCGCACGAAGATGGGTGAGATCTCCGTCCACTGCGAGAAGACCACGCTCCTCTCCAAGTCCCTGCGCCCGTTGCCGGAGAAGTTCCACGGGCTCACGGACAAGGAGGCGCGTTACCGCCAGAGGTACGTGGACCTCATAGTAAATCCCGAGGTGAAGCGCGCCTTTGAGCTCCGCAGCGGCTTTATAAGGTTCATACGCGACTACATGGACGGGCGCGGGTTCATCGAGGTGGAGACGCCGGTGCTGAACACCCTCGCCGGAGGCGCCGCCGCACGCCCCTTCGTCACCCACCACAACACCCTGGACATAGATATGTACATGCGTATCGCCACGGAGCTCCCCTTAAAGCGCCTCATAGTCGGCGGCATGGAGCGGGTATATGAGATAGGACGGATATTCCGCAACGAGGGCATGGACACAAAGCACAACCCGGAGTTCACGACCATCGAGCTCTACGAGGCCTACGCCAACCTCTTTGACATGATGGACATAGCCGAGGGGATACTCTCCGGCGCCGCCATGAAGCTTCTGGGCAGCTCCCATGTCACCTGGCAGGGGGAGGAGATCGACCTCACCCCCGGCTGGCGGAGGCTCACCATGGTGGAGGCGGTGAAGGAGTACGTGGGCGTGGACTTCGGCATAATTTCCGACGACGCCCAGGCTGTCGCCGCCGCCAAGGCGGTGGGCGTGGAGCTTGCGGACACCGCCGACAAGACCTGGGGCAACGCCCTTTACGCCTGCTTTGACCAGAGGGTGGAGGAAAAGCTCATACAGCCCACTTTCATCACCATGTACCCCGTGGAGGTATCGCCTCTTACCAAGCGCAGTCCCTCGGACCCGCGCCTCACCGAGCGGTTCGAGCTCTTCATCTGCCGCAGCGAGATGGCGAACGCCTACTCCGAGCTCAACGACCCCATCGACCAGCGGGCGCGCTTTATGAAGCAGGCGGAGCTCAGGGACCGGGGCGACGACGAGACGGAGATGCTGGACGAGGACTTTCTCACCGCCCTTGAGTACGGCATGCCCCCCACCGGCGGCATGGGCATGGGCATAGACCGCTGCGCCATGCTCCTCACAGGGTCGGACTCAATAAGGGACGTGATACTGTTCCCCACGATGAAGCCATTAGAAAATTAAAAGCGTGAAATGTTAATATTTCCGCGCAAATTATAAAAAATTATGATAGTTTGCGCGGAAAAAGTTAATAATTCGGAAGTGATGATTTTCCATTACCCCACAGATTACCCCATTTCATTTTTGTAACCAAAATGATGTAGGATACAAATTTACAAAATATTAAAAATTGAAATCATTATTTTGTAGTATTATAAAAAGGGCATAGTGGTTTGCGATAGTTAGTTTATTACAGATTTTGCAATATAGTTGTAAAGGGGGTAATTTAATGGCAACATATTCAGCTCTTGATGTAGCACGTTGGTTTATTAAACGGAATCAAATTGCTGTGGAAACAATGGGAGGAGAAAAATTAACCCTTCTAAAATTACTAAAATTACTTTATTACGCTGAAGGATGTTCTCTTGCATTAGGAAATGGGGATATTTTTACTGAACCTATTGTTGCATGGGAACATGGGCCGGTTGTTACGGATGTGTACTACCATTATCCGGATGCATATAACTTGAGTTTTAATGATGAAGAAGACGGTAAAGCAGTAGAAATCATTTCTCAAAATCAAGTTGATACAGAAATATTAGAAGAAGTATTTCAAGTTTTTGGTCAGTATTCAGCGTGGGCACTGCGGAATAAAACTCATAATGAAGATCCCTGGATAGAAGCTACCGATCATGGTCGTCATTTGAATGAACCTATCAACCGAGAGACTATGAAGCGCTACTTCGAGGAGAACTATTTAAACTGATATGGGAAAGATTCGGGATAAAACTAAGAAAAAAGATAAAATAGAAATCCCTCAAGTCAAACCATTGACCCATATAGTTTTTTCGTTAAGATATCTTACGGAAAGCAAGAATTTTGGATTAGAATATTTTGGAAAGGATTTACGAAAAAGCCACGAAGCATATGTTGCCTTTGTATCTCGCATGAGAGAACTATGTCAGGTAGATATTGTAACAGCACAAATGAGCGGGAATATATTCGGCAGCGAGCATATTCCATATAAAATGTTGTCAAAATCCATGCAAAGTGTTTGTGATTCAGTTGAAATTATTAGTAAGGACAGCGATTTAACCGTTTTCCGTTTTTATCAAAATAACTATCGGTTGTTATGTAAGGCAGATTTAAATCATGGAAATCTGTTACATATCGTTGCATTTGATTTTGACTATTCTGCGTATAATCATGGTTCTTGATTTTGGTATTCTATTTATATTGCAAAAACCACCTGCGATTAGCAGGTGGTTTTTATTCTTTTAATCAATGTAGCCACTAAAGCCACCGTTTCATCATCTAGTCCCGACACATCAATGACCTTCGGCGCGTCCACGCACACCAGATAATCTACGCTGACACCGAACAGGCGGGAGAGCCGGATCAGCACCTCAATAGAGGGGGCCTTGCTGGCCGTCTCATAAGCGCTGATCATGGCTTTGGAGAT
>CANQVL010000042.1 GCA_947627285.1 uncultured Oscillospiraceae bacterium
TTCTCATATTTTTTCAGATAAGGTAAAAGCTGCTCATAAGACAGATTCATAAGGTATTGCTCAAAAATCACCTTGTCTGGTTTTTTCATGCTTTTTCGCCTCCGTTTTTTCGCCGCTGATACAATTTATATCCAACTGTGGCACTAAAAGCAATTTTTGTTAGAAAATTAAAAACGCATGAAAACGACATCGATATTTCAAATCTTATCAGATTTTTGTAGCAATATCAAGAAAAAACACCATCACACCATTTGACACTATATAAGCTTTCGTCATTATTCAAGGCTCGATTGAAATTCCCGACCGTTTGAGGTATAATTTTTAAAAAGGAAGGTGCGGGAAAAATGGCTGGGGTTGTTGGAGATTTTGGGACCGGCAGCGTCAAGAGGAGCATTCTCAGAATTGCGCTTCCCATGACGCTGGCGCAGCTAATAAATGTGCTGTACAACGTGGTGGACAGGGTCTACATCGGGCATATCGAGGGCGTGGGGACCACGGCGCTCACGGGCGTGGGGCTGTGTTTGCCCATAATCACCATCATCTCCGCCTTCACCCAGCTTTTCGGCATCGGCGGCGCGCCGCTCTTTTCCATGGCGCGGGGCGCCGGGGACAGGAGGCGGGCGGAGCGGATAATGGGCACCTCCTTCCTCCTGTTGCTAATCTCCGGCGTGGCGCTGGCTGGGCTTTGCTTCGCGGCGAGAAGGCCCATACTCTACCTTTTCGGCGCCAGCGACGACACGTACCCCTACGCGGAGAGCTACATATCCGTATACCTTTTGGGGACGCTCTTTGTCATGACGAGCCTTGGCATGAACTCCTACGTCAACGCCCAGGGCTTCGGCGTCACGGGTATGCTTACGGTTCTCATCGGCGCGGCGCTGAACCTGATACTGGACCCGATATTTATATTCGCCTTTGACCTGGGGGTGCGCGGCGCGGCTATAGCCACGGTCATAAGCCAGGGCGTCTCGGCGGCGTGGGTATACCTGTTCCTCGCCGGAAAAAGGGCGGTGGTGCCCCTGACGCTCCGGGGACTGCGCCTTGAGGGGCGGCTCATCGGGGAGATATGCGCCCTGGGGCTTTCGGGCTTCATAATGGCGGTCACCAACGGGTCTGTCCAGATAATCTGCAACGCCACACTAAAGCGCGTGGGCGGTGACATGGGGGACCTGTACGTGGGGGTCATGACCGTCATAAACTCCGTGCGGGAGATAATCACCCTCCCCGTCCAGGGGCTCACCGGCGGGGCCCAGCCGGTGATAAGCTTCAACTACGGGGCGAAAAAGAACGGTCGCGTCATAGAGAGCATAAGGTTCATGACGGCGGTGTGCGTGGTGTTCACCTGCGCCGCCTGGCTCGTGCTTTTCCTGTTCCCTGAGGCGTTCATAAGGCTATTCAACGACAGCCCCGAGCTTGTGACCTACGGCGTCCCCGCCCTGCACATCTACTTCTTCGGCATATTCATGATGGCGCTTCAATTTTCCGGGCAGTCCGCCTTCGTCGCGCTTGGCAAGTCCCGCCAGGCTGTGTTTTTCTCACTTTTGCGCAAGGCGTTCATCGTCATACCCCTGACGCTGATACTCCCCTCCGTGGCGGGCCTGGGCGTAAACGGCGTATTCGTCGCCGAGCCTGTATCAAATTTCGTCGGCGGCATCGCCTGCTTCACCGCCATGTTCCTGACCGTCCGCAAAGAGCTCACCGCGGCGGAGGAAGGATAGGCAAAATGGAAACTCCCAATCCCCCTTTTGCGTTCCCGGAGTATTGGAGCCACGGACGGAGTGAATATTTATCAAACGGTCGACTTCCAGGCTGTCCTTTTTAGGTATCTATTGTATCTTCTATGAATGATCAGTCGGAAAAATCGTAATAATGTCTGTTTCATCAACAGAAATGCCGGAATTATCTCCGTTCGTCGCAAAGTAAAACATATATCCATATTCCGGATCGCTTCTAAAAAGGGAAAGCTCACTTTCTGTAAAACAGCCGACAACAACAGTGTAGTACCGTTTTTCTCCTTTCCCCTGATAAGTCCAACATTCTGCCGAGTAAAGCTCATATCCCAGTGAAATAAGCCGTTGATACTCCTTGATCCGTTCTTCTTCTGACAGTTCTACGGTTTGCCCACAATTATCTTTGAATATAGAAAAAGCCAATATAAAGCTTACGTTCTCCCCCTCATATTTCTTACGTGCTTCTCTTACCTCGCCTGTAAATTTTACCTCGCCGGGAGACGGGGCGGCATATATGCCGGACGAATCGGTATGATATTCACTGATTACACGCCTGCCGTCGTGAGCTGCCGGATCCCAAAAGACAACTCCGACAACCAATACGAGACAAGCTGCCATAGCTCCCCATGTAATTCGGACGTGTTTTTTGCGTTCTTTTTGCGCTTTGCATTTGACCCAGGCCGGCTTTCTGTTCTTATTTTCTTCCATAGTTGATTTAGCTCCTTTTACAATGTCGTCATCAAGCTCGCCCAGGACCTCAAAGAAGTCTTCCTTTTTCATATCTCAAAACCCCTTTCTGTCAGATATACCTTCAACTGTTTTCTTGTTCGCTCCGGTGTCTTTGATACGGTCCCCTCCTGCATACCTCTGTCATTCGCGATTTCCGCTATTGAGTCCGCGTACCAGTAGCGGCGTACAAACAGCTGCCGCTTGCTTTCCGAAAGGCTTCCCACAAACGAATCAATGGCCTTTATCAGCTCTTGCCTGTCAACCGCTCCTTCCACATCGGCCTTTCACTTATATTCACGATCTTTTCGGATAAATCTGACACGATTTAATAAAAAATATCTATTATATCTAAAATATTTTCCTGCCTATCAGCGAAAACGCAAAATCGAATTGGGATAACGGAAAAAATATACGCGCGGCTTGAAAAATGCCGCGCGTTTTCAATTTTGAAGCGCAGAATCAAGCCGCGCTTGATTCAGACTGTCAATAAACTCAAGATCAAATATTTTTCCGGTGGCATGTACGTCGGAAAAATCTGAACGTATCCCCTTTGTCAAAGTCCCAACTCGACTTTGCGTTCCCGACCAAAAGCATGAATAATTCTCAATCTGCATGACTATAACTCACCCCGCTTTAAAGGACAGTAGATTTCTTCATATTTGGGTGGTATAATATCCGCAAAGCGGATATTATACATGATTTCAAGCCGTTTTTCTCCCCGGCTTGCGCCGGGAACCGAAAAACATGGCGAATATACCACAAAATCAAAGATTTTGTGGTATAATAAAACTCAAGTGGGCTGCCGTTCGGCAAATCGTAATATAGCTGACGGAAGCCGAACCGCGCCGCTCCACGCGGGCCCTTTTCGGCGCTTTTCGTCTCGTTGTCGTCGCCTTGCGTCAGCAAGGCTTCCTCCGCCTCAACGAAAATCACTCGAAAATTGCTCCGCGTGGAGTGCGAAGCAGTTTTCGGCGGCGGATTTTCGTTCGGGCAAGGAAAAGCCCGCAGGGAATACTTTCGTATTGTCAAGGGCTTTGACGCCGCACGGGCGGAAATCCGCCGTCGAAAACCGACGCGGGTTCGACTTCCGTCAGCTATAACGATACAAATCTTCCACGAGGGAGGATGAATATATTGGTGTTCAAATTCAACGAAAAAGTGCCTGAAAAAGCGTTGGCGGATTTGCGTGAATCTGTGGGTTGGAACAGGATGGAAAACGAGTATAAAAGCCCTTTGATGACATCATATTGCCATATTGCGGTTTATGAAAATGAAAAACTGATTGGGTATATTGATAGTGTATCAAACGGAGTAACAGATGCCTATATTCAGGATCTGATGGTTTGTCCGGATCACCAAGGCAAAGGGATCGGCACAGACCTGATGAATAAAATGATCGAATATCTGAAAGAAAAGCGTATCTACATGATTTCAGTGGTTTATGAAGAACGCTTGAAGCCGTTTTATGAGCGATTTGGGTTTTATCCTATGCTATGCGGGCAAATGGAAACATATTAGGATACCGCGAAACCTGCTTTTTACCGTCCCCTGCCGCCATATTTTAATGTGGCAGGTGCCTTTGCGATCATCTCCCGTCAGCAAATCTGCTGGCGGGTACTTTTATGCACACCGGTGGATGAATATCCATGCCGAGCGAGGTTCAGACACATCGGGAACACAAAAGGGAATTGGGAGTTGTCAAAAAAGGGCTATGCCCTTTTTTGACAAGCTAAATCAATCCGCGCTTGATTTTCCTCCAGTTTGCGTCTCTTGAATTCAAGCGGCAAATGAGCTATAAATAAAGCACGGCTTGTACAGGCGAATCTTCATTTTAGGAGGAAAAAGGAAAATATGGATATAGAAATCATAGGGCTTCAAATACAAAAATTCCGCAAGCGCGCGGGCATGACCCAAAAGGAGCTGGGCGAGGCGGTGGGTGTCAGCACCCAGGCGGTGAGCCAGTGGGAGAACGGCGGCGCGCCGGACGTGTCCCTTCTGCCCGCCGTGGCGGACAGGCTGGGGGTGACGGTGGACGCCCTCTTTGGCAGGGAGGGCGGTCAGGTGCAGGATATGGAGACCGCCTTTCTCGGCTGGCTGCGTTCATTGCCGGAGAGCGAGCGTCTGACAAGGATCAACCGCCTTTTATGGGACGGCGCCATATACGGGACCAGCAGTGATCTCATGCTCAATATGCCGCGTATCGGCTATCCGCGGGAGGCGGAGAACAAGACGCTTGGCCTTATGCGCGTCACCCTGGGCATAGACAGCGGCTATATCATGGGCGTTGGGGCGGAGGACTATTCCTATATGGGGGTGTTCCCAAAGCCCCGCGAGGGGTATGAGCGGTACTTTCTGACCGATGACGAATACCGCGTACTGTTCGCCGCTCTTTCCATGCCCGGCGCCATGGAGACGCTTCGGTACTTCTGCCGGAACAGGGACAGCTACTACGTCCCGGCGGCGGTCGCCAAAGGAACCGGCCTCACCGTGGAGGAGGCGGAGCGGATCTTAGAGGCGCTGACCGAAGCGACAGGTCAGATGGTCCGGCAGGAGATCACCCTCCCTGACGGACCGGTGAGCGCCTACGCCTATATGGAGGACGGGGGACTTGTCGCCCTTTTGTCCATCGCCCGCTGGATGCGCCAGGGGAACCATACGTATCTCACCGCCAACTGCCTGGGCAAGCAGCCCTTTGAGCGTGAGGAGGGGCAGAATGAGAAGACCTGACCCCGCCCGCCCCTACATACGGGCGTTTTTTGAGCGCAACCGCCTCCGCTTCCTGGGGACGGCGGCGCTGTACCTTCTGGAGATCCCGTCAATGCTCGTGGTGTCGCGGGTGCTGGGGGATGTGGTGGACGCCATCGCGGTGTCGGACGCCGCCGGGCTTCTCCGACTTTTGTGGGCGGCGGCGGGCGTGGCTGTGTTCCTGGGCGTCGCTGAGACGCTTTATTACCGCGCCCTCGGCGGCTGGACGGAGAGGGCCCTGCGCCGTTACAAGTCCTACGCCTTTCGGCGGCTCTCCGAAAAGGGCATCAGCGCCTTTTCCAGGGAAAGCACCGGGCGGTATCTGTCCGTGCTCACCGGCGATGTGTCTGTGATCGCCTCCGACTATCTGCAAAACCTCTTTGAGCTCATCCTGCTGCCGCTTGATTTCGCCGCCACGCTTGTATTTCTCCTGACCTACAGCCCCGCGCTGACAGGCGCCGCCGTGGTGCTGTGCGTTCTGCCCTTCCTGGGGGCGGCGCTTTTCGGACCGGAGCTCTCCCGGCGGGAAAAGGCGCTCAGCGACAAAAGCGAGGGCTTCGTCGGCAGGCTCCGCGACCTTCTCTCCGGCTTTTCCGTCATCAAGAGCTTCAAGGCGGAGCCCGAGGCGGGACGCATCTTCGACGGGGAAAATGAGGCCCTGGAGCTGGCGCGAAGCCGCCGTCTGCGTTGGAGGGGAGCCATGCAGGGCGTGGGCGGCAGCCTCTCCGTGGTCATGCAGTTCGGCATATTTTTCATCGGCGCGTATCTTGCCATGCGCGGCAGTATAACGGCGGGGACGGTGCTCATCTTCACCAACCTCTCCAACTCCCTGATCCAACCTGTCCGGCAGATACCCCAACTCCTCGCCCAGCGCAGGGCCGCGCGGGGGCTCATTGAAAAGCTGGCGGACGTCGTTGAGGAAAACGCCTCGCGCTCCGGCGAGGCCGTCGAGCCAAGGCTCACGGACGCCATTGAATTCAGAAGCCTGACCTTCGGCTACGAGCCGGAAAAGCCCGTACTGCGCAACATCTCCCTCCGGCTGGAGGCGGGAAAAAAATACGCCCTTGTGGGCGCCTCCGGCTCCGGCAAGAGCACTCTCTTAAACCTCCTCATGGGCGCCTGCGACGGGTATACCGGCAGTCTCACAGTGGACGGGAGGGAGCTTCGGGACATCGACCCCGACAGCCTCTACGATCTGGAGAGCCTCATCGGGCAGAACGTCTTCATCTTCGACGACACGCTCCGGCGGAACATCACCATGTTCCGGGACTTCCCCGACGACGCGGTGGACAGCGCCGCCCGCCGCGCCGGGCTATTTCCGCTCATGGAGGAGCGGGGGCCGGACTACCTGTGCGGCGAGAACGGCTCCGCGCTCTCCGGCGGGGAGCGGCAGAGGGTGTCCATCGCCCGCGCCCTCATTCGCGGCACGCCTGTACTGCTGTTGGACGAGGCCACGGCGTCCCTGGACAACGAGACGGCGTTTGCCGTCACCGGCGCGATACTGGACCTTGACGGCCTCACGCGGCTCATCGTCACCCACCGCCTGGACCGGGCGCTTTTGGAGCGATATGACGAGATCCTGGTCCTCCGCGACGGCGCCCTCACCGAGCGCGGCACATTCAAAACGCTGATGGAGGAAAAGGGCTATTTCTACTCCCTATACACTATAAACGCGGCGTGATTTTGCCCAAAAGGGCTCAGATCTTTACTGAATCCAGGTTGTATCCGATAACCCGAAACCCCTCGCCGTCCCACGCGAGAATATTTATCCCCGCGTTTATAAGGCGCGTCTTTCCGCTGCCTATCTCGCCGCCGGAGACCGCCCGGAGGACGGCGTTGATGGTCCCTCCGTGGCTCACGGCGGCAAAGTCCCCGCTAAGGCATTTGGCGTACCGCTCAAGCACCGCCAGCGCCCTTGACGCCACGGCGTCCAAAGGCTCCAGGTCGGAGGCGTACCTTTCCGGGTTGAATATGTCCACCACTCTACCGGAGACGCTACCGAAGTCACGCTCCGTAAGGTCCGGCTCCACATAAACCGGCGCGCCCACAGCCTCGGCAATCATGTCCGCGGTCTTCCATGCCCTCATAAGCGGGCTTGTGAGGACGGCGGACAGCCTTACGCCCCGAAAACGCTCCGCGAGGTTCCGCGCCTGCTCCAGCCCCTCGGCGCAGAGCGGCACGTCCTCTCTCCCCTGTATGCGGCTGAGCTTGTTCCACTCCGTCTCCCCGTGCCGGATGAGGTATACGCGCCGCGCCCTCATTTGTCCTCCCCCAGCCTTGGAAGCCTGCGCTCCACGGGCGGGTCGATCCTGCCGATGTCCACAAAGGCGCTGACGCCGAAGTTGCTCAGATCCGTGAGTACCGCCGCCATGCGCTCCACCGGCTCCTCCGCTCCCGTGGCGAGCCACTCCTGCAATACCCTGACCACTCCGGCGGACAGAAAGTCATAGAGGTGCTCCAGCAGCTCCCTGGGGGCGTTGGGCGTGACGCCGCTCCACTGGACTATGCACATATCGTGCGCCACGCGCACCACCCTGTTCAGGAACGCCCTGTCGCCGTTGGGGCCGAAAAGGGCGCTTGCCATCTCCCGCCGCTCCCGCAGGGCGCGCAGAGCCTCAACAAATATCCGCTCCACGTCGTCCGCCTGCCGGAAGGACGCCACCTCCGCCAGAAGGTCCAGGTAAAATTCGTTCTCCACCTGGGAGAGCAGCTGTTCGGGGCTTGCGTAGTGGGCGTAAAAGGTGCCCCGGTTTATGTCCGCCGCCGCGCACAGCTCCTTCACCGTTATCTTGTCAATGGGCTTATCCAGCATGAGGAGCAAAAGCGCCTTCCTCAGCGCGGTCCTGGTGTACTGGGAGCGCCGGTTGTCCTTGATATTGGCCATTTTAACACCGCCTGTACGTTTTTTATGGACATTATAGCATATATGTGACGCGAAATCAACAGCGTGTGCAAATTATTGCCCCTCCCGCCGATATTTTTCAAAATTTTCTTGCCACATTCAGCGCTGTGTGATATATTTTATATAGCTGTGCGAATAAGCGAGAAGAGAGGGACCACATATGTCAAAAAAGGACCAAACTCCCGTATTCCCCAAGAACAAGCCGGGCCGCCGTATCCACGGAATGACGCCGTATATGCGCATAACCGCCTTCGTCATGCGCGACAGGGGCGACGCCTCCAACTATTTCCGCGACTCCGTGGAGGTCACGGAGCTTGAAAAGTTCATGCGCGAAAAGCGGCGCAACGGCTATCCGGGACTTGGTATGCTCCACATGTTCATCGCCTCATACGTGCGCACCGTGAGCCAGAAGCCCCAGCTCAACAGGTACATAAACGGTCAGCGCGCCTACGCCAGGAAAAATATCGAGGTCGTCATGACCGTAAAGAAGACAATGGAGGAGACGGGCGGCGAGACCTCCATAAAGGTCGTCTTTGAGCCCACGGACACCGTCTACGATGTGTACAACAAGCTCAACGCCGCCATCGACCACGTGAAGAACGGCTCCGAGACAGCCACCGGCGACCTGGCGGGACTGCTCGTCAAGATCCCCCGCCTCATCCTCAAATTCCTGGTCTGGGTGCTGTGTGTGCTTGACTACTTCCACATCCTCCCCAAGCTTGTGCTGGAGGCCAGCCCCTTCCACGGCTCCATGATAATCACCGACATCGGCTCTCTGGGCATCCCGCCCATATACCACCACCTCTACAACTTCGGCAACCTGCCCATCTTCATCGCCTTCGGCGCCAAGCGCAGGGTCTACGAGCTCAACAAGGCCGGCGAGGTGGAGGAGAAGCGCTACGTAGACTACACTATTGTTACCGACGAGCGCATATGCGACGGCTACAACTACGCCCAGGGGCTCAAGATGCTCAAGCACAACCTGATGCACCCGGAGCGCCTTGAGGTCCCGCCGGAGAACGTGGTGCAGGACATCTACTGATATGCCGGCAAAAATACCTAAAACCAACGTGATGCGCGTGCTGGACAGCCGCGGCATAAGCTACACCGCCCGCGACTACTCCGCCTCCGGCGCCGTCAGCGGCGCTGATGTGGCGAGGGTCCTGGGGCTTGACCCGGACGCCGTATTCAAGACCCTGGTCACCGTCGCCGCCTCTGGTGAGCACTACGTCTTCATGGTCCCCGTGGAGCGTGAGCTGGACCTGCGCAAGGCGGCAAGGGCCGTGGGGGAAAAGAGCGTGGAGATGATAAAGCAAAAGGAGCTCCTGCCCCTCACCGGCTACATCCACGGCGGCTGTTCCCCCATCGGAATGAAAAAGCAATTCCCCACCGTAATAGACGAAACCGCCCAGCTCTACGACACCGTCACCTTCAGCGCCGGGAAAATAGGCTATCAGGTTGAGCTGCCCCTTTCCGACCTACAAAGCGTCATCCCCATTAAATGCGCCGACGTATGTATATAAAACCCTAAAATTAAATATTTTTCCGGCGGCATGTACGTCGGAAAAATCACCTTATGTCGCGCAAGTGTGTGACCATATGGGGTCCCCACGCAATCATGATTGCGTGGGGAGAGGAGGAGCGAAGCCTGCGCCTGAGCCTTCGCGCTTGCGCGGAGGCGAGGTTAAGCGGCTTCAGCGACGACGAGGGCGTGCGCAGCAAAACAGCAGAAAAAATCACCGGAAATGTCCGCAGACATTTCCGGTAATTTTTTCGCACGTACCCCCTTAATTTTTCCAAAAAGGGCAAAGCCCTTTTTGGAAAAATTATTGCCATTCCTTGACAAGCTCCAGCACCGTCTCCTTGTCGCCCAGTGTGAAGCCGTCCAGCGCCGCCATTACGCCCATCTTCTTGTCGTTTATAAGTATAAGCAGGTGCTCGCTCTCCAGCACGCGCCGGATGTCCTCGTAATTTACAATGAGCTGTGACCCGGCGCTCTCCACCTCCAGCCTGTCCTCGTAAAAGCGGGTGGTGCGCTTAAGGTCGCCGTTGAGCCTGGCGCGAAGGGCCTTCCAGTTCCTTTTGGCGCGGCTCCTCGGGTTCATCACCAGCAGCCACACCGCCAGGAATATCACCACCACCGTGGGGGCGATAGCCATCAGCCAGCTCCCGCGCCATACCGTCGCGCCCACCAGCAGCGCCCACGCCACCCCGGCGGCGATCAAAAGCTTCTTCACCGTGGGGAAGTAGTCGTCCTTCATCAGGCACACCGTCCCCTCCCTTGAAAGCTCCTCCGTGACGGTAAAAGTATTTTCGGCCTTGAGCTCCATAAACCCGCCTCCTTTACGTCATATTTTGCCACACGTTGGGGAATACGTCAAGTGGCTTTACAAATAAAGCTCCGCCGCCGTTTCCTCGCGCGCCTTTCAGAAGACGTTTTTGACTTTTTGATAATTTTGTACTATAATATCCGCATGAATGAAATAAATCAAAAATAGTTACAATCGGAGGGAAGAAAAATGTCAGGATTTCAAATGCCGATCACTATTAACCAGGCAATGCAATATATCGAAAGCAATTACTACGTTTTACCTGCTTTTCAAAGGGATTTTGTCTGGGATGCAGATCAAATTGAAAAGCTGTTTGATTCGCTTATGAGGGGATATCCCACAAGCTCGATGCTGTTTTGGAGCGTTAAAGGCAAAACCAAAACAAGCTGGAATTTTTACAAATTTATTTCATACTTTATCAAAGGGGCAAACAATAAAACTGTCGTGAACGATCCGTATCCCACCGCTGCCGCAAATGATTTTTTCGCGGTTCTGGACGGACAGCAGAGACTTACGGCTATGCGTCTCGGCCTATACGGAAGCTATGCCTATCATGAGCGAAACAAATCGTGGAATTACTCTCCGGAATCGTTCCCCACAAGGAGGCTGTATTTGTGCTTGAGCCGCTATGGGAACGACAGCGAGGAGATGAAGTATATTTTCGATTTCAAAAGAGACGACGTAACGAAAAAGTCTGACATATATATCGAGGACTCTGAGACGTGGTTCAGAGTTGGCTGTATTATGGATGTACATTCAACCGGATTAAACAAGTATATCAGAAGCAACAGTTTCGGCGATATCGGAGAAGAAATACTTGATAGATTGGATGCGACGATTTTTACTGTTCCCTCGATCACATATTACCTTGAAGAGGAACAAAACCCGGATAAAGCGGTTAATATTTTTACCCGTATAAATTCCGGAGGAACAGCGTTGAGCTTTTCCGACATCGTCTTTTCCCTGATGGTCGCAAACTGGAGCAAAATTGACGCAAAAACCGAAATACATAATTTGCGGGACATAATAAGTACAAAGGGATTTGACATTGATAAGGATTATGTTGTGAAAGCGTTCCTTTACCTGTATAACAATTCGGTGAAGACAGAGATAAAGAGCTTTGACAAAGCCTTCTGCGCAACAATAGAAGATAACTGGGGAAGCATCAGAGACTGCATGATCGCCGCCTTTGATCTTCTCAGAACATTTGGGTTGAACAATTATACGTTGACTTCAAAAAATGCCACTCTTCCTATCGTTTATTACCTCTATCACTCAAACAAATATTCGGATTTTGCAGAATCGGTCTCACACAAAGCTGATAGAGAAATCATCGAAAAATGGCTGATGAGGGTGCTGCTGCGAAGAGTGTTCGGCGCGTCCACGGATTCGGTGCTTGCTCAAACAAGAAAAGCGTTTACTTCAGATATTTCAAAAAATAAATTTGAAGGAAAGATAACGGAATTTCCGGCAGATAAAATATCATCTAACATAAAATCTCTTGATACGATCGATGATGAGTTTTTGGACCAATTACTCGATCTGCAAAAGGATGATAAATACACATTTTCCGTTCTTGCGCTTTTATATCCGAATCTTGATTATAAGAATAATAATTTTCATAAGGACCATCTGCACCCGGAGGATCGGTATGATGAGCTGCCTGATGACATAAAAGCAAAATATCCGTTCAAAGTATATAATTCAATTAGAAACCTTCAAATGCTTGACGCAAACGAGAATGAATCAAAAGGCAAGAAGTACCTTAAGGACTGGGTGGATCAAAGCACGGACGTGAACACAAGAAAGAGCTTTTTGGAAAATCACCTGATCCCTGATGTGGATCTGTCTATGTCCGGCTTTGAATCGTTTATTCTTGAAAGAACAAAGCTTCTCAAGGAAAAACTAAAGGAAATTTTATAAAACATATGCAAAACCGCGAAGCGGGGAGCGATAGCTCCCCGCTTCGCGCATTTATGGACAAATAATCCTGTTAAATACAGTCTCTTTGACACAGCTGTGAATACTGTTCACACGGCACATCCGTGCGACGGTAACTGCCAGGTTATAATCGCGCCTGAACACTTTACAAGTAAAGCTCCGCCGCCGCGTGCAGCTGCGCTGACATCTTCTCCCGCACACCGGCGGGGCCGAGTATCTGCGCGCCGGCGCCGAAGCCGAAGATCCAGGCGAAAAACTGGGGGCTCGGCACCACCCTCGCCGAGACGGTGAAGTGGTCCGGTCCGTCGGGTATGGTCATGACCTCCTGTCCCAGCCTGTCAATGACCGCCCCCGCAAGGTGGTTTTCAAAGCGCATCAGCACCGTCTCCGGCTCGCCGGCAAACATCCCGAACACACTGCGGGCGTAAGCCCCCATGTCCGTCGCGTTGAAGGCGTCCTCCCCGTCCCGGGGCTCGGAAATGGCGGATATGCTCGCCATCTTGTCCACCCGGTAGTGCTTTATGTGCCCGGCGTCCGAGTCGTATGCCACAAGGTAGTAATTCTCGTCGTCCCAGGTGAGGGCGTAGGGGCTCGCCACGTACCAATCCCCGTTCCGGCGGAAGCGGCGCTGCTTGTCGGGGGTGAACTCAAAATATTTAAAGCGTATCTTCACCCTGTCGGCTATGGCCCCGTGAAGCTCGTCCACGTTGTAGTAGATGGACTCGTTCATGGTCTTTATCCTGTTTTTCACAAACACCTGCCCCTGGAGCGCCTTCGCCCGGTGGACGCTGGTGAGCTTCTCTATCTTCCCTATGAGCGACACCGTCTTTTTCTGCGTTATGAATTTCGACGCCTGCACGCTGTCCACCAAAAGCTTCAGCTCCGGCAGCTCAAATTCCCGGCTCGCCACGTAGTAGCCGTAGCTGCGCCCGGTGTTTGTCATGATTATGTCCATCCCGAAGGCGCGGAGCGTGTCGATGTCGTCGTAGAGCGTCTTTCGCCGGACGGTGATATCCTGCTTTTCCAGGTACGCCGTCAGCTCCGCCAGCGACGCCGGGTGCTCCTCGTCGGTGTTCCTCAAAAGATAGTCCATAATGTAAAGTATTTTCAGCTTTTGCCCAGATGCTTTCGCCATGACCGGCGCCCCTTTCACAGACTTGCTATGTATTGCTTTGACGTTATCGACGTTCAAAAACATTGCAAATCTTGCTGTATTTTACTTTACTTTAAAATTTTGCTTGGCTTTTACTTAGCTTGGTGGTATAATGCCCCTGTAAGCGAAAATCGGAGCCTCGGCACCCCGAGGCGGCGCGGCGCGATTATTTGTAATTATATGTAAGCGGAAATGTCGATATTTTCGCCGGTGAGACCGATGTGGGCGCCGGAGCGCGCCTCGTCGGAGTCCGGGTGCGCCAGGAGCCACTTGTTGCGGGCGGTCATCCACCGGTCCTCGCCGTTCACGGGGGTTATTGCCGGAGCGGGGAGGTTGGTGCCGTTGGGAAGGACCACAACTACGCGGAAGGAGCCGCCCCTTTTGGCGTTGCAGGGGGCGTAATGGAGGGTGGTGGCGTAGACCTCCACGGGCACGCCGGCGGGGACGAGGAACGCCTTGACGGCGGAGGTGTCAAGCACGCCGTCAACGATCTCCTCCTGCCTCGCCAAAAGGAGGATAAAGTCGTCCTCGCCTATGTTCACCTCGCTGTCCCGGTGGTACTCAAGGCAGTTGAGGCGCGTGTTGCTGCCCCAGCACATGCCGATCTGGATGGGCATTCCGCCGTAGGCGTTGTTTTTGAACTGACCGTAGCAGCAGGTGGCCTCCAGCGCCGGGATACTGGGCTCGTAGGCCGTGCCGGAGGCGGGGAGGGGAACGGTCTTGGCGGCGTTTATGAGGCAGGAGGTGTCATAGCCCTCCAAAACCTTGCCGTAGGGCTTGAATTCGGGGTCGTATACGGAGTAAATTTTCATTTTTCGCACCTCTCAGATAGATTTCGGGTAAATCGCGGTACAGCTGTGCCTATTATATCGCGGTGGGGACGGCGGTGTCAACTCCGCCGGACGGCGAAAGCGCGAAAACTGCCAAAATAGCGCAAAAACCGGCAAATTTTATGGGACGGGTTTGTGCGCGGAAAAAAATTTCTGCTTGAGCTCAACGTAAATATTGACACCCAACGAGGCATAATTTATAATCATTGTGCGAGTTTTGGGCGTTATGTCAACAAATGTAAATTTGTGTAAAACAAATGTAAGTTTGTGTAAAATGTCCGGGGCCCGTAAGCAAAAAAGTGAGGATGTGGAAGAATGAAGAAAAAAATCATATGCGTGGTCCTGGCGCTGGTGATGGCAGCCGCCGTAATTCCGGCGATGCCCCACGCCAACGCGGACTATGAGCCCCAGAGCGTTGAGAGCAGGTATTTTTACAACCAGCTCAACGACAGGGCGAAGGCAATTTATGACAAGCTCCTGGGCGAATTCTCCGGTCAGGACACGAAGTCAGGATACTATGACGGCACAAAGGTCATAGATATTGTTGACGTGCAAAAGGACGGGAAAAAACTTATTACGGAAGAGGACATTGCAAACTACAAAAACGGCAACAAGGACATTTTCAATGACTTCTGCGCCGCCAAGGACGCGCTGGATCTGGACCACTCCGAGCTTTGGTACATAGACTCCGGCTACCTCACCTTCAGCGTGACACTGGACGACCAGAAGGCTTACCACGTCCTGATAGGTCCCGGACGCGGACCCACATATCTTCTGGCGGGACAGACGAAGGAGGATGTGGAAAAGCTTGATACCACGATAGCCGAGATGGACGCGGCTGTGGACAGCGCCATTGACAAAATCGTGGACGACGCGGTCAAAGCCCTGAACAGTAATCCCGAGTTGGATGAGATTTCCAAGCAGGACCAGATCGCGTATATCGTGGGACATATCCACGACAGCATCACCAAGGGCATCCACTACCGCTATGAGACCGAGTGCCGGGATGACGGCAAATACGCAAAATATATCCGCACGCTCTACGGCTTTGTGAGCCACGAGGGTGTCTGCGAGGCGTATGCCCGCACGCTCCAGGTGTGCCTTTCAAAGCTTGGCATAGAGTGCGTGCTTGTCCACGGGCTCCAGACCAAGGGGACCCCGGAGGACCACATGTGGAACGCCGTAAACATCCCCGATGACGAGGGCAAAAAGCACTGGTACGTGGTGGACGCAACCTGGGACGACCCCCTGACCGCCAACTGGGACGGGACGAGGGACCTGGAATTCAAGGACGGTCTTGACGGCAAGGAGACAAACACCTATCTTTTGGTGGGGCAGTCCACGGTGGGCGAGCATTGGCGCCCCTCCGGATATGTCTCCACAGGCAATTTTGAGTTCACCTATCCCACCATCGAGACGGCGGGGTATACCGGCGCTGAGGTGTTCAACAGCGACAACGGGCTCAATGTGAAATACTCTACCGGCGCCTCCACCGAGGACAACACGCCCGCCGGAGTGTACACCGTCACCTTCAAAGGCTGGAACGCCGCGAAAGCCGCCGAGAATGGGTTCTATTTCATGCTCAAGATGTACGACTACCATCCCGACGGCACCGCCGACGTGATGGACGAGTGGTACTATGCCGACGCGTCCATCGCCCTGACCGGCAGCAACCAATATTTTGGCGACTACTCTGAGGGACTGCGCTTCTACACCTCCACCTGCGAGTACGTGGAGGTCGCCGTGACCACCCGGAAGCCCTACAAGATCGAGACCTGGGGCAATGATCCGAATGAAAACGCGCTTTCACAGGATCCCTCTGTGGGCTATTTCCAGGGGGATGAGAGCGAGATCATTGCCCAGTCCGGGATGCTCTACAACGTAAACTCCAAGTACGAGGCGCCGCCCTACGTGCTCACCCAGTTCCCCGCGCCCAACGGAAACTGCACGGCGGGCTACAATTACCGCTTTAAGGTCACATATGACGACGACCTCAAGCATCCTCAGGCAAACGAGCCGGCTGCCATAGACGCATTCACCGACGACACGCCCATCGCCGCGAATCAGACCGTCCGCGTGCGCTACACCACCATCCAGCAGGACCTCCACACAGGCGGGGAGAAATACGTCCAGATTGCGGGGGATCTGCCCTTCGATACCGACCGGGACGGCTATGTGGATATGGACAAGGGCAATTTCAAGTGGATATACAAGTATGAGGACAAATGGGGCAAGTGCCCGAATCACGAAAAGCACAATGGAGACACGTGCGACGTGAATGACGGCTGCGCAATTGTGGGCGTGGAGTTTGACTTCCGGGCCTCCGACCTGTGGATAGACGACATCACGGAGTACAACTTCTCCATCGAGGGCGTTGTGGGCTCCCGCTCCAACAAATTCCCCAACAACTTCTCCGTCATAGCCATGGTCCCCGGACTTTGCCCGGCGTGCTACCGCTCCCAGGGCATAGACTGGAACCTGTGGGGCCAGCCCACGCTCCTTGACGCGCCGGAGAACCTGGATCTGGAGTCCCTTGCCGTCGCCGAGGACAGCTCCGACGCGGCAAAGAAGGCACTTGATGAGTTCAACAGGGACATCCACAGGGACGACATCAACGGACGCCTCATGCTGGTGGTCGAGGACAAGAGCAAGGGCGCGGGGAACAGGGAGGAATACGAGAAGATCAATGACGCCCTCCCCGAGGAGGAAAAGAACGCCATGGCAAACGCCGATGAGGTGTTCTCCTCCGTTTTCGAGATAAACTTCAACCGCGTCTGCCCCATGGTGAAGCTGAAGCCCAACAAGGGCCAGTCCCTGCGCGTCCAGGTGGGCTATCCCGCCGGGATCACCTATGAGAAACTGGCAAATTACGATCTGAAGGCGTACCACTTTGTCCGCTGCTCCAACGACCCGGAGTATTACTGCGACGAGGTGAAGAAGGAGCTGGAGGAGGTAAAGTACGAGGAATTTAAGCCCGGGGTCCTCAAGGACCACAAATGGGGCGAGCACATCATCAAGACCGAGCAGATAACCATCATCCCCACCCCCTACGGAATGGTCATCATGTGCGACGCGTTCTCTCCCTTTGAGATCGTCGCGGTGAAGAAGAGCGAAACGGCTGTCGCCGCGGCCTCCGAGGAGACGGGCGGCACGCTGGTTGTCGTCTCCGACGGCAACGGCACCGTCTCCCTGGCTGACGGGTCCGGCGAGGAGAAGGCTGTCGGCGAGGCGGGTAACGTGAAGTTTGCCGACGCCACGGAGACAAAGACCTTTAAGGTCACGCCCAAGGAGGGCTACACGGTGGAGTCCGTGATCCTCGGCGGAAGCGACGAGCCCATCACGGTGGACGGGAATAACGAGTTCACCGTTAGCGGGATCAAGAGCAACAACGTCCTCAACGTCACCTTTGTCTCCACAAGCGCGAAGGAGGCGGAGGCAAGCTTCGGCGATACCGTTGAGGTGAAGGCCTGCGCCCATACAAATATCGTTGAGGTCAAGGAAGGCGAGCATCAGAATAATATCGCCCCCACCTGCACAAATCCCGGTTATCAGCTGGGCACAATGTGCAGCGACTGCAAGCAGATCATCACCGTGGGCAAGGTCATCCCCGCCAAGGGGCACACTCCCGCGACGGAGGATAACGGCGAGGATTATTACATAGCCGGAACTGACGCCACGTGCGAAGAAGGCGGCAAAAACGCGTTGGTCAAGTGCATGGTATGTGAGACGGTGCTCTCCGACGGCAAGGAGATCTCGGCGCTCGGTCACGTGTTCACCGACTACGAGGAGGGCGACAAGGACTGCAGGGGCGTCGAGTTGACCGCCACGTGCGACCGCTGCGGTGATGCTGTTGATACCAAGGTCAATCCCGAGGGCAAGGTGGACCACAAATTTACGAAGTTTACGGAGAGCAAGCCGGCTACCTGCCTTGAGGACGCTGAGGAGACGGCGGAGTGCGATTACGGCTGCGGGAGCATAGAGACGCGCACGAAGGCGGGCACCGCCATCGGGCACCACACTCCCAGGGCTGACGGGAGCGGCGTGTGCGACAAGTGCGGGGTGTATATCTGCGCATCGAAGCACACGTATGTGACCACAGACAGAGTGGAACCCACCTGCACCGAGGCCGGTCACGAATCCGGGAGATACTGCTCAGTATGCGGTTATTGGGAGACCCGCGAGGTAACCATTCAGCCGCTTGGACATGAGTTCAAAGACCACATTGCCGGCACAAAGTGCGAGCGCTGCGAGCAGAGGCTGGCGAGCGACAAGCATACTTATGAAGCGATGCCGGAGAAGGACGCAACCTGCAACGAGGATGGGTCCAAAGGCGGACTTTGGTGCTCACAATGCAATGATATTGATCCTCAGAATAAGCCGGAAACGGTGCCTGCCCTCGGACATTCCTGGAAAGAAGAGGGCGCTAAGTGGAACTGGTCAACGGAGGGCGATGTCGTTTCCGCCTCCGTCACTCTGACGTGCAAGAGAGACGAAACCCACAAGGAGACCTTCAAGGCTGAGGTCCAGCTTGACACTGAAACCGAACCCGCCACCTGCTTAAAACCGGGTCGCGCCACCTATACCGCCACCGCCACTGTCGAGATCGGCGGGGAGGAAAAAACTCTCACCGCCACCAAGGAAGGCGCTGAGATCCCCATGACAAAGCACACCCCCGGCGATAATCCCGTGACGACCACTCCCGCGACGTGCGCGCACCACGGGTCTAAGACCTATACCTGTTCCATATGCGGGCAGACGGTGGTGGAGCCCATCGAGGGCGATCTTGCCGACCACAACTTTGTGCCGGATCACACCAAATCGGTACTGCCCACCTGCACCGCCTCCGGCACGACCGTGAGCGTCTGCGCCGTGTGCTCTGAGGAGAAGGAGGAGACTGTGCCCGCGCTGGGTCACAGCTACGAAAACGGCGTCTGCTCTCGCTGCGGATCGGTGCTGTACATCCCGCCTGTCCCCACCGCCCCCACTGTGCCCGACGAGCCTGAAAAGGAACCGGTCCGGGAGTACCCCGTCATTCGGGAGTACGAGCCCTTCAAGGACGTGCCCGCGGGGAGCTGGTACGAGGAGGATCTGAAGTGGTCGTTCCAGCGCGGCTTCATAAGCGGAGACGACAACGGCGAATTCAGGCCGGAGGACGGCATGAACAAGGGCTCCTTCCTGGTGCTTTTGTCAAAGCTTGACGGAGTGGAGAGCCAGACCGGAGCGAAATGGATGGACAACGCCCTCGAGTGGGCGGCGGAAAAGAATCTCACCGACGGCTCCAACACCTACGGCGCGCTTATCCGCGAGGAGATGATAACGCTCCTTTACAACTATTTCGGATGCCCCGAGCCGGAGGGCTCCCTTGAGGGCTTCGACGACGCCGGAGAGGTGTCGCCCTGGTGCGCCGATGCCATGAGATGGGCCGTTGGCACAGGCATCGTCCAAGGCGACGGCGCGGGTCACCTGGCGCCCGGGAAGGAGGCGACGCGCGAGGAGGTCGCGGTGCTCTTCGCGATGTTCTGCCACTACTGCGGGATAGAGTAATTAACCTGTCGGCAAAGGCCGGTGGCCTTTGCCGACAGGGGGAACGTGCGGGAAAAATCCGTGAATTCTGCGGAATTCACGGATTTTTCCCTGCTGTCGCGCTGCGCGCGTGACCCGAAGGGTCACACACTTGCGCGACAAAAGGTGATTTTTCCGACGTACATGCCGCCGGAAAAATATTTGATATGGGGTTTTATCTTTTCCGGGGTTTGTCAATGGTGCTGTCGCGCTGCGCGCGTGACCCGAAGGGTCACACACTTGCGTGACGAAAGGTGATTTTTCCGACGTACATGCCGCCGGAAAAAAATTTGATTGGGGTTTTTATCTTTTCCGGGGTTTGTCAACGGTTTTATCCCTGCCTAATACTAATATCTATTTAAAAGGAGACACCGAGCGGCGAGGATTTTTCGTGTCAGGCAAGGAAGGCGCCGCAGGGAAT
>CANQVL010000043.1 GCA_947627285.1 uncultured Oscillospiraceae bacterium
CGGGAGAGCCGGATCAGCACCTCAATAGAGGGGGCCTTGCTGGCCGTCTCATAAGCGCTGATCATGGCTTTGGAGATGCCCACGCGCTGTGCGACTTGCTGCTGGGTCAGACCGCGTGCTTCTCGGAGTGCTTTCAATTTTTCGGAGCAGTCAACCATAAGCATCCCCCTTTTTCACTTTTAGTTTACCAAAAGAGAAAATTCTTATAGGAGATTTTAAAATAACTATAGGTTGACTTTTGGCGGATAGTAGCGTAAAATTAGGTGAAAGTAAGGGGGCGATTATTGTGCCATTGCTAAAAAGGCAAGCGGTAGGGATTATTGCTGCAACAATACTGACTTTTTCAGCCGTTTGGTTATTTGGAATAATTTCAGTGTCATCTATGGCTGTGTATGGAGCAAACGCAAAAGAGGCAGCTGCCATTATAACGGCCACGCTCTCGAATCGCTATGTTCCTGTACTGTTGGTAAGCGCGGTAGTCTTCTTCCTTTTGGGACTCTCTGAACAAAAATTTGTGTATTTCTTATATTTGCTCTGCGGTATTGCATCCTGTACTGCTACTCTTGTTGTCTGCAAATCATCGTTGAACTTTTATGGAGTTACCCCAGAGGTTCGTGCTATCTGTGAAACAGCTGTAAAATCAATGCCGTTTGCCTATGGGATCACTTTTCCGTTACTGCATACGTTGCTGTGTATTTTGGGGCGGGGCGAAAGCGTTAGGGATACCATTGTCAATCAGGTACTGAGTACAGGGGCTTTTCTGGTACTGTTTCTGCTGTTCAGCATTGTGGTGAGATATACCGAGCTAAGTTTCGCCAAGATCACGGTCATGGCCTTCGCGGCGGCGGCGGCCATTATCGCACCGGCATTGAATCTTGATAAAATAAAGCAAGGGCTAAAGAAGAGATAATATAAAATGCCTCTCCAGGCCGTAGCTTGGGGAGGCATTTTTTTGCATATAAACTGAATTGACAAATCGCAATGGTTAGTATATGATAAACTAAACGCTGAAAGCACGGGAATTAATTCCATTTTCATTACCCCACATATTACCCCATTTGCCTGTCATAAGATGAAACAAGACGGAACAAGACGGAAGGTAAAATCCAGTGTTCCCAAGAATTTTAGCGGAAGATGACACATGATGGAACATGATGAAACGCAGGTTTGATAATCCCGACGATGAAGCCGTAAAACAAATGAAAAACCGGCTCACGCGCAAGCGTGAGCCGGTTTTTTCGGTCATAGCTTTTCACTCATCGAAGTACAGGCTTTCCAGGACTTTGACGGCGGTGGGGTCGCAGTTGGGGGCGTCTGTGGGGAGGGCAAGGGCCGCAAGCTCCTCGGGGGGCGCCAATTTGAAGATTACCGTGTACTCTATGCCGCTCTCCAGGAAGGTGAACTGTCGGTAGCCGGTGTTGGAGCCGTAATCCTCGAGAAGGTAGCGCTTTCCGGTGCCCATGGTTATGACGCGCGTCTCTCCCGGGGCGGCGTCCGCGTTCTCCTCGCCGGGCTCGTAAAGCTCGCCGTGGACGGGCAACTCCGTCTCCTTGATCGCCTCCTCGCCCAGGGTCACGGCGGCGATAAGCTGTACGTTTATGCCGTCAACAAGCTGTTCGCGGTACACGAGTATCTCGTCGCCGCCGTCGCCGAATCTGACAAATTCCATGTGATAGCCGTCGCCGGCGGCGCTGTCGGCGCCGTGATAGGACGCGGCGGGCGCGGCGTCAAGCACGTCGCTGTCAAGAAGGTCGATGCCCAAAAGCCTCTCCGCCTCGTCCCAGCTCTCCGGCTGGGTGAAGCCGGGCGCCGTCTCTCGAAGCTGTTCGCCCGCCTCGCCTGCCTCCCGCTCGCGGCGGGCGTAGTCCACCTGCTCCAGTATATCGTCGCTGAAAAATTCCCGCTTGTAGCCCTCTGTGCGGCGGATCAGGGCCCTGCTCCCGTCCTCTTTTTCCACCGCCGTCACTCCGGTGCCCTCGCCTGTGCCCCGGTAGAGCGGCGACGCCGCCAGGACCGTCAGTGCCAGCGCCGCCACCGCCGCTGCCGCCGCCATGACTATTTTTATTGTCCTCGGGGTCCGTTTAAAATTGTTTTTCCCTTCCATATCCAAATATCCCTCCATGATGTATTTCGCGTCAACGCCGCCCAGGTCCCTTGCTATCTGCTCCTTCTTCACAGCGCATAGCCCTCCTTTTCCAAAAATTGTCTCAGCTCCTCCCGGAGCCTTGAGAGCCGCGATTTTATCCGGCTCTCCCCACAGCCCTCCGCTCGGGCGATGTCACGTATCGGGTACATATACCAGTACCTCGCCATGAACACCCGGCGTTTTTCCGGCTTCAGCCCCGCGAGGAACAGCTCAAGCGCGCGGGTGAGCTCCAGGTCGTCCACCGCCCTCTCCGGGTCACCAAGCGTCCCGGCGACGTCGTAAAGCTCCTCCAGCGCCTCCTCCGCCTGTCCGCCGCCGCGCTTCTGGCGCAGGCGCGACTTGAGACGGTTCAGCGCCAGGTTCCTGGTGACGCGTCCAAGATAGGCGCGCAGGTTCTCTGGTCTTTCAGGCGGTATGGAGTTCCAGGCGGCAAGCAGGGCGTCGCTGACACACTCCTCGGCGTCACGGCTGTCTGTAAGGATATTTACGGCGACAGTCATGAGGTACGCCCCGTATTCGCTTTTCGCCGCGGCGATCGCCCTCTCGTCGCGGTTTTCAAAGAGCTCCGCCAGCTCATTTTGCCCCATTGCTCCACCGCCCTTCCGTTTTGAGGTCCCTCACTATTATAGACAACGTTTTTCTGTCAGAGGTCGCTTTTTTGACATAAAAATGCCGGAGGTCCTCCTCCGGCATTTTTATGTTACAGGTTAGGGTTTATTTCACCGCCTCCACACGGTAGGCGAAGGTGAAGGTCTTTTCCGAGACGCGGTATTTCGGGTCCAGCTCGGGGCCGCAGGAGTTGGAGCCGACGCCGGATACGCGGTAGTCCACGCGCAGGTGGGTGAGGCTGTCGGATCTGAGCTCGTCGGTGTGAGCGGCGCTCATAAGGTCCGACGCCTTGTACCGGGAGACGTTTGCCTCAAATCCGGGACAGCCGGTGAAGCGCAGGCCGCCAATTGTCAGCTCCCTGACGCCGGTGTGGTTGCCGTGCTCCTGGGGGCGGACGTAGGGGACGTACTCGGCGCCGGCGGTACTCTCATACCTTCCCGTCAGGGCGCAGTGGCTCATATCGGAGTAGTTCTCCCACGGTCCCTTGCCGTAGTAGGTAAAGCCGCCGCTGTCCCCCGGCAGGGTCCACTCGAAGCCTATCCTCGGCAGCCAGAAGGCGTCGTCCCGCACGTTGAAATCGGTGGTCACGAGGACGGAGCCGTCGGTGAAAAATTCGTACCTCGTCTCAAATCTCACCGCCGGCGACCTGTACACCCCGGCAAGGGAGCCGGTGACGGAGGCGGTATTGCCGCGGAGAGTGACGCCGTAGGTCTTTCGGAAGGCGGCGTCCCAGTTCTCGCCCCGGCACTCGCCGCCCCGGAGCCAGAAGCGCTTTATGTTCCTGTCGTTGTCCGTGGGGGCGCGCAGGCAGGTGAGCTCCACGCCACCCGCCAGGAGCTCTTTTCCGTTTACAACGGCGCTTACAAGTGTCCCGCGAAGCTTTGAGAGGGTGTAAACAAAGCCCTCGCCCCGGGCGTAGACGTTCCCGGCGTCCTCCGTAAGGGTGAGGGGCGCGGGAGAGGGCCTTTCCGCCTCCGGGGCAATATCCAGCTCATGCTCCGCGGCGGCGTACTCCACCCCGTCCCTTGTGAGGCGGCAGCGCAGGTGCGCCCCCAGGCGGCAGGTGGAAAAGAGGGCGGGAACAGAAATCTCCCGGCTTTCGTGGGGCGGCAGGTCAAGCTGAAGATCGCGGCTGTCCGCGATCTCGCCGTCCCGCTCGATCTCCAGGGTGAGCGTATACTCGTTGAGGTTCGTGAAGTCCAGACGGTTGCGCACCGTCAGGACGCCGTTTTCAAGGCGCGTCATAATCGGCTGATACGCCGCCTTTATCTCCAGTGTGCCGGACTTGAAGCTCCTGTCGGCGAAGACCATGCCGTCACAGCAGAAGTTGCCGTCGTTTGTCAGCTCCCCCGGAAAGTCGCCGCCGTAGCACTGGACGCCGCCGCGCATAGCCACATGGTCCGCCCACTCCCAGATACAGCCGCCGGCGAGCTTGGGATAGCGGTCAAACATCTCATTGTACGCCCACACGTCGCCTGGTCCGTTGCCCATGGCGTGGGAATATTCGCAAAGGAAGACCGGCTTTTTCATGTTGGGGTCCAGCGCCGCCCGCTCTATGTTCTCCCTTGAGGCGTACATCCAGGATATGACGTCCGGCGTCTCAAAATCCCCGTGGGCGCTGGCCTGCTCGTAGTGGGACAGGCGCGAGGGGTCGCGCTCCTTCAGATACCGGAGCATGGCCCTGTGGTTGTCGCCGTAGTCGCTCTCGTTGCCCAGGGACCACATTATGACCGAGGGGCAGTTCTTGTCCCGCTCCAGCGCCCGCTCCATGCGGGAGAGGAATTCGCCGCGCCAGTCGCCGTTTGTGCATGGCCACTCCCCAGGCGCGTGGTCGTAGCCGGAGGGCGGGTTGCCGCGCCGGTGGAAAAAGCCGTGAGTCTCTATGTCCGTCTCCAGCACCACGTAAAGCCCCAGCTCGTCGCACATACGGACAAAGCTCGGGTGGGGCGGGTAGTGGGAGGTGCGCACGCAGTTTATGTTAAGGGACTTCATGAGCGTAAGGTCCCGCCGAAGCTCCTCCTCGGTCTGGCACCAGCCCCGGAATTTGCTTGTGTCGTGGTGGTTCACGCCGTGGAGCTTCACGGGGACGCCGTTTATGAGGAGCTCGTATTTGTCCGAGACGGAGACCTCCCTGAGCCCCGCCTTCAGGGTTATCACCTCCCCCGCCCGCTCAAGCTCCACCGTGTAAAGGTGGGGCTTTTCCGCGTTCCAGAGAACGGGGTGCTCCGGCGCGTAGTCAAGCTCGTCGGTGAACTCGCCCCGGGTGAGGAGCCTTTCACCGTCAAGGATCCGCACCCGCGCGGGACCTGAGAGCCTTATGTGTATGCTCTTGGCGTTGGGTATCATCTCCACGTCCCCGATGTGCCCCTCCGGGCGCAGAAGGAGGTACGTTTCCCGGAATATCCCGTTGTACCGGAAGGCGTCCTGGTCCTCCAGGTAGCTGCCGCAGCACCACTTGAGCACGTAGACCCGAAGGGTGTTCTTCCCCGGGCGTACATAGTCCGTGACGTCAAACTCGGCGTGCAGGCGGCTTCCCTGGGTGAAGCCCACGTAAGAGCCGTTGAGTACCACAAAGGCGCAGGAGCTCACGCCCTCCAGGACGTAATACGCCCTGCCCACAAGCTCCCGCAGCTCAAAATCCCGCTCATAGACCCCGCAGGGGTTTAAGTCGGGCACGTAGGGCATGTCCACCGGGAAGGGGTAGCAGACGTTGGTGTAATTGGGGTTCTCATAGCCCTGGAGCTGCCAGCAGGAGGGCACGGGAATGGAGTCCCAGTCCCCTATCTCCCCAGCCGCGTCGGCGTCGCTTTCAAAAAATTTAAATCTCCACACGCCGTCAAGGTCGATCTTCCGGCTTACCCCGCCGGGTATGTACCAGCTCGAGGGCGCCGTCCTCCCCCGGCTCGTCGCCTTCGGGTCTTCATATACGCGCATTTTTCTCTCCCCTTTGTAAATTTTAAGGTATGCGGCGAGGTCACTGCTCCACGCCGCTAAGCTTACTGTTCTTACTGGAGTATACCGGCTCGTCCATGTAATACCACTCTACAAAGCCGCTTTTCAGGCCAAGGCTCTCGGTGAGCCGCGACATATAGTCAAATTTAAGCTCCGTGCCCAGGGATGTACCTATCCAAAATTCCACTCCCGCAAAGGACGATCTCACCTTTGAGCGGAACACCCCCTTGCTGTGGCTGCCGTCCAGGGAAAGTGTCGGGTTCTCCTCCACGGCTTTCCTTACGCCGTCCTCAGAGGGAGACGCCGCCTTGAAGCACTCGTTGATAGTGGCGCAGTAGGCGTCCACGGCCTTGCCTTTGGGGTTGCTCATCGCTTTTCCGCCGATCACCACTGTATCTACGGCGTATGCCCTCGCCCTCACCGCGCCTTCACCGGAAACCGTTGTGATGGAGGTCTTTCTGAGCAGATCTCCTATTTTCTTTTTTCCGTCCTCATAGTTTTTGTATATTTTTACCAGCATTTTTGGGAACTCCCTGAGTATTGCCGCCGCCTTCGCCGCGATCTCCCCATCTATCCTGTTGGAGCCGGGATAGAGTGACCCAAGGAGCTTCCTGACAGTCTTCTCAAACTCCTCCGGGTCGCCGGAGACCCTGCCCTCGGGGAAAAGCTCAGGCTCGTAATCCTCAAAGAAGTTGTCCTGGAGAAGGAGCGTGTAGGTCTCCTCGGAGCCGGACTGGATACAAAGGCAGCAGAAAAGCGCGGCTGTATCCGCTTCGTCGAGAGCTCCGCTGCCTGAGGTGTAGCTGTAAACGCTCTTTATGAGCATAAAGGAGTTCAGGAGGCGCTTGAACGCCCTGGGGTTCTTCCCTATGGAGGTGATGGCAAAGTCCGTGAGGATCTTATGAAAGCCGGAATCGACGGTGCCCTTCAGATACTCCTCTACCATACCTGTCAGGTCATAGTTCTCCACCGGCATACGGAACGGCAGCTGGATTATCTTATCAAAAAAGCTGCGGCACTTGGCGGTGCTCATCTCCCTGCCGTATTTTGCGCGGATACCCTGCACCACCACGTCGTAGTCAACTGCAAGCACAAAGACGCAGTCCTCCGCGTCCATAAACAGCTTCATGACCTCAAGGAGCCCCACCGCCACATCCGGGTCGAGCCGGTCAAGGTCATCCACAAATATGACAAGGCGCTCCTTGTGCTTCTCCTTCAGAGACGACTGCACCAGCTTTTGGAATTTGTCGTGGATCTCGGATATTTCCTGCACCGCCTGCTCCTGCTTTCCCACGAGCAGGTCCCCCAGCTCGTCCACGGTTTTCCTGTCGATACCGCTGACATTGGAGACCAGCGTCTTCCCGATGGAGAAAAGCCCGTTGAGGAATTTGGAGAAATCCTCCTTTTTGTCGCCCTCCAGCGCCTTCACCAGCACATAGAAGAAGGAGAAATAGAGGCTCTGGCTCATGTCGAACTGGGAATACTGCCAGGTGTTGAAGGCGGTGCAAAGCACCTTGTCGCTTTTTTTCAGCTCGCCCAAGAGGTAGTTGATCACCGACGTCTTGCCGGTGCCCCAGTCGCCCTGTATGGCAATCGACATGGGGGTCGGGCATTTTAAAATGAAATCCCTGAGCCCATTGAGGTAGCTCTTGATTGAAAGAAGGTCCGAGCCCTCCTTTTCCCACAGCACAGGGGAATCGGTGACGCCGCCGGAATAATTCCAGGCCATCTGTATCTCTCCTTTGTATATTCTTGTATATTCTCTTTTTCAGGTCACTGAGCCAAAACCATTATACAACCCAGTGCCCTCCGGCGCAAGTGGGACAAAACGATTTTTCCGCGGGACATCAATTTTCCGTCGAAGCGAACTGACGCCCCGTGTGGTCGATGGTGTAGGGGCCAGATAGGATAAGCTGGGAGATGGGGACGATCTCGTAGCCCTCGGACAGGAGGAACTTCACTATGTCCTCCAGCGCCTCGGGGGTGTGGAGGGCGGCGTTGTGGAAGAGGATTATGGACCCGGAGCGGACCCGCCCCGTGACCCGCTCATATATCTCCTTTGCGGATATGTCCTTCCAGTCAAGGGAATCCACGTCCCACTGTATCGGCTCCACGCCCATGGAGCGGACGGCGGCTATGACGTGGTCGTCGTACTCCCCGTAGGGCGGGCGGAAAAGTGTTGGGCGGACGCCGGTTACAGCCTCTATCTTGTCGGAGCAGGCGTTTATGTTCTTCACTATCTCGTCGGCGCTGAGGGTATTGAAATGGGCGTGGTCGTTAGAGTGGTTCATCACCTCGTGACCCGCGTCCGACAGCGCCTTGACGGACTCCGGGTATTTGTCCACCCACTGCCCCACCACGAAAAATGTCACCTTCACATCGTATTTGCCCAGAATGTCGATGAGCGTCTGGGTGTCCTCGTTGCCCCAGGCGGCGTCAAAGGAGAGGGCCACCGTCTTCTGGTCCCGCTCCACGCTGTATATCGGCAAAAGCCTTGTGTTTGCCGCCGTTAGCGCCGCCGGCGGAGCCATCGCCAGCAGCAGCCCCGAAAGGGCAAGGACGGCGGCAAGGGTAAATATCCCCTGCTTTTGCCGTTGTGAAAGCCTGTCAAAAAATTTTTTCAGCCTGTCAAGCATGTTCATCACCCCGAAAAAGGGTATGAGACAGGCAGGGTGAATTATTCCGCCTCACAAAATATACAATATTTTTTCAAAATCCGCGCCAACAAGGGATAATTTGCTGATTGTTTTTTTCGCGGCGGCGGGGTAGAATCATGTTTGCCGCAAAGACGGCATTTTCCCTGTCCGGCGACAAATACGCCGGAAAACGTCCTGAAAACGGAGGTCATTTTATATGTATACGCTCATCGCCCTGTCCGAGGCGCTTCTCGGGGGGCTTCTGATGTCGCGACTTGCCAAAAAGCTGAGGCTTCCCGCGGTGACGGCGTACCTTGTGGCGGGGGTCCTGCTGGGGCCCTTCTGCTTGGGCGCTCTCAACATAAGGGGTCTGGGCTTCACCTCCTTAGACGAGGTGAGCGCCCTGGACCTCATATCCCAGGTGGCGCTGGGCTTCATCGCCTTCACCATCGGCAACGAGTTCCGGCTTGAACAGCTCAAGCACATGGGCCGTCAGGCGATAACCGTGGGTATACTCCAGGCGGTCATAACAACGGCGCTGGTGGACGTGGGGCTCATCGCCCTCCACTTCATCTCCCCCAGGCTCATCTCCATGTCCTCGGCGATTACCCTGGGCGCCATCGCCGCGGCTACCGCGCCGGCGGCGACGCTGATGGTGGTGCGGCAGTACAAGGCAAACGGACCGCTGACAAAGCTCCTTCTGCTGGTGGTCGCCATTGACGACGCGGTGGGGCTCATGCTCTTCTCCGCCTCCTTCGGCGTCGCCACAGCCCTGGAAAGCGGCGTGGTGAGCATGAAAACAATACTCTTGGAGCCCGTCATAGAGATAGTCCTCTCCCTGCTCATGGGCACGCTGGCGGGCTGGCTCCTTCACAGGCTTGAGAAGTTCTTCCACTCCCGCTCAAAGCGTCTCTCCCTCTCCATCACCTGCGTGCTTGCCACGGTGGGCCTTTCCATGGCGGAGCTTGAGATCGGCGGCGTACATATAGGCTTCAGCCTCCTGCTTGTGTGCATGATGGCGGGCACGGTGTTCTGCAACATCTGCGACTTCTCCCAGGAGCTCATGGGCCGCATAGACGACTGGACTGCGCCGGTGTTCGTGCTGTTTTTCGTCCTCTCCGGCGCGGAGCTCAACATGAGCATACTCTCCCAGCCCACAGTGCTCCTCATTGGCGTTGTGTTTATACTGTTCCGCTCCGCGGGCAAATATTTCGGCGCTTACGCAAGCTGCGCCATGACAAAATGCGCGCCCAACATCACAAAATACATCGGTATCACCCTGCTCCCCCAGGCGGGCGTCGCCCTGGGTATGGCTATGACCGCCACGCGCCTCTCCGACGGAGAGGTGGTGCGCAACGTGGTGCTCTTCGCGGTGCTCATCTATGAGCTTGTCGGTCCCGCCCTCACCAAGAAGGCGCTCATGGCCGCCGGCGAGATCCAGCCCGAGGGCCGCACCACCGCCCGCCGCCCCAACTCACCGGTGGCGGTATTCCATTTGGGACACAAATAACCTCCCAAAAAGGGGCTTTGCCCCTTTTTGGGAATGGGATACGTGCGGAAAGCCCCCGCGAAAGGTCTGCGGACCTTTCGCGGGGGCTTTCCTGCTGTTTTGCTGCGCGCACGCCCCGTAGGGGCGCACGCTTGCAAAACATAAGGTGATTTTTCCGACGCGCATGTCGTCGAAAAAATATTTAATTTTGGCGGGAGCGCATTGGGGGGCTATTGCTTGTTCTGTGACGGAGTCAATTTGGCAATCCAGTAGATATAGGAATCGTCGGAGGCGGGGTCGGTATTGGCTTCGTGGTCGTGCCAGCCTGCGGCTAGGTACAGGGTGCCGTCTTTTTGTTGGAGGATGTACCAAAAGCTGTCGTCCGTTACGTCGAGCCCGCGCCAGGCGGCATGGTTATTGCGCCGGAGGCGCGCGGTGAGGTCCCTGCCACCGGTCCAGTAATCCTTGTTCGTATATTCGTCAAGGCTCCCGCCAAGGGAGACGGGCTCCACGGCTGTCTCCGGGCTTTCGCCGGCATATACCGTCCCGTCGGCGGTGAGGGTGTACTCCTCGGCCCCAGCGTCCACTGTCGGGTCGATGTAAATGTACCCCGACACCGTGTAGGTATCCCCAAAGGGGCTGTCCGGCGCGGCAAACGGTCTGTCGGTGACCAGCGCCGCCAGCACGAGGACAACGGCAATAAGCGCGGTCAGCACCACCCAACGCGCCGGTTTTTTATAGCTCAGAACGCCCTTTATCCTCTCCTTCGCATCGCCGGCCCCAAACGCCAGCGGTCCCGCCGCCGTGCGCCCTCTGGCGGACAGGCGAAGCAGGACATCGGCGTAGTCCGCCCTGATGTCGCCCTCGGCCCTTTCAAGCGCCGCCCGGTCGCAGGAGATCTCCATGTCCCTGCCCGCCAGCCTGAACGCCAGCCACACCAGCGGGTTGAACCAGTGGAGGCACAGCGCCAGCCACGCCAGCGCGCGCGTCAAATGGTCAAAGCGCCGTATATGGGCGCGCTCGTGGAGCAGGATGTACCTCCTATCCGTCTCCGGCAGTGAGGAGGGCAGGTAAATCCTTGGGCGGAAAAGTCCCAGAATGAAGGAGGTATCCGCCCGGTCCGCCAGCCACACGCCGGGCTCCCCCTCCAGCGGTACAGCCCCCGCCAGGCGGCGGCGCAGGCGCAGAAGGGATACGGCGGAGTACGCAAGCATACACCCCGCGCCCACGCCCCACACAAGCGCCGGTACGGTGCGCCAGTCGGAGCCGTCCCCCGTCTGGGGGACGACGGGAAGGGGCCCGTCAGGGGCAAACTCGGCGGGCACATAGCCCCGGTATGGATGTACGGCAAGATAGCCGTTGAGGCCGTCGTCCACCGCCGGGATTCCGGTGGAGATCTCCAAAATCTCCGCGGTGGTGCCGGCTATCCCCGGCGTCTCCACGAGCCGGGCGGAAGGCACCAGGCTCAGGGCGCTCTCCGGCGTGAAGGGGCACAGCAGCCGCGCCAAAACGACCGCCCACAGGGCGTAGGAGAACGCCCTGGGCGCGCCCCGCAAAATCAGCCGCGCCAGCAGAACCGCCAGAATCACCCCGCCCCCCGCCAGGCTCATGCCCAGAACGGTCTGAAAAAGCTCGTTCAGCATGGGCTCACCTCCGATGCTCGTCGATGAGCCGCCGGAGCTGGGCGACGTCCTCCTCCGACAGCTCACCCCGCCGGGTGAAGGCGGCAAGGAACCCTGGCAGGGAGCCGCCGAAGACCTCGTCCACAAACTCCCGGCTTTGCAGGGCGGCAAATTCCTCCCTGCTCACCAGAGACGTCACCGTACCGTCGTTATTTTGGAATATCCCCCTCCCGCAAAGCCGCCGCAGGATCGTATAGGTGGTGGACTTCTTCCAGCTCAGCCGCTCCTCGCACAGCTTGACCAGCCGCGTGGAGGATATGGGCTCGTTGTCCCAGATAATGCCGGCGAAGCTTGCCTCCACCGCTCCCAGTTTGTATTGCGCCACTGTCCGCGCCTCCTTATCAAAATGGTTTACAGGCTGTAGCCTAATCTTAGTTTACAGCAAGTAGACCACTTTGTCAAGAGCGGTGTTCTAATTTCGGTCAAATAATTTCAGCCCTCGGTTTCGACAAGTCCGTATTTGACCTTCAGCTCCAGGATCCTCCGAACACTCCCGTCAACACGCTCTTCTGTCAGCTCGCCGGAGGCGACCGCGTCCTCAAGGGCGGCGAGGGACGCCGTCAAGTCGGAGGGCATCAAAAGTATATCTGCGCCGGCGCCTATCGCCCTCACCGCCAGCTCCCCCGGCGGGTACTTTTCCGAGGCGGCGGACATCTGAAGGCTGTCGGTGATGACGACCCCCTCAAAGCCCAGCTCGCCGCGCAGAAGCTCCGTTATGACGGCCTCCGACACCGTGGCGATCTCACTGTCCAGCGCCGGTACGGTGAGGTGCCCCACCATCACCATGTCCGCTCCCGCCGCGATTCCGGAGGCGAAGGGCGGGAGCTGTGTGGCGTATATCTCCTCCCTTGAAAGCTCCACAAGGGCCTCGCCCGTGTGGGAATCGGCGCGGGTGTCGCCGTGACCCGGAAAGTGCTTCAGGGTACACATGACCCCGGCGAGGTGAAAGCCCTCCACCGCCGCCGCCACAAGCTCAGACGCCTGCGACGGGTCGTCGCTGTACGCCCTGCGCCCAATGACCGTGTTATCCGGATTCGTCCACACGTCCGCCACAGGCGCGAAATCCAAATTAAAGCCGCAGTCCGATATGTCCGTGCCGATGGTTTGGGCGTTCTCCCGCGCCTTCTCGGGGCCCATGTCCTTATAATAGAACATGGAGCTTACGCGCGTGGTGCCCAGCGTCCCCATCAGGCGGTTCACAACGCCGCCCTCCTCGTCAACGCCGACAAAAAGCCCGAGCTCCGAGGCGTTTTGGGCGTCCTCCAGGAGCTTTTTCACCTGCTCCCGGTCCACAAGGTTCTGCCGGAACAGCACAAGCCCGCCCACGGGCGTTTCGGCAAGCGCCGCCGAAAGCTCCTCCCCGTCCGTCGCCGCCGCCTCCCCCGTCAGCGCCTCCGGCGCCACAAGGAAAAGCTGTAAAAGCTTCTCCCGGATTGTCATGGACTCCATCAGCTCCGCGATCGGGTCCGGCTCCGGCGCGGGCTCCGGTTCCGGCTCGGGAACAGGCTCCGGTTCCGGGTCGGGCCGGCGCTCCGGGACAGTCGCGAAGGGCGGGTCAGCCTGTGCCGGCGGGTCGATTTGCTCCGGCGCGGCAGGTTCTCCGCAGGCGGAGAGGGAAAAAAGCAAAAGTACGCAAAGGAACAGGCAAAGTAATTTGTTCTCCGTGATTTCCACCCCCTTTTTCTCCATTATATTCCCCAAAGCTACATTTTTCAAGCGGTTGCGCCATTATGCTCCGCCGCGGCGGTACTGTGATTAATACTTTCTTTGGAAAATTAATTTGTCTTTTGTATGAATTATTGCGCAAAAGTGTTTTCCGTGGTATACTTTTTCTGGAATAAAGGGAAAAGCTTCGCTTTATGTCGATTTAGATAGAAAAAGGGATGGGCCATTTTGAAAATTCAAAGTATGCGTGAATTTCTGACCCTTTCAGAGCTCAGAAATTTCAATTCCGCGTCAGAAAAACTGTTTTTATCACAGCCTACGCTGTCACGTCATATAAAGGAGCTGGAGGAGGAGCTGGGCGTCACGCTTTTCAACCGCTCCACCCGCCGTGTCGAGCTCACGGAGTGCGGAGAATATTTCCTCCCCTTCGCAAGGCTCATAGTCAACGCCGAGGACGAGTACACCGAGGGACTTGCCGGTATGAAAAAGCAGAACGCCGAGGAATGACGTCCCGCCCAACCGAAAAGCACAACTTTCGACCAACGGTTGATCAAGGCCGTTAATTTATCATGCTGATTTGTTAAAAAAGCTGTGTCTTTTTTGACAAGGGGAATACGTGTGAAAAAAACCGTGAATTCCGGGGAATTCACGGTTTTTTAGTCTGTCGGCAAAGGCCGCCGGCCTTTGCCGACAAGGGGAACGTGCGGAAAGCCCTCGGGAAAGGTCTGCGGACCTTTCCCGAGGGTTTTCCTGCCGTCGCACTGCGCGCGCCGCCGTAGGCGGCACACTTGCGCGACAAAAGGTGATTTTTCCGACGTACATGCCGCCGGAAAAATATTTGATATGGGGTCTGACGAATAAATGCTGGTTGTCCTCTCGGTTACTTCTTCATGCCCGAAAAGGTAGCCTATCACCGCGGAATCCTCAAACGCGGCGAAAACGCGGTTCCCTTTAATGTCCCCGGGCGTGTTCTTTATGTATCCGTGACAGCAGCCTTCCTTTTCCCACGCTTCAGAAAGACAAATCAACTGTCCCAGCAATTCCTCCGTCAAAGCGGCTTCTTTGATGACCATTTTTCCTCCAAATCTCGATTTCCGTTCCATGATCGCCCTCGGCAATATTAAATTGCCGATTTAACAATCTCTCTCCAAAACCATTCTCAGCTCCGTATTCGGTGTGCCGAGCATGATTTGCGCTTCTGTCCCGTCAAAACGGAAGCCAAACCTTTCGTAGAACCGAATGGCTCTTTCGTTCCCCTTCAGCACCCAAACGGCGATCTTTTTATACGCGGAGAGTTTTTCAACTGCCGCTTTCATCAGCTCGCAGCCGACCCTTTGTCCGTGATATTCCGCAAGGACATAGATGGCAAAGACCTCTTGTGCGCTGTCGCTATACATTTTTCAAGCGTTTGCCTCTCAAGATAATCCGCGTCAATCAAACCCGTATATGTCTCATGCCAGGATTTGTAGTGAACATATCCTTTTCCGTTGATTTCGTCTTCGCTTTCCATCTTCTTGATAACAATTTTTCCCATATCAGTTTCTCTAAAAAGCGGATTTTCCGAATATTCCGCTTAATCAAGCCTGCCCGCGGTCTATTTTGATATGTTGTACTCCCTCAGATAATCGCCGATCGCCTTCTCCACCTCCTTTACCTCCGCTTCAAAGGCGGAGGCGGGGACGCGGAGGGCGCCGTTGCCGAGGATTATCATCTGCTCCATTCCGTCGGAGGTGGCGACGCGGACGTGGTGGCGCTTTGAAAGGTCGTAGGTGGCGCGCTCGATGTACATATCGGCTGTCTCCGCCTCCTTTGTGTACACCACGGACACGCCCCCCAGGTGCTCCACCTTGCCGGGGTTGTTTTTGACCTTGTAGGCGTCAAAAACGACTATGACGGCGCACTGGCGGAAGCCCTGGTAATTCCTCAGCCGCTCTATGAGCCTCTCCCTGGCGGCGTCAAGGCTCTGGGCGGCGAGCCTTTTAAGGTCCTCCCAGGCGAAGATTATGTTGTAGCCGTCCACGAGCACAAATTCCAGCCCGTCCTTCTGGGGCATTTTGGCGCGCTTCGGCTCCTTTGGGCGTGATTCGGGCTCCTTTGGCGCGGGGCGCATGGCCTCCTCGCCCCGGTCTATTCTCCCGTAGGTGCGCTCGAATATCGCCATGAGCTCCTTGTCCGTGGCGGCGAGCTTCACATATCTTGCCGCCGCCTCCCTTATGGGATCGGGCGGCTTGGGCGGCTCCAGGGTGCTCTCCAGGTGCATACGCCCCTTCACCTCATACCAGGGCACCACGACTCCCGCGCCGTGGGAGCAGAATACGCTGTGGGGCGAGTTGTCCATATCCGCCTCCGGGTCGTAGCCTATCGCCTCCACCACCGCCTCCTGCTCCGCGCAGGGCTCGTAGCCGTGGAATACGAAGCTCACGCGCCCCTGTCCGCGGGTGAAGGCGGCTATCTCGGAGGGGTACTCGCGCAGCTTGGAGACGGGTCCCGAGCCCGTGAGCACCGGGTCCGAGCCCACGCCCTCCCCCTGCGCGAACTGAGCGCCCATGCGCTGAAGGTCCGTCATCACCCTTCCCACGTTGGCGGCGGGCACCTCGATGCGAAAGTCGTACCAGGGCTCCAAGAGGACGCTTTGCGCCTGCATCAGCCCCTGGCGCACCGCCCGGTAGGTCGCCTCCCGGAAGTCGCCGCCCTCGGTGTGCTTCAAATGCGCTCTGCCGGCGGTGAGGGTTATTTTTATGTCTGTGACAGGCGAGCCCGTGAGCACGCCCAGGTGCTGTTTTTCGTGCAGGTGCGTCAAGATGAGCCTCTGCCAGCTGCCGGCAAGCGTGTCCTCGGGGACGTTGGCGGCGATCTCAACGCCGCTCCCCCTCTCCCCCGGCTCCAATATCAGGTGGACCTCCGCGTAGTGGCGCAGGGGCTCATAGTGCCCCACGCCCTCCACCCGGTTTGCTATGGTCTCCCGGTAGATTATCCCGCCGGGACCGAAGGAGATCTCAAGTCCGAACCTGTCCAAAACGAGCTGTCGCAGGACCTCAAGCTGGACCTGCCCCATTATCTGGGCGTGGAGGCTCTGACTCCTCGGCTCCCACACCAGCTTCAGCTCCGGTTCCTCCTCCAGCTCCCGGAGCTGCGCCAGGGTCCTGTGCAGGTCACAGCCGGAGGGAAGGTACACGGCGTAGTTCAGCACCGGCTCCAGCGCCGGCGCCCTGCCGTCCCCCTCGGCTCCCAGACCCTGCCCCGCGAAGGTGGCGGAGAGCCCCGTGACAGCCACGATGTCCCCCGGCAAAGCCTCCTCCACGGGGGTATATTTCGCGCCGGAGTATACCCGCAGCTGCGTCGCCTTCTCCTCCCAGTCCGGTCCCGAAACCGTGTCACGGACCCTCAGCGCGCCGCCGGTTATCTTCATGTGGGTGAGCCGCTTGCCCTCCGGGTCCCGGGATATTTTGAATACCCTGGCGGCGAAGCTCCCCTTCTCCCGGCACACCGGCGAGAAACGCCCAAGCCCCGCCAGGAGCTCCTCCACCCCCTCAAGCCTCAGCGCCGCTCCGAAGAAGCAGGGGTATACGTTCCCCCGCTCAAAAGCCCTGTCAACAGCCTCCTTCGAGAGATCCCCGCGCTCCAGGTGCTCCTCCAGAAGCTCCTCGTCGCACAGCGCCAGCGCCTCGGAGTCAAAGTCCCCGGGGTCAAAGAAGCCGTCCCCCAAGGATTCACCAAGGGCTGATAGTATCCCCTCCCGGTCCGCGCCGGGGAGGTCCATCTTGTTGATAAACAAAACCGTTGGTATCTCCCGCGCCCGCAGGAGCCGCCAGAGCGTGCGGGTGTGGCTCTGCACCCCCTCCGGCGCGGAGACGACAAGTATGGCGCAGTCCAGCACGTCCAGCGTCCGCTCCGTCTCGGCGGAGAAATCCACGTGGCCCGGCGTATCGAGGAGCGTGGCGGTCCTGCCCTCCAGCGTCAGCCGCGCCTCCTTGGAAAATATGGTAATGCCCCGCTTGCGCTCCAAGGCGAAGTTATCAAGAAACGCGTCCCCGTGGTCGACCCTTCCAAGCTTTCGGATGTCGCCGGCGCAGTAAAGAAGCGCCTCAGAGAGCGTGGTCTTCCCCGCGTCCACATGGGCGAGTATTCCAATAACACTTGCCGCCACACCAAGCCCCCCTTTTTTACAGTCAACGTTATTTTAACACAGTTAAACAGTGTTGGCAAGCCATCGCCCCCCTCAACATCGCCGCGCATTGTCTCCAAATTCGCGCAAGCCTCCGGCGCTTCTCCCCCCCCCGCGTCCATCTCCCCAATTCAAACATTTTTCCGGCGGCATGTACGTCGGAAAAATCACCTTTTGTTTTGCAAGCGTGCGCCCCTACGGGGCGTGCGCGCAGCAAAACGGCAGGAAAAATCCCTTGAATTCCGCAGAATTCAAGGGATTTTTCTGAACGTTCCCCTTAAAAAATAAAGGGGGCAAAGCCCCCTTTATTTTTTAAACACAGCCCTGTGCCTTCATCGCCTCGGCTACCTTGAGGAAGCCGGCGATGTTGGCGCCTGCCATGTAGTTGCCGGGCATACCGTACTCCTTCGCGGCGCTGTCGCAGGCGGCGAAGATGTTGCGCATGATGTCGTGGAGCTTGCCGTCGACCTCCTCAAAGGTCCAGCTCAGACGCGCGCTGTTCTGGCACATCTCAAGACCGGAGGTGGCGACGCCGCCGGCGTTTGCGGCCTTGGCGGGACCGTAGAGCATGTTGTTGGCGAAGTACACGTTTATCGCCTCGGGTGTGGAGGGCATATTGGCGCCCTCGGAGACGCAATAGCAGCCGTTCTTCGCGAGGACCTTGGCGCTGGCCTCGTCGATCTCGTTCTGGGTGGCGCAGGGCAGGGCGATGTCGCAGGGGATGGTCCAGATGCCGGAGCAGCCCTCGTGGTACTCACTGCCGGGATGGGCGGCGACGTACTCCTTTATGCGCTTGCGCTCCACCTCCTTGAGCTGCTTGACGGCGGCGAAGTCAACGCCGTTGGGGTCATAGATGTAGCCGTTGGAGTCGGACATGGCGACCACCTTCGCGCCCAGCTGGGTCGCCTTCTGGAGGGCGTAGATCGCCACGTTGCCGGAGCCGGAGATGACCACGGTCTGTCCCTCGAAGGACTTGCCGTTGGCACGGAGCATCTCGTCGGTGAAGTAGCAAAGGCCGTAGCCGGTGGCCTCGGTGCGGGCGAGGGAGCCGCCGTAGGGGATCCCCTTTCCGGTGAGGATTCCGGACCACTCGCCGGTGAGCTTCTTGTACTGACCGAACATATAGCCGATCTCCCGCGCGCCGGTGCCGATGTCGCCGGCAGGGACGTCGATGTCCTTGCCGATGTGCCGGTAGAGCTCGTTTATGAAGCTCTGGCAGAAGCGCATGACCTCGTTGTCTGACTTGCCCTTGGGGTCAAAGTCCGAGCCGCCCTTTGCGCCGCCCATGGGCAGGGTGGTCAGGCTGTTCTTGAATATCTGCTCAAAGCCCAGGAACTTGATGATCCCGATGTAGACGGAGGGGTGAAGGCGGATGCCGCCCTTGTAGGGACCTATGGCGTCGTTGAACTGGATGCGGTAGCCCCGGTTGACCTGGATCTTGCCCTGGTCGTCCACCCAGGGGACGCGGAAGATGATCTGACGGTCAGGCTCCACAAGGCGCTCCACCACGTTTGCCTCAACAAGGTCGGGGCGCTTGTCGATGACGGGCTCCAGGGACTCCAGCACCTCAGTGACGGCCTGGATGAACTCGGGCTCCGCGGGGTTGCGCTTTTTGACAGTCTCAAGGACGGACAGCAAATAGGCGTTCTTCATATATGAAACCTCCAAAAATAAGTTTTTCAACATAAAAATGAACGGCAGTGCGCGTGCGCGGACAAAAGCCCGCGACGCCCTTGCCGTTTACGGGATTAATTTTAACGTTTTAAACCGTCGTTGTCAATGGGCAATCCACATAAAAATGAATTTTCATTTATGAAATCTTGCAAATAATAGACGAAGTGCCGCGTTCCCGCCCTTGCGCCGGTAAAAAAACTGTGGTATTTTTGTGATATGACCGTAACCGGCGGCCTTTTTTCGCGAGTTTAGGGGTGAGGAGGTGAGACGCATGGAGGATCCCGAGATCGTGGGGCTTTACTGGGCGCGCGACCAGAGGGCCGTCCACGAGACGGCGGAAAAGTATGGGCGGCCGCTGAAACGGCTGTCCGCCAACATTTTGGGCGACGAGCGGGACGCGGAGGAGTGCGTCAACGACACATACCTTGCCGCCTGGGGCTCCATACCGGAGCACCGGCCCTCAATGCTGGGGGCGTACCTTGCCAAGCTCACCCGCAGGCTGAGCCTCACCCGCCTGCGCGCCCGCCTTGCCCAAAAGCGGGGCGGCGGTGAGGCGGAGGCCGCCGTCGACGAGCTGGCGGAGGTCCTGCCCTCCCCCGACGACACGGCGGCAGCGGTGGAGGCGGCGGAGCTGGGCAGGGCGCTGGACCGGTTCCTGGACGGGCTTCCGGCGCGGGAGCGGAGCGTCTTCCTCCGGCGGTATTTCGGCTTTGAGAGCTTAGCCGGCATCGCCCGGGACGCCGGGACCAGCGAGGGCGCCGTCAAGCAGTCCCTCCGCCGGACCAGGACGAAGCTGCGGACCTTTTTGGAAAAGGAGGATTGGTTATGAATAAGGATGATTTAGTGGACGCCCTGGGCGAGATAGACGAGCGGCACATAGAGGCGTCTGGGACGCTGACGCCCGGGCGGAGGCGGGGCGGCTCCCTGAAGCGCCGCCGGTCCACGCGTCTCCTGGCGGCGGTCCTGGCGCTGGCGGTGGGCATCGGCGGCTTTGCCGCCTGGCGGCGGTATCGGAGCGGCCTCACTCCGGACGACCTTTTGCGCGTCCCGGCGGGGGTGACGAGGCTCGCCAAGCCCGCCTACCCGGAGCGGGTGCAGTATTCCAAAAGGAGCTGCGACGAGTGGGAGGAGCAAAGGTCGGAGCTCAGGCTTTACAGTGAGGAGCGGGAGGCCTTCCGGCCCTATCTGGAGGCGGTCATCCCCGCCTTCCTCTCGGGAGGGAACGGGGAGAACGTTGTATGCTCGCCCATGGACGTGTATATCGGCCTTGCCATGCTGACGGAGACCGCGGGCGGCGGGACGCGTCAGCAGCT
>CANQVL010000044.1 GCA_947627285.1 uncultured Oscillospiraceae bacterium
TTACTTGTCTTTCATCGATTCTTGTCATTTTCTATTCCTCCGTCAAGATATTTGCCTTTCGGCAAGGACGGGAGGAGGCAGCTCGGTGTAAGTTGTTTTCTTGCATATCTCGTTGCAGACGTCAACGGCGAAGAATGAGCCAAGAAGAATTTGCATAACAAAAGTGCCGAACAGCATATTACTGCCCGACACTTTACTGTTTACGAATTATACGCAAATTTTTCTCCCATTGACGCCTACGAGAGCCGTGCTACAACCAACTACCGAAAGGCAAATAAACGGAGGAATGAATCGCTATACTATTCCTCTATGTGGGAGTATACTATTGCCTCATCAATTTTATGCATTAAATGGCTTGCCATAATTAATTGATCGCGACATTCTTCTTTTGTTATTTTATTGTTTGCATGAGTTTGGGTATTACGCAAAGCCGACATCACTCCTTGTAATATCAACATATAGCCTTTTTGGATATTTTCTCCTGTGGTAGTAGATCTGTCACAAAACTCAATCAGGGGGTTGTTATCGCTAAACACTGTTGTCATTAAAGAAGAGTCGCTTTAGGGCGGTTCATCGTTTTTTATTTTTTTGAACAACATCCTCACTCTATTGGCAATTTCCTTATAAGCATCCTCCACTGCATTTGCATAATTCTCTTCTAAATATAGTTTTTGAGACACTCGTGCTATTTTTGGATGAAGAAAAGATAAGAGAGGGTCGTTTTCTTTTACCAAAATGTAACGTTTTAGATTCTCCAAGTTTACTAGAATGAAATCAGCCTCTTTTTGCGACAAATATTGATTGGATCTATATATTAGAGTTTGAGATATATTTCTCCACATGTGAGTGTTGTTGCAGTGATTTTCATAAACGAAATTTTCTAAATTTATCTTAAACATAACGTATTCGGGCGTATCAAAAAAGACATCAGGTACTTTTCGGATTAGTCCGTGTAGTTGTTGTATTAAATCATTTATACGGGTCATTTTTCTCGCATTCCTTGTAATTGAATTACTTGCAGTTATTATACCATTTTTCACGAGTGAAATACAATACTTTTATTTACTTATTTCTAATTACACTAAAAAACATAACCCCAAACCAATCGTTGGCATAAAATAATACGAGCCCGACAGCACTTGTCGGGTTCGTATCATTCTGTCTTGGCGGCACGTCGGCACGCGAATTTGAACTGTTTGCGTTAACAGACAAAATCTGTATATGTTTTACAGTATAGCAAGACACAAAAAAATGTCCATCTAAAATAATTGTTTATAATTGATGTGTCTACGCTATTCGGCAATCCTCGAATAAGTAACTGCCTCATCAATTTTGTACATTAACATACTGGCAAACATAAGCCTTCGAATGCACTCTTCTTTTGTTATTACAACAGAATATGAATGTGCTTTAGGGTTGCGCAAAGCGGACATTGCACCCGCAAGCATAAATCTTGTTCCTTCATGTATATTGACCCCTGTTTGAGTTGAGCGATCACACACCTCAATCATAGCTTTGTCGCCAGTGGCAAAAACTTTATTCATTACATCACATCCATCAGGAATAGCAACCATACTTGGTTCAAGTTTATGAAATAACTTTTTTACGCGATCATTTATTTCTATAAAGGCATCTTCGGCAGCGTTAGAAAAATGCCCGTCTAAAAATAGTTGTTTTGATACTCGTTCAATTTGCGGATGTATGCTTGACCACATATCCTCTTGAGGATTATTGCATTTATCAACAAGATACTTTAATATAGCAACAACTTCACCCATTATGGTTGGAATTATAAAGCCGCCATTCCCAAACAACCTATCTTTCAATCTAAGTAATTCATTCGAAAAGAACTTTTCTGAGGTTTCAATATCCTTAGATATTTTAATTAAATCGTTCTTGACCATAGTTACATGGGCTGGACATATAGGCATATTGAGGTTCATATTAGCAAAATTGTTATATGTTGAATTTATTAGCTGTTTGTTCATGTGTTCCTCCATTAACTTTCACTATACCTCATATTACATAGGAGTTGCTTCCTTAAATTAGGTTTTTTATTTGTCATTTCTCCCATCCGTAAGTAGGCGAGAATTGCTTTGTTGCAGTACACGCAGTTGAGAGCGCGCCATATCATTAAGACGTTGCAGACGCTCTGTTTGTGGAACGCCTTGCTCAATTAATATAGCATTGTAGCTTTCCATATTGGCAATTACAAGCAGTTGCTCGATAGTGGCATAATCGCGGATATTGCCCTTCAAAGTCGGATTTTCTTTGCGCCACTGAGCGGCGGTCTTTCCGAACAGGGCAACATTGAGTAGATCAGCTTCGTCGGCATAGACGTATTTGAGTTGTTCCTCAGTAAGGGTAGGGACGATATTCTCTTTGATAGCGTCCATGTGTATGCGATAGTTGACTTTAGCAAGTTCGCGCTTAGCAGACCATTCGAGAGCTTGCTGTTCTTGCGCTTTGAGTCGCTGAAACTCCGTGACTAAATACAACTTGAATTCAGGACTCAGCCAACTTGCAAACTCAAAGGCGATGTCCCTATGCGCGAACGTTCCGCCATTATTTCCCGACTTGGACACTATGCCAATTGCATTGGTGGCTTCTATCCATTTTTGCGGTGAAAGGTAGAAACTGTGTCTGCCTGCCGCATTCTCAAAGGTCTCGAATTCGTGCCCTTTGAAATCGGGGTTGTGCAACGTCTCCCACAGCCCAAGATAGGATATGACGTCTTTGCTACGCATCCATGTGGCAATCGGAACTTTCGGTTCGGTCGGATTTGCGTAACGCGCCAAATCTGTGAGAGATATGTAATCTTCTTTGTCTATTTTCTTGTATTTGACATCCAAACCTTTGACAGTAATTTCTTTATTTGACATAACACCTTATTTCCTTAATATAAGCTCTTCAATTCTACACTATTGCGCACGTGATTTATATTTCTTCTATGCCTATGCTCTTTAAATATTGATAGGTGCCGTCGTAATATTCAGGCAAGCGAGTGCTGTCCTCCCAAAAACCACTAGCTGTTTTGTTGGCATTTCCTTCGGGCACACAAATCACCATGCCCGCTCTTGCACGAGTCAATAAAACGCGATATGCATTTAGCATATACTTCATTAGCTCTTGCTTGTTTTCGGTAGTTGCCATCTGTTCTATCCATTTTGTTTGACCGTTAAATGTGTAGAAACGCCATGCACCATTTGTACACCGCATATCTGCGTCCCAAAGCACACAGGTATAGTCAAGTTCGAGTCCTTGTACCTGGATCTCCGTCGCGGCATCTTCAAGAAAATTTGACGAGCGAACGTCAGATTTGTCCTCTAAAAACCAATGAACAGCATTCTCGTCACCCGAGGGCAAAACGTGTATTCCCAATGGCTTAAATCGTGCCGATTCTTTTGTCAGCAAAACACCTGTCCTTTCGCTTCCACGTACTTTACGATGTAACCAGGCTTTCGCTTTTGACAAATCCCTTGTTAACAAAATGGGATATTTATCTTTGATCTCATTGTATAGCGCAATCGCCTCACGTTTATCAAACGACAAAACCGCATGCACAAAGGCGGACAATTTTTCTGCACGATAGGAACGCAGAGAGACACCCAAATGCAAATCGTCTGAATATGTTACACGTGGATTATCTTTTAACAGCTCGTTAACCCTGCCCTCTGCGTACTCAGGCTCGGCCAATTTTGGTGAAATATAAATATCCCAAGCAGTAAATGTTTCATTCAGGGCCTTAATCCATTCGGATATTCCTGCCTCTCCGGTGTTGATCTCCTGACCTCCGCCGACGAGACAAACAATTGTCGCCCAATCTTCCCGCTGATCAAGCGACCAGATCAAAAACGCTGCTTCCGACACGGGAAAATTTGGAACTTTGAGTTTGTTCCCATATGTGCCGCCACGCTTCAAATAGTCGGCAAGCCTTTTATGGGTCCACGAACGCTGTGCTTCGTCAAAAATTGCCACATGTTCGACCTCGCCGAAACCGGCTTTTTCGACTTTTACAGCCTTCTTCGGGTCTATTTCAAGAACTCCATTTTCCACCGGATTTTTGATTTTCGCCAGCATATTATCACGATAGCGGTGAATCATTTGAATAGATTTTGCCACCTCTCTACGAGAATCACTTAATTTCTTTTTTTGCCCCTTTCTCAGACACTTTTTATAATTATCTTGAGAAAGCGCTTCCGTTAGCACTGCCACCAGCGGCCCGTTGCCAGATAGGTAAACGGCGCCTTCGTCTTCGACTGGTTCATCACCGCCCTGATAAGTCTGTTTGATAGCAACGTCAAGCCCCACCAGTGTTTTTCCTGCCCCCGGCACACCTGTAACAAAACATATACTTTTTTTGCGATTTGCCTTGCTTTTTTGAATTACTTCAAGTATGTATGCTATTGTTCTGTCCGTTGAAACTTTGTCGGCCTCATGTCTGGTTATATTCTCCACACTATGGCTTTCATACAGCGATCTTGCCGCCTCGATAATAGTTGGAGTAGGAGCGTATGGACTAATAATCCAATTGGGATCTATTGACAACTCATTGGAAAACCTGTTTATAATTGCATTTATCAAGGATGCAAATCCTTTTCTGCCACAGACCAAAGGACTTAAAATTCGATCCTTGTATATCGACATCTTCGATTGAAATGCAGCGTTTTGATATTCCGTTGCAACGAGAATCGGGGCTATTATATGGTCACGACTGTACTTGTGAAAATTTTTTAAATCTAACGCATAATCGAGCACCTGGTCAATGTCGCTTTCTAAAATTTTTGTTTCGCCAACCTTAAATTCCAAACAAAAAATTATACCTTTGAGCAGCAGAACAACATCAATTCGCTTGCCGAGTCGAGGAATATCATATTCAAAAACAATTTGCCCGTTCAGGCCCGGTAGAGAGGACAAGGCGCTTTTCATGAAGGATATCTCGGTGCCCCATGCTTCGCGTGTTGTGGTAAGCGCTTCTCCATGATAATTTTCGCACAGCACTCCTAGAATTGTTCTATTATCCGTCTTGATAAAATCGCTAAAACTGGCATTATATAAACATCTGTTCATAATATATCCTATATAATTTGCATTTCAAAGTTTATTACATTATACCATGGCCGCACCTATGCCGCAAGATAATTTAGGCAAGTTTTTCTCTTTAATAGAAGAATATAAGTTCGATTCGAAAATGATAAAAATAGCTATAAAAATAAGTCAATTGCGAAATGCTATTAATTCAAACGACTTTCAGCATATAAAACAATTGACAAATAAAATACACAATGATACCGATTTTGAAGGGATCCCTTATATAGAAAAAACGACAAATAAGCCAGAAGTTTTGAAAATAAAAAAATAATGCTTATTACTTAATTGATAGATTATCTAATTTGGCATTCAAAAATATCGCCGAACATGAATTCGGCAAGAAAATTGATGAACTTAGCGTACCTGCAAGTATCGTTTATAAAACCTTAAGATTATTAATAAATGGAAGTAATGCGTGAAAAATGTAGCGATTTTGCAAAATCAATAAAGCCGAATACTTAGTTAAACAACAAGAAATTGTATCCATCTGAAACAAATGGGAAAATATGTTGGAAAGATTTTTGAATAGATTACAATAGTAATCCCGAATCTTACTGCGATTATTTGCTTTTGAAAAAAACAACCCAAAACCAATAGTTGGCATAAAACAATACGAACCCAACAGTATCTGTCGGGTTCGTATTATTCTGTCTTGGCAGCACGTCGGCATCCGAATTTGAACTTTTTATAAAGCAAAAGCATTTCGGAATAATAATTCTAATATCATAAACCATTTATTATTCTTCGTCAATGTCGCAGATAATAAATTGATGAGTTAATAGTGTTTCTGGTGTGCGCATTGTGCCCTTAGATGACACATAATTGGCAAATTTTTCTGTAACAATATTTATATAAGGTTCCAATAACCTAGCTCGTCGTTTATAATCGGTTTTCAAAGTATCAACAGTGATAACTTTTAAAGAGCGCAGGTTAATCCTACAAACTTCTAAATGATAAATACATGGGATAATTACCTCATAATTTTTTTCCAGGAATTTCCCTTGATGGAGCGCATTCGTCTTGACAAAAGCATTATTTAAAGCTTCGTTAATGTTTTCCAGTTTCTTATTTGCTATGTTGTGTTCTTTTCCTAAAATACACAAAGATTGTTTGTCATCTGTTAATCGAACAGGAGCATCTCCCATTCTGCCCGCGGATTCCAAAGTAAGCAAATAAACATCTTTATTTCCTCTCATTAGGTCACATTGTCTTTTTATGTTGATATATAATTTTCCCGATGATTCAAATATGTCGCCCGTATGTAACAAAGTTGCATCATTAATATTTTCATCTTGATAATAAAATGTTCTTTCGCCGTCCAAAACCCCAATAATATCAATGCTCCCGAGTTTTCCATATTTGAATTTTTCAAACTCAAAAGAACCACTTGATCTTGCGATTAAATTGCGAGATAAAAATTGCCCCAATTCTTCATTCGGGTCTTCGCCATCCGCTTCAAAGCTATCATATAATACTAACGGCCAATATTCTGATTCATCATACAAGTCGCTAAATAATTTTTCTTTAGCGCGCTCAATTGCTTTTTCCCAAGCTTTCATAGTCTTTATTGAAGGATTATTGGAAATCCATTGATCAATAATATCGAATATTTTTTCATTTTGTATTTCATTTTTGTTCACGACAAATATACAAGAAGCATAATTATCTTTAAATTTTTTACAACCTTCTATAAGATAATTTTTAACAAACTGCTTATCTAGTGAAGTGCAAATGAATATAGGAATTAACCGATTATATGTTACTTCATTCAAAAATGAAATGATTTGTTCCGCATTAAGATCATCATCTCCATCCTTAAATCTCCAGTCGCAAATGATAAAAGCTATGTCTAGTCCTCTCACTTCTTCCACAAGAGGAATCGACTCATAGGATCGGGTTTGAAAATGATTTTCTATTAGATATTGTTTTATTTTATAGATATCAGTACTCGCATCATTCACTTCGTCATCTATAATGACAATATCGCCCTTAAACATGGTTCTTACGTTCTCCATAATTTACTCCTTATTAAAGTCAAGTAAAAAGTTTGCGCCAGATAAGCATTCATGCGAATTTGTGATTGATTTTATTTTATAATCGTAACGTTCCATGAATTGTCTGCATATATAAAGTCCCAAACCTCTTCCTTCCAATCCCTTACCCGTAAAGAATGCTTCAAAAATTTTTTCATTTTCTTCAGGGAATATTCCTGGACCATTATCAGAAATTACGATATACTGTTCATCACTATTAATAGTCATGCGAATTAATTTCTTCTGAATATTTTCGTTTTCCAACCAATAAATTGCATTATCCAAGATATTTATGAATATTGTCATTAATAGGGCTTCCGGCATAGATACGACTAAAGGGTTTTCGCCAATATATTTGACTTCAAATTCGATATTTTTTGTTTTAAATAAGCTTTTATAATACCCTAGCACTTTATCTAAAATCTCAGACGCTCTTAATTGTTTTGCTTTTCTCTGTGTGGATGCAAAAAGGCTCTTCATATTAACTAAAAAATCATCCATTGCTGATATTAAACCGCGCAAACGCTCTAATTTTTCAATTACAATCTCCTTGTCTGTTTTTGTGGCTGTTTCCATATTTAATGCTTTGCTATAATCATCAATAATATTATAGCATTTTCTAATAAAGTTATTTAAGTCGTGGTGAGTCGCTTGTATTGATAATCCAATGCCAGCCAAATCTTCTACGACTTTTATTCGACTCAATTGATAAGCGTTTTGGCGTTCTACTTCTTTTTGAATGGCTATAATTTTCTTTTTAGTTTTTTCGTCTTGAATGTCTTGTATTATATGAGAAAAACTATCTTTTAGAGCTATTTCATCGTTTTTGTTAAAAGATTTGATTGCTTGTTTTTGGCTTCTATAATCCATGTCATAATAATAAGTTTTTATATGCTGTAAAAAACATTGTATCATAGCTACAAAGTCCAAATACGCGCTACCTACTTCCATTAAACCCTCGCGGTTTGTTTTGTCTTTCAAATTAGGATTGTCTTTATATGATATATTGATGTAACCAACTAGTTGATCATTGCTGAACATTGCGCTGGCTTTTTGTGTACCACGAATAGTATCAACCTGTAGCCAATCATCCTTAACACTCCCATAGGGGAACACTCTGATTCCATCTCTATAAAGATACACGCGATTTTTCCTGACTATTTTTTTATCTTCATCAACCAACCGAAATTTATCCCTGCATTGAGGATCTAAGTCAAAAATAAAAAATTTGAACGAAAAATTACCGCACTCGGTTTTGAAATTTAGATTCGATAAAATTTCTTGGTCCATATATGCTTTTTTGTCCTCTAAATAGCTTTTAAATATGGTCAGCCCACTAATTTGTTTATCCCAAATAGATATGGTTTTTTCTATATTATTTATTTTAAATTTAAAGGTTGAATCTTTTTCATAGTAACTCCCTTCAATTTTATAAACAGCTTTTTGGTCTATGATATTATTAAGCCTAGTATCTTCGGATAATACTAACGAGGGAAGTAACGCATTATCTCTAAAAATATAAATTGAAAAATCATCATTATCTCTTCCGATCAAACTAAACAGTTCTTCCTGAAGTTTTTCTATTTTTCCTTTACCCCAATTATCATTTAAATTTTCTACTATAATAACTGTCCCGTGGTTTTGACGTTTTGTGTAGCCTGTTGAAAGTAATATATCGGAATGAAAATCGTAATCAACTTGTGGCGTAAAGTCCATTTTTAACTCTGAAAGCATTACTAAACTATTATCAGAATTTATAAATTCATCGTTATAATCTGAAAAATCGGCAACCAGTTTTCTAGCATAAATATCTTCTTCTGTTTTAGTAAAAACAGTTACTGTTTTTCCTAGTTTAAAAAGTGAGAAACGCCCTATACCTTTTTCTCCTTGCAAGATTCTTCCTTTTGGTGACATTTCTCCGCGTTCTTTTTTTATTTTCTTGTGAGCTGAAGCGGGATTTATAAAGTCGTGCCGCAAAATTTCTTCCGTCATTCCCATTCCGCAATCTTCTATGACAATTCGTGAATTTTTTTGCACTTTATACGTTTTTGTGAAATTTTCAAAAGTTATTTTTACCCATGTCGAATCAGCATCGTAGGAGTTTTTCACAATTTCCGACAATGCCACAACCTCATTTTTTATGAGTTGCTCGCTTAGCATGGTCAACAACCTAGCATAAGGTTCTATTCTTATTTCCATAATTATTTCCTCCCGATTATTACAAATTCTTCGTGATATATCTCACGGTCATTTTTATTGTTTGTGAACTTCCCATTTTCGTCCCTATATGGAGAAAGAATCTTATTTATAATCTTTCTCTTGGAAACAGAAACCTCTTGGAATCCGCTTATGATCAGTGATTCAACTAATTGTTTTGAATTATGTATCTGTGTCCCCTTATATTCTGTATCTCCTATCACAAACAACGCCATGCCTCCATCATTCAGCATTCTATAACATTGATCCGATGCCTTTTGCATATCAATATAATACCTTGCAATAGATCTTATTTTTGCTTTTGCAATTTTATCGTTCTCCTTCAATGCCGAGATGATATCCTGTGCTGTCCGATTCAACTCCAACATATCATACCTGAAAGATTCACTATTATACGCGCTCCCCACAGTTCCTTCTCTTAAAGCCTTATAATCCTCGGCGAACCCCAGCCATAACGATGAGAGTTGATGCAGATCAGCATATTCATATGAAGTCACATAAGGCGGGCTAGTGATAATCAAATCAATTTTTGGCAAACTACGTTTTGTCAATATGCTACATGTTACAATTTCTATTTTAGATGTACTAGTGGGCAATTCGTCAAGCGCCTTAATTAATTTTTTATATTGACGCTCAAAGAGATCCCACACATTTGCTATTTGCTTGTTCGGATCAACCTGCGGTTTAATAGATTTGGTAAGCCATCTAGAAGTAGATTTCAGAATTGACGAGAACAAACATTCAAAACAAATGCGGTATTTCCCCTGAGGAATAGTCAATATCGCATTCTTGAGCTTGCTTAAATCTTGAAACTGTCCATAATTGAACCAGTATTTAATGCGATTATTTGCCTCATCATATTTGTACACTTTAACATCATTTGCATAGTTGTCTTGAACAGAGCGATAAAATTTTTCTAATTTCTTTGAATCATAAGCAAATGTTTTAGCTTTAGTGATCAGAGTCGCAACAGGATTTATATCACATCCCCAAAAGTCAACATTGTTTCTTTTAGCTTCTAACGCAACAGTGCCGCATCCACAAAAAATGTCGGAAACTGTTTTTACCTGAATATCATCTTTAATAGCCAGATGAATTGCCTTGCTTGCAATAAAAGCAGGAAATTTTGCGGGATAAGCATGTATGCTATGCATTTTAAGCTCTGGTTCATCACCAAGATTCCAATAGTCTTCAATCTGAACTTGAGATATATCGTATCGCAAAGCTTCTTCGAGCGAATGGATAATAGTTGGCATATCTTCACAACTCCTTCATGATCCTTAAAAACTCATCCAACGATTTTGCGTCGGGGTTGTTCGCAAGTGCTTGCTCGCTTACCATATAATAGCGATATTGCGCTCCCGCTTGCGCCTGCCAAATCTTTCCGATTTCGGCTTTTTCTCTGCTATCATCATTTGTAACAAGGTGTGCGCCCTTCGTTTCTACCATAACAACTTTCCCGCTGTTCATCATGACGATAAAATCAGGGTAGTGATTGAGAAAGCCATTGATGCAAAATTCGATTCGATCCATATTGCGATGCCACCATTTTACGTTAGGCAACGCGGCAATTTTTTCAATAACTTTCAATTCAAAGCCATTGATCGACTGTTCCGAAGTATAGAGAGATTTCGAGAGTATATCGATTGTATTGCCGGGTGCAATCTCCTTTTTGAGTTGGAAAGACGGGAGACATTCGATTTTTCCTGTTTCCAACAAATGGTCGAATCGCTGTCTGCAATACACAGCAAGCAATTTTTCAATTTTTGCCTTGATTTTCTCCGTATATCCGAAAATATTCTTTTCCATGTCGGCAAGTTCGTCGCTGTTCATATTTTCGATAACACGGTCAAGATAGGTAGAGAGATCGCTTCCGCTAATGCAATCGAATTTCTCCAAACTCCGCTTGATCAAGAGTTTGCAATTCCGAACGCGCCCCTCCGGCGGAAGGGATTGCATCATGGTTTTAAAATACTCGCTTTCATCGCGCGATAATTGGCGATATTTCGGACGCTCGTCTTTTTGGACGTCCACGGCAATCACCGCCTCTCCCGCATCGCCAAAATCAATGCCGACATCTTTGTCCTTTAATGTAAATCCATCCGTCAATTCCTCTTTGGTCAAAAGAGATTTCTCATTCGGATTCAGTAACGAGAAAATGCTGGGTGCCGCTTCTATATAAAATTGCGGTATTTTCAGCGCAAGCGCATCTTCCCTAAATTGTTCATAAATCGGATATGTAGGCACTTTACTTCTCACCTCCAAAGGCAGATTCCCCAAAGGTTGCTCGTTATTCGCTTGTAGTGTCGTTTCATAGGCATCGCTGTTCATTTCTGCACTCATCAGCATGGTGTCAAGGGACGATGTGCCGCCCGCGCTTGTCCTGCCCGCAAGAATATCTTTTATGCTGTCGCCGTTAAACTGCAAAAATTCCTCTTCTCTCTCCTGCGGAGTATCTAACGGCAAAGCCCCTTGAACAAACGTAGGTGTTACGGGAGACACATCGACCTTTTCTTCCGCAACGCGACATTCCTTTTCGCTAAACCCTGCATCGTTCAAGCCCTTGATGATTTTCTTTATCGTTTCATGAAAATCGTTCGAACAAGTAAGAACATAGGATAGGTTCAAAAACTTGCTTTCGTTCTGTTCGGCATAGGGCAAGCGCAAAACGCGCCCCAAAATTTGTTCCACATCCACAGCCGAAGTCTTATTGGCAAGAGTGGCGAGAATATAAGCGAACGGGCAGTCCCAACCCTCTTTCAACGCATTGACGGTGATAATATATCGTATCTTGCAACTCGGATCGTCAAGTTTGACATTTTTCAGTTCGTTGATTTCGGCAGTTTTGACTGCGATCTCGTCCTTAGGAATCCCGCTATCAATGAGCCTCTGCTTTAAGCGCTCAAAAGTTTCCTTATTTTCTGCTTGCTTGGGTTGCGCTTGGAACAGCACGATCGGACGGATATATCGCTTGTCCTCTCTTGCCTTTGCAAGTTCTTCGAGCTTATTCCTCAAATCAAGGGCGTCGGCAATCACTTCTTCTTTCGAGGGACGGTTATAGACGATGACGGGCAATTTTACCATGTTTTCGGTCTTTAATTGCGCGGCGTCCACATAGGAAATGATGTTCGCATTTTTCCGAGGCGTTGCCGTCAAATCAAGAATAAAGCTCGGATTGAGATTTTTCAGCATCTCCACGCTCAAATCGCCCGTAGTGTGATGGCTCTCGTCCACAACGATAACGGGCGAAAGTTGATTGAGAACTTGAATGAGCGCGGTTTCATCCACGCCGTCGATAAGCGTTTCGGGGTTAGCAATATACTTTGAGAACTGTTGCAAATTGCCGTTCTCTTGATACACCTTTCTGCCTTCCTTATTTTTGATCCGAAAGCTATCGAAGCTCATAACCACGACAGAAAGTTGCTCATTGACCGTCGTCGGATTAAATTGTTGTCCGTCAAGAACCTGTTGCTTGTTATATACTTGAAACCGCCCGTTAAAGTCCGCCTCCAATTTTTGGTGATAGGGATGGGTGGGATCGGTGAGGCTTTTCAACGTCTGCGTGAGGATCGCTTCCGAGGGGACAAGCCAAACGACCATCCTCGCCTTGCGGCTCGGCAAATGATCGAAAATTACTTTGAGAGAATTGCAGGCGATATATGTTTTCCCGCCGCCCGTTGGAACTTTGAAGCAAACACGCGGCGTGTTGACGATCTCGTTTTGATAGCACGGAATGTCATCGAAGCCGACGCGAACATTCTTCTCTGCCCAAAATTGATTATACGCTTGAATTACGCTATTCGTGGTGTTCAGCAACTCTAAATAGTGTTCCAAATCGGCAAGAACTTGAAGTTGAAATCTTTTCGGCGTCATAATTCACCTCTTATAATCTCGAAATGTCGCGGGGGATCTTTTTGAAAGTGATCCCATGTTCTTTCAAAACTTCCTTTGGCAGGGCGCACACATCTGCATATATCACATAATCGGTCGCTTCCGTCTGAATGCTTGATAGGAATTCTCGGTTGAGCGTAGTGATATTTTCTCTGTCATAATAAAAGTAATACGCTGTTCCATTGTGCTGCCCCAAGAAAAATTCGTTATCGGTATCATTCTCGGAAATCGCGTCTTTCGTTTCCATATAGTAAACATACTTGCGAATTTCTTCGATATCGACATCCTCATTTAAGTTGTTGGTTTCGTCAAAAAGCGGAAGCCCGAGTTCATAATAACTGAAATCGCCGCCTATTCCTTCGACCGCTTGGTCTCCTTCACCGTAACCTTTAATAACTCGCTTTACGCGCTCTGCAGTAATGGTTTCCGCATAATCCATCATTTCGACAAGAATAAACTTGCGGTTGCCGCCGTCCTGCTTGTTGAGATTGAGTACAGCGTGCGCAGTCGTGCCACTTCCTGCAAAAGAATCAAGAATCAAAAAGTCATTCCGCGTGGACTTTTTTAACAAATCAAATATTAAATCCACGGGCTTGCTATAATCGAAAACTTTTTTCCCGTCAAAAATTGCTTTCAGTTTTTCGCTGTTTACTTTTGTATTATATAATCCCAAACTTGTCACTATTGGTTTATATGGATTTTCATATTGATAAAAGAATTCTTTTCGTGCTGGATATTTTGCGGGATCCTCAGGGAAAATAATTATTTTTTCCTCAATCCATTGCTTCATTTTTTCTTCGGTATATGGCGTTTCAAATGTAAACGACATCCCATTTTCGGGATTTACGATTGTTTTCTCGGAAAATCCTTGCCCAAAACGTTGCAAGTATTGCCGTTTCCACGGACCACGGGGATCATTATCTGGGTTTCTAAAACCATCTTCGATATTGCGTAAATCTCCAATAAATTTGTAATTATTTGTTTTAGAATATGCCAAAATATATTCTTGATTTGTAACGCACATCTTAACGGGGGGTATCCCTTTGGCTTCTGCTTTTGTTGTCCAAACCAAAGTGCAAACCATATTCTTCCCAAAGATTTCATCACACACCAATTTAAGTGATGCCATTTCGTTATCATCTATACTGATAAAAATAACACCCTCATCAGATAGTAATTTGAATAATAATTTCAGCCTCGGATACATCATGCAGAGCCATTTATCATGGCGGGATAGATCCTCACCTTCCGCTCCGACAACTTCACCGAGCCACTTTTTTATGCGGGGATCATCTACATTGTCACTATAAACCCATTGTCCCTCTTTTGCCCCCGTATTGTATGGCGGATCGATATAGATGCAGTCTATTCTACCCTCGTATTTCGGCAAAAGAGATTTGAGCGCGAGGAGATTATCCCCGTGAATGATCATATTCTCGGAAGTGTCCCCGTTATAGGTATATTTTTTATCGAGAACCCTGTAAGGCACATCTTGATGATGATTGATAACCTTTTCTTTCCCGATCCATTCCAATGTAGGCATATTAAGTTCTCCTTTACCAATTCAATGTTTTTTCGGGGTCGAAAAGGAAATCCGAAAGAGAGACAACCAAAATCCCTTGTTCGTTATAACCCGTCAACACCTCGTCGCCCACGATGATAATTTTTTTGAAGGCGTCGTTGATGCCGAGAAGCGAAGCCTGCTCCTGCTTGCGTTTCTCCTCATCTGGCATCCGATAAGCACATTGAATGTAGTATCTGCGGCTACCTATATTGGCGACAAAATCCACTTCAAGTTGCTTTCTCTGTGATGCGCCGTTTACTTTCAGATTGGCTTCTACCACGCCCACATCAACGGAATAGCCGCGTAACGTCAGCTCGTTATAAACCACGTTCTCCATGATGTGGTTATATTCCTGTTGGCGGAAAGAAAGCCGAGCGTTTCTAAGTCCCATGTCTACAAAATAATACTTGGACGGCGTGTTGATGTATTTTTTACCCTTGATGTCGTAACGGACGGCGCGTTCGATCAGGAATGCATCTTGCAGATAATCAAGATACGCCGAAATCGTGTTCGCGGAGAGTTTTAGGCTCTTTTGCGAATTGAAGGTGTTCGACAGCTTCAAAGGGTTTGTGAGCGAACCTATAGATGAGGCGAGAATATCGGTGAGTTCGTTGATTTCGACGTTACCGCGCAGGTTGTTGCGGTTGATGATATCCGCAAGATAGGTCGTTGCGAACAGGTCTTGCAAATATTTCGCCTTATCCGCCTCTGATTTCATAGAGAGGCAAAGCGGCATTCCGCCGTAGGTCGCGTATTGCAGCCAAGCCCTGTTAAACGGCGTATTCGGTTCGAGCGCAGAGTAAAATTCCGAAAAGCTCAGCGGAAAGACGCGGATCTCGTCGCCGCGCCCGCGAAATTCCGTGATGATGTCGCTCGACAAAAATCTGGAATTGCTCCCGGTGACGTAAATGTCCGCATTTGGAATGTGCAGAAACCCGTTGACGACGCTCTCGAAATTCGGCACAAGTTGAATCTCGTCCAAAAGAATATAGTACGGCGCGTCGTCCTTGATTTGTGCCTTGACAAACGCATAGAGTTCGTCGGGATTTTGCAGGTTTTTATTGCCGTAATCTTCGAGCGAAACGCGAATGATATGATTGGCGGAAACGCCCGCTTGCAAAAGGTGATTGTAAAACAGCGAAAAAAGCAGGTGTGACTTACCGCAACGGCGAACTCCCGTGACAATCTTGACCAGCCCGTTGTGCTTATGATCGATGAGCTTTTGTAGGTAAAAATCTCTTGCGATCTCCATATTTGCCCTCTTTTCGATTTTTTTATAGTATAGCAAAAAACATGCCTGTTGTCAAGTAACTATTGAGAATTTTTGCGTAATTATAAAATTTTTCTATGCAAAGTCTTGCGCTTGCCTTTAAGGCGGGTTTCCCGCTTGTTGAGGGTCGAAAGCGCGTTGTGGCACTTTCCTTATCCTGCCTCCCCATTTTTGTCAATTTGCCACAGATTTTGCAGAGCTTCAAAAAAATTTTTTTATTTTAGACCCTTCGGTTTTGCCCCAAAATCGCTCTTCTTATTGGAGGGGGTATTGAACAGCGATGTTTTCGACGGAGCAAATTGCGATCGCGCGACAGAAAAAATTTTGAAGAATTTTGCGTTTAGACCCTTCGGTTTTGCCCGAAAAAAGCCCCTTTAAAAAGCCCCTTTAAGTGAAGGGGTATCGCAGATGGCGCGCTCGGCTCGGTGGCACTTAAAGCCGACAAAGAAAATTTTTTCGAAAAATTTTCAATTTAGGGGGTACGATTTTGCTAAAAAATCGCCCTTTTAAGTGAAGGGGTATAAAAGTGTCGCTCTCAAATCTATATTGCAAGGAGAAAATTTTTGGAAAATTTGTGCGCGGACTGTCAACTTTGGGAGAAAAGTGTCCTTGTGATATTAGAGGGAGTTATTTCTCTAACACTCAAAAAGACAATTAACAATCGAGGAGGTGATTCCAATGCAGAACTTATGACTTCCGTCGCAGTCGATAAACAGCGTCGAACGAGTAAAAATCAAGGAGGTAAAACATAATGAACACATCGTAAAAATGTAAGCAAAAGACAACCGCAAAAGCGATCCTGCGACAAGCAAACGGAAAGCAAAAGTGGGACGATTTTAGGGAAATTGAGGGGGCAGGATAAGGAGAGTGGTATATTTCAACTTTCAAACATTGGACAAGCGGGAAACCCGCCTTCCCTTGTGTTCTCAATCGGACATCATTTTGCTTGTAACCCTTGACTCTTCGGCTGAGATAGTGTAAAATGTATGTGTCGTATGAATACGATTGATATATTTTACGGAGATAGTTATGGAAAAGAAACCGAGAGCTATTAAAGACAAGCGTTATGAGGAGAAACACAAGTCAGAGAGAAAGGCAAAGAGCCTTTCGTGGGGAACGAGCGTACCGAGGGAAACGGCTGAGAACATCAACGCTTTTCTCAAAAAGTACGGGTACACCAAGATACAACTAATTGAAGCCGGCTATAAGGCTTTGCTTGACGAAGCAGCAGAACATGACACATCTCTTGCAAAGATTATGGACGGCTATGATGATTTCTTCGGATTTGAGTCGGATAAGTCCGAGAAATAACTTTACACCGACAAAACGGATAGAGTTCGGTTGAACAAACTGTTTCTACCCACAATTTACAAAATCTAAAAAGGAGGATTTTTGTGAATATGGAGAGAGAACATTGTATCCATTCAGCCAGAGAACATCGTAACTGCACAAATAGAAAAATAAGGAGAATTGAAACAAAACTGTGCAAAGGTAGATTTGCAGACAAGACAAACTGAATGCGGGGAACTTAATCTCCCCGATGAGAAGATAAAAGCAAGTGCTACGATACTTGCAAACATACTGCTCGACTATATGAAAAGCGGCGGCGACATGAGCAATATTATGCCGAGCAAAGTGTTCGGGCAAAGGAGAAAACAATGAAAAAGAGAACTGTTATTTACGCAAGGTTTTCCTCGCACACGCAGACGGAGCAATCCATAGAGGGACAACTCCGCGAATGTTACGATTACGCCAAACGGCAAGACTTGACTGTCGTGGGCGAATACATAGACAGAGCACTGACGGGAACTACGGACAAACGTCCGCAGTTCCTGAAAATGATCGACGACAGCAAGAAAAAGACGTTTGCTTACGTCCTTGTCTATCAGTTAGACCGTTTTGCTCGTAACCGCTACGACAGCGCAAACTATAAGGCAAAGTTAAAAAAGAACGGCGTGAGAGTCCTCTCTGCGAAAGAGAACATTACCGAGGATGCGAGCGGCATTTTGATTGAAGGCGTACTTGAAAGTATGGCGGAATACTACTCCGCCGAACTCTCTCAGAAGGTCAAGCGTGGCATTAAGGAGAGCCTTACAAAGGGATATTTCATAGGCGGAAATTGTTTATTCGGCTATGACATTGTGGATAAACATTGGTCGGTCAATCCCATCGAAGCAGAGATTGTGCGAGATATGTTTGCCCGCTATAAGAGCGGAGAGAAAGCCAAAAGCATCGTGGACAGACTGAATGTACAAGGTATTCACAACAAGAGCGGAGCGACATTTACGGTCAATTCGTTCGCCAAAATCATCCGCAACAGCAAGTATGCGGGCATCGTCGTCAACAACGGCGAAACCTATGAAAACGTCGTTCCCGCTATCGTGGACAAGGATACTTATGAAGCCTGCAACCGTATCATGGACAATCAACGTCACAAGCAAAAGACCGTACAGGAACACAGCGAATACGTCTTATCCGGAAAACTTTTCTGCGGATACTGCGGCACGCTCATGACCGCCGAGGACGGAACAAGTCATACGGGTAAAATCTATCACTACTACAAGTGTTTTAACCGAAAGAAGAACAAGGAGCAATGCAACAAGAGCAATATAACAAAAGAGAAGCTCGAAAACCTCGTCTTTGAAAATACGATAGAATACGTTTTGAAGCCGCAGGTGATAGATAAAATCGCCTTGGCGGTCGTAGAGAAATTCAATAGCAACATTACAAAGTCCGACTCGCTCGCTCTGCTTGAAAAGGAGCAACAGCAAGTGCAAAAGTCCATAAACGGCTTTCTGAACGCCATTTCCGAGGGTGTTGTTACAAAGTCTACGAAAGAACGACTGCTTGCATTGGAACAGCAAAATGACATTCTCGAAGAAAAGATCGCATTGGAAAAGGCAAGACAAATTCAGCCGCTCGAATACGAAACTGTAAAGGCGTTCCTGACTTACTTTGCGAGGAAGAAATACAAAAACGATGAGGAGAAAAACGAATTTTTCAACTCGTTCATCTATCGTGTCGTCCTCTTTGACGACTGCGTGTATATCTTTTACAACACTTCGCCCGATGTGCCGACAAAGATAAAACTCGACAAAGAGGAACTTGACGAGTTAAAAAGCCCCGAACATAGAAAAAGCACCCGACTTGAACCGCTTGGGTTCAAATTGGGTGCTAATGGCGGAAGGCAAGGGAGAATGTACGAACTTTGAGCAGAAGAAAAGGCAGTGTTTGCCTGCCTTTCCGTTTCTTCCATCTCTTCTCGATCTATGCGGTGTTTGCCCGTCAGCTCGCTGAAATTGTAAGATATTACCACTCTGTCATTGTACAGCAATATCTCTCGCACAAAGGTGTTAATTATTGTTTTCCGCACCTTGATGTCATTGGTATCACCGCATATTACGGTGTGCAAGTATTCTGCAATATCTTCCTCGCTCAAATAGGTATAGCACCTGTTTTTCTCCTTGTCGATGTCACTGTCAAGTTGACATATCTCTATCTCCAACTCTTTCAACCGCTCCTTGGTCTGCTCGGTAACAATACCTTGCTCCAATGCAGATATTAAATTCCTTGACGCATTCAGTGCCGACGTTCGCTGTTTCTCCAACTGTTTCAATGTGGAGTTTTCTTTGCTCTCCATCTCGTGTATTTCATATAGCTTACGGGCAATTTCGTTTACCGTGTTTTCATCGGACAGCAAGGTAAACGTGGTATTAACAACCAAATCTTCCAGATACTGCTTTGACACGCTTTTCAACTCGCAGTGCGCCTTATCTCTTCTCCTCGAAAGACATGTGTAGTAATAATGCTTTTCTCCCGTATGACTTGTTCCGCTTTCGCCGACCATATATCTCTTGCAATCTCCGCATACCAATTTGCCGGAAAGTATAAAGTCGTAAATCTCCTT
>CANQVL010000045.1 GCA_947627285.1 uncultured Oscillospiraceae bacterium
GTGCTGACGCTTGCCGGCGGCTCCAACGGCTCCGTCCTCACGGCTCCGGCTGACGCGTTCCTCGGCAAGGACGACGGTCCGGGCAAGCGCACAGGACTTCAGGCGTTCCTTGAGAACAACAGCGTCTCCGTGATGGCTATCCCGGGCATCACCGCCCCAGAGGTCCAGTCCTCGCTCATTGGCTTCTGCGAGAACAAGAAGAGCTGCTTTGCCATTCTTGACGTGCCTATCGAGCTGAAGAAGACCAACGATGTCGCCAACTTCCGTGACATGTACGACTCCACCTATGCCGCCATGTATCACCCCTGGCTTGAGATGTACGACGCCGGCGCGAAGCACAGCGCGTACTTCCCGCCCTCCGGCGCCATGGCAGGCATCTACGCCCGCACCGACTCCAGCCGCGGCGTCCACAAGGCGCCCGCCAACGAGGTCGTCACCGGGTGCACGGGTCTGAGCTGCGCCTACAACGAGGGTGAGCAGGACATCCTCAACCCCATCGGCGTGAACCTGATAAGGGCATTCACCGGCCGCGGCATCCGCGTCTGGGGCGCCCGTACCATCAGCTCCAACGGACTTTGGAAGTATCTGAACGTCCGCAGGCTCTTCATCTACATCGAGGAGTCCATCAAGGCCAACACCAACTGGGTGGTGTTCGAGCCCAACTCCCAGGTGCTCTGGGGACGTGTGACACGCACTATCGAGGCGTTCCTCGCCACCTGCTGGCGTGACGGCGCCCTCATGGGCACCAGCCCCTCCGAGGCTTTCTTCGTTGAGTGCGGCCCCACGACCATGACCCAGGACGACATCGACAATGGACGGCTCATCTGCCAGATCGGCATCGCCCCCGTGAAGCCCGCCGAGTTCGTCATCTTCCGTATCACCCAGAAGACCGCCAGCGGCGGTGAGGGCTGAGACCCCAAGATCAAACAGGAAAGGATGAAATAGTCAAATGGCCATCAATTATCCATACAGAGTATTTCGGTATCAGGTGGAGATCGATGGGATCAGCCGTGCGGGTTTCTCGGAAGTTTCCGGTATGAGCTCCTCTATCGACGCCGTTGAGTACCGCGAGGGCGACGACCTCAGAAATACCCCCCGCAAGCTCCCGGGCCTCACAAAGTTCGGCAACGTGACCCTCCGCTGGGGCGTCTCCGACGACAGCGAGTTCCTGGATTGGCTCAACTCCGTTGCGCCCACCAACACCGCTCCTCCGACGGGCATCGTCCGTCACAACGTGACAATAACCCTCATCGACGACGCCGGTTCCCCCGGTCCTCAGTGGAACCTTATCAACGCCTGGCCTGTGGGCTATACCGTCCCCGACCTCAACGGTATGGGCGGCGAGGTGGCCATCCAGTCCCTTGAGCTTTGCCACGAGGGTCTGGAGCACATCCCCGGCGGTCCCGCCGGCGAGCCGTCAGCTATCTGACGCGGCATAAAACTCGTATCTTCGTTCCGCGGACCCTCATCGGCCCGCGGAACGCAAGGGAAATAAGTCCCGGAGGTAGATCATGCAGACTGAATTTGAATTTGAGCTGCCAAAAGGTTACGTGGACCAGTCCGGCACCGTTCACAAGAAGGGCGTCATGCGTCTGGCTACGGCGGCTGACGAGATCTTGCCGTTACGTGACCCCAAGGTACAGCAGAATCAGGGATACCTCACCATCGTCCTTCTCAGCCGTGTCATCACCAAGCTCGGCACGCTGAGCATGGTCAACACCCGCGTTATCGAGGGGCTTTTCACCATGGACCTTGCGTATCTTCAGGATATGTACCAGCGCATAAACATGTCGGAGATGCCGCACTACCAGTTCGTCTGTCCGCACTGCAACGAGCGTGTGGAGGTGCCGCTGGATTTTTTGCTGGGCTAGAGTGGGCCGACGGCGATAACGACTGGCTGAACATCCTGCGCATACCGGCGCCCTGGGAGGAGTCGGGTGAGTGGGACTGGCGGGACATACCACGCCGGGAGGGCGGCCTGTCGCGTGGGCTCACGGGGGGAGTGACGCTCTACCCTCAGGATCGTCTCTATCAGGAGATGGCGTTTCTGGCCTATTATCTGCACTGGTCCGGCGAGGAGCTTATGGCGTTGGACCACTGGGAGCGCCGCCGCTGGTGCCGGGAGGTATCCGCAATCAACAAGAAGCTCAGCGGCGACGACAAAAAGAGCGTGGAATTTCGTTGAAAAGCGCGGGTGAGATTTGATGCCGACGGACGAAGCTGGAATGCCGATATGGGACGGGATACCGGGGACGCCGGGTATGCCGGGGATGCCCGGTATACTGGGAACACCGCCGGTCGAGGATCCCCTGCAGTCCTTCAGGTTCCTTGTGAGCATTGGAGGAGGACAGATCGCCGCGGCCTTCACGCGGCTTTCCGGGATACAGATGCAGGTCCAGACGGTCGAGGGCCGCCCGGGTGACGACAACCGCGGAGTGGCTGAGATACTGCCTGTGACCACCCGATTCTCGCCGGTCACCCTCAGCCGGGGCGTGGTAGGCGATTTTGATTTTATGGACTGGCTGCTTTCCGCCTCGGCGGGAGATTATACGGGGCCGTCAGGCGTGAACCTGAAGCGGGACATTGACATTGTCGCGATCAACAGCCAGGGCGAGCCGGGCGTGACATGGACGCTTATGAATGCTTTCCCCATAGGCTATGAGCTCTCACCCATGGACGCCAGCCGCAGCGAGGTGCTTGTGGAGAACATCACCTTCGCCAACACGGGACTCAAGCGTACCGCAGCGGCACCCGAGCTTCGCAATACAATGACATACGGTCGACCTGGCCTTACGGCTAACAGGACCCACGTCCACCCCGGAGACAGATACTGGCGCAGGCGCAACGGTTACCGGTGGTAAGGGCCGTGTTTTGAAATTAGCCGCGGAATTATCAGGGAAAGGAGCGTGTATCCGTGAGTATATTGTCAGGCGCGTATTTTGACGTGATGCTCATCGGGGTCCCCGGAGCTTTGATCGGGGAATTCATGCACGTGGAGGGCCTTGGCATGGAGGTGGACTATCAGGTCTACAACGAGGGCGGCTCCAATTATCCCAGATTTTTCTTTAACGGAACAAAACCAAGTCAGCTGATCCTGTCCCACGGCACCATCACGAACTCCGGCATGGGGTCCCTGATAATGATAGCCACCAGCTCAGGTATGGACACGCCGCTGGCGGGGACGATCACCATGCGCAACAGCTTTGGCGGGATAGAACGCATCTGGACGGTGGTAGGCGCGCATATGGTAAAATATGTGGGTCCCACCCTTGACAGTAACCAGCCGAATCTTTTCGTTGAGCAGATCGTGCTCATTCACAATGGGGTTTATTAATGGAAAATATCGCGACCGTGCGGCCTCAAATGGCTGTGCTGGATAAGAATAAGCTTATGCTGTCCCCCTTTGGCGCACTGAGCCATGCCCTGGCGGAGGAGATCCTTGCCCGGACAGGACAGGCGGAGGGGGTTTATCCATTTGTGCCCCTGGAGCTCCTGAACGAGCCCGAGGCGGAGCCGGAGACCAATGCGAAGGAGCCTTCGGTGAATGTGGAGGTCAAGCTGACGCTTGAGCTCACACAGCAGGCGCGGGAGCTTCGCGAGCGCACCGAGACGGTGGAGCGGATCCTGGAACGCATCGAGCGGATACGCGAGCGCGGTGAGGCCGCCCAAATGCCCCAGAGCCGGGAGAGAGGCGCCGCACAGCCCGCCGAGAGCAGGAGCTTTTTTCAGAATATAAATCAGCATATTTCCTTCCCCATGACGCTGTCGGTTCCGGATACGGCGGGGACTGCCCAGCCGGGTGGGATCGCGAGGATAAGCGAGAAATTCGCAAATACCTTGAGGACCATGCGGGAGGAGGGCATTTACCGGGAGCCCGGCGGTGAGACGCAGCGAGTTGCGGACGTGGGCCGGGGCGACGCGAGGACCGCCGGAGGTGAGACCGCCGGAAGCGGCGCGGCTTCAGGGGAAGCGGGCAGAGCTGCCGCGGACAGGACCGGGACATCCGGCGCAACGGACTTTAGCGGCGCGGACCTTGCGGTGAGAGCCGCCGAGACGGAGCTCAACACATCGGGCATTAATGACAGGAGCCCGGAGACAGCGGCACGGGCGGCGGAGAGGATAGGCGAGAGGATCGCCGACAGCGCCGCGCGGGAGATAGCGGAGAAATTTGACGAGCTTGCGAAACGCGAGGCTCAGGCGGGGGGCGGGGCCGTTACCGAAAGGGACGGAAAAGCCGGGACCGCCGCACGTAATGTTGACAACGAGCGCGGACAGGGTGTCCGCGATAACGCCCGGGGGCAGGGAGCCCACGGGGATATGGAGACGGAAAGACCGTCAATGACGCGCCGAATAGAGGCACAAAACCGGGAATATCCTGAGATCACGGAGGGCGCGGACGGGGAAAAAGCTACCACGGCACTCACCGGGACGCGGGACAGGACAGGGGAGGGGACCGACGGGAGCGTCGGAGCCTCGCCGGAGAGCCGCCGGGAGACTGCGGGGATCGAGAGCGGGGACAGACCCGCGAGGGCTGTGCCGGTCTTAAAAGAGGATAGACCGGCGGCGCCTGAGGAGCTGACGCTGGCTGCCGGCGTAAGGTCAGAGAGCGGCGACGAGGCAGTTATGGCAGGACGTGAGGCGCGGGAGGACACCCGGCGCGCTCACGCGAAGGAAGACCGCGCCAAAAGGGAGCATGAAAACGGGGCCGCGTCCTGGAGAGCCGGAAGAAATCTGGCTCGGGGGGAAGCGGATGAGGATACGGCGGATACCGCCGGAATGACCGGGACGGTGGAGATGGCGGATGACCGCACCGTGACCGGGGAGACAGAAAAGCCCGGTATATCACAAAATGCCGGGGAGGAAGCCGCCGCCTCAAGGTCGGGGCATGACCGGGAAGGAGCGGGCACGGAGGCGCCGGAAGCGGCTGCGGTCAGCCGCGAGGAGCTGACGGAGGAGCCTTCATACCGTGCCGGGAGCGTGGCTGCGCCGGAGAGCGGGGAACGTGGAGCCGACGGGAGCTACAGGACGGGAGCGGAGGCGATTCCGCTGCGCGGGGAGCACGCCGGGGTCGCACCCGAGGAGCTGGCGCTGGCGCAAGCCGAAGAGACGGCAAAACCGGACGGAGGCAGGACAGGCGGCACGGTTCGCGGCGCGGCGGCAGACGATAAGCACGATACCCATCCCCACGACGGGGAAACGGTTCACATAGACGGAAAGACAGGCAGACAGGAAATGTCCTCCGCCACAATCGGAGAAGATCGCGGAGAGGAGACAGACGGGACCGGTAGAACATCCGAAAAAATCGGCACTACCGGAAAGACCGGCGAGCTCAGGACCGCCGCGAGAAATGCCCCGAAGGTCGGGACAGCAGAAGCCGGTGAGACCGGACAGTCTGAAAGGGCTGCTGAGGCAATACCGGATCACGGAAAGCCCTATATTCCCGCACCGGAGGAGCTGTCACTTCGGAATGAAGAGACGGCGGCGCCGGAAGGTGTGGTTCACAATGTAGGCGGTGCCCGAAATGAGGTCGAGGGCCGCAAGGTCAGCAGGGCTCGCGATGCTGTTGAGAGTTACGATGTTAGAGCGGTCCGCGATAGCGAAAAGACCCACAATACTGTCAAGGACCGCGAGGACAGAGAGGCGCGCGGCGCCGGCGAGATTTACGATTCCGTGGCTGTCCGCGATACCGGCGCGGCGGAGGCGATTCCACTTCGCGGGGAGTTCGTCGATGTCACGCTTGAGGAACTGGCGCTGGCGCAAGCCGAAGAGACGGCAAAACCGGACGGAGGCAGGACAGACGGCACGGTTCGCGGTGCGGCGGCGGATGAAAAGCGCGATACCCTTTCCCACAGCGGGGAAACGGTCCACATAGACGGTAAGACAGGCAGACAGGAAATGTCCTCCGCCACGATCGGAGAAGATCGCGGAGAAGCGACAGACGGGACAGGGAGGACATCCGAAAAAACCGGCAGTACCGGGAAAGTCGATGAGCTCAGGACCGCCGAGAGAAATGCCCTGAAGGTCGAGACCGTACAGGCCGGGGAGACCGGACTGGCAGAAAGACCGGTTGAGGCTATACCCGATCATGGAAGACCTTATATGCCCGCACCGGAGGAGCTGGCGCTTCGGAATGAGGAGACGGCGGCGCCGGAAGTCGAGGAGACCGGACGGACCGAGAGGGCTGCTGAGGCCATACCGGATTACGGAAAGCCCTATATGCCCACACCGGAGGAGCTGTCACTTCGGAATGAGGAGACGGTGACACCGGAGGGCGTGACCTACAATGTGGGCGAGGTCCAAGATGAGGCCGAGGGCCGCGAGGTCAGCAGGGCACGCGACGCACGTGAGAGTTACGATGTCAGGGAGGTTCGCGATACCGAAAAGACCTACAATGCGGTTAAGAACCGCGAGACAAGAGAGGCGCGCGGTGCCGGAGAGAGTTACGATGCCGGGACAATCCGCGATACCGGCGCGGCGGAGGCGATTCCACTTCGCGGGGAGTTTGTCCATGTCACACCCGAGGAGCTGGCGCTGGCGCAAGCCGAAAATACTGCAAAACCGGATGGAGTCAGGACAGACGGCACGGTTCGCGGTGCGGCGGCGGATGAAAAGCGCGATACCCATCACCACGGCGGGGAAACGGTCCACATAGACGGTAAGACAGGCAGACAGGAAATGTCCTCCGCCGCGATCAGAGAAGACGGCGGAGAAGAGACAGGCGGGACAGGTAGAACATCCGAAAAAACCGGCAGTACCGGAAAGACCGGAGAGCTCAGGACCGCAGAGAGAAATGCCCAGAAGGTCGAGACCGCAGAAGTCGGGGAGACCGGACGGACCGAGAGGGCTGCTGAGGCCATACCGGAGCGGGAAAGACCGTATATGCCAGCGCCGGAGGAGCTGTCACTTCGGAATGAAGAGACGGCGGCGCCGGAGGGCGAGGAGACCGGACGGACCGAGAGGGCTGCTGAGGCCATACCGGAGCGGGAAAGACCGTATATGCCAGCGCCGGAGGAGCTGGCGCTTCGGAATGAAGAGACGGGGGCGCCGGATGGCGGGGAGACCGGACTGGCAGAAAGACCGGTAGAGGCAATACCTGATCACGGAAAGCCCTATATGCCCGCGCCGGAGGAGCTGTCACTTCGGAATGAGGAGACGGCGGCGCCGGAAGGCGAGGAGACCGGACGGACCGAGAAGGCTGCTGAGGCCATACCGGAGCGGGAAAGACTGTATATGCCCGCGCCGGAGGAGCTGGCGCTTCGGAATGAGGAGACGGCGGCGTCGGAGGGCGTGACCTACAATGTGGGCGATGCTCAAAATGAGGTCGAGGGTCGCGAGGTCAGCAAGGCTCGCGATGTTGTTGAGAGCTACGATGACAGAGAGGCCCGCAATACCGAAAAGTCCCACAATGCGGTCAAGGACCGCGAGACAAGAGAGGTACGCGGCGCCGGAGAGAGTTACGATGCCGGGACGGTCTACGATACCGGCGCGGCGGAGGCGATTCCGCTGCGCGGAGAGTACGTCGGGGTCGCACCCGAGGAGCTAGCGCTGGCGCAAGCCGAAAATACGGCAAAGCCGGACGGAGGCAGGACAGGCGGCACGGTTCACGGCGCGGCGGCAGACGAAAAGCGCGATAACCATCCCCACAGTGGGGAAAAGGTCAACATAGACGGTAAGACAGGCAGACCGGGCAAGACCTCCGCCGCAATCGAAGAAGATCGCGGAGAAGAGACAGACGGGACAGGTAGAACATCCGAAAAAACCGGCAGTACCGGAAAGACCGGGGGGCACAGAACCGCCGAGAGAAATGCCCCGAAGGTCGGAACCGCAGAGGGCGGGGAGACCGGACTGGCAGAAAGACCGGTTGAGGCAATACCGGATCACGGAAAGCCCCATATGCCCGCGCCGGAGGAGCTGTCGCTTCGGAATGAGGAGACGGCGGCGTCGGAGGGTGTGGCAATACTCAGCCCGGGGAGCACCGCGAAAAGCGTGGAGGCCTTTGCCAAGGGCATAGCGGAAAAGGCGAGGAGAGCGGAGAGAGCCGGATCCAGGGCCGGGGACGGCAATCGCGGCGTGGCAAGCGCGGGCCGAAGCGGGCCGGAGGCGGGCACACCGCGGCGCCGGAGCGCGGCAGGAGCCGGGACCGCAAGCTTCCCGCCGCCGGTGGAGCTCATCGGCGCGGCGGAGGGAGCGCGGGATGCCGAAATCGCTGGCGCCGAGGCGGAGCGCGGCACACGGACGGAGCGCACGTCAGGCATCCGGGAGCACGGCGACACTGCGCCAAGGCCGGGTAACGTCAGCGCGGACGGCACGGACAATGTGACCGGCAGGGAGACACGGAGAGCCAGGCGCACCGCCGAGAGAGCTTCCGAGGGCAGCGCCGCGGCGGGACCCGCTCCGGTGGAGCTGGCATACGGCGGCACTGGCGACGCAAGGGCAGACGAGCAGAGCAGGACTCAGCCGGCGGGAAGCGTCGCGGAGTCTGAATATGTGAAGAGCCTTCCGGACTGGGCAAGGCGCTTTCTCAAGGAGGGCGCGGGGAGCCTGGGCACGGCGGGTAGCATGGCTGTCACGTCCATACCCGATACCGGGAAGACACAGAATAAAAAGCCGCGGATGATGGAGTGGACCGCGCCGGGGTATCAACCGACGCCTCCGGCGGAGACACAGTTCAAGGAGCTGAGGCCCCCCGAGGAAACGGGCGAGCAGGCCGGAGAGGTCCATATCAGCGACGCGGAGATCCGCCGCACGGCGGACAGAGTATACAAGATGATCGAGGACAGGATCCGGCGGGAGCGCCGGAGACTGGGACTTTGACAGGCGGGGAAAGGAGGAGCGCGCGTGTACCTTGGAATACCGAATCCCAATATTCTGATGCCCCTCAAGAAGCTGAAGATTAAGCCGGAAAGCGGCTCAAGCTGTGATAAGGTGGAGGTTTTGTATAACCCCGACAGCTACACGCAGAGCCGTCAGGTGCGTCCGATCTACGCCCAGGGCTCCAGCGGTCAGAAGTCGTATGTGATGGCTATGAGCGCGGGCAAGGAGACCCTCCAGTTCAGGCTGTTTTTCGACTCCATGTCCGCCGGCAGCGAGGTCGGCGGCGATATGCTCGACAAGCTGAAGTTCACCGCCAACAGCCTGCTCCCCTCCCTCGCGAAGATAGTGGACGTCAGGAAATATACCGAGAAGATATATAAATACATGGAGATAGACGAAAACCTGCACCACCTGCCGAGGCTCACATTGGAGTGGGATTCGCTGGAATTCGAGGGGATGCTGATGAGCTGTCAGCAAAACTTTGTGAAATTCAACGAGACAGGTATGCCGGTCAGGGCCTGGGTGAGCTGCGTGTTCGTGGAGGCAATGGACCCATCCAAGAAGAAGTCCCTTAACCCCCTGAACTCGCCGGACACCACGAAATTCCGGACCGTGAGCCAGGGCGACACGCTCTGGTCCATCGCGGAGGAGGAGTACGGTCAGCCGGAGCAGTGGAGGGCCATAGCGGACGCCAACGGGATCGTGAATCCCAGGCTTCTGCGCACAGGAGACAGCCTGGCGGTGCCGGGACTGTGACTTGATCGCCGGGACGCGGCACGGTGAAAGGAGGCGGGACGGCGCGTGGACAAGGGAAAATACAAATTCGACTCCCTGAGCAAAAAATATGACGGTTTCCGCGGCGCCTCCTTCTCTGTCAAGATAGACGGCAAGGAGTACAAGAGCACGGAGCTCCCGCTTGACGATCTGGAGGTGGACATCTGCGGCGACGGCTCAGCCGGAGGCTGCCGGTTCACCATATCCAACTATTACGACCAGACGAAGACGGAATTCGTAGACGATCTGGTGAAGAAGATAAAGGCCGGCAGTAAGCTGGAGGTCAAGTGCGGATATGTGAAGCAGGAGGATGTGTTTTACGGCTACGTGGACGAGTGCGCCGTTGAGATGAGCGAGAATAACGTGAAGATCACGGTCACGGGAATCGACGGCTTCGGGTTTTTGATGAGCTGTAGAGAGCCGTTCTACGGCGGACAGAAAAAGCCGAAAAACGTGGTGGAGGAGATCCTCCGCAAGGCTGTCAGCGCCGGATACGCCAAAAGCATCAAGGTCGGGACCATCACGGCGCCCCAGGAGCCGGTTCCGCCGGTGAAGGAGCAGGTGGACGACTTCAAATATCTGCGGCTTTTGGCGGAGAGATACTGCAAATCGCTTCTGTGCATAAACGGAGAGCTGATTTTTGACAATGTGGCAACCAGCACGAGCCCCATCATATCCCTGTCCATGAAGGATGGACTGCTGGCCTTCACCAGAAGGCTGTCGCTCCACGGGCAGGTGGGAAAGGTGGTCGTGTGGGGCCGGGACGTAAATCAGAAGTTCATAAAGGGAGAGGCAAGCTCCGTCAGCGCGCCGGGAAAGGGAAAATCGGCGGTGGAGACGGCCTCGAAATTCAAGACGGCTGTTTTGCGGGAATTTTGTGAGTACGTGCGCACGGCGCAGGAGTGCAAGGAGCTGGCTCAGGCCAGGCTCGACGCCATAGCGATGGGCTATGTCTCAGGGGAGGCGCTGTGCCTGGGTATGCCGGAGCTCATACCCGGCAGGTATTTTGAGGTGGAATCCCTGGACGGGGAGATAGACGGGACGTATTTCATAACGAAGGTACACCACGTGGTGTCCACCGAGGAAGGGTATATCACACAGCTGGAATTCAAGGGGGCGAAGGCGTAAATGAGCATAGCTGATGAATTTCAGGCGGCGCTGAACGCCTCCGGACAGACCTTTGAAAGGCAGATGTCGAGGCTTGGGCTGACGCTGGCGAAGGTGACGAACGTCACGGACCCCGATAAGCTCAACCGGGTAAAGTGTCTTCCCATCGAGAACGAGAAGCTGGAGGAGACGGACTGGATATACGTGATGGCGCCTCTTGGCGGGAAGCAGTGCGGGCAGTTTTTCTTCCCAAATGTGGACGATCTGGTGGTGCTGGCGTATCTGGGCGGGGACCCGCAGAGGCCCATGGTAATAGGCTCCTTCTGGAACACCGAGGTCAAGCCGCCCTACACCGTGGACCAGGGGAAGGTGCTGAATTATTCCATAAAGACCCCGTCAGGCACGGAGCTCCTCTTTTACGACGAGAAGGGGAAGGAGAAGGTCACGCTTACTATGCCGTCAGGCACGGTGATGACCTTTGACGACGAAAACCAGGCCGTGTCCATAAAGGACAAGGGCGGGGACAACTCCCTTAACATGGACCTCAAGGGCGGGAACATCGAGCTTAAGGCGAAGACGAAGCTGGTCCTGTCCGCGGGGGACACAAGCGTGACGCTGGAGGCGTCGGGGAACATAACAAATAAGGCGAAGTCGAAGATAGCGTCTCAGGCCGCGAATATAGAGGACAAGGCCAACGCCAAGGTGGCGATACAGGGAGCGCAGGTGGACGTGAAAGCGGACGCCACGATGAACCTGCAGGCGTCAGGTCCCGCGACACTTAAGGGCGCTATGGTGAATATAAACTGACGTACGGCGGGACTTGCGCAAGGCGGAAGAAAGGAGGCAGAGGATATGGATACGAAAAAATTCCTTGGACGCGGCATAAGGTTTCCCCTCCAGGTGGACCCGAAGACGGGGAAGCTGGCCATGTCGGAGCATGAGGAGAACATAAAGGAATCCATAGGCATCATTCTTCGCACCGGCAGGGGCGAGCGTGTGATGCGTCCGGATTTCGGCACAAACACCATGGACTATGCCTTTGCCCCATCAGCCGCCGACGTGCGCGGGACAATTGCCCACGAGATTAGCGAGGCACTGACGATCCAGGAGCCGCGCATAAGGGACGTGGAGGTCACCACCGAGAGCGTGGACCGGCAGGACGGCACGCTGGTGATAAACGTGAGCTACACCGTCAGGAGCACAAACAACAGGTATAACCATGTATATCCCTTCTATGTGACCGAGGGCTCGGAAGGGGGCGGAGCTGAATGAAAAACACGCCTACTCTTGACCGGCGGCGCCGGCAGGACATAATGGCTGAGCTTGCGGCCCACGCCGGGGAGTATACGCCGGAGTGGAGATACGAGGGCGCGCCGGACGACCCGGGGAGCGCTCTGGCACAGCTTTTCGGGGATATGTTCTATGAGACGGTGGACAGGATGAACTCGCTTCCCGAAAAGCTGTATACCCAGTTTCTTGACATGACGGGCTTTCGGATGCCGGACCCGGCAAGCGCGGCGGGGCTCATGTGCTTCACCGCCCACGACACGGTGACGGAGCCGGTGCCGGTGCCCAGAGGGACGCAGGTATTTACCGAAACGCCGGAGGGCGAGAACATAGTCTATGAGACGTCGGGAAGGATAGAGGCCACATCCGCCCGGCTCCAGGACATATTCTTTACGGACCCGAGAGCCGGCGTGATAGAGCGGCTCGATATGTCCCGCAGGAACGCGTTTTTTGAGAGCGTCGGAGGGGAGAACCTCCAGAAGCACCGCTTCTCCTTCGGGGAGGACACGGTGCTCAAGCTCCGGGGACCGTTCACGGTGGAGGTGGAGCTTCGTCAGGCAGCCGGAGCGGACACGGGCGCCGCCGCCAGACTCACCGACCCGCAAAAGGGCCGTTGGACCATCGGTATGGACGGGCAGGAGGAGCCCTTTGACGCGGTTACGGCAAGAGACGGGGTCATTGAGCTCAAGTATTCGGGAAGCGGAAGCTTTGGGACCGGCGGCGAGAGCCGGACGGCAATAACATATACGGCGCTGGAGCCGGGTGAGGACCTGGTGCTGGAGGGCATAAGGCTCAAAAGCCGCCCGGATGTGCGCTCACAGGTGGATTCCGCCGCCAACGGCGACGTGGAGCTGGATCTGGAGGCTGGAGACTACTGCCTGGGCCGCAGGCCCGGAGCGTACAGCATATGTTATCTGCGCTCCGACGGGGTTTTCTCAAAGCGTGGCGCGAGGGCCGCGGTGGAGCTGGACATCGTGCCCGTCATAACGGAGGCGCCGAACACGGGGACGCCGCAGTACCAGTTCAACCAGAGGATCATAGACAAGAAGGACGCCGTCACGGTGGTGCCGGACGACGTGTACGTGTCACAGGTGGTCTGGGAGTATTATAACGGTCTTGGCTGGCGGGCGCTGAAGGTGTCCGGGGACAAAAACCCCTTCTCCTGCAAGCGTGAGGGCCGGCTGGAGATGACCTTTGACATCCCGGAGGACCTGAGCCCTGTAGAGGTGAACGCCGAGGAGGGCTACTACATCAGGGCGCGGGTCGTCTATATGGAGAACGAGTTTTCTCAGGTCCCGCGCTGGGTGGTGCCGTTTATGAAGGGCGCCGCGTGCTCCTGGAGCTACAGCGAGGGCGTGCCCGTACAGTGGTGCGAGGCGGAAAACAACGCCGAGACGGTGCTGCTGGAGGACGTATCGCAGGTGTCGGATCTGAGCCTCCTGGCCCTGAAGGGGCTGGAGGATCACCCGGCGGCGATGTATCTGAGCTTTGAAAGCTCGCCTCACGCCATGCCGCTGGCAATATACTTTGATGTGGCGGGACCGGCGAGGCTTGAGGATAAGCTGAGGATAGAGGCCTGGAACGGCACGAGATTTGAGCCGGTGCGCTGGGTGGACATGACGAGGAACCTTCTCCACGCGGGTTCCATGATACTGTACCTGCCGAAGGAGCTTCCCGCAAGGCGGCTCTTTGGAGAGGATGGGTGCTGGATAAGGCTCATGCGCAGCTCCTACACGGAAAACAGGGGCAGGATGCCGGTCATAGCCGGCGTGAGGCTCAACGTGGTGGAAGCGGTGCAGAGGGAGAGGTCCGGCAGAGAGGTCTTCTCCACGGAGGGACGTGAGCCGGGAAAGACCATTGAGCTCCTGCGCACGCCGGTGCAGAACGCCGGCGTCTGGGTGGATGAGGTGTCCGAGCTGCCCGTTGCGGAGGCGGAACAGCTGAAGAGCGAGCGCCCGGGGGACGTGAGGCTTGAGTGGGACGATTTGGTGCTGACCCACTGCTGGGTGCGCTGGGAGCGCGTGAGCTCGCTGGCGCTGTGCGGTCCCCAGGACCGGGGCTGTGAGCTGGACCCGTATACGGGGACGGTGACCTTCGGCGACGGCGTCCACGGGCGGGTGCTCCCCACGGGGGTAGACATCATATCCGTGGAGTACAGCCGGGGCGGAGGCTCCGAGGGCAACGCGCCGGCGGGGGCGGTGACCAACACCATCGGGTCACTGCCGAGGATAAGCGGGCTTGTGAACATAACCGCCATGAGCGGAGGGACGGACAGGTTCACCCTTGAGAAGGCGGAGGAGATAGGCAACAAGAGGCTTCGCAACCGAGGAAGAGCAGCGGGGGCGAGGGACTTTGAGGAGATAGTGGCGCTCAGCTTCCCCGAGGCGAGGCACGTAAAGTGCTTTACCAACAGGGATATGCGCGGCGGATACGCCCCCGGACATGTGTGCGTGGTGGTGGAGGGGAGCGACCCCGACCAGAGCCGCGCCGTGGACGATCTGTGCCGGAGGATATATGATGATTTGAGCCGCAGGTGCGACTGCGTGCTGGCCGCCGAGGGAAGGCTCCATGTGATAAGCTCCACGGTGCTGACCGTATCGGTGACTGTGCAGGCCGAAATGACCGACCCGGATCTGGGAGCGGTCACACAGCAGGAAATAGCCGAGAGACTCACGCAGCTCATCGACACCCGCTGGAGGCAGAGGGACATAGGCAGTCAGGTGCGCCTCAATGAGATATGGCAGACGGTCCGGGACACGCCTAACGTGAAGCTGGTGCGGAGCGTACTGACGGAGGGCGTCTGCCACGTGGATGGAATGGAGAAGCTCATACCGCTGGAGAGCGACGACGCCATACCGTATGCAACCGTGAGGAGCGGCGCGCATATCGTACAGATAATATGACAACGCTCACCCCGCCGCGGCGGGGCGGAGACAAAAAAAGAAGCGCCTGCGGGCGGAGGGGAGGAGAAGTATATGCTGAACGCGCGAAATCTTGACGATCAGACCTACGAGCAGATCGTTGACAACGCCGAGGGGCGGCTGCCCTGGGTATGTCCCGAGTGGACAAACCACAACGCCAGCGACCCCGGCATCACGCTTTTGGAGCTGATGGCCTGGTACAAGGAGCTTCAGCAGTACCACCTCAACAAGCTCACCGACGCCATGAAAAGGAAGCTTTTGAAGCTGGCGGGTATCACGCCGGAGGGACCGCGCCCCGCCAGGTGCGGACTGATGCTGGGACCGGAGCGCAAGGGGAGACCTGCCCTCACAAGGCTCTACACCACCGAGGGGATACCCTTTGAGCTGGAGGAGCGCCTGCCTGACGTGAGGCCGGTGCTGGAAAGAGCCGAGGTAGTCTCCGGCGACAGGAGCGTGGACGTGACGCCGGTGGTTCGAGACAGGCGCGTGACGTTCACACCGTTCCTGACGGACACCGGGCGCGGGGAGCTGAGGCTGGGCTTTTCCGAGACAGGAGGGGACACGCTCAGGCTCTGGTTCAGCGTCGCGGTACCCGAGGGGGCGGCGAGGAACCCGTTCGGGGAGCACAGTCCGGACCCGAGGGTGATACGCTGGAGCTGTGTTGGCGCCCTGTCCACCGAGGTCACGGGGGATGACACCCACGCGCTGAGCGTGAGCGGTCAGGTCAGCATACGGCACACTGGCGACTGGCCCGCCGGGGAGGACGGACTGCACTGGCTGACGCTGGAGCTGACTGATCCCGGCTGTGAGGAGGAGGTAAGGCTGGAGGCCGTCTATGAGGACATGGTCATGGCCACCCAGCGGGAGACCTGGGCAGGGACGCATTTTTACAATGTGGAGCCCGCGCCCGGAGCGAAAATAGAGATAGACAACGCACAGGCAAGTATCGGCATACCGGCGCTGTTTTTGCGGGTGAAGGGCCGGTGGGAGGAGTCCGAGGACTGGATACCCACCCGCCGGGAGGACGGCATCACGATAGAATTCGACGCGTCGGGAGCGGATGCCGGCGGCGCGGAGCACAACGTCATGGTGGTGAGCCTTGATGTGGACCGGGCGCCGGAGCTCCTTTTTGACGCGAAGGGCCTGCCCGGAGAGACGTTTTTCCTCGGACTCGAGGGCCGGACGGTGATACCGGAGCGGTTCACGCTCCTGTGCAACACGCTGATGGAGGACGGGACCGTGTCGCCGGAGCTCTGGCACAGGGTGGACGATTTTTATCACAGCGGCCCGGCGGACCGGGTGTTCACCTACGACCGGGACAGGGAGACGGTGACCTTCGGCGACGGCGAGCACGGGGCGCTCCTCATGGGGGGCCACGGCGCGGTGCTTGCCGCCGAGATGACGGTGACATACTGCGCGGGGGGCTCAATCCCCGAGGACGCGGGACTGTGGTTCGACGACGACGGAAAGCCGGTGGAGCACACCGACGCCTTCGGCGGCTCGGACGGGGAGACCCTGGACGAGGCCCAGGCCAGGCTCATAAGGATGCTGAACACTACGAGAAAATGCGTCTCCGCCGAGGATTACGAAAGGCTCGCTAAAGCCGCGCCGGGACTTCGGATACGGAAGGTGAGGGCCCTGCCGGGGTACGACCCGGAGGACCCCACGGGCGTCAGCCGCTTCCCGGTGGTGACGGTGGTTGCCGTGCCGGAGGGACGGGACACAAGGCCCACGCCGGACGGGAGATTTTTGGAGACGGTGAGGCGGGAGCTGGACAGCGTGAGGCCCATCGGAGTGAGGGTACATGTCATGGCTCCGGCATATGTGGACATCGACGTGTCCGTTTCACTGCGCGGAGCGGGTGACGGGGCGGAGGAGCATATTGCCAAGGGCCTTCGGGAATATTTTGACAAGGTTGGCATCGGTGGGACCGTGTCCGCCGACGACGTGGCTGCCATAGCCCAGGCCTCGCCGGGGACGCTCCAGGTCAGGAGCGTGCGGCTTCGCACGCCAAGCGCCGGATGCGTGCAGACCTCGGACGGGAACATCAGACTGCCGAGAGCCGGAAGCGCGTGCCTGCGCAGGCTCGAGATAACGCGTCAGGACGCGCGGGGAGGAAAAGAGTAAGGGAGGTGCACTGCGGTGCAGATCCAAAAACAGATGGTGTTCTGCCGTACCGAGCAGTGGCTGGGCGGAGCGTGCTACGGCATCGAGCCGGACAGCGGCGGCCTTAAGCTGACTGGCGAAAAGGGCACAGTGGGCTTCTATTGCATGAAGGCGGTGGACGCCGGGGAGAAGGGCTTCAAGTGGCGCAGAGCGGTGGTGGAGGCGGAGCTTCCGCGGGATACGGCTTTGAGGGTCTACGCCTACGCCTCGGACGACCGGGCCTGGGGTGAGTGGGAGGATCTGGACGAGGGCCTTCGGGACCTGGAGGATCCTGCCGCGGCAATACGGGAGATATTCGGCCCGCCAGCGGCGCGAAGCGCGGACTTTTACCTCAAATGCACGGGACAGTACCTGTGGCTCGTCTTTGAGCTGACCTCCGCCGGGGCGCTGATGCCGAGGATCGAGAGGCTCCGGCTTTTCATGGAAGCCGATCATATGACGGATTACTTGCCCGCCATATACAGGGAGCAGGATTTTACATACAGGTTCATGTCCATATTCGACAGTATGTACGCGGACATGGAGCGGGCCATCGACAGCCTGCCGGCGGTTTTCGACTATGAGTCGGCGGAGGGCGAGCAGCTGAGGTTCCTTGCCTCCTGGCTGAACATTAGCGAGCCGGCGGACGACGGGACCCTCAGGGAGAGGATAGGGACGGCCCTCGGGGACTACGAGGACATGTACACGCCTAAGGGCGTGGCACGGAGCGTGAGGCGGATCACGGGGGTAGAGCCCATAATCATAGAGCACTTCAATGTGGCGCCGGGCAGACCGGAGTGCCGGGACCCGGAGGTTTACAGGCGGCTCTATGGGGAGGACCCGTACAGGTTCTTTGTACTGCTGCCGGAGGGTACATTCTTAAATCAGAGCGAGCGCGCCGCCTTCCAGAGCAAAATGGAGGAGCTCATCCCTGCCGGGATGACCATGCAGATGATAGAGCTCAAGCAGTGCGTACAGCTTGACTGGCACACATATCTTGGGATCAATTCCCGCGTGAGCGGATACGTGAGCGCGGCGATAAACGAGCAGGTAACGATACACTACGACACCACGATCGGAGGTAACAGACATGAATGAGCACAATTTCTCAACCTTTGAGCGAAACAGGTATTTTTACGGAAAGCTGCTGACCGTAAGGGACTTTGAGACGGAGCAGAACTACCACAACAAAAAGCGCTCCATGCTCAACCGCCTTGTGACCGGAGCGGGCGTAGTCTGCGGGCTGGGCGTGAGCGCCAGTGACGAGTCCACCCTCATGATCGAGAGCGGCATGGCCATCGACTACCGCGGACGAGAGATCGTGGTGCCGGAGATAATGTTCCGCAAGCTTCGTATGCTGGAGGGCGTGGAGCAGGTGACAGGCAGGAAGGACGCGTATCTGTGCCTGACCTACGCCGAGGAGGGCAT
>CANQVL010000046.1 GCA_947627285.1 uncultured Oscillospiraceae bacterium
CTCAGGCTCGTCGCCCTTCTTCTTTTTCTTCGACTTCTTCTCTTCGCTGTTGGGGTAGACCTTCTTGATGTCTTTCAAAGTCAAGCTCGCCATGTGTTTTACCTCCCGTTTCTTATTGACATCCGGTTTACTAAATGTACGCTTGATGTAAAGCCAAAGTTTTACATTTGCGTTTACATTTGTGATTTGATTGTAATATTTGATTTACGAAATGTCAATCAAATTTTTACGAAAATATCAAAAATGTAAACTTAAACAAAAATTGCGTCAAAAATTTGTGCAAAACGAACATTGAAAAAAGTGCAAGTTTACAAAATGCACATCTTGATTTTTCATTATTACTATGATATAGTAAATCTATAGAAAATATACGTGGGAGGAAGGCGCTATGGCGTTACAGAGGGTCACCATGCAGGACATAGCCGATTCGTGCGGGCTGTCCAGGAACACTGTCTCAAAAATATTCAACGACAGGGGCGCCGTCCCCGAGGCGACAAGGCGTATGGTGCTGGAGAAGGCGAGGGAGCTGGGGTACAGGCAGCTGCCGGACGAGGAACCCGCCAGAAGCGAGCCCCGCAGCCAGAACGTCGCCCTGTTCACCAGCCACATGCCGTCGGACTACCACTTCGGCACCTTCTTTGTGCCCGCCTTTGCCGGACAGCTCAGCCGCGCGGGCTACACGCTGATGATGTACGAGCTTTCGGAGGAGGAATTCCGCGAGAACCGCCTGCCCGCCCACATAATGCTGGAGCAGACGGCGGGGATACTGGGGATAGAGCTTTTCAGCAAATCATACCTTGACATGATCTGCTCTCTCGGGCTTCCAGCCATCTTCGTGGACGCCTACGCCGGAGCCAACACCTCCGTTTTGAGGTACGACCTCATCTCCATGGAGAACGTGGCAAGCACCATCGCGCTCACAAACAGGATAATATCCTCCGGCGGCTGGCGGCTGGGCTTCGTGGGCGACACGGACCACTGCAACAGCTTCCACGAGCGCTGGATCGGCTTTTCCATAGCCCTGGGCAACGCCGGGCTCACCCTGGACAGGAGCCTGAGCATCCTCGACCGGGACGGCCCGCAGTACAGCGACCCGGAGTGGATAGAGGGCAAGCTCCGGCGGATGCCGGTACTCCCCGACGGCCTCGTGTGCGCCAACGACTACATCGCCCTCCACGTCATGACGGCCCTCAAGCAGATGGGCGTGGCAATACCCGGCAGGGTGATGGTCACGGGCTTTGACGGCACGCCCCAGTCCGCCGTGGTGGAGCCGGCGCTGTCCACGGCGCAGATCCCCGGCGCGGAGATAGGCAAGCTCGCCGCCGACATACTCCTCGACCGCATAGAAAACCCCGACCGCCCATACCGCACCACATACGTAAACTCGATCCCCCTCTTTCGCGCTTCAACTTCAAAATAAAGAGCGAAAAAACCGGAAATGTCCTCGGACATTTCCGGTTTTTGATTACGTTTTTTTCAGGCGGAACCTCTTTTTTATTTCAGCACGACCTTCTTGAAGCTCTTCTTCCCTCTCCTGAGGACAACGCCCCGGCGGAGCTCGTCGGCGGTGAAGGTCTTGCCTATATCGCTGACCTTCTCGTCGTTGGCGGTGACGCCGCCCTGCTGGATGTTGCGCCGCGCCTCGCTCTTAGAGGCCACTAGCCCCGCCTTCACAAGCAGCGTCATGATGTCCGCCGCGCCGTCCGCAAGGTCGCTCTCGGTTATCTCCTCCGTGGGCATCTCCCCTGTTTCTCCGCCGCCGAAAAGCGCCCTAGCGCTCTGCCGCGCCCTTTCCGCCTCCTCCTCGCCGTGGACGAGCTTTGTAAGCTCAAAGGCAAGTATTTCCTTGGCGCGGTTTATGCGGCTGTCGGTCCAGGTCTCCATCTCGGCAATTTGCTCAAGCGGCAGGAAGGTCAGCATCTTGAGGCACTTCACAACGTCCGCGTCGCCCACGTTGCGCCAATACTGGTAAAAGTCGTAGGGGCTGGTCTTGTTGGGGTCGAGCCAAACGGCGTTGCCCGCGGTCTTGCCCATCTTGTTGCCGTTGGAGTCGGTCAAAAGCGTGATGGTCATGGCGTGGGCGTCCTTCCCCAGCTTGCGGCGTATGAGCTCCGTGCCGCCCAGCATATTTGACCACTGGTCGTTGCCGCCGAACTGCATGTTGCAGCCGTAGTGCTTAAAGAGGTAGTAGAAGTCGTAGGACTGCATTATCATGTAGTTGAACTCCAGGAACGAAAGCCCCCGCTCCATCCTCTGCTTGTAGCACTCGGCCCTGAGCATATTGTTGACGGAGAAGCAGGCTCCCACGTCCCGGAGGAGGTCAATGTAGTTGAGGTCCAAAAGCCAGTCGGCGTTGTTCACCATCTGCGCCTTGCCCTCGCCGAACTCGATGAACCGCTCCATCTGGCGCTTGAAGCAGGCGGCGTTGTGCTCGATGTCCTCGCGGGTGAGCATCTTCCTCATGTCCGTCCTGCCGGAGGGGTCGCCGATCATGGTGGTGCCCCCGCCGATGAGGGCTATTGGCCTGTTCCCCGCCATCTGGAGGCGCTTCATCAGCGTCAGCGCCATAAAGTGCCCCGCCGTCAGGGAATCCGCCGTGCAGTCAAAGCCGATATAAAATGTGGCCTTGCCCGCGTTTATCATCTTCCTTATCTCTTCCTCGTCGGTGACCTGAGCGATAAGCCCCCGCGCCACCAGCTCCTCGTAAATCTCCATGGTTTTCTCCTTTTTTACTTATTTTCACGGAACCGGCTCCATGAGCCGCTTTCCGCAACAGGGGCACACCGCGCCGTGCGTCGTCCCGTCCTTCCGAAAATAACAAATCCTCCGCCCGGAAAACCGGACAGAGGGCGTCTTGACGCGGTACCACCTCTGGTCGCGGACGCCTCGCGGCGACCGCCTCACGGGGTCAGTGACCCCTCGCGCGCTATCGGGCGCACCCGTCGCAGCCTACTTGCCGAAGCTTTCGGTGCGCCGCTCCGGGCCGTATTCGCCAGCCGCTCCCCTCCCCCTTCCACCGAACCGGGGTCTCTCTGCGCGGGAGCTCGTCAGGCTACTTGCGCCCTTCATCGCGTTCCCTATGATTTTACGATGAAATGTTTGATTTGTCAATTCTATTTTTTGTCGAACGAGTATTTCTTCTTGACAAAACCGGTCCCGTGGAGTTATAATAACCACAGATAAAGGGTCGCCGCGGCTGACGCGGCCGCCCGGTCATCGACAAGCGGTTTGGCTCCGTTTCGTAAAGGGTTTTATTTTCACCGCAACATTATGTCACGGCAAACGCAAAACCGTCACTGTGCGGAGTGGCGGTTTTTGCGTCTATCTACTTCTACATGTATGGTGAATCTATATCCACGCCAGTAGAAAGTCAATGTGATAGGCACAGGCTTTCCCCCCTTTCGTCAGGGAGTGAGCCAAACCGCCGCCGTTTTCTATGACCGGGAAGTACGCGTTTCCCCGCGGCTTCCCGGTTCATAGTGTAACACATGTGTCGATTTATGTCAACAGCCTCCCGATTTTGGGAGGCTGTTTAGTGTTTTTTGTTGAACGTGCATTTCTTCTTGACAAAACCGGCCCCGGGAGGGTATAATAATCACAGATAAAGGGTCGCCGCGGTTGACGCGGCCGCCCGGTCATCGACAAGCGGTTTGGCTCCGTTTCGTAAACAGTATTTTAGCGTCTACCTTTCAGCAAACGCAAAACCGTCACTGGGCAGAGTGGCGGTTTTTGCGTCTATCCAGGTCTATACGTACCGTGACCGTGAATATCCACGGATGTAACGTGATCGTGATAGGCACAGGCTTTCCCCCCTTTCGTCAGGGAGTGAGCCGAACCGCCCGCCGTTTTCTATGACCGGGAGGCCAGCGTTTCCCCGCGGCTTCCCGGTTCATAGTGTAGCACATGTGTCGATTTATGTCAACAGCCTCCCGATTTTGGGAGGCTGTTGATTTTGTCGGCAAAGGCCGTTGGTCTTTGCCGACAATAGGAACATGCGGGTAATTTTCTCTGAATTTTGCGAAATTCAGAGAAAATTACCCTGCTGTCGCGCTGCGCGCGTCGCCGAAGGCGACACACTTGCGCGACAAAATGTGATTTTTCCGACGTACATGCCGCCGGAAAAATTTATTAAAATGGGGTCTTACTCTTATTTGGCCTTTGTCGACAGTCCGAAAGCCTCCCGATTTTGGCAAGCCGTTTTTTAAATCTGATCCAGATGCTCCGCGTAGAACCTTTCGTAGTTTGCCAGGTTATACTCAATGAGCTTGGGCGTGTCCAGCCCGTAGGGGCAGCGGGAGGCGCAGGCGCGGCAGTGTACGCAATCCGCCATCTTCATTGCCTTTTTGTGGAAATCGTCCGTCATGTACTGCCGCCAGGGGGAGCGTGTGAGGAGCATATCCAGCCGCGCCATGGTGAATATCTCTATCCCCGCGGGGCAGGGCAGGCAGTACCCGCACCCGCGGCAGAAGGAGCCGGCAAGCTCCCGCCTCTCCCGCTCCATCTCCTCCCGGAGCTCCGGCGTCATGGAGGGCTCCGCCTCCTCCGCCTCGATCCACTGCCTGAGCTGGTCCTCGAACTGTATCCCCCAGATGGGCACCACGTTGTCGAACTGGTTCATAAACGCCCTGCAAAGCGTCACGTTGGTCAAAAGCCCTCCGGCAAGCCCCTTCATGGCGATAAAGCCCATGTCGTGCTCCCGGCACTTTCGCACAAGCTCCAGCTCCTGCTCGCCGGCAAGATAGCTGAACGGGAACTGGAGCGTCTCAAACCTCCCGCTCTCAATTGCCTCATGCGCCACCTTAAGCCTGTGGTTCGTTATGCCGATGTGCCGGATATACCCCTTTTTCTTCGCCTCGAGCGCCGCGGCATAGGGCCCCGCCGGGTCCTCAGGGTCGGGAAGCTCCGCCGGGTTGTGGAACTGAAAGAGGTCAATATAGTCCGTCCTCATCCGCTCCAGGCTCATCTCAATGTGCCTTTTCACCGTCTCATAGTCGCTCCCGCCGCTCTTTGTGGCGATTATGATATTCTCCCGCACGTCGGAAAGGCCAATTCCGATCTTTTCCTCGGAATCGGTGTAGGCGTTGGCGGTGTCGAAAAAGTTTATCCCCGCCTCGTAGGCCATTCTCAAAAGCCGCGCCCCGTCCTCCTTTGACCTTCTCTGCACCGGCAGAGCGCCAAAGGCGGTGCGGGTCACCATGAGCTCCGTTCTGCCAAGACGTATTTTTTTCATTTTATGCCCTCCTTGTATCTCTCAGCCGCCTCCAGCTGCTCCCGCGCCGCCAGAAGCGTGTTTTTCGTGATGTTGTCCCCTCCGGTGAGGCGGGCGATCTCCCCTGTCCTGCCCTCGCCGTCCAGCTTTGTGACCCTCGTATACGTCCTGCCGCCCTCCACGGTCTTTTCAATGGAGAATTGCTCGTCCGCCATCGCCGCGATCTGCGCAAGATGCGTCACGCATATCACCTGCTTGTCCCTGCCGATGGACGCCAGCTTCTCCGCCACCCGCTGTGCCGCTATTCCCGACACGCCGGTGTCTATCTCGTCAAAGACCATCGCCCCCACCGTATCGGCTCTGGAGAGCACGGTCTTCATCGCCAGCATTATCCGGGAAAGCTCGCCGCCCGAGGCGACCTTGGCGATCCTCCCCAAACTCTCCCCGGCGTTTGCCGCCATGAGGAAGCGCACCTCGTCCGCCCCCTCCGGTCCCAGCTCAGCTGGCTTTATTTCCACGCTGAACCGCGCCCCCGCCATGGACAGCTCCGAAAGCTCCCGCTCTATGGCGCCCGCCAGCTCCCCGGCGGCCCTTTTGCGCCTCTCCGTGAGCTTGCCGGCAAGCCTCCCCGCCTCCCTTTCGGCGGCGGCAAGCTTCACCTCAAGCTTCTTTATCCTCTCGTCGGAGAGCTCTATCTCCTCAAGCTCCCGCTTTGCCTCCTCCAGCGTCCGGAGAGCCGCCTCCTCGCTGCCGCCGTACTTGCGGGTGACCCGCTTCAAAACGTCCAGCCTCGATTCCAGCTCGTCCAGCTCCTCCGGCGAAAACTCCAGCCTCTCCCTGAGGTCCCGAAGCTCCTCCTGCGCGTCCTCGGCGGCGTATTTTAAATCCGTCAGCTTCTGCGAGAGCCCCGACAGCTCCTCCGACCACCGAAGCGCGTAGGCTATCGTCCCCGCCGCTGACTCAATGAGCGACACCGCCCCGTCGGACCTCTCCGTCCCGCCCAGACACGCCGCCGCGTCCCGCACGGAGTCCGAGAGCTTCCCCGCCGAGCGCAAAAACTCCCGCCGCCTCTGCTTCTCCTCAAGCTCCCCCGGCGTAAGCCCCGCCCGCTCTATCTCGTTCACCTGGAAGGTGAGTATGTCGATACGTCTCTCCCGCTCCCCCTCGCTGAAGGTGAGCGCCCCGATCTCGTCCCGAAGCTCCCGGAGCTTAGCGTAAGCCTTTTTGTACTCCTCAAGCTCCCCCCGGAGCCCCCCGAACCCGTCAAGATACGCAAGGTGCCACCTCTCGTTGGTGAGCCTCTGCCCGTCGCCCTGACCGTGTATGTCAATGAGCCTCAGCCCCAGCTCCCGCAGCTGTACCGCCGAGATGGGCGTCCCGTTCACCCGGCAGGAGCTCTTTCCGTCCTCGGAGATGCGGCGCGTCAAAACAAGCTCGTCCTCAAACTCCACCCCGTTCTCCTCGCACCACTCCCCCACGTCCGCGCCCACGAACGTGGCAGTCACCAGCGCGCTCTTGGCCCCGGTCCGCACCAGCTCCCTGCTGGTCCGCCACCCCAGCGACGCCTCCAGCGCGTCAATGACGATGGATTTACCGGCGCCGGTCTCGCCGGTAAGTACATTGAGGCCGTCGCTGAATTCAATGTCCGCCCGCTCCACGACGGCTATGTTTTCGATGTGCAGCAATGATAACATTTTATCACCTCCGGAGCCGGTAGGCTCTTAATTTCTGAAATTCGGCACCCTGCCGAAGAGGTTGCCTCACCGCGGTGGGCGGTTTGTTCCCGCCCTTGCGGGAAACGGAAAGTCTTCTTTTCTCATCTTTTTCTCCGAAATGAGAAAAAGATGAGTAAAAGAAGCAAAAGAGAGAAAAAGAATTTTTTATTTTGGGGCTGGCAGAAGCTTTTGCGCCCTACCGTGTAGTCGGCAGGTCGGCTCACGCGGTCCAAGACCTCCCCGCACGGGCAGAAGGCACGGCGCGCGGGTGCCAAGACTGAATTGCACAGTCTCCGAACTCGCTTAGCCGCTTAACGTGGTCGGTCAATGGAACGTTCTACCCCTCAATTGCGCCGCGCTTTGTTGGCGGTTGTCGGGCAAAAACTTTCAGCACAGCTCCTACACAGTGTTTCCGCAGCTGCTGCCGTCACGCTCCCCACCGGGGGTTCTCCACATAGGGGGCCCGCAGGCCCCCTAACTGGTCGTTTTTAAAAGGGGTGTCCAGCGGGGGAAAATCGAAATCCCCCGCTGGTCGCTTTTCTCCTCTTTGTTACTTTACTCCTCTTTTGGCGAATCCAAAAGAGGAGAAAGTAAATCCCTCCGCCCCATAGGGGCGGAATCTTTTACAAAAGCCCAGCGGCTCAGGAGCGTTAGATTTTTGTCGAAAATGACGAAGTATTTTTAATTATTTTTACTTGATATTTTCAAAAAATATGGTATAATGCACTTATAAATCAAAGCATAGCCCACCCCCCGCGGGCGCGCGGGGCTTCCAAAGGGGTCAGATCCCCCTTCCGATCCTCCGAACGAGTTGTTCCGCCGCGTCGTCGTCCCGCATGGCGAGAAACGCCGTGTCGTCGCCGGCGATGGTGCCAACGAGCCCCGGCACCTTCATCTTGTCCAGCGCCGCGCAGGCCGCCGGCGCAAGGCTGGGGAGCGTCTTTATCACCACTATGTTCTGCGCCCTGTCTATGCTCACCACGCACTCTCTGAATATGGCCCTCAGCCGCTGCTCCGCGTCCACGGTCCTTTCCCTGGGCCTTACGTACCTGTATTTCCCCTGCGGCGTCAGCTCCCTTACGAGCTTCAGCGCCTTTATGTCCCTGGAGATGGTCGCCTGCGCCGCGCGCACGCCCTCCCTCTCCAGCGCCGCCTGGAGCTCTGCCTGGGTGCCTATGATGCTTTTCGATATTATGTCAACTATTTTCTCCTGCCGCTCGTTCATCACAGTCTCTCCCCCAGCTTTGAGCTGACCTTCTCGTAAAAGCTCCTGCCCGTCACCCGGGCAAGCTTTGTCACGGTCGCCGAGGCGCGGACCTCCACCCTGTCGCCGGTGAGGAGCCTCACGCTCTCAACACCGTCCACGGAGATATACGCCTCCTTGCGCCCCAGCTCCCCCAGCTCCACGGTCACCGTCCTCTCCGGCGAGAGCACGTAGCTTCGCGCCGAGAGTATGTGGGGGCACACCGGCGTGACGATAAGGCTCCTCGCCGTGGGCTCCACGATGGGACCCCCGGCGGAGAGGGAGTAGGCGGTGGAGCCGGTGGGCGTGGAGACGATCACCCCGTCCCCGTCAAAGCCCATTATCCTCCGACCGTCGCCGTAGACGTTCACGGATATGACCCGCGCCACGCCTCCCACCACCGCCTCGTTGAGGGCGAAATCTGAATACACCGGCTTTCCATCCCTGTATACGTTCACATCCGCCATCATTCTGGGCTCGACGGTAAATTTTCCCCGGAAGGCGGTCTCGGCAAGCCCCACCTCGCCGGGTTCCAGCTCCGCCATAAAGCCCTTGTGACCCAGGTTTATGCCCAAAATGGGTATCTGCGTCCCGCAAAGGGCCCTTGCCGCCCGCAAAATGGCGCCGTCTCCCCCGAAGGTGACCGCCATTCCCGCGCCGGCGGCGCGGGACCTCACGTCCCCGTCCGCCGACACCGCCTCGCAGTCGATGCCAAGCCTTTCGGCTGTCTGCCGGACCCTTTCGAGATACTCTCTCCCCGAATCCCTCTCGGGATTTTCAAAAAGCAGGACCTTCTCCATCAAAGCACCTCATGGGCGTTTTGCACCACCCGGCGTATATCCGCCCCGCACTCACAGGGGGAGCTCACCAGGTGCCCCAAAAACTCGATATTCCCCTCCGGTCCCTTTATCGGCGACCAGGTGAGGTTTTCCACATAAAATCCGGCGTTTCGCGCGTTATTCATAAACGCCTCCAGGACCTCAATATGCGTCTCAGGCTCCCGCACCACGCCCTTCTTCCCCACCTTCTCGCGCCCCGCCTCGAACTGGGGCTTTATGAGGCAGAACGCCTCCCCCTCCGGGGTGAGCACCGAGCGCACGGCGGGAAGGATCAGGGAAAGGGAGATGAAGCTCACGTCGATCCCGGCAAGATCGGGTCTTTCCGGGAACATATCCGGCGTCAGATAGCGGGCGTTGGTCCGCTCCATGACCACCACGCGCTCATCGGAGCGCAGCTGCCAGGCGAGCTGTCCGTAGCCCACGTCCACGGAGTAGACCTTCACCGCCCCCCTCTGGAGCATAAGGTCAGTGAACCCACCTGTGGAGGCTCCGCAGTCCAGGCAGACGCGCCCCTCCGGGTCTCCCCCGAAAAAGTCCAGCGCCCTCTCCAGCTTCAGCCCTCCGCGGGAGACATATTTGAGCTTCCCGCCGCGCACCTCTACGCTCACGTCCTCGCCGTAGGCGGTCCCGGGCTTGTCGGACCTTTGACCGTTGACGAACACGTCCCCCGCCATTATCACCGCCCTTGCCTTCTCCCTGGAGTCGAAAAAGCCCCGCTCCACCAGCATCACATCAAGCCTGGTCTTCGCCATTCCCCTCACCTCTCACGGCGTTGAAAACCGCCTCACAGACGCTGTTTTCGTCTATGCCGCAGTACCTTCTCAGCTCCTCCACGCTCCCGTGGGGTATGAACCTGTCGCCGGTGTTCTTCAAAATGAGCGCGTCGATCCTGACGCCCCGCTCTAAAAGCTCCGCCGCGACCTGCTGACCTATACAGCCGTTGGCGGCTGTCTCCTCCAGCACCAAAAGTCTCCCCGTGCGGCGGACGGACTCCTCGATTGGCGCAAGCTCTATGGGCTTTATCCGCCCCAGCTTGATCATGTCAACCAAAACGCCGCGCTTTTTCAGCTCCTCCGCCGCGGCAAGAGCGGTGTTTACGCTTATCCCGTAGGTCACAAGGGTGAAGTCGCCGCCCCTTTCCAGCACCCTCACAGGCTCCGCGCCGCCGGAACGGTATCCGCCCTCGGCGCCCTTGGGGTAGCGCACGGCGACAGGCCCCTTCTCCTGAAATACGGCGCGTCTCAGCATATCCCGAAGCTCGGCAAAGCTCGACGGCGACCACACGGTCATGTTGGGGGCGCTTGTCAAAAGCCCCACATCCATGGTCCCCTGGTGCGTCTCCCCGTCCTCGCCGGAGAGCCCCGCCCTGTCCACGGCGAGCACCGCGTGCTCGCCGCCCATGGCAACGTCCTGCATTATCATGTCATAGCTTCTCTGTAAAAACGTGGAATACACGGCGAACACCGGAACGCACCCCTGGTGGGCGGCTCCGCCAATCATGGACGCCGCGTGCCCCTCGCATATCCCCACGTCGAAAAATCTTTTGGGGAAGCTCTTTGAAAACTCCGTAAGCCCCGTGCCAGAGGGCATGGCGGCGGTGACGGCAAGGACCCTCTCATTCTCGGCGGCGATTTTGCAAAGCTCGTCCCCGAAAACCGATGAAAAGCTCTCCCCTGACGCCGGGATCACGCCCGTATCCGGGTCGAAGCACTTCACCCCGTGGAAGGCGTCGGGGTTTGCCTCGGCAAAGCCGTAGCCCTTGCCCTTTTTCGTTATGACGTGTACCAGCGCCGGACCCTTTGTGTCCCTGGCGATGCTCAGCGCCGCCGTCAGAGCCTTTACGTTGTGCCCGTCCACGGGGCCAATATACGTAAAGCCCATCTCCTCAAACATTGAGCAGTGGAATATCGCCTCCTTCACCCAGGACTTCACCCTGTGGAGGCAGTTGTAAACAGCCTTGAGCCCGGAGAACCTGTTCATGAACCTGCGGTAGGCGTTTTTGAAGGCGATATACCCGTGCTTGAGCCTCTGGTGCGCCAGGTGCCGCGCCATCGCCCCCACGTTCTCCGTGATGCTCATGCCGTTGTCGTTGAGGACGACTATAATTGGCTCCGTGCTGTCCCCGGCGTCGCAAAGCCCCTCATAGGCAAGCCCGCCGGTGAGCGCCCCGTCGCCCACGAGGGCGATGACGCTGTAATCCTCCCCCAGCAGAGTCCGCGCCCTTGCCATTCCCAGCGCCACGGACACCGCCGAGGAGGCGTGCCCCGCCACGAAGGCGTCGTGGACCGACTCAGAAGGCTTGGGAAAGCCCGAGATCCCCCCAAAGGACCTGAGGGAGCCGAACTCCTCCCTGCGGCCCGTCAGTATCTTGTGGATATAGCTCTGGTGCCCCACGTCGAATACGAGCCTGTCTTTGGAGGTGTCGAACACCCGGTGGATTGCCACCGTCAGCTCCACCACCCCCAGGTTCGAGGAGAGATGTCCCCCCGTCCTCGCGGTCGTATCCACGACGAACCGGCGCAGCTGCGCACAGAGCTCAGCAAGCTGCGCCTCATCAAGTTTTTTTACATCCTCAGGCGAGGATATGCTTTCCAAAATGCTCACAGACCGCTCCAAAAACTTATTTTTTCTTTCCGAATTTCGGCAGGAAGGACATGAGCTTGCCCACCGTGAATATTATCTGCGTGTTGTTTGAAAGGGCTACGGTCTTACCCACCGCCTTGCCGCCGATGGTGAGGGCGGAGACTGCGCCGGTCACCACCAGCGACATCACCACCCCGTTGAGCCCGAAGTCCCGCGTCAGGTTCCCCGCTATCGCCGCCGCCGTAGCGCCGGAGATTATGCCGGATATGTCCCCCACCACGTCGTTGCATATGGAGCTGACCTTGTCAGACTTCCTCAAAAGCCTCAGCGCCTCCCGCGCCCCCCGCTCCTTGTGGGACGCCATGGCGTGAAATGGCGTCTCCGTGGCGCTCGTCACCGCCACGCCTATGACATCAAAGAGCACGCCCAGCGCCACAAACGCCAGCAGCAGCACAAACGCCACTATGTACCCCGCCCCGTCCAGTATCTCCGACGACATGAACGAGAACACCACCGACATAGTAAGCGAAAAAACAACGATCTCAACTATCCACCTGATATTAGTCTTCTTTTTCATAAATCTCCAAAATAAAAATAAATGCCGCACCGCGGCGAAGAAATAAAAAAGTACCTTGTTCTCAAAATTTAAATATTTTTCCGGCGGCATGTACGTCGGAAAAATCACCTTTTGTCGCGCAAGTGTGCGCCCCTTCGGGGCGTGCGCGCAGCGCGACAGCAGGAAAATTTTCTCTGAATTTCGCAAAATTCAGAAAAATTTTCCGCACGTTCCCTTTATTTTGAAAAAGACCAGAGGTCTTTTTCAAAATAACGATGGCGGCGAACAGGATAAATCTTGCGGCTTAGGTCGGGTAGGCTTTCCCGCGGGCATACCTTCCGTTGCCGTGAAGGCGGTTTCCCATTGAATACCCGCTCCGGCCGTCGCCGGACCGGTCACCCGATCGCCACTCAGACCGCACTGCAATCCCCTGTTCGCCCAATTGACAGCCTAGATGTTTTCCATGGCGAAGCAAAACGTCTCTTTAGCCTCTTTTGCAGGACATATTTCAAGGGGATAACGCCCCTCGCCCTGGCCGGGGCAAGGAACGCTTAAGCTCCCCTATCCGCATGTTCCACTCAAGGCAGGCTACTCTGCACACAGCACAGGTTGAGTCAAAAAAGTCTCTCCCATTGGTTCGCACCGCAATACAGGTTTAAACCCCGGACCGTAATCAGGTCGCGTACCGCGAAAGGGAGTACGCCTGACCACAGCACCGGGTCTCCACACCAGCAGGGTCGGGGCCGATATGCCATTACCGGTCGCCCTGAAGATGCAGGCCGCAAAAACGCGCCTCCCTCCAGCACCCACCCGGAACTGGGCGTTCCAAGCAGACACAAGAGGCTTCAACGATGTGCCCTTCAAAGGATTTTTAGGCCCTTCTTAGGAGACGCCCGCTCCGACTAGAATACTGCGCCACCAAATATATTGTAACATACTTTTATGATTTTTCAATAGGTCAATATGATAAATCTCTCACCGTACCCCTCAGCTTTTCCTCACCGCCAGAGCGTCAGCCAGCGCCTCGAAAAAGCCGCCGCTGTCGACGGCACCCTCCAGCGCCGCCTTCGCCCTTTCCGTGGCGGCGAGGACCTCCCGCTCCGCCTTATCCACGCCCAGGACCGAGGCGTAGGTGGGCTTTTCGTTTGCCTCGTCGGAGCCCACGTTCTTCCCCAGCTCCTCCGGCGTGCTCACCACGTCAAGTATGTCGTCGCGTATCTGGAAGGCCCGCGCGAGCTGCTTTCCGTACTCCTCGGCGGCCCCAAGCTCCCTCTCTCCGCCCCCGGCGGCTATGACACCAAGAGCGCACGCCGCCCTGATGAGCGCCCCGGTCTTCAAATCGTTAATAAGCGTCAGGTCCTCTATGGACCTGTCGGCGTCCTCCGCGGTGTCCAGCTCCTGCCCGCCGCACATACCCCGCGCCCCGGCGCAGTCGGCGAGGTACGCCACCGCCCTCACGGTCCTCTCCGGCGGCAGCTTTGCCGATGATACCAGCCCGAACGCCGCCGCCTGGAGCGCGTCGCCGGCGATGACCGCCCTGCCCTCGCCGAAAACCGTGTGGTTCGTGGGCAGGCCGCGCCTCAGGCTGTCGTCGTCCATGCAGGGAAGGTCGTCGTGTATGAGCGAATATGTGTGAATGAGCTCCAGCGCGCAGGCAAGGGGCATCGCCGCGTTGGTATCTCCGCCCAGCGCCTCGCAGAACTTCAGCGTCAGCGCGGGCCTCAGCCTCTTTCCCCCGGCAAGCAGGGAGTAGCGCATGGACTCCAGCAGTCTCCCGTAGGGTGCGTCCCCGGTGAAGAGCCCACCGAGATACGCCTCCACATCGCCCCTGAGCCTTCCAAGCTCAGCCGAAAGCTCCATCACTCGCCCTCCTCAAAGGGCGTCTCCACCGGCTCCCCGTCGGGTCCCCGCCGGAGCTTGACCACCCTCTGCTCCGCCTCGTCCAGCACCTTCCCGCAGGAGCGGACCAGCTTCGTCCCCTCCTCGAAAAGCCCCAGCGCCTCCTCCAGGGGCCTGTCCCCCTTTTCCAGCGCCTTTACGATCTCGTCTATCCTCGCCATGGATTCCTCAAAGGAAAGCTTTTTCCCTGCCATAATATCCTCCTTCACTTCACCGCGCACTCTATCTCGCCCCGGCGCAGCTTAAGCGTAAATTCGTCCCCGCTTTTCACGTCGTTTGGGCTCCTGACGACCTTCCCGTCAGCCTTCACCGCTATGGCGTACCCGCGCCCCAGCACCTTAAGCGGGCTCATGGCGTCCAGCCTCGCGGCGCTCTCGGCGTACACGCGCCTGTCCTGGGCAAGAAGCGCCGACATCACGGCGCACAGCCTCTCCGATTTGCCGTCCAGCGTCTGGCGGCACACGTCCACCCAGCCGCCCGGGTCCCGCAGGACCCTCCTTTCCGCCAGGCTCTCCAGCCGCTCGCGCTCTCCGGCTATCCTCTTTTCCACCGCCCCCGCGCCCCTGGCGCCGTACTCCCGCACGGCCTCCCTGAGGCTCAATATGTCCGGCGCGCAGATCTCCGCCGCGTTCGAGGGCGTCGCCGCCCGCACGTCCGCCACAAAGTCGGCTATGGTCACGTCCGGCTCGTGCCCCACGGCGGAGATGACGGGTATGGAGCAGTCGTATATCGCCCTCGCCACCCGCTCGTCGTTGAAGCACCACAGGTCCTCCATGCTCCCGCCGCCGCGCCCGACAATGAGCACATCGGCGACCTGGTGCCTGTCGGCGTAGCGCACCGCCGCCGCGATCTCCGGCGGCGCCTCCTCGCCCTGGACCCGCACCGGCAGGAGCAGTACCTTCGCCACGGGCCAGCGCTTTTTCAGCACACGTATGATGTCGTGTACCGCCGCGCCCGCGGAGCTGGTGACGACCCCGACCCTCATGGGGAAAACCGGCAGGGGGACCTTGTGCTCCCTGTCGAATAGCCCCTCCTTGAAGAGCTTCTCCTTCAGCTGCTCAAAGGCAATCTGCAGGTCCCCCACCCCGTCGGGCGACAGGGACGTGACGTAAAGCTGATATGCCCCGTCCCTGGGGTATACCGACACGCGCCCCATGGCTATGACCTTCATTCCGTCGGCGGGGCGGAACCTGAGCCTGGCGGCGGAGGACTTGAACATGACGCACTTTAGCTGTCCGCCCGCGTCCTTCATGGTGAAGTAGTGGTGCCCGGAGGGGTATATCTTGTAGTTTGAAAGCTCCCCACGCACGTATATGTTGGCAAGACGGGGCATGGAGTCAAACACGTTTTTAAGGTACTCGTTGAGCTCCGACACCGTGATGATATTTTTCTCATCCATCGGCGTTCACCGCCCTCCAGGTGAGTATGGCTGTACCCATGGCGTTGTCGGTTGAATATTTCGGCTCGGCGAATATCCCCTCCGGCGTCATGCTCCTCAAAAGGGAATTTGACGCAACCCCGCCGGAATAGAGCACCGGCAGGTCACCGTAGAGCCTCTTTGCCTCCGCCGTCGCCCGGTGTACCGCCCGGACGACGGAGCAAAGGGCAAAATACGCCGTCTCCGCGTCAGGTGCTCCCGCCTCCTTCATCTCCTTCATCTTGTGCTCAACGCCGGAGAGGGAGAAGGAGCACCCGTCCTTTTTGGGAAGGTAGGAAAGCCGCTCCCGCGCCTCCCCGGAAAGTCTGTCCAGCTCCTTTCCCGAGGGGAAGGGCAATCCGAGAAGCTGTCCCGTCCTGTCAATGAGCTGTCCCGCGGACACGTCCTTTGTCCCGCCGACGATCTCGCACCTGACAGCCGTTCCCCAGGGCCTTACAAGCAGAAGCTCCGTTGTCCCGCCGGAGAGGTGCCACGCCAGGTGCTCCCTCTCCATAAGCTCCGGGCGCCCAGCGGACCAGGCCGCCGCCGCTATGTGCCCCTGCTGGTGGGAAAAGCCGAAATACGGGACCTTCAAAAAGTGCGCCAGCGCCCGCGCCTGGGCGACTCCCGCAAGAAAGCAGGGCATATAGCTGCCCTCCGTCTCCCTGGGCGTCTCCGAGGCCCCCACGGCGATAATCTCACCCTCGGCGGGCAGGGCGTCCACTATCTCCGGCAGTCTCCTGACATGCGAAAAAAGGGCGTCCGACTGGCGGAGACCCAGCTCGCCGGGCCTCACGTCCAGAAGGCGTCCCGAATTGACCCCCCGCTCTCCGTCAAAAAAGGCGCAGGAGGTGGTATAATTTGATGTGTCGAACCCTACGGCTATTTTCATTTGGGCAGCTCTTCCCTCACAAACGTGCCGAGGACGCCGTTGATAAACGCCACAGTCTCCGGCTCGTCGTACTTCTTGGCGATCTCCACCGCCTCGTTTATGGCGGCGCCGTTGGGTATCTGGGGCATGTACATTATCTCGTACATCGCCGTCTTCATCACCGCCACGGCGGTGCGTGAGATCCGCCCGAACTTCCAGCCCTTGGCGTACTTCTCCACGTAGAAATCCAACTCCGCCGAGTGCTCGCCTATCCCAAGCACCAGCTCCTCTATGTACTCTTTGTGGTTGGGCTGGGGCTGTGACTCATACAGCTTGTCCTCCGAGGCGAGGGAGGCATAATACTCCCCCTCAAAAAACCCCTCCAGCACCTCTTTAGCGTCGCACTCCCGGCTCGAAATCTCAAAACAAAGCCGCATAGCGACCTCTCTCGCTTCCGATCTGTTCATAATATCAACCCTTACAAGTCCCCCAACGGGACCCCCCGATTTTGCAAATCTTAAATTCAATATTTTTCCGACGGCATGTACGTCGGAAAAATTTCCTTTTGTCGCGCAAGTGTGTCGCCTTCGGCGACGCGCGCAGCGCGACAGCAGGAAAAATTTCTTGAATTTCGCAAAATTCAAGAAATTTTTCCGCACGTCCCCCACTAATTTTGGAAATAGAGCTTCGCTCTATTTCCAAAATTACTTCAAGCTCACGCCCACAACGTGCACATTAACCTCGGTGACCTTAAAGCCCGTCATGGACTCTATGCCGCCCTGTACCGCCTCCTGGACCTTCTTGCCCACGCTGTGGACGGACACGCCCAGCTTCACGGTGAGCCAGACGTCCACCTTCACGTTCTCCCCGTCCACGGCTATGCGCACGCCCCTGGACAGGTTCTTCTTCCCCAAAAGCTCCGAAAGGTCGCGCCCCGCCGAGAGCGCGGCGACGCCCTCCGTCTCCATCGCGGCGGAGGCGGCGATGACGGATATGACCTCCTCGGATATGTTTATGCTCCCCTTCTCGTCGGGGTGGGTGATGTAATC
>CANQVL010000047.1 GCA_947627285.1 uncultured Oscillospiraceae bacterium
TGGTACGGCGAGAACAAGGAGCATACCGACGGCAAAAACGGCGTCTGGCACTGGGGCGTGCGGTGCTACGCCTCCCGGGATCTCTATAACTGGGAGGACAAGGGCCTGATTGTCCCGCCGGTGACGGACGATCCCGCCTCGCCGCTCCACCCCGCGTCCATGGTGGACAGGCCTCACATCCTCTATAACGCCCGGACGAAAAAATATGTCTGCTGGCTGAAGATCATGGAGAAAGACGGCGGGCAGGCCTCCACAATTCTGACCGCTGATAACATATTAGGACCCTATACCATCGTGCGGACAGGCCTGCACCCCTTGGGAATGAGCGCCGGGGACTTCGACCTGACCGCCGCCTCCGACGGGAAGGGGTACTACTATTTCGAAAGGGTGCACTCGGAGACCGTCTGCGCGGACCTGACCGAGGACTACACCGGCGTGACCGGGTATTACAGCACCCACTTTCCCCACCATGAGGGCCCGCCCTTCGTCCGGGAAGCCACGGCCCACTTTATGCGGCGGGGAAAGCACTACCTGCTGACCTCCGGCACTACCGGCTACAAACCAAACCCCAGCGAGACGGCGGTGGCAGACACCTGGCACGGGCCATACACAGTCCTGGGGAATCCCCACCCGGGGGATCCCACCGACACCTCCTTCCACTCCCAGATATCCAGCGTCTTCAAGGTTCCCGGAAAGCGGGACCTGTACATTGCCATGGCGGACCGTTGGATCCCGGACCACATGGAGTGGGACTATCAGGAGTACAAAAAGTTCTTTCAGAGAATCTTTGACCCGGAGTTCCGGGGAGATGTCACGGACCCCGGCTGGATCGGGGACGACCGGCTGGACACCTCCCGGGCCCGGTACGTCTGGCTGCCCATCCGCTTTGAGGGGGAGAGGCCCGTCATCGACTGGCACGACGAATGGAGATTGGAGGACTACCAATGAAATACGAACCTGTAAAGCTCTTTGACGAGTCCGAGTACAGCTATTCTATGGCCTTCGGCTTCCGGCCGGACGTGGTGCCCTACATCCACGAGAACGACACCGTGCGGCCCTGCGTCTTGGTGGTGCCCGGGGGCGGCTACGCCATGGTAGCCCCCTCGGAGGGGGAGCTGGTGGCTGATCGGTTCTACGAGGCCGGATACCAGACTTTCGTGCTGACCTACAGCACCAACCTGTTCTGTGCCGAGCCACTTCGAGAACTGCCCCTGCGGGAGCTGGCCCGGGCCATCCGGCTCATCCGGGCCCGGGCGGGAGAATACCGGGTGAATCCGGGGCGGCTTGTGCTCTGCGGTTTCTCCGCCGGGGCCCACCTGTGCGGGAGCGTCTGCGTCCACTGGGAGGACGCGGAGGATACGAACCCCGCCTATAAGGATATCTCCGCTCGGCCGGACGCGGCGATTTTGTCTTACCCGGTAATCACCAGCGGTGAGCACGCCCACCAGGACTCCTTCCGGCACCTCCTGGGCCAGGACATCTACGACCGGCAGGACGGTGAGGCCCGGGAGCTCTTGGACTACTGGTCCCTGGAGAAGCACGTCACCGACAAAACCCCGCCTGTCTTTCTCTGGCAGACCATCACCGACGAGTTGGTGCCGGTGGAGAACAGCCTGCTGATGGCCGGGGCCCTCCAGGAACACGGCGTGCCCCACGCCCTGCACCTCTTTTCCTATGGCCGCCACGGGCTGTCCCTGGCGGATGATCGCTGGGCGGAGCACCGCTATGGCGACAGTCACTGTGCCAACATCATGGGGTACCTAGTGAACGCCGTCCGGAGCGGGGAGCTGCCTCTGCCGGAGGAGACGAAAAAGGCATTTGAGGACCTGTCCCATATGTCTTTGGAGAACATGCCGAAGGACGAGCCCAGTGAGGAGGTCCGGGTGTGGCCGGAACTGGCTCTCACCTGGCTTGACAGAATGCTGAACGGGAAAGGAGACTGACATGACAAGAACGGATTTTAACAAAAACTGGACCTTCGCCCGGGAGGGCAGTGTGCCCCGGAGGATCGATCTGCCCCATGACGCCCAGTTGGAGGAACCCAGACGGGCGGAGGAGAAGTCCGGCTCCGGCGGTGCCTACTTCGCGGGCGGCAAATATGTGTATGAAAAGGCCTTCGACGGAGCGGAGCTGTGCGGCAAGTCCGTGCTCCTCCAGTTCGGCGGCGTATACCGGAAGGCGGAGGTTCTTTTGAACGGAGAACCGGCTGCCTCCTGCGCCTACGGCTACGCGCCCTTCTGGGCAGATCTGACGGGGAAGGTCCTGCCGGGGGAGAACACTCTGCGGGTCACCGTTGACAACTCCGAGACCCCCAACACCCGCTGGTACTCCGGCGCCGGCATCTATCGGCCCGTGTGGCTGTGGACCGGGGAGCGGGACTACATCGTCCCCGAGGGCGTCCGCGTCACAACCCTGAGCTATGACCCCGCTGTCATTGCCGTAGAGACAGAGATCTGCGGCCAGGGCGAGATTACAGTTGACATAATCTACAACGATACTGTCGTCGCCTCCGGTGCCGGCGCGAAAGCGGAGCTCGCCATCCCCGACGCCCGCCTCTGGAGCGCGGAGCACCCGGACCTGTATACCTGCCGTGTCACCCTGAGTAAAGCGGGGGAGACGGTGGATACCTATGACGTGTCCTTCGGCATCCGAAAGATCGAGTGGAGCACAAAGGGCCTCTTCATCAACGGTCAGGAGACCCTGTTGCGCGGCGGGTGTGTCCACCACGACAACGGCATACTCGGCGCGGTGACGTATTATGAGGCTGAGGAACGCAAGGTGCGGCTTCTCAAAAAGTGGGGCTTTAACGCCATTCGCTCCGCCCATAACCCCGCGTCCCCGTATCTTCTGGAGGCATGCGACAGGCTTGGCATGTACGTGATGGACGAGATGTGGGACATGTGGTACAAGACAAAGACCTCCCACGACTACGCTTTGGACTTTGAGGCCAATTGGCACCGGGACATGGAGAGCACTGTCCGCCGGGACCGGAACCACCCATGCGTGACCCTCTATTCCATCGGAAACGAGGTGACGGAGCCCGCCGAGGACCGGGGGAATGAGCTTGCCCGTGAGCTGGTGGACACATTCCACCGGCTGGATCCTACCAGGCCCACCACTGTGGGACTGAATCTTGCATTGGTGATGATGGCAAAATTGGGCGCCGGCGCCTTTGGCGGAGAGGATCGGCCCAAGGAGGACTTTTCCACCATCAGCAGCGAGGATTACAATAAGTTGGCTATGGCCAGCGGTGAACATATGAACGCCGCCTCAGCCAGACCGGAGGTGGAGGCCGTTTCCGCCAAAACGCTGGATACGGTGGATATTGCCGGGTATAATTACGGCCAAAGCCGATACCCGCTGGAGTGCGACGAGCACCCGAATCGGGTAATCGTGGGCAGTGAGACATTCCCACAGAACATTGCCTCCAACTGGACTATGGTGGAAAAGTATCCTTTTTTGATTGGCGACTTCATGTGGACCGCCTGGGACTATCTGGGCGAAGTTGGTATCGGCGCCTGGGTCTGGGACAGAAGCGAATTCGGCTTCGGCAAGCCCTATCCTTGGCTCCTGGCGGAGGCCGGGGCCCTGGATATCCTGGGAGACGACACCGCTGAAGCGGGATTTACCGCCGCAGTTTTTGAGAAGCGGAAAACACCTTACATCGGCGTCCGGCCTGTAAACCATCCCGGTGTCGAGCCGGCCGTTTCCACCTGGCGGGGCACCAACGCCATCCCCAGCTGGTCATGGCGTGGTTGTGAGGGCAACACGGCAGAGGTTGAGGTCTACACCGCCGCGCAGGAGGCCGAGCTTCTTCTGAACGGCGTCGGCCTGGGTCGGAAGCCGGTCACGGATTACCTGTCCTCCTTCCGGCTCCCCTACGCCCCCGGAGAGCTGACGGCCGTGACATATGTAAACGGCGCGGAGACGGGCCGGACGGTGCTCCGCTCTGCGGAAGGGGAGCTCCGTCTGCGCATCACTCCCGAGGAAGCCCCGCACGCCGGCAAGCCGGTCTATATCCGGGTTGACATCGTGGACTCGAACGGCCAAATCGAGGCCAACGCCGACGAAAATCTGACTGTGGAGCTGTCGGGCGGACGTCTGCTGGCTTTCGGAAGCGCCTGCCCCAAGTCGGAACTGTCCTACTTAGGTTCCACATTCCCCAGTCACTACGGCCGGGCTATGGCGGTTCTAATCCCCGAGGGTCCCACTTTGACCATCCGGGTTCGGTCCCTCTCCGGCCTTACAGCAGAGAAAGTTTTTGAAGTACAGTAAGCACATCCAAAGTGGGCGGCCCTGGGGCTGTCCACTTTGGAAAGACTTTCCTATTTGAATAGGGGATGAATATATGATTGCCACGCTTACAGGCGTAACGGGAAACATGGGCATCCAGGCCTTGCGTGAACTTCTCAGGATCCCGGATTTATGCCTCCGGCTTCTGATCCTGCCGGGGGACAGAAGGACCTCGGAGGTAAAAAAGCTTTGCAAAAACGATGCGGAGCGTGTAGAATATGTTTCCGGAAGTCTCTCGGAGCGCGAGACCTGTGATAAACTCGTCTCCGGCGCGGACTGGGTGGTGAATATGGCCTCTGTGATCCCGCCGCTCAGCGACAAACGACCGGACCTGGCTCTTGAATGCAACGAGAGGGGCGTGGACTGCCTGTGCTCAGCCATCGAGGCCCAGGAGCGCCAGCCGAAGCTCATCCACATCTCCACCGTGGCCCTCTACGGCCACCGGACCGAGGCTCACCCCTGGGGCCGGGTGGGAGACCCGCTGGCCGTCAGCCCCTTCGACCTCTATGCCCTGACAAAGCTGCGGGGCGAGCGGCGGGTGCTGGAGAGCGGAATCAAAAAATGGGCTGTCCTGCGCCAGACCGCCATGCTCCATGACCGGCTCCTGCGGGACAACCTGAGCGACGGCCTTCTTTTCCACACCGTGCTCAACACGCCGCTGGAGTGGGTTACGGCGGAGGACTCCGGCCGCCTTATCGCCAATATCATCAGGAAAGACACGGAGCAGGAGAACGAGATGGGCGAACAATTCTGGAACCGCGTCTTCAACATCGGCGGCGGTCCGGACAACCGCGCCACGGGGTACGACGTACTCCATCACGGCTTCTCCCTCATCGGCGGCGGCCTCCGGGACTTCTTCGAGCCGGATTATAACGCCCTCCGGAATTTTCACGGCGTATGGTTCTATGACGGCGACGCTCTCCAAAATCTTTTCCGCTATCAGGTACAAACCACGGCGGACTTCTGGACGCAGATCAAAAGGAAACAACCCTATCTGAGGTTGGGCCAGCTGGTGCCAAGACAGTTTATCAAGAAGCTGGTTTTGGAGCGCCTTTTCCGTGACCCCAACAGCCCCCGGTACTGGCGCGCCCACGACGACAGGGCACGTCTCACGGCCTATTTCGGCTCCCCGGAGGCCTACGATGCCATCGAACACGGCTGGAGCTGCTTCCGGATCCTCTCGGAGGACACGGAAACCGTAAAAAGCCTTCTGAATCCGCAAAACGCACGCCTTGTGGACCTGGGTTTCGACCCTGCAGGCGAGGTGGGCCTGCCCGAGCTTTCCAGCCTTGCCAAATTGCGCGGCGGCCGCCTTCTGTCCGAGGCCGGCGGCCTTTATGACAGACTCACCTGGGAGGATTCGGACGGTAACCGTTTCCGGATGCGCGGGTACACCGTTCTGGCGGGTCATTGGCCAAACCCCGGTTATACCGATTACCGTTGGGACTTCGACCGCCTGGCCAAAAAGGACCGGTTTCTGGCCCAGGTCTGGTACGACAGTCACAGCCCGGACGAGGACTGGCTCTACTATTTCAATGACGATTTCAGCGCGGGGTATAGAAAAAATCCATGAAAATCATGATATGCTTCTTCAGCGGTACCGGCAACACCGCGCTTTTGACTCACGCCTTCGCCGGTGCCCTCCATGATCTGGGCCACACTGTCTCGGAGCACTCTCTGGACGGACTAAACTCCGGTCTGCCGGGGCAGATGGCGCGTCAGATCAATGACTGCGACATCTTGGGCATTGCCTACCCGGTCCACGCCTTTAACGCACCGGCAAACATTCTCCGCTTCGTCCGCCTCCTGCCCCCGCAAAGGGAGACTAAGCCCGTATTCCTACTCAAGACCTCCGGCGAGCCGTTGCGGCTCAACGACGTGTCCTCCCTAAAGCTCATAAGACTCCTGCGCCGCCGGGGGTACGCGGCGCGGAGCGAATACCACTACATCATGCCCTACAACATCATCTTCCGTCACTCCGATGCCATGGCATGGAGAATGCTGACGACCGCCCGGGATCTCATCCCTCTGGACGCGGCGGAACTTTCCCGCGGCGCCCCACGTCCGCCAAGGTCCGTGCCTTTCGGTTCACTCATCGCCTTTCTCATGCGCTGTGAGCACTGGGGCGGCAGGCTCAACGGACGGCTCTACACCGTGACGGAAGATTGCGTCCGCTGCGGCAAATGCGTCCGGGAGTGCCCCGCCGGGAACATCCGTATGGAGAAGGACGGTAAGATCAAATTTGGCGGAAAATGCCTCATGTGCATGCGCTGTGCCCAGATCTGTCCCAAGGACGCCGTAAAAATTGGGCTTTTTGTAAATTGGAAGGTGAACGGGGCCTATTCCTTTCAAAGACCGTCCTCTGAGGAGCCGGAACAGCGGTACAATAAGCTTCTGACACGGGCCTATGAACGGTACTTTCGGGAGGCGAAGCGGCGCGTCGACCAGGTGAAAGAGAGCATAACTTAATGCTCAAACGATTTGATCATAGGAGATGATGTATATGACGGCAAAAATGCTGAAAACGGAGTACATGACAAATCCTGTTGGTATCGATGTCCGTGCGCCGGAGCTTACGTGGCTTTGCGAGGGCGGGGAGAGGCAGACTGCCTATGAGATCCGGGCGTTTCAAAACGGTGCGCAGATCTGGGACAGCGGCATGGTAGAAAGCTCCGATATGCGTGTACCTTTTGACGGCACGCTTCACAGCCGTGACCGGGTCAGATGGCAGGTGCGGCTCTGGGACGAAAACGGAGAACCCGGAGAGTGGAGCGGCGAGGCATTCTTTGAGATGGGGCTTCTGGAAAAGAGAGACTTTAAGGCGCTTTGGATCGACCCTGAGATCGAGCGTGACCCGGAGGAGCACAAGCCCGCAAGCTACCTGAAAAAGAGCTTCACGGTGGAAGGGAAGGATCGGCAGGCGCGGCTCTACGTGACCTGCCACGGGCTTTATGAGGTGTGGCTCAACGGAACACGGGTGGGGGATTTTGCCCTTGCTCCCGGTTCATCCAGCTATTCGGAGCGCCTTTTTGTCCAGACCTACGACGTGGCGGAGCTTCTGCGGGAGGGAGAGAACGAGATCCTTGTTATCCTCGGCGACGGCTGGTACCGAAGCTGCTCCGGCGTGGACGGGGAGAGAAATCTTTTCGGCGAGGACGTGGCCCTGTGGCTCCAGCTGGAGGTCGATGGTGAGCCGGTCTGCCTGTCCGATGAGAGCTGGGAAGCGACCCAACGCGGACCAATACGCATGGACGATATGCAGCAGGGCGAGGTGGTGGATGCGCGGCTTGAGGAGCTTTCAGGCTTTCATAGCGTGAAGGTGAGAGATTACGGAACGTACAACCTCTGCGCCTCCAACTGCGTCCCGGTAACGGAGCATGAGAGATTCGAGGGAAAGCTTATCACCACGCCAAACGGTGAACGGGTACTGGACTTCGGTCAGAATTTGGCTGGGTACATAGAGTTTACCCTGACTGCCCAGGCGGGGCAGACCGTTACGCTGACCTGTGGGGAGACGCTGGATGAGAACGGGAACTTTACCCAGGAAAATTTCCAGCAACGCCCGCGCCATCAGGAGGGCGGCATCCGCCAGCAGGTGATTTACACATGCCGTGAGGGCATCAACCATTATAAGACGAAATTCTCTATCTGGGGTTTCCGCTACGCCAAAGTGGAGACGGATATCGACCTTACGGATACTGAATTTTCCGCCATCGCCGTATATTCAGACATGGAGCGCACCGGCTTCTTTACCTGCGGCAATGAGGATGTCAATAAGTTGGTGGAGAACACCCTCTGGAGCATGAAGTCCAACTTCTGCGATGTGCCAACGGACTGTCCCACTCGGGAACGGGCGGCATGGACCGGGGATATGGGCGTATTTATCGATACGGGACTATATCTCATGGATTGCACGGCCGTGATACGCAAGTGGCTGGGGGAATGCAGAGTCTGCCAGTACCCGGACGGGCGGGTGGAGAACATAGCCCCACGGAATAAGCGCCCCTCCTTTACCACAGGTCTTTTGGCCGGGTCCGTGGGCTGGGGGGATGCCTCCATTCTGGTGCCACTGGCGCTGTACAGGCGTTTGGGAGACAGGCGGATGTTGGCGGAGAACTATGAGATGATGTGCCGCTGGTACGGCTATCTCCAAAGCCGCGCCGACAAGACGGAGACCGCCGTCTCCGTGGACATGGATGCCCTCCCGGAGGAGTACCGGGATATGCTGAAGAGTATGTCCCCGGAGGCACTGCGGGAGATGCTGAAAAAGTTTGCCGGCTCCGGATCCGACAAAAACAACCCCTACGCCGCTTACACCATCGAGAAGGGTACGGACTACGGCGAGTGGTGCGAGCCGGACACGGATTCCGTTGCGCTGATGAAGACAGTCCAGAGCAAGATCGCCACGGCGTATTACTCCCATTCCGGAATGCTCCTCTCTGAGATTTCCACGGTGCTGGGAGAGGACGAGAACGCGGAAAAATACGCGAAAATCGGCGAGGGTGCAAAAAACGCCTATCGGTTCCTCACCGCGCCGGATGGGGCGATCCGCTCGGACCGTCAGGCGGAGTACGTTCGGACCATTGACTTCGACCTTCTGAGCGAGATTGATAAGCGCCGTGCGGCGGCGGATCTGAACGACTTGGTCATAAAATGCGGTTACCATCTGAACACCGGTTTTCTCTCCACGCCGACCCTCCTGCCGGTGCTGACGGAGTACGGGTACACGGACACGGCGTACAGGCTGTTACTCCAGGACACGTGCCCCGGCTGGCTCTACGAGGTGCGGCGCGGCGCCACCACCGTCTGGGAGGAGTGGGACGGGATCAATGAGAGGGGAGAGGTCAAGGCGTCGTTGAATCATTACTCCAAGGGCGCCGTCTGCGGCTGGCTTTTCTCTGATGTCTGCGGGATTCGGGTGGAAAACGGGCATCTGACCATCGCACCAAAGCCCTCGCTGCTTTTGGGATATGCGCAGGCAAGATATCTGTCCCCGCTCGGGGAAATCGTCAGCGCTTGGCGGTACGGGAAGAACGGAGAGATCGCATACACTTTCCGTATTCCCTCCAACACAGCTGCGGAGATCATTCTTCCCGACGGACGCCTCCGCACCCTGGGACCCGGAGAACACATGGTATAATTGCAATAATAAAATATCATTTACAACAAGTACCCCCGCCTTGCCATAAGACAAGACGGGGGTGCTTGTACGATATTACAGACGGGAATCTTACCTTACCTCCGCCCAGAAGTGCCGGGCGGCGCTTTCAATGTGTTTGCTTGAACTTACACGGAATTCTCCGGCAAGCCGTATATCCTGGCTGGAGCTTCCCACCATCACGTCGATGTCTCCCTTTTCCACAAGCCATCTGCCGTCCTCGTCCAGAAAAGCCAGCTGTCCGGGGGAGAGGGTGAAGGTGACGCGCCTGTCCTCGCCGGGTTCCAGCTCCACACGGGTGAAGCCCGCCAGCTCCTGGACCGGTCTTACCATGGAGGCGTACCGGTCCCGGACGTAGAGCTGGACCACCTCTGTGCCGGACACGGCTCCGGTGTTTTTGACGGTCAGGGAGATCTCAACCTCCCCATCCGGGGAGACCTCCGGGGCGCTGAGGGCAAGATCGGAGTACATAAAGTCGGTATAGCTTAGCCCGAAGCCGAAGGGATACCGGGGCGTGTGGGGCATATCCACATAGTCGGCAAACCCGATGCTGGGGCCCTGATGCCACTCGGAGCCGCTCATATGGTTGTACCACACCGGCAGCTGACCTGCGCCGTAGGCCACGGACACAGGCAGCTTCCCGGATGGGTTGACCTTGCCTGTCAGCACGTCAACTATGGCCTCCGCACCGCACTCGGCGGGGGACCAGCACTCAAGTATAGCGTCCAGATCCCGGTCGGCGATGTCGCTGGATATGGGCCGCCCGTCCAGATGGACGCCGATCATGGGCTTTCCGAGTGCACGTGCCTTTTCGATGAATGCATCCTGGGCTGCGGGCAGGTTGATATCTGTCCCGTCCACACCCTCGCCCATGGTGGCAATAGAGCCGGAGCCGTTCTTACCGCCAAGGGTCAGGATGATGAGATCGGCGTCGCGGCAGACATCCAGAGCCTCGTCAAACCGGCTCTCGTCCGCGCCGAAAATGTAGTAGCCCTTCGCGTGTCGAATTTCAGCCTCCGGCAGTCTTGCGGTCAGCTCCTCATAGAGATTCTGGCAGTCGGGGTTGAGCCATTTGAGGATCTTGTCAAACGTCTCCGTCTCGTCCAGCTGGACGCCGGTGCCCGGGACGCGGAGCATCTCCACATTTTTCGTGGAACCGCCGCCTCCCGTGCCTGCCATGGAATTGGCGGCGGCGTGTACGGCCTCCACCATGCTCATATCGGTGTAACCGCCAAAGAAGGAACGGGCGTTCACCGCGTGGGGACCGATGACAGCTATTTTTTTGACGCCTTTCTTAAGCGGCAGAACTCCGTTGTTTTTGAGAAGTACGATGGATTCCCGGGCGGCCCGGAGCGTCACTGCCCTGTCCGCCTCTGTTTTGTTGTACAGTTCGGCAAGCTCTCCGCCCTCCATGGCGAAGGGGTGCTCGAAGAGTCCCATGCGGAACTTTGCCGTCAGCACCCGGAGAACAGCCCGGTCAAGGATTGCCATATCCGCCTCACCGAAATCGAACTTTTTCAAAAGTTCGGCACTGTACGCCTCCGGCATGGGAAGCTCCACGTCTGTTCCGGCCTCCAGGCACCTGAACCCCGCGTCGGCCATGGTTTCTCCCACATTCTGAACAGAATGGGTATTGGATACGCCACTGTAGTCGGAGACGGCCACGCCGTCAAAGCCCATGTCTTCACGCAGCATCCTTGTGAGGTATTTTTTTGACGCGTGCATGGGCAGGCCGTCGATGGAGCAGTAGCAGGGCATGATGCCGCGCAGGTGAGATTCCCGGATGGCGGCCTCAAAGGGCTTGGCGAACACCTCCCGCATCATGGGCTCGCCCGCCTCCACATTGGCGCCGTGGATGCCGCCCTGGGAGTAGTGGAAAGCACAGAAGTGTTTGGCCGTGGCGTCGGCCCGCCTGCCATCCACCTGGTTTTCCTGTATGCCTTTGGTGTACGCCGCGCCCAAGCGGGAGATCAATGTGGGATCCTCGCCGTAGGGCTCACAGTACCGGCCCATGCGGGGATCTCTTGCCACGTCAAGCACGGGGGCCAGGATCTGCGTGACGCCGCAGGCAAGCTCCTGCCGGCTGACTATGGCGCCGATCTCCCTCTCCGTCTCCGGGTGGAAGGACGCTCCGCGCCCGATGCCGGAGGGGAAGGAGACACCGCCCTGCATCAACGGCCCGCAAAGCCCCTCCATGTGGAACACCGCCGGAATATGGAGGCGGTTTGCGTTCATCACGATCTCCTGAAGCTGTCTCTGCCATGCCGCCGCCTCCGCATAAGTCTCCCGGTTGCGGAAGTCCAGGGTGCTTATCTGTCCGATACCGTTTTTGAGAAAATCCCCCATGCGCCCCTCACGGCCTCGGATAGCCATGACGCCGGTGAGCTGAGCCAGCTTCTCCGCCGCGGTCATCTCGGCCATCAAAAGCTCCGCCCGTTTTTCGGGGGAGAGGGTGGGATCCATATATTCCTTTGCCATTATTCAGCCTCCAACTCTATGATCTCGCCGGGCGTGACGCCGTTCTCGTTGAAGCTGTCCACCCGGACATAATTTTTCTGCCCTCTGGTAAACATAGTGATCCGGGCCGGGCCGTCGCCGTAGACAAGGCGGCTCAGGTAGAGCTTATCCGGCGCGACGCCATACCGCACGTTGCACCCTTGGGCTCCGTCTATATGCGCCCAAGTGACGAGACCGTCCACAGGTCCCACGCGCTCCGCTTTGGCTTGGACTTTCTCCGGCTTTTCCCCGTGTCCGAGGCCGAAGATCCGCAGTCCGGAGACCCGCAGTGCCTGCCCGTAGGGAAGCTCCCCGCCGGTGAGGCGCATGTACCGGGCCTTCACGCCATCCGGGTACTCAAAATATCCGTTGGAGCACTCCCGTGAGACGTTTTCCAGCAGCGTCCACGCCTCACCGTCGCTGCTTATCTCAATCTTGTAATGGGAAATCTGCGACCGCGTGTCGATGTGCCTGGTGCCCCGGTCGTCCCCGTATGATTCCGGCGGAAACTCCACGACAACACCCTCGTCCGCCAGATTTACCTGCACCGCGCGGATGTCGCTGATCTTCTCCAGATCTACGCACAGCCACTCACCAGGTTTGGCGCTTCCAGCGCTCCACCAGTCCCGGATGTCCTCGTTGACGGCCCTCTCGGGGTGGTCCCCGGAGGACGCGGTCACGGGCTTCCGGTAGGAGAGAAGCATCCACTGAGGCTCCAGTGCCATGGGGTCGAATTTCCCTTCCGGGATGTGCAAGGGATAGTCGGCGAAGCTCTGGTTGCAGAACAACACCCCGTCCCCATCAACTCCCGCGGGGAAGAGCCCTACCCGCCGCTCAAAGGGGTGGTTGCGGCTTATCCGCATGGTGGCGGCATGCCACAGGTTGCCGTATTTGTCAAAGATCGTACTGCCGTGCCCTGCCCCGGTGATAAAACCGCCGGGAACAGAGGAGAAGGGGTTGCTCTCCTGCCGGCGGAAGGGGCCGAGCGGACTGTCAGCGACGTATACCCCGTCGCAGTAGGTGTTGTACTCGGTACCCGGTGCCGCGTACTGGAGGTAGTAACGCCCCGCGATTTTTGTCATGAACGCTCCCTCAATATAGGGTTTACCCACGGAGCGGAACATTTTTTCCAGACTTTCCGCGCTGTATCCCGCCGCCTTCGTTATCTCCGGCGGGAGGTTCAGCCTGTCGGTAACCGGGTCATAGAACCTCTTCATGTGGCGGTACAGGACGCTCTCATTGGGATCCGCAATCTTTCCGTCCTCCCCGAAGCGCTCCCAGCCCAGATCCTCCGCGTGCTCGAAGATTAGCGCCTTCTTCTCGCCCACGGGCGTCATGGTCTCCGGGTCCATCTCCACACCGTAGATAGGGTCGGTGTTGGTACAGCCCCAGTAGAGGTACACCCTGCCGTCATCGTCCCGGAAAAGATCCGGATCCCAGAAGGGGAAGGGCGCTGAAACCTCCTCAAAGGGTTCCGTCAGCGGATCCCGTGTGCGGAGAATGGGACAGTTTACGCTCCTCCGGCTGGCGCAGAAGTACAACCAGTCCCCGATCTGCCGAACGTCCGGCGCGTAGTCGTAGATGGGCAGGTCCAGATCCTCGTGAAAGTTCCAGTTTACCAGATCCTCCGACCACCAGAAGCCCGCAGACATGGAGACGAAGAGGTAGTATTTTCCTTTAAACAGCACCAGCGTCGGGTCCGCTCCCTCTCGAAACCCGGCGGGGGTGCCCTCCGTGACATGCTGATAGCGGTAATTCAGATCCAGAGGATTGCAGAAGCTTGATGTCATCATATACACTCCTTTATTTCCTGATTTTCTGAAGCTTCTCGTTGATTTCCCGCACTGTTGCCGCAGGAACCACGTTTTCACCGGTCTTTTTCAAAATCCCCTCGAAGCTCATCCCGGCCATCATCTTCTGAAGTGCCGGGTTGGAGCTGGCGGACTGGGCCACCTCGCCCCGGCTTGCCCGGGCCTTCGTCATGATCTCATTGACAATGGCGGCGGCCTCCGGATTGCCCTGAAGTGTGCCCATGGTGTCCCGGATGGAGTAGCAGGAGGAGTCGAAGTCTGCCTCGTCGAACCAGTTTGCCACCGGGCCTTTGCGGGAGAAGGAGTAATCCATGTTAAACTCCGAAACTTTTCGGATGGTGATCCGATCCGTGTACTCTCCGGCTTTTGCCTCAATCATGTGCTCGCCGGTGAGGGGGACCTTGAAGGTGAAGACCGTTCTGCCGTCCTTCGTCTCAAGCGCCTTTCCATCCTCATAGAGCGTCACGGGGGAGAGGTTGGAGTAGACCTTCACCTCTGCCACGTCCTCCGCCCGATCCGCGTAGCGCCTGCCGCAGATATGTATGAACGGCTCCCGCTTGTTCCAAGCGGCCTTGTAGAGATAGAAGGCGTCCTTTTTGAGCTTCCGGTCGAAGGTCACAAGGCCCTTCTGGTTCTGCCCGTCCTTACCGCCCTCGTTCCGTCCGTCGGCGGCAAAGTCGAACATATTCCAGACGTGGGTGGCCCACAGCCAGGGGCGCTCCTCGATGCACTTCAAAAGGTGCTCGTGGTAGACGCACTGGTAGCTCTCTGTGTAGTCTCCGGATTCGGGGTGCGGCGACTGGAACCGGGGGTTGGCGTCCGCGCCGTACTCGGAAAAGCCGATGACCCGATCCGGGTGCTTCCGGTGGTACTCGTCTAAGAAGCTGTCGTTCTGCTCCAATTCCCCCAGATACCACCCGAAATACAGGTTCCAGCTCCCGATATCCGCCACGTCGATGAGTGGACTGTCTTGGTCCAGCATGAAAGCGTGGGCCATGGTGGTGGGCCGGGTGGGATCCAGCTTGTGGCAGAGGGCATTCAAAAGTTGGTGGTTTTCCATCAGATCCTCGCTCATCCCGTGGACGGCGATCTCGTTGGAGAGGCCCCAGCAGACGATGGAGGGGTGGTTATAGCACTGTGTGATCAGCTCCCGCATCTGGTCAAGAGTATTTTGACGCCCTTTCTCCATGTGATGCGTTATGTATGGGATCTCCGCCCAGACGCACATGCCGTACTCGTCGCAGAGATCGTAAAACTCCTGCGCGTGCTGGTAGTGGGCCAGACGGACCGTGTTCGCGCCGATCTCCCGGATGAGCTCCATGTCCTCCCGGTGCTCCTTCACGGTCAGCGCGTTCCCCAGCCCCTCCCGGTCCTGATGCCGGGAGACACCCCGCAGGGGGTAGGGGCGGTTGTTGAGAAGGAAGCCCAGATCTGGGTCAAAGCCGATCTTCCGGACGCCAAAGCGGGTCGAAACCTCATCCCCGCCGGGCAGTCTCGCGGTCACTGTATAGAGATACGGGTCCTCCGTGCCGTCCCAGAGGTGCGGATTATCCAGCTTGAACTCCGCACCGGATTTGACGCACTTCGTCTCACCGCACAGCGTGATCTCCACCTCGCTACCGTTGTGCTGTGTCTCCACCTTCACAGCGGCGGTTTTCAAATCGTCGGACAGCTCGGCCGTCACGAAGATCCCCGTCGTGCCGTCCTTGATAAGCTCAAAGTGCTCCTCCGGGACACAAATCAGGTTCACACCCCGATAGAGCCCGCCGTAGAAGGTGAAATCGGCCTTCTGAGGATAGACACGGTCATTCTCCGAGTTGTCCACAGCCACCGTCAGCATGTTTTCGTCCCGCAGAACATCCGTGATGTCCACACGGAAGGTGCTGTATCCGCCCTCGTGACGGGCAAGATGCGCCCCGTTCACCGTCACGTCCGCCGTCATGGCGGCGCCCAGGAACTCCAGCACCGCCCGTCCTCCTGGCTCCAGCTCCGGGCGGGGGAAGACCTTGGTGTATGCGGAGGTTCCCCGCCAGTAGTCGTTGCCGCCGTCCTGTCCATCTACAGCGTTCCAGGTGTGCGGCAGATCTACGCTTTTTTGCGGCTCTCCCGGCTTTGTGAAGAGCCAATTGTCGGTAAAGTCGATGATTTTTCTCATGTTTGACCTCCCACAGTTTTGATGCTCTCATTTTGCCATGTTTCCGGTGAAAACACAACAAGAAATCCGACGAAAACTATCAGGAATCCGACAAGTCATACAAAACGCATTGCAAGTGGGGCCCGTCCACTGTATAATTGAGCCAATCAAATAAATATTATGGAGGTATTTTTATGTCCTTTCCCAAAGGCTTTCTCATCGGCGCCGCCACCGCCGCTCATCAGGTGGAGGGGAACAACGTCCATTCCGACTACTGGGCCCAGGAGCAGATGAAATATTCCTCCTTCGCGGAACCCAGCCTGGATGCCTGCGACCACTACAACCGGTTTGAGGAGGATATCGCCCTGATGGCCGGCGCCGGCCTCAACGCCTACCGCTTCTCGGTGGAGTGGGCGCGCATCGAGCCGGAGGAGGGCCGGTTCGATGAGGCGGAGATCGACCATTACCACCGCGTCATCGCCTGCTGCCGGGAGCACAACATCGAGCCCATCGTCACCATGCACCACTTCTCCAGCCCTGTGTGGCTCATCCGCAAGGGCGGCTGGGAGGCGGAGACCACCCCGGCGGACTTTGCCCGGTATGTCTCATTTGTCACGGAGCGTCTGGGGAGCGAGATAAACTACATCTGCACCATAAACGAGGCGAATATGGGCCTTCAGGTGGCGCAGGTGGCAAAGCACATCATGCAGCAGATGATGTGTGCCGCCAAGTCCGGCGGTTCCAGCGAGAGCCAGATCCAGATGGGCCTGAACTTCAAAAAGATGATGGAGAACCGGGAGAAGCTGGCGGCGGAGAACATCGCCGCATTCGGTACCGCCTCCCCCCAGGTCTTCACAGGCAGCCGCACCCCGGAGGGGGACCGCCTCATCATGAGGGCCCATCAGGAGGCAAAGGCGGCTATAAAGAAGCTGTACCCGAACATCAAAGTGGGAATTACCCTGTCCCTCCACGACATCCAGCCCCTCCCCGGCGGGGAGGAGAACGCCAGCCGTGAGTGGGACGAGGAGCTTTTGCACTATCTGCCCTACATAATAGACGACGACTTCCTGGGTGTCCAGAACTACACCCGCACCCTCTACGATGCCGCCGGCAGTCTCCCGGCGCCGGAGGGGGCGGAGCTTACACAGATGGACTATGAGTTCTACCCCGAGAGCATCGGAAACGTTCTGAGGAAGGTCCATGCCTCCTTCCCCGGCGAGCTGCTGGTCACGGAGAACGGCATCGCCGCCTCTGACGACACCCGGCGGGTGGAGTTCATTCGCCGTGCCCTGGCGGGCGTGGAAAA
>CANQVL010000048.1 GCA_947627285.1 uncultured Oscillospiraceae bacterium
GTGGTCGGAGCCCTCCACCTCGGAGACCCGCAGGGACACGTCCTTCATTGTCTCGCGGAAGAGCCTGTCCCTGAGCTGGCGGGAGGTGACGTACTTTCCCTCGCGCCCGGCGAAGGGGGAGTCGTTGACGGAGAAGGTCATCTCCATGGTGGGGGCGGAGATTTTCACAAAGGGCAGCGCCTCCGGCGTGTCGGGTGCGCATATTGTGTCGCCGATGGAGATGTCGGGTATGCCGGAGAGGGCGATTATATTGCCGGAGGAGCTGTCGGAGACGGGCACGCGGGCAAGTCCCGCGAACTCGTAAAGGCTCACGGCCTTCGCCCTTTTCGGGGCGGCGCCGCTGTCGTGGTAGTTGACCACCGCCAGCTCCTGGTTCTGCTTTATGGTCCCCCGCTCGATCCTTCCTATGGCGATACGCCCCACGTAGTCGTTGTAATCCAGGGAGCTCACCAGCATTTGCAGGGGCTCGCCGTCCCGGTCGTCGGGGGCGGGGATATAGTCCACGATGGTGTCAAAAAGCGGCTTTAAGTCCGTGCCGGGGACGTCGGCGGAGTAGCTGGCGGTCCCCTGGCGACCGGAGCAGAAGAGCATGGGGGAGTCTATCTGCTCGTCGGTACAGCCAAGCTCGATGAGCAGCTCCAGTATCTCGTCCACCACCTCCAGCATACGCTGGTCCGGGCGGTCTATCTTGTTGAGCACCACAATGACCCGGTGTCCCAGCTCCAGCGCCTTTGAGAGCACAAAGCGGGTCTGGGGCATGGGCCCCTCGGCGGCGTCCACTAAGAGTATGACGCCGTTGACCATCTTCAAAATGCGCTCCACCTCTCCGCCGAAGTCGGCGTGGCCCGGGGTGTCAACGATGTTTATCTTGATGTCGCCGTACTGTACGGCGGTGTTCTTGGCGAGAATGGTTATTCCCCGCTCGCGCTCCAGGTCATTGGAATCCATGACCCGCTCCTGGACAGCCTGGTTCTCCCTGAATACGCCCGACTGCTTGAGCATCTCGTCCACCAGCGTCGTCTTGCCGTGGTCAACGTGGGCGATTATTGCCACGTTCCTGATTTTCTTTTCCAAAGCCAACACTTCTCTTTCGGCGTGTAGATTTCAACCGAAGTATTATATTACAAAGGTCAACCCCATTTCAAGCGCCCAAACGTCGAAGCGTGACATTGTTTCGGAAAAAAATATGTGAAAATTGCTTATACGGTCCCATTTTTCATACCGTCTCCGCCTCGCGCGGCCTCAGCTCGTTGGGGGAGGGGGAGCCGTCGAGGAAGGCGCGGAGGTTCTCGCAGGTGGTCTGGGCTATGGCGGAAAGCGCCTCGCGGGTGAGGAACGCCTGGTGCCCCGTCACCAGCACGTTGGGCTGGCTGAGAAGCAGGTTCAGCGTGTCGTCGCGCATGACCTTTGAGGACACGTCCTCGTAAAACACGTCCGCCTCCTCCTCGTATACGTCCAGCCCCGCCGCCCCCACAACGCCGGACTTCACGTTGTCCAAAAGCGCCTCGGAGTCTATGAGCGCCCCTCGGGAGGTGTTGATTATGATGACCCCCGGGCGCATGGAGTGGAAGGTCTGGCGGCTTATCATGTGGTACGTCTCCGGCGTCAGGGGGCAGTGCAGGGATATGACGTCGGAGCGGCGAATGAGCTCCTCCGGCCTTACGTATTCAAGCCCCGCGCCCCAGGTGGGCTTCGGGTCGCTGGCAAGCACATTCATTCCCAGCCCCTTGCACATTCCGGCGAGCTTCATTCCCACCTTTCCGGTGCCAATGATCCCCGCCGTGCGCCCCTCTAAATTTATCCCCACAAGCCCCTCCAGGCTGAAGTTTCGCTCACGGGTCCTGGTGAACGCCCTGTGGGTCATGCGCGTCAGCGTCAGCAGCAGCGCCAGGGCGTGCTCGGCGACGGAGGCGGGGGAGTAGGCGGGGACGCGGAACACCCGTATCCCGTTCTGCTCCGCCGCCCTGAGGTCTATGTTGTTGAACCCGGCGCACCGCAGCGCCGCCGCCCGCACGCCGTACCCCGCGAGGGTCGACAGCGTCCGCGCCCCCAGGTCGTCGTTCACAAAGGCGCAGACGGCCTTGCAGCCATTGGCGAGAACGGCGGTGTCCGGGGTCAGCTTGCTCTCAAGATACCTCATCTCCAAGCCCTGCGCCGCCGCCGGCGCGTCAAAATACGTCCTGTCGTAGCTTCGCGCGTCAAAAAACGCCACTGTCTCCATGCTTTTCCTCCACAAGTAAAAAATAATTCGAAATAATTAAAAATAATGCTTGACAAAGCTTCACCTTTGTGGTATAATGCCACTGTAACAAAGACGCGGGGAAGGATTTCCCACCGTGTCCGGCGGAGCCTTGCCGTTTTTATAGTATATCCAACCAAATTAATATACATTCCGGGGGAATAATAAGTTCAAAAAAACTGTGGAAAAAACCTCGGAACAAGTATATAATGGGCATAATGCGCCAAAAGCGCCAAAATATGTTACGCGGCAGCCAGCCGCGGGAAGGAAAAGCTATGAAAAACTCCGAAAAGACACTGGACATGATCGTCAACCTGTGCAAAAGCCGCGGCTTTGTTTACGCCGGAAGCGAGATATACGGCGGGCTTGCCAACTCCTGGGATTACGGACCCCTGGGCGTTGAGTTCAAAAACAACGTGAAAAAGGCGTGGCTCAAGAAGTTCGTGCAGGAGAACCCCTACAACGTGGGGCTTGACGCCGCCATAATAATGAACCCCCAGACCTGGGTGACCACCGGTCACGTCGCCGGCTTCTCGGACCCCCTTTTGGACTGCCGTGCCTGCAAGTCCCGCCACCGGGCGGACAAGCTCATAGGCGATGAGCACCCCGAGGTGAACACCGACGCCATGACCTTTGACGAGATGGACAAATTCATCGCCGGGCACGAGGACGTGGTATGCCCCATATGCGGAAAGCACGACTTCACCCCCATACGCAAGTTCAATCTGATGTTCAAGACCGCCATCGGCGTCACCGAGGACACCTCCTCCACCTGCTATCTGCGGCCCGAGACGGCCCAGGGAATATTTGTAAACTTCCCCAATATCCAGCGCACCACCCGCCGCAAGCTGCCCTTCGGCGTCTGCCAGGTGGGAAAGGCGTTCCGCAACGAGATAACCCCCGGCAACTTCACCTTCCGCACCCGCGAGTTTGAGCAGATGGAGTGCGAGTTCTTCTGCAAGCCGGGGACGGACCTGGAGTGGTTCGCCTACTGGAAAAAATTCTGCATCGAGTGGCTCAAGTCCCTGGGCCTCAAGGAGGAGAATATGCGTTACCGCGACCACGAGCCGGCGGAGCTTGCCTTCTACTCCAAGGCGACTACCGACATCGAGTACGCCTTCCCCTTCACCGACTGGGGCGAGCTGTGGGGCATCGCCGACCGCACGGACTACGACCTGAGCCGCCACCAGGAGGCGTCAGGCAAGGATCTCACGTACTACGACCAGGAGGCAAACGAGCACTATGTCCCCTACGTCATCGAGCCCTCCCTGGGCTGTGACCGTGTTGCCCTGGCGTTTTTGTGCGAGGCGTACGACGAGGAGCATTTGGTAGACGCCAAGGGTAAGGAGGACGTGCGCGTGGTGCTGAGGCTCCACCCCTTCCTCGCGCCCTACAAGTGCGCCGTTCTGCCCCTTTCCAAGAAGCTCTCCGACAAGGCGATGGAGGTTCGCAACGAGCTTGCCAAGTCCTTCATGGTGGACTTTGACGACGCCGGCTCCATCGGCAAGCGCTACCGCCGGGAGGACGAGATCGGCACGCCGTTTTGCGTCACCTACGACTTCGATTCCGAGAACGACAGCTGCGTAACCGTCCGGGAGCGGGACACCATGGAGCAGGTGCGCATACCCATAAGCGAGCTTGAGAGCTACATCGCCGAGAGGATAGTGTTTTAAAGATGGGAAAGCTGTGGGACGCGATCTGGTATAACGCCGGAAAGGGTCCGTCCGACGGGAACAACTATTGGAGGCGCTTCACCGCGGCCCACTACGTGTACGTGGGGCTGGGGCTTTTCCTCATGTCCTGCGCCGCCGGTCTCTCCGCCCTGTTCATCGGGGCGGTGTCCTCCGGGGCGCGGCTGGTGGACCTGTGGCAGACATATTGGACCGAGGGGCTCATAATATTTCTCAACGTCCTGCCGGTGACGCTCCTCGCCTGCTTTTTCTATTTCCTCACCGGAAGGGCGTGGGCGGCGTTTTTCCTTTCCGCCGCGCCGTGCATCATACTGTCGGTGGTGGATTTTTACAAGATAACCATACGCGCCGAGACGCTCGTCGCCTCGGATTTGGGGCTTATCCACGAGTTTGTGGGGATAATCTCGAATTACACCATAACCCTGTCGGGAAGAGGGTGCCTCGCCATAGCCGCCGTCGTCGCCGGGACGGCCTTTGCCGCCGTGTTCATGCGCGGGAGGCTCAAAAACCCCCGGGTACGGGTATCCGGCTCGGTGCTGAGCCTGGCGGCGATAATCACGCTGCTTTTCACCGTCTATTTCTCCGACGGGCTATACGGGAGGCTCGTAAACGAGGCGGCGGCGCGGGAGGTGGATATGTGGGTGGAGCAGAACGTCTTCACCTCCAAGGGCTTTTTGTACTCCTTCCTCCACTCCGTGCCCGACGCCTTCCCCACTCCCCCTGAGGGGTACAGCGAGGAGCTGGCAAGGGATGTCCTGGACGGGAGCGGGGACGGCTCCATTGACCCGGAAAAGAGGGTCAACATCATAGCCGTCATGCTGGAGGCGTACGCCGACCTTTCGGAATTTGAGGAGGTCCCGGTGTACGATTGGGTGTACGAGCCCCTGCAAGAGCTCCGGAGCGAGAGCCTCCACGGTCACCTGCTGTCCAACGTCTACGGCGGCGGCACGGTGGACACGGAGCGCAACTTTTTGACCGGCTACCCCCACTCCCAGGAGTACAGGACCCCCACGGACTCGTACATCTGGTATCTGCGGGAAAACGGCTACTACGCCGAGGGGCTCCACCCCGGCGACAGCTGGTTTTACAACCGGAAGAACGTGGAGAGGAACCTGGGGATGGAGAGCTTCTACTTCCTGGAGGACTTTCCCGATTCAAACAGGACCGACGACTTCTTTTTCCGCGCGCTCACGGAGCTTTATAACGGCAGGGACGCCGCCGTTCCCTACTTCAACTTCTCCGTGACCTTCCAGAACCACGGCGCTTACAGCGACGCCTCCACGGGCGACACCGCGTGCCTGGAGGCGGAGGGGATGAGCGCGGGGACGTACAATATCCTCAATAACTACCTCACCGGCATAGCCGACACGAGCCGGCGGATGCTGGACCTTGTGGACTCTCTGCGCGACGACAGCGAGCCCGTGGTGGTGGTATTCTTCGGCGACCATCAGCCCTTCCTGGGAAACGCTTTGGGGGAGCTGGGCGTCAACATGGATCTCGGCACCGAGGAGGGCTTTTTCAACTACTACTCAACGCCCTATATCATCTGGGCCAACGACGCGGCGAAGGCGGTCACCGGCGGGAGCTTCACCGGCGAGGGCGGGGACGTGTCCTCGTGCTTTCTCATGACGAAGGTCTTTGACGAGTGCGGCTATGCCGGCAGCGGATATATGGGCGTAAACCGCCGCGCGCTGTCCCGCGTCACCATGATAAACACCGGCAGTACCGCCTGGGTGGTGGACGGGCAGCTGGTCCACAGCCTTGAGGGCGAGGCGCTGGAGCTCGTCCGGCAGCTGGAATGGGCGGAATATTACACCAAAAGGAGCTTTTCCTACGGCGAAACGGGGAGGGAGCGGCAATAGGCACGGGACAGGAATTTGCCAAAAGGCTGGGCGTCGCGGGGGCGGCGCTGGTGTTGCTGCTTGCCGTCATCGCCACAGCCATGCTCTTCACCGCCAGGGGCACCCCCGTGGAGGGCTACGCCGCGCCCCACGGCGGGGACTACTACGCCGGCAGGCTTTCGGAGCTTAAAGCGGAGATCGAGACGAACCTCCTGCCGAAAATTGACGCTCCGGGGGTGGAGCTGGGGCTTTCGGAGGACGCCGTGACCGTCACGGGGCCCAAGGAGCCCCTGCAGACGGCGAGGCTTGCCATAATACACTATTTTGACCCCGGACTATTTGAGTTTACGGAGGTGCGGGAATGAAAGACGGATTTATAAAGGTCGCCGCCGCGACGCCGAGGATACGGGTGGCGGACTGCGGCTATAACGCTTCTGAGATCATAAGGCTCTGCCACGAGGCGGGGCAGCTGGGCGTAAAAATACTGGTCTTCCCCGAGCTTTGCGTCACCGGCTACACCTGCGCCGACCTATTCTTGCAGGACACGCTTCCGGACAGCGCCGAGGCCGCCCTCTCCCGGATACTGGCGGAGACGCGCAGGCTCGATATGCTCATCGCCGTAGGTCTGCCCGCACGTTACATGGACAAGCTGTATAACTGCGCGGCGGTGATCAACCGGGGAAAAATTCAGGGGCTGGTGGCAAAGTCGTTCCTGCCCAACTACGGAGAATTTTACGAAAAGCGCTGGTTTGAGCCGGGACCCTCCGCAAACCTCGTGGACGCGCGCATTTGCGGGAGCAAGGTCCCCTTCGGCACGGATTTTGTGTTTCCCTGCTCCAACGTGCCGGGGCTTTGCGTGGGCGTGGAGATATGCGAGGACCTGTGGGCTTCGGACCCGCCCTCCAAGCGGCTCGCCGCGATGGGGGCGTCGGTGATTTTGAACCTGTCCGCCTCCAACGAGCTGGTGGGAAAGGCGGCATACCGGCGGGAGCTGGTGAAGAACCAGTCCGCGCGGCTCCTCGCCGCCTATATCTACGCCGACGCGGGGGAGGGGGAGAGCACCACCGACCTTGTGTTCGCGGGGCACGACATAATAGCCGAAAACGGCGCGATCTTGGCGGAGAGCCGCTTCAAAACGGGGCTCACCGTCAGCGAGATCGACGTTGAGCGCCTCGCCTTCGAGCGCCGGCGGAACACCACCTTCCGCGCGGGCGAGCTGACGGAGCCCGCCCTGCGCTATGGCTATTACGTTATGAACCCCGATTTCTGGCTGAGGGAGAGCGACACCGCCCTCACCCGCCCCGTGGGGCGCAGTCCCTTCGTCCCCGCTGACCCGGCGGAGCGGGAGGAGCGGTGCGCGGAGATATTTGAGATACAGGTCCGTGGGCTTAAAAAGCGCATGGAGCACACGGGCTGCCAAAAGCTGGTCGTGGGCGTGTCCGGGGGGCTGGATTCCACCCTCGCCATGCTTGTGTCGGCTGGGGCGCTGAGGGAGCTGAAGCTTCCCCCCGACGGGCTTTTGGCGGTGACCATGCCCTGCTTTGGCACCACCGAGCGCACAAAATCCAACGCCGTTCTCCTGGCGGAGAAGCTGGGGGCGGAGCTTCGGTGCGTTGACATCACGGCCTCCGTCCGCCGGCACTTTGAGGACATCGGTCACGACGAAAATGACCGCTCCGTCACCTATGAAAACGCCCAGGCGCGGGAGAGGACCCAGGTTTTGATGGACATCGCCAACAGCCTGAACGGGCTGGTGGTGGGCACCGGGGACCTTTCCGAGCTTGCCCTGGGTTGGGCGACCTACAACGGGGACCACATGAGCATGTACGGCGTCAACGCCGGCGTTCCCAAGACGCTGGTGCGCTACCTGGTGGGCTGGTACGCCGACACCCGGGGCGACGGGGAGCTCGCCGCTGTTTTGAACGACATACTTGCGACGCCCGTATCCCCTGAGCTTCTGCCGGCGGAGAACGGGGAGATAAGCCAGAGGACCGAGGACCTGGTGGGGCCCTACGAGCTCCACGACTTCTTCCTCTACTACTTCGTCCGCTGGGGCATGGCGCCGAAAAAGATATACCGCCTGGCAAAATACGCCTTCGCGGGGGTATACGACGACGGAACGGTTTTAAAGTGGCTGAAGACCTTCCTGAGCCGCTTTTTCAGCCAGCAGTTCAAGCGCTCCTGCCTGCCCGACGGGCCAAAGGTGGGGTCCGTGGCGCTCTCGCCCCGCGGGGACTGGCGTATGCCCTCCGACGCCGCGGTGAAGGCCTGGCTCAGGGAGCTGGAGGAAACGGATGTCTGACCTGATAGCCGCCGTCGCCACGGGCGATACGCGCTCGGCGATAGGAATAATACGTCTCTCCGGCGAGGGGGCGATAGACTGCGTTGACGCGGTTTTCAGGGCAATTTCGGGGAGAAAAATGGCGGATACGCCCTCAAATAAGCTGGTTTACGGCGGGATATACGACGAAAACGGCGGACTTTTGGACATGGGGCTGTGCTTCGCCGCCCGCGCGCCGAAAAGCTATACCGGCGAGGACACGGCGGAGCTTCAGTGCCACGGCTCGCCGGCGGCGCTGGGGGCGGTGCTGGCGGAGCTGTTGAAAAACGGCGCGCGCCAGGCAAAGCCGGGGGAGTTCACAAAGCGCGCCTTTCTCAACGGGAAGCTTGACCTCACCCGGGCGGAGGCGGTCGTTGACCTCATCGACGCGGACACGGACCTTGCCGCGAAAAACGCCGCCGGACAGCTCGCCGGCGCGGTGACGCGCAAAACCGACGCCGTGTACTCAGACCTCCTGGACATCGCCGCCCACTTCCACGCGGTGGTGGACTTTCCCGACGAGGACGTGGAGGATTTTCAGCTCCAAAGCTATATGGGGACGCTGGAGAGGGCGGAAAAAACGCTCTCGGACCTTCTGGACACCTTCGGGAGAGGGAGGGTCATACGCGACGGGCTGGAGTGCGCTATCATTGGGAGCCCCAACGTGGGGAAATCCTCGCTTTTGAACGCGCTTCTGGGCTTTGAGCGGGCAATCGTCACCGATATTCCCGGAACCACCAGGGACACGGTGGAGGACACCTGCGTTCTGGGCGGCGTGAAGCTCCGGCTCATCGACACGGCTGGGCTCCGCAAAACGGACGACGCCGTGGAGATGATGGGTGTGGAGCGCTCCTACGCCGCCATGAGGCGGGCAAAGCTCATTTTTGCCGTGCTGGACAGCTCGCGCCCCATGACGGGGGAGGAGGCGGAGCTCATAAAAAAAGCCGCCTCGACGACGAGGACGGTGATGGTTCTGAATAAATCCGACCTTCCCGCAAGGCTCACCGTGCCGGCGGAGCTTGAGGGGATCCCACAGATAAAGCTGTGCGCCCTGACGGGGGAGGGGACGCGGGAGCTTTCGGAGCTTGTCTCGGAGCTTTTCCCACAGCGCGGGGACGCGCCGGCGGGGGAGATACTGACGAACGACCGCCAGGCGGGGGAGGTCCGGGCCGCGCTGGAGGCGGTGAGGGACGCCAAAGGCGCCCTGCTCACGGGGGTGACCCCGGACGCCGTGCTCACGGAGCTTGAGGACGCCATGGACTCATTGGGGAGACTTAGCGGCAGGACGCTCTCCTCCGACGTGACGGACAGGATATTCAGCCGCTTCTGCGTGGGGAAATGACCGGCAAAAAATCCCCCGACGGGGCCGCCCGCGGGGGAAGCGTATCACTTCATGCCGTTTTTGAACTCCTTCACGGCGTCGGTCAGATCCTTTATGCTCTCCAGCAGCGCCTGCTGTTCACGACCGGCGGCGCGGATCATGCTTAGAAAATCGTCACGCTCCATCCCGATGTTGGGCTGACCGAAGATGATGTGGTCGGAGGTGACGTGCAGGGCGCCGCACAGACGCTCGATGAGCTCCAGGGACGGGCCGGATACGCCGCGCTCAACGGCGCTGAGGTGGTTCGGGGTGACACCCACCGCCTCGGACAGCTCCTCCTGGGTCATGTGCGCCTCCTCGCGGAGCCTTTGGATGTTCGCGCCGACGCGTATGTTTATGGGCTTTCGCTCCCGCATTGTGCCGCCTCCCTTCGCCGGTTTATTATATTTTATCCGTTTTATTTTGACCGTTCAACACTGTGACGCAATCAGAAAATAAATGCAATACACCGAATAAATTCTCACGCCGCGCGGAGAGGCGGCAGACCGTTAAAAACCCATGTGAAATATTTTTCCGGCGGCATGTACGTCGGAAAAATCACCTTTTGTCGCGCAAGTGTGCCGCCTGCGGCGGAGCGCGCAGCGCGACGGCAGGGAGAAATTTATGAATTTCGCAAAATTCATAAATTTCTCCCGCACGTTCTCCTTTTCAAAAAAAGGGCTTTGCCCTTTTTTTGCTGAAATTTTTTGCTGCAAAGAGCTTGAAAACGGGAGATACTGCTGGTATAATATCTGTGGTTTTTTCCGAGAATGAAAAAAATTCAAATTTTTATACGAGGAAGGATAAACAAATGGCTAAAAAGTATGTCTACCTGTTCTCAGAGGGCAACGCCAATATGCGTGAGCTCCTGGGCGGCAAGGGCGCTAACCTTGCCGAGATGACCAACATCGGGCTTCCCGTGCCCCAGGGCTTCACCATCACCACCGAGGCCTGCACCCAATACTACGAGGACGGTCGCACCATCAACGACGAGATCATGGGGCAGGTCAACGAGTACGTCAAGAAGATGGAGGAGATGAACGGCAAGAAGTTCGGCGACCTTACGAACCCCCTGCTGGTCTCCGTCCGCTCCGGCGCCCGCGCCTCCATGCCCGGAATGATGGACACCATTCTGAACCTGGGACTCAACGACGACGTTGTCGCCGCCATGATAGCCGGCAACCCCGACCCCAAGTTCGAGCGGTTCGTCTATGACTCCTACCGCCGCTTCATCCAGATGTTCTCCGACGTGGTCATGGAGGTGGGCAAGAAGTATTTCGAGCAGCTCATCGACGCCATGAAGGAGCGCAAGGGCGTGAAGTACGACGTGGAGCTCACCGCCGCCGACCTTAAGGAGCTGGCAAGCGAGTTCAAGGCGGAGTACAAGAAGCAGCTGGGCGAGGACTTCCCCTCCGACCCCCAGGTACAGCTTTACGAGGCCATTCGCGCGGTGTTCCGCTCCTGGGACAATCCCCGCGCCAACGTGTACCGCCGCGACAACGACATCCCCTACTCCTGGGGCACAGCCGTCAACGTCATGCCCATGGTGTTCGGCAACCTGAACGACAACTCCGGCACGGGCGTGGCCTTCACCCGTGACCCCGCCACCGGCGAGAAGAAGCTCATGGGCGAGTTCCTCACCAACGCCCAGGGCGAGGACGTGGTCGCCGGCGTGCGCACCCCCATGCCCATCTCCCAGATGGAGGAGAAATTCCCCGAGGCTTACGCGGACTTCGTAAGGGTCTGCGACATACTTGAGAACCACTACCGCGACATGCAGGACATGGAGTTCACCGTGGAGAACGGCAAGCTCTATATGCTTCAGTGCCGCAACGGTAAGCGCACCGCCCCCGCCGCTTTGAAGATCGCCTGCGACCTGGTGGACGAGGGCATGATAGACGAGAAGAAGGCCGTCTCCATGATCGACCCCCGCAACCTGGACACCCTTCTCCATCCCCAGTTCGACCCCGCCGCTTTGAAGAAGGCCCAGGCCATCGGACGCGGCCTGGGAGCCTCCCCCGGCGCCGCCTGCGGAAAGGTGGTCTTCTCCGCCGAGGACGCCAAGGAGTGGAAGGCCAGAGGCGAGAAGGTCGTCCTTGTCCGCCTTGAGACCTCCCCCGAGGACATCGAGGGCATGAAGGCCGCCCAGGGCATACTCACCGTCCGCGGCGGTATGACCTCCCACGCCGCCGTCGTCGCCCGCGGAATGGGCAAGTGCTGCGTCTCCGGCTGCGGCGAGATAAACATGGACGAGGCGAACAAGAAGTTCACCCTCGCCGGCAAGACCTATCACGAGGGCGACTGCATCTCCATCGACGGCTCCACCGGCAACATCTACGACGGGCTCATTCCCACCGTTGACGCCACCATCTCCGGCTACTTCGGACGCATCATGGCCTGGGCCGACAAGTACCGCAGGCTCAAGGTACGCACCAACGCGGACACCCCCGCCGACGCCAAGAAGGCCCGTGAGCTGGGCGCCGAGGGCATCGGACTTTGCCGCACCGAGCATATGTTCTTCGGCGACGGACGCATCGACGCCTTCCGCGAGATGATCTGCTCCGAGACTGTGGAGGAGCGCGAGGCCGCACTTGCGAAGATACTTCCCATGCAGCAGGCCGACTTTGAGGGGCTCTACGAGGCGCTGGAGGGCACCCCGGTTTGCATTCGGTTCCTGGATCCTCCTCTCCACGAGTTCGTTCCCACCGAGGAGGCCGACATCGAGATTTTGGCGAAGGCCCAGGGCAAGAGCGTTGAGACGATCAAGGCGCTCATCGCCCCCCTCCACGAGTTCAACCCCATGATGGGTCACCGCGGCTGCCGTCTTGCCGTCACCTATCCTGAAATCGCCGTGATGCAGACCCGCGCCGTCATCCGCGCCGCCATCAACGTCCAGGCCAAGCACCCCGACTGGAACGTGGAGCCCGAGATCATGATCCCGCTTGTGGGCGAGGTCAAGGAGCTCAAGTACGTCAAGGACTTCGTGGTGAAGACCGCCGACGAGGAGATCGCCAATGCGGGCGTGGAGCTTAAATATCAGGTTGGCACCATGATCGAGATCCCCCGCGCCGCCCTCACCGCCGACGACATCGCGAAGGAGGCCGACTTCTTCTGCTTCGGCACCAACGACCTCACCCAGATGACCTACGGCTTCAGCCGTGACGACGCCGGAAAGTTCCTGAACGCCTACTATGACGCCAAGATCTTTGAGAACGACCCGTTCGCCAAGCTCGACCAGGTTGGCGTGGGCAAGCTCATGAAGATGGCAATAGAGCTGGGACGCCCCGTGAATCCCAAGCTCCACGTGGGCATCTGCGGCGAGCACGGCGGCGACCCGACGAGCGTGGAGTTCTGCCACACCATCGGCCTCGACTACGTCAGCTGCTCCCCCTTCCGCGTCCCCATCGCCCGCCTCGCCGCCGCCCAGGCCGCGATCAAGGGCTGAGAGACACACGAGGGAATATAACTTAAAAACTGCGAAAATCTTTTACACCATCCCCAAAAAATGGGGATGGTGTAGGCTTTTCCAAAACTCAAAATAAAATATTTGTTCCGCATATATTCAGATTGGTCAAAAGGGCAAAGCCCTTTTTGCCAAACTGAGGGATGGGAGTGGGGATATGACGAGAGACGCGAGCATGGCATATGATTATATGTTCATGGGGATGCCGTCTTCAAAGACGGACAAGAGCCGGCCCATGGGGGGACTTGATTACAAGTACGATATGAACCCCGCTGAGGTGCTGCAGATACTCAACGGCTGCGGCGTCATCACCTCGCCGAAAAACGGGCAGAAATACGGGCGTGGCATGGATTTGGGGCGGTACAAAAAATACGCGAACGTGATAACGCCGGAGGACATTGACTTCTTCCTGAACGGCAACGGCGGCGGGGACATACACGAATTCATCGAGCGCCTTTACAGCGAGAGGACCTCTCCCAGACAGGCCCCCAGGCGGGCTCCCAGACAGGCGAACGCCGCGCCCGGGCCCGCTCCGCAAAATACAAATCATGTCAACACGGCTCCCGGACAGACGGTCGTGAACAACGGCGGATTTGACGGCGAGGTTTTCGAGGAGGTCGAATTTGACGGCGGCGATTCCGGCTCCTACGGCGGAAACAGCGGCGTCCAGCGGACCTCCTACACCGCCAGCGGCTCCGGCGGGTGGTTGAAAAAGGCGCTGATAGCGGTCCTTGTTGTTTGCCTTGCGTTTATCGGCTTCCGGATTTTTAAAAGCGCGCCGAAGACCTCCGCCAAGATCGGAACCCATGAGATCGGCGAAATGGAGAAATACTCCTACGACGGAAACGCATATTACGGCAAGAACAGCAGGGGAAAGCCGGACGGCGTGAATTTCATGTGGAACTCCGTCACCTACGGCATGGGGGACTACACGAAAAACGGGATCACGGGGCTCGGCGTGATGGGGGACAACAACGGGACGCACGCGAGCTTCGGTCAGTTCAAAAAGGGAAAGCTGAACGGCGCGGCCTGCGCCGTGAGTAACGGCGTGGCATACGCCGCCGAGTTTAAAAAGGGCTATCCCACCGGCTATGGCTATAAGTATGACATGGGCACGGGGGAGGAGAGTATCGTCAAATTCGGAAAGAAGGGCTCCATAAGCAAGGTCGTTGCCACCAACTCTGGCTTCGGCTGGGTCAAGCCCAACGGCAAGAGCTTCAAGCTGGAGGAGGGCGGAAAGTACAAGGGGATAGAGTACGCGTCGAATGGAGATGTGGAGATAAATGACGTCCGCTTCTGCTTCGACGACGTGGCGGTTTCGGCGCGGTACGGGACGGACGTTATCTCCTGGGGAAGGACCATGTGTACCTTCGATACTATCACCGGCTCCGACAACGGGTTGGGAATAGATATGGAGTACATATACAATGTAATAATGGACGGACATTACAGCATAGACGACAGGTCCGGCATGAAGTTCAGCGTCACATTTTCCCGCGGCTGACGGGCTTTTCGCCGCCTCACGGGAGGCGGACCTGTTTTGGATAATCGCCTGCGCGCTGTCCGACAGCGATGTAAAATATTTGGGCGCGGCATATATATTATTATAGGTTAATTTTAAGGGGGCGGGCTGATGACCGATATGCTCGACTATATCGCCTGGCGGGGTGACCTGGATATGGAGGTGGACGGGTTCAACGAGGCTGACGCGGCGGTGCTGGCGCGGTTTTCGTATATGCCATTTGAGTACCTGAGGGACCCGCCAAGGGACGGCTTTTTCAAAATACGCGACATAGCGGCTCAGGCGCTGGAGGACGAGCGGCTTGTGACGGAGGAGCGGTGGAAGCTCCGGGACCGGGAGCTGATGGCGGCTATGGGCGCCAGCCGCCGGTTCGGGGAGCTGGAGGCGGGGTACTGCTTTGACCGCTTTGACGAGAAGCTCCAGACCCAGTTCTCCGCCATAACCGTGTGCCTGCCGGAGGGGAAGCGGGCGGTGGTCTTCCGTGGCACGGACAACACCGTTGTGGGCTGGAAGGAGGACCTGAATATGTCCTACCTCTGCCCCATTCCTGGACAGGAGACGGCGGTGGAGTACACAAGGGCGATGGCGGCGCTTTTCCGGGGCGGGCTCATACTCTGCGGTCACTCCAAGGGCGGGAACCTGGCGGCTTACGCCGGGGCGTTCTGCGGGGAGGAGACACAGGGGCGCGTGGAGTCAGTCTACAACTTCGACGGTCCCGGATTTTTTGACAACATACTGGAAAGCCCCGGCTACCGGGGGATTTTCGGCAGGATACATACCTTTATTCCCCAGTTCTCCGTGGTGGGTATGCTTCTGGGCAGGGACGAGAAGTCCACGGTGGTCCACAGCAGGGAAAACGGGCTCCACCAGCACGATATGTACTCCTGGGAGATAGTGGGATCCGGCTTTGTGAGGCTGGGCACCGTCACCGGCGGGAGCAAATTCGTGGATTCGGCGCTGAAGGGGTGGATAGCCCAGATGACGCCGGAGCAGTTTGAGCTCTTCGCGGACACCATCTACAAGGTCATGGAGGACACCAACGCCAGGACGCTCCATCAGATGCGGGAAAACCTGCGGGAGACGGTCATGAGCATCGCCAGGAGCGTGAGCGGAATGGACGAGGACACCCGCCGCGCGGTGATGGAGTGCGTCAAGCTCCTTGTGATAAACGCCGGCAGGGGAGTGAAGGAGGAGCTTATGGAGATGGGGACGCGTGAAAAATCCACCTGAGGGGGATAATTGCGGCTCATTTGCGTAAAAAATGTCTTGCCAAGGGCGGGACGATGTGGTAAAATCAGTGAAGTTATGGCGATGACGGGGAAAATGGCGTCCTATCCGCCGGCAGAGAGGGGAGTCGTTGGCTGAAAGCTCCCTGGCAGGAAAACGCCCGGTTCGCCCCTGAGCTCCGGTCAATCACCGGCGTGCGCCCGCGTTAAGGGCTTCGAGTGCGCGCGCAAGCGCGAATTTGGGTGGTACCGCGGAAAGCTCCTTCCGTCCCAATCCGGGACGGGAGGATTATTATTTTTAAAAGCATATACATTTTAAATACGGAGTGATACCATGAGAGAACAATTAGCAAAGATCCGCCGGGACGCGGAGGAGAAGCTTGCCGCGGTGACCAGCTCCGCCGAGCTTGAGGAGCTGCGTGTCCGCTACCTGGGCAAGAAGGGCGAGATAACCGCCATCCTAAAGCAGATGGGCTCCCTCCCCGCCGAGGAGCGGCCCGTGATGGGGCAGCTTGCCAACGAGGTCCGCGCCGCCATCGAGGAGAAGCTCGCCGAGGCAAAGCGCGAGGTGGAGGAGAAGGCAATGGAGCTGCGCCTTCGCGCCGAGGCGGTGGACGTCACCGCGCCCGGTAAGAGCGTGGACGTGGGCCACAGGCACCCCATGTATATCGCCCTGGACGAGATGAAGGAGATCTTCATCGGCATGGGCTTCACCGTGGTTGACGGTCCGGAGATCGAGCTGGGCGAGCTGAACTTCGACCGGCTCAACGCCGAGCCGGGCCACCCCTCCCGCGACTGGTCGGACACCTTCTACTTTGACAGGGACGAGCGTGTGATGCTCCGCAGCCAGACCTCCCCCATGCAGGTGCGCGCCATGGACACCCTGCCCCTGCCCATCCGCATGGTCGCCCCCGGCAGGGTCTACCGCAAGGACGAGGTGGACGCCACCCACTCCCCCATGTTCCACCAGGTGGAGGGCATGGTC
>CANQVL010000049.1 GCA_947627285.1 uncultured Oscillospiraceae bacterium
CGCGAGGGCTTCCAGCGCCTCATGGCGGCGTGCAGGAACGGAGAGGTGGACATGGTCATCACAAAGTCCATCTCGCGTCTTGCCAGGAACACGGTGACGCTGCTGGAGACCATACGGGAGCTGAAGGGCCTGGGCGTGGACGTCTATTTCGAGGAGCAGAACATCCACACCCAGAGCGGCGACGGAGAGCTTATGCTGACCATTCTGGCCTCCTACGCGCAGGAGGAGAGCCGCTCCGCCAGCGAGAATCAAAAATGGCGGGTAAGGGAGAATTTCCGGCAGGGAAAACCGCGTGCAGGCAGTATGCTCGGCTACAGGCTCCAAGGCGGGAAGTATGAGATCGTCCCGGAGGAAGCCGCGACGGTCCGCCGTATTTTCAACGATTACCTCTCCGGCATGGGCGGTCTTGCCATTTGCAAGGCGCTAAACGAGGAGGGGATCACAACGAGGGACGGCGGCGTCTGGCACCTCGGACCGCTGATGAACGTGTTGGGCAATTACTGCTACACAGGAAACCTCATCCTGCAGAAAACCTACCGCGAAAACCACATCACGAAGCGGAAGTGTGTTAACCGCGGCGAGCTGCCGATGTACCATGTGGAAGGGTTTCACGAGGCGATCATTCCGCCGGAGACGTTCCGTGCCGTCCAAGAGGAGCGCGCAAGGAGAGCCGAAAAATACTCCGCGCAGCACTCGGCTCGGCAGTATCCGTTCACGAGGAAAATAACCTGCGGATGCTGCGGAGCAAGCTACAACCGGAAGACCACCCTGGGCAAGGTGACGTGGGTCTGCCGCACGTTCAACACCCAGGGCAAGTCGAAATGCGGCGGCTCCAAAGCGATACCGGAGGCCACGCTCATGTCCGCAGCCGCGGAGGTCCTGGGCTTGGATGTGTTCGACCCTACGGCCTTTGAAGCGGCTGTCAGTACGATTACCGCTGCCGAGGGCAACAGGCTCATTTTTTATTTTAGAGACGGCTCGACCCAAACAGTGATTTGGAGTGACCGCTCAAGGTCGGAATCCTGGACGCCGGAGATGCGGGCCGAGGCGGGACGGAAGACAAAAGAAAGGTGGAGAAAAACACATGGCGAGCATTCATAAAGCCGCGCTGTACTGCAGGATTGCAGAAAGTGATCCGTTGACTGTGGAGCTGCAAACGTCGCTTCTGAGAGACTATGCCGCCCAAGAGGGGCTGGACGTTTTCGGGGTGTACACAGACGAATGCCCCGTGAGCGTCCCCCGTCCGGCGCTTCGGAAGATGCTGGAGGACGCTCGGGACCGCCGCTTCGATGTGGTCGTCGCCGTGTCGCCCAGCCGCCTGGAGCGCCGTACCGAACAGCTTCTGGAGATCGTCAGTCAGCTTACCGAGGCGGGAGTACAGATTCGGTTTGCCGACGGGACCGAGGATTTGTCCGCTTGGCTTCGGATTTGCGAGGGGGTCTATAAATGCCTAACATCACTGTAATCCCCGCAACAAGGGCGCTCCACACCAAGGCGCCTGTCGGGACCATCGCACGGCGCCGCGTGGCGGGCTACGCCAGGGTATCCACGGACAGCGACGAGCAGTTCACCAGCTACGAGGCGCAGGTGGACTACTACACGCAGTTCATCAAATCCCGCAGCGATTGGGAGCTTGTGGACATCTATACGGACGAGGGGATCTCCGGACTCAGCACCAAGCACCGCCCAGGCTTCAACCGCATGGTGGAGGATGCCCTCGCCGGACGTATCGACCTTATCGTGACCAAGAGCGTCAGCCGCTTTGCCAGGAATACCGTGGACAGCCTGTCCACCATAAGAAAGCTGAAGGAGGCCGGATGTGAATGCTTCTTCGAGAAGGAGAACATCTATACCTTCGACAGCAAGGGCGAGCTGCTCCTGACCATTATGTCCTCCCTGGCTCAGGAGGAGAGCCGCTCCATCTCCGAAAACGTCACATGGGGACAAAGAAAGCGGTTCGCTGACGGCAAAGTCTCCATGCCGTACAAGCATTTTCTCGGCTACGAAAAAGGACCGGACGGCAAGCCGAAGATAGTGCCGGAAGAGGCGGAGCAGGTACGGCTCATTTACGATTTATTTATGCGCGGCATGACCATTCCCGCCATCGCCAAGCGGCTCACCGAAGAGGGTATTCCGACCCCGGCAGGAAAAGAGAAGTGGGCGCATTCCACGGTCGAAAGCATCCTGTCCAATGAGAAGTACAAGGGCCATGCCCGTCTGCAAAAATCCTTTACGGTGGACTACCTCACCAAGAAAATGAAGGTCAATGAGGGTGAGGTCCCTCAATACTATGTGGAGGGCAGCCATCCGGCAATCATCTCCCCTGCGCTTTTTGACCGGGTCCAGGAGGAATTGGCGCGGCGCAAGGCGCTGGGGAAGTCGTACAGCGGATTGTCCATATTCTCCTCCCGCATCATCTGTGACGATTGCGGCAGCTTCTTTGGGCCGAAGGTATGGAATTCCACCGGCAAGTACCGCAGGGTCGTTTGGCAGTGTAACGGCAAATTCCACGGAAGCCAGAAATGCACCACGCCGCACTTGTGCGAGGATGTCATCAAGGAAAAGTTTCTAAAGGCATACAATTGCCTGCTGACCAACCGGGAGCAATTACTTGAGGACTGTAGGCTGATGCAGACCAAACTCGCCGATACGAGCGACGTGGACAGGGAAATAGAAGAGCTTCACAGAGAAGCACAAATCATTGACAGGCTTATGCATCAATACATCAATGAAAACTTCGCCAACGCCGACAACCAGTCGGAGTACCTTGCAAACTATGAAGCCCTGGAGGAGCGACGCGGCGCAATAGGCTGTCGCCTCGATGAGCTGTTCAAGAGGAAAAGCGAGCTGGACACGAAAGCCAAAGCCATTGGCGGTTTCATGTTCGAGCTTTCCGAGCGGGACCGGGCGATCGATTATTTTGATGACCGTCTTTGGCTGGAGGTCATCGACAACGTGCGAGTCCACAGCACCGGAGCCCTCACTTTCAAATTCCGCGGCGGCATAGAAATAACCGTGTGATAATCAGGCAACAAGGAACCAGATGGGCAGTCTCTTGACCGCTCATCTGGTTTTTTCATCTTTCATGCCCGTACAGGGGTTCACATGAACCCCTCAGCCCCCTTGGTGAACCCCCAACTGTTGTTTCTATCAAAATGCGCGGCCTTTGCCAGAAGGCGCAGCCGGGTAAGGCCTACGTCACCACCGTGCTCTTTGACCACCTGACGGAGACTGTACACGACCGGCTGCCCATTGAGGAGGTGCCGGAGCTCACGGACAAGGATTACTTCGTGCGCGGCTCCACCGCCCTTCTGGACGCCGTGGGGAAGACCGTGGAGCACATCTCCTTCATTCACCACTACTCCCGCCCCGAGGACGTGCCCGCCAAGACCATGTTCGTCATCACCACCGACGGCATGGAGAACGCCAGCCGCGAGTACAGCTACGACAGGCTGAAGGCGCTCATCGAGGAAAAGAAGGCGCTGGGCTGGGAGTTCATCTTCCTGGGCGCCAACATCGACGCCGCGAAGGAGGCCGCCCGATTCGGCATAGCCGCCGACAGAGCCGTCCGCTTCAAGTCCGACAGCCAGGGCACCGCCCTCAACTACTCCGTCATATCCGACGCTGTCGCCTGCGCCCGCGCCTGTCCCAGCGGCAGTCTTCCCAAGTCCTGGAAGTCACGCATTGAGGACGACGTGAAGAAACGCGGTAAATAATTTAATTCCCGGCGCATACGCTCCATTCGGGGGTGTATGCGCCGATGATTGCTCTTTTATCCTTTGTGCCGTCGGAAGGGCGTAAGTGTTATGTAAACTACCGGCCTGTCTCGCCGCTGGGGGTCTCCTGCGTGTGGGCGGAGGTTTCGGCGCCGGGAAGGGTGCGGGAGAGGAGGCTTTTCCGCGCCCTTCCCGGGTGCGCCGCGCGGCTTTCGGAGCTTGGCGTCCGGCGCGCCGTATTTGGGGAGGGCTTTCCGTACAGGGACTTTTTCCTCTCACGCGGCTTTGACGAGATAAGCGCCGAGCCGCTTTTGGCTGTTTCCGCCGGGAGGATAGCGGCTCTGGCGGCGTCGGGACGCGGCGGCGCGCTGCTCGTGTCCGACCGCGCCGACAGGCTCACAATGGCGGCGGCGGAGACGCTTTGCCGGAGCTTCCGTAGGCTGATACTTGACGTCCCGCCGGGGGCGTTTGAGGCGCTGGAGGAGGTCTGCGCGGCTCTCGGGGCGGTCCCGGAGACACTGCCACGCGGACGCGCCGCCGATGTGGACGCCGCCGTATTCATGTGCGCGCCCGCCGCCCACATACTCACCCCCGCCGCCTGCCGCGCCGTATTCGTAAACGGCGGACAGCGATACCTTCTGGGCGGCAGGGAGGTGGAGCGCGTCAGCTTCGGCCTGCCGGAAAAATACCGCTTCGACCTCCCCTTCCCCGCCCTGCCCATACTCTCCGCGGCGGTGGAGGCGGGGCGTATCGAGCCGGAGGAGATGAAGATTTCTGTGCCCTGACCCCTTGTATTCCGGCGCGGGGAATGATAAAATGTATACATGGAATACGACCGACACGGATACGGAGTGTGCGCCATGAAAAAGATAATGCTTGTCTTCGGGACGCGTCCCGAGGCGATAAAAATGTGCCCGCTGGTAAACGAGCTGAAGAGCCGCCACGGCGTGGAGACGGTGGTCTGCGTCACCGGTCAGCACCGGGAGATGCTTCAGCAGGTGCTGGACGCCTTCGGTGTGGAGCCGGACTACAATCTTGCCGTCATGAGCCCGGGGCAGACGCTTTTTGACGTGACGGAAAAGGTGCTTTCCGGCATGAAAAAAGTGCTGGAGGAGGTAAAGCCCGACGTGGTGCTTGTCCACGGGGACACCACAACCACCTTCGCCTCCGCCCTCGCCGCCTTCTATCTGGGTATCCCCGTGGGCCATGTGGAGGCGGGGCTTCGCACCTACAACGTCCGCGCCCCGTATCCCGAGGAGTTCAACCGCCAGGCGGTGAGCTCCATCGCCGACTACAACTTCGCCCCCACCGCCTTGAGCCGCGACAACCTCCTGCGGGAGGGCAAGCCGCCCCAGTCCATCTACGTCACCGGCAACACCGCCATCGACGCCCTGGGCACCACCGTCGTAAGCGACTTTGAGCACCCGGAGCTCTCCTGGGCGCAGGATTCGCGCCTGGTGATACTCACCGCCCACCGCCGTGAAAACTGGGGCGAGCCGCTCCACTCCATCTTCCGCGCGGTCCGGCGCGTGGTGGAGGAGTTCCCCGACGTGAAGGTCCTCTACCCCGTACACTTAAACCCGCTGGTACGGGAGGCGGCGAGTCAGGAGCTGTCCGGCTGTGAGCGTGTGCGGATCATAGAGCCGCTGGACGTCATATCCTTCCACAACTTCCTCGCCCGCTCCTACATGATCCTCACGGATTCCGGCGGGATCCAGGAGGAGGCGCCCAGCCTGGGAAAGCCCGTATTGGTCCTGAGGGACGTCACCGAGCGGCCCGAGGGCGTCAAGGCGGGGACACTGCGGGTCATCGGCACCCGCGAGGACGTGATATACGACGAGTTCAAGACACTTCTCACAGACGAGGAGCGCTACAACTCCATGTCCCGCGCCCAGAACCCCTACGGCGACGGGCTGGCTTCTCATCGAATAGCGGACATATTACTAAAAAAGGGCTGCGCCCTTTTTTAGTAGGGGATACGTGCGGAAAGCCCTTGCGAAAGGTCTGCGGACCTTTCGCAAGGGCTTTCCTGCTGTCGCGCTGCGCGCGCCGCCGTAGGCGGCACACTTGCGCGACATAAGGTGATTTTTCCGACGTACATGCCGCCGGAAAAATATTTATTTTGGGATTTTGGCTTCTGCGAAAAAGGCCGTGGGTTTTGATATCCACGGCTTTTTTTGATTTATTTTTTTACGGACTCTACTATGCCTTCGGCAAGGCCGGCGAGGCCTTGGATCTCGGAGGGGATTATTATCTTTGTCGCCTGGCCGTTGGCGGCGGCGGCGAAGGCCTCCAGGGCGCGGATCTTGATGACCGAATCCGTGGGGCTCGCCTCGTTTAAGAGCTTCAAGCCCTCGGCGGTGGCCTCCTGGACCTTCAAAATGGCCTCGGCGCGGCCCTCGGCCTCCAGAATAGCCGCCTGCTTCTTGGCGTCGGCGCGGAGTATGGCGGACTCCTTTTCGCCCTCGGCGGAGAGGATGGCGGCGCGCTTCTCGCCCTCGGCCTTCAGTATCGCCTCGCGGCGCTCACGCTCGGCCTTCATCTGCTTCTCCATGGCGGACTGGATCTCCTTGGGCGGCAGAATGTTCTTAAGCTCCACCCGGTTGACCTTTATGCCCCAGGGGTCGGTGGCGACGTCAAGGATCGAGCGCATCTTGGAGTTTATTATGTCGCGGGAGGTGAGGCACTGGTCCAGCTCCAGATCGCCGATGATGTTCCTGAGGGTGGTGGCGGAGAGGTTCTCAATGGCGGTCATGGGGTTCTCGATGCCGTAGGTGTAAAGCTTGGGATCGGTGATCTCAAAGTAGACAACGGTGTCTATCTGCATGGTCACGTTGTCCTTGGTGATCACGGGCTGGGGCGGGAAGTCCGCCACCTGCTCCTTGAGGGAAACCACCTTCGCGACCCTCTCGATGAAGGGTATCTTGAAGTGCAGGCCCACGCTCCAGGTGGTGGAGTAAGCGCCCAGGCGCTCGATCACGTAGGCCTTCGCCTGCTGTACCACCCGAATGCTCCGGGCGATGATGACGATGGCGACGAGGACGATGAGTATAAGAACAAATCCAAGGGGTCCCATGTTTTTTACCTCCGTTTTAAATATTCATTATCCGCTCAGCGGGTATTCACGCTTCCGTGACGGCGGCGTCCTTTATCTCCTCCACAATGAGCTTCACGCCCTGTATGGAGGCGACCTTCACGAAATCCCCGGCGGGGATATTGACTCCCGTGACGCTCCTTGCCGTCCACACCTTGCCGTCCGCCGTGACAGCGCCGGTGCCGGCTATGTTGTCAATGTCCTCTGTCACCTGGCAGATCGTTCCAAGCACCCTGTCAGCGTTGGTGGGCTTTTTGCGTACCTTCAGGTATCTCCTCGCGAAGGGCCTCAGCGCCGCCATAACGACGCCGGACACCGCCAGGAATATCACTATTTGCAGGGGAAACGGCACCCGCAGAGCGGCGGATATAAGCGCCGCGCACGCGCCCACGGCGAACCATATGGACACCAGCCCCACAGTCGCCGCCTCCACGGCGAGAAGCGCCACCATCACGATTATCCAAAATGTGATCAAGGCATATCACTCCTTTCAGCCTGATTATAGACATATTAATTATATCACACCCGCGCGCCAAATGGTAGATGTATTATTTAAATTTTTTGACATTTTTTGTGCCTCCCCGCCTGTCTACCTTCGACTGTCTTTGCGAAAGGCGGGTTATATAATTGTCCCGATGCCATGGACGGGAGGCGGCGCTTTGAGGGTAATTTACGCCGACGAGGTGTTTTTGGGAAATCTTATCGTGGACTACCTGCTCCTCGTCTCCACGGGCTGTCTTGCGGGGATCAAGGCGCGGCGGTGGCGCGCGGCGCTTGCCGCCGTCCTCGGCGGGGCCTACGCTCTGGCGGCGGCGGTATTCGGCGGCGTGTGGTCCGGCTGGGCCTTTAAGCTCACGGTGGGCGCCATCATGGTGCTGGCTGCGTTCGGCGCGTCGGAGAGGCTTTTCCGGGTTACGCTGCTGTTCTTCGGGCTGTCCGCCGCCTTCGCGGGGGCGGTCATGGCGTGCTCCCTCATGCGCGGCGAGGGCGCGGCGCTGGGCGAGGTCAGCTTCGGCGCGCTCATACTCGCCTTCGCCCTGTTTTACGCCGTTTTTTCCACGGTATTCGGCGCCGTCACCCGCCGGAGGGTGCGCGGCGGGACGCGGGAGCTCTCCGTCTCCCTCTCAGGCAAGACCGTGCGTATCCCGGCGCTCCTTGACACGGGCAACACACTTCGCTCCCCCCTCACGGGGCTTCCCGTGGCTGTCTGCTCTCTGGACGCCGTGGCGCCGCTTCTGCCCGCGGAGGCTGTACATATCCTCCGCTCCGAGCCCGACGTCTCCCGCGCCCTTGTCAGGCTCTCGGAGCAGGGGAACTACCGCTTCTTCCCCGTACCCTACCGTGCCGTGGGCGTGGACGGCGGTATGCTCCCCGCCTTTCGCCCCGACAGCGCGAGACTGCGGGGCAGGGAGTTCACCGTCGCCATAGCCGTCGCCCCCTCCGGCGTGGGAGACGGCACGGGATATTCCGCCATCGTTGGCATATAAGGAGGTTCAATGGAAAAAATAATTCTCAGGCTCAGGCTTCTCCTGTGCCGTCTCATCTCACATCTTTCCCCCGACCCCGTCCACTATGTGGGCGGGCCCGACTACCTGCCCGCGCCCCTTGGGAAGGCGGAGGAGCAGGAGGCCATAAACGCCCTCCTGGAGGGCTCGCCGGAGGCGCGGGATAAGCTCATAGAGCACAATCTGCGCTTGGTGGTCTACATCTCCCGCCGCTTTGAAAATACCGGCGTGAATCTGGAGGACCTTATCAGCATCGGCGCCATCGGGCTCATAAAGGCCATCAGCACCTTTGACGGCTCCAAAAACATTCGCCTTGCCACCTACGCCTCCAGGTGTATCGAAAACGAGATCCTCATGTACCTGCGCAAGGTCACGCCCCTGAAGTCCGAGGTCTCCCTCTCCGAGCCCCTGAACACCGACTGGGACGGCAACGAGCTGCTCCTCTCCGACATCCTGGGCACCGACAACGACATGGTCCTCCGCCCGTTGGAGGACGACGTGGACCGCCAACTCCTGCGCGAGTCACTGGAGCGCCTTTCCGCCCGGGAGAAAACGCTCATCTCCCTGCGCTTCGGACTCGGCGGCGGCAAGGAGCTCACACAGAAGGAGGTCGCCGACCGCCTGGGTATATCCCAGTCCTACATAAGCCGCCTGGAAAAGCGCATAATATCCCGCCTTCGCCGGGAGATGATACGCAAAATGGGCGACGCGGGTTAACATATTATATTATTTATGTAAACTACATTTCGCCCTTTTTCTCGCCCCCGGCATTGTATAATGGCGGATATATACATGAATATTTTCAATGTAAAGGGGCGATATTATGCCAAAAATCTCGGTCGCGGCGGGAGCGCTGCTCATAAGTCTTTTCCTCAACGGCTTCTTGGTCACTCCAACCGAGCCGGAATATGACGGGCCGATACGCGTCAGGGTGGACGGCGAACCGGTGGACGTGTGGGAGATGGCGGAGCTTGTTGACGGCGAGATATGGGTGCCTCTGAAGCCCGTGGCGGAGGCGCTGGGCGCCGAGGAGCTCAGGTGGGACGGCGACTTAAGCGCCGCCACCGTCTCCGGCGGCGGGATATCCATGGAGGTCCCCGCGCTCTCCCCCTGGTTCGCCGCAAACGGCAGATACTTCTACCTCCCTGACGGGGCGCGCATACGCGACGACCGCCTGACGCTCCCCTTGAGCTCCCTGGCAAGGGCCTTCGGAGCCGGCTGGAGCTACGACGGGCGCGCGAGGACCGTGGAGCTCACCTCCGGCGAGCCCATCGAGAGCGGCGACAACTTCTACTCGGAGGAGGACGTATACTGGCTGTCCCACATAATCAACGCCGAGGCGGGAAACGAGCCCTTTGCGGGCAAAATTGCCGTGGGCAACGTGGTCACGCTCCGCGCCTCCCTGGAGGGCTGGCCCGACGACATCAAGGGCGTCATTTTTGACAACCGCTTCGGCATCCAGTTCTCCCCCGCCTACTCCGGCTCCATCTACCTTGACCCCAACGAGGAGAGCGTCATCGCCGCAAAGCTGGCTCTGGAGGGCGTAACCGTCGTCCACGCCCTCTATTTCTCCCCCGTAAGCCTGTCCAAAACCAGCTGGGCGGGCAAAAACTGCGAGGTCGTAACCGAACTGGGAGGGCATGTATTTTTTATATAATTGTGAAAAAGCAAAGCTTTTTCACAATTATATGAACGTGCGGGAAATCCCCGTGAATTCTGCGGAATTCACGGGGATTTCCCTGCTGTCGCGCTGCGCGCGCCGCCGAAGGCGGCACACTTGCGCGACATAAGGTGATTTTTCCGACGTACATGCCGCCGGAAAAATATTTAATTGAGAGTTATTGCATAAAGGGCGGTTCCACCCACCAAATACACAATGGCTGGCGGCTCATTTGCGGCAAAGTGAAGCGGTCGGCTGAGAGGAGGGTGGGCGCAAAGCAGAATGGGACATGACGCGCTGATCGGCGGTCATGTCCCTTCTTGCAGCTCTACAAATGGGAATTCAGCGATTCATAATTGGAGAGATGACCGGTTTTCCGTCTCTGTCCAACAACGGCGCCATTCCTCCTGAATATCCGCTTGCATGAAACACATAATTCACACCTGTCTCTCTATCTACCCAAATTTCCATAACGTTTACTGTCCCCTGTGAATAAACCTTCTCAAATCTGTCTTTTTTATCCATTCTATTTACCTCCGGCAATTCCGATTTGTCGAACAGCCGCCCATTCGACATTGGATATTATACCACCCAAATGTGAAGAAATCTACTGTCCGTCAAGACGGTTAATCGTATTTTTCTCCTTAAATCTCCGTCCATATCGAACAGAAAACGCCCCGGCGATTTTGTCCTCGTCCAGAGCGTTCCTATCCGCTGTCCCGGCTCGTCCCCGTCAATCGCAGACAAGCTCAAGCTTCACTTTTCTCTCGCCTGTATCCGGCAATTTATTTGATATTGGACCTTACTTTTTCCGGGGTTTGTCAACAGCTTGAGACATATCATGTCCGCCGTAATTGACAGCCCCCGATTAATCGCTCCGTTGAACCATGCTGAAATTATAGGAAAAATATATGATCGTGGTTATATTCTCTTTGCCTCGTATGTCATTTTTCCGCCCTCGACGGTTATCACGCCGTAGGAGCGGTTGCCGTAGCCTATGGCGCCGGGGTTGGCGATGAGCGTGCCGTCCGCCCATTTTTCAAACCTCTCGTGCGTGTGCCCGAAAAGCACCGCGTCCGCCCTGGCGGTGAGCCCGGCGTTTATTATCCCGTCAAAGCTCAGCTTCACGCCGTACCTGTGCCCGTGGGCGATAAAGAACCGCTTCCCCTCCAGAACGAAGGTGAGGCTCAAAGGGCTTGAGGACCCCCAGTCGCAGTTGCCGGGAACAGACGCCACCGGTATCCGCGGGAACTGCCGCCGCAGCTCCTCCGCGTCCGCCTCCAGGTCACCCAGATGTATTATCTGCTCCGGCTTTTCCGCCAGGACCGCGTCAAGCATGGGCTCAACGAACCTGTGGGAGTCGGAAAAAACGAGTATCTTCATGTGTAGCAAATCACCTTCCGAATGAATATACTGGGCTGACAAGTGAAAAAAGGAGGGAAAATATGGACAACGAGCTTCAAAAGGCCGCGGACAAATTTCTGTCCGGCGAGGACGGAAAAAAGCTTGCCGGCAAGCGCGGTCAAATTGAAAAGCTGGCGTCCTCCGCCGACGGGGAGCGCGTAAAGACGATCCTTGAAAAGGGCGGCTTTGAGGACGCCGTCCGTCGCGGCGACGCGGGAGCCATGAAGGACGCCATAGCGCGGGCGATGAAGACCGAATCAGGCGCGCGGCTCATGCGGAGCCTCAAGGATCTCATGGGAAAGTGAGGCGATAACGCTCATGGGCGATTTTGAAGAAATGCTTGGCTCCATTCTTTCCTCACCCAAGGACATGGAGAAGATAATGGGCCTTGCCCGTGAGCTCACAGGCTCCGGCGAGGGTGGGGAAAAGGAAGCGGATAAAAAGCCCGAGCCCTCCGCCGCGGCAATACCGGACCTTGGCGGCATAAGCCCGAAAATGCTGGGCGTCATCGGCAGGCTCATGGGTCAGCTCCGCTCGGAGGGCGACGGCAAGGCGGCGCTGGTGAACTCCATGAAGCCCTACGTCCGCCCAGAGCGCCGCGAGGCGCTGGACAGAGCGGTGAAAATAGCACGCGTGGCGCGCCTTGCGCGTCTCGCCGTGACGGAGCTGGGGGGTGAGGCGGATCTCGGCATATAGACGCTATCCTCAGCCCGACTGGTACTACCGCCAGTCGCGCCCTGTGAGCCGCCCGCAACAACCACGCAGCCGGGAGCAAAAGCCCCCGGAGCGCCCCGAGCCTCCGCCCCCGCGCAAGGAGGAGCACCCTCGCGGCGCGAGACCCGAAAAGCCCGGACTTGCCGGAATGCTCTCGTCGATACTGCCCGAGGGCCTTGACGCCGGCGACATATTCCTCGCCGCCATGCTCCTTTTCCTCTACTCCGAAAGCGGCGACGAGGATTTCCTCATAATCCTGATAGTCGTGGGCCTTTCAATATTCAAAAAGGATAAGGACAATTAGGGCGGAGGCGATCAGTCTCCGTCCTTATTCTCCGTGCTGTTTTCTGTACCGTCTTTGCTGTCGGGCAGGTCCTCCGGTTTGCTTTCGGAAGCCTCGCCGGTGGGCTCCTTTGCTTTGCCCTCCGCGGGCTTTTCCGCGTTATCCTCCCGCTCCTTCTCGCGGCGGTCGTCCCAGCTCTTCAGCAGCACGATCCCTATGATTATCGCCACGCAGAAGGAAAAGACGAGTATCAGCGCCTTCATCGCCCCCGAGGTTGCTATCAGCACCGCCGACAGCCCCAGCACGGCGGATATGGAGTACAGCACTGCCACGGACTGCTTCTGGGAGAGCCCCATGTCAATGAGCCGGTGGTGGAAATGCCCCCTGTCCGGGCTCATTGGGTTCTGCCCCTTGAGGAGCCTTCTTATGATTGCAAAGCAGGTGTCGAATATTGGCAGCGCCAGCGCCAGAAGCGGCACGGTGAAGGATATTACGGCGTAGAACTTGAAAAGCCCGATGACCGATATGGTGGACAGCAGATACCCCAGCAGCAGCGCGCCGGTGTCGCCCATGAATATCTTGGCGGGGTTTATGTTGTAGGGCATGAACCCCATGCAGGCGCCGAGTATCGCCGCCAAAAGCACCGCCACGTTCACCTGCCCCGGGATAACCAGAGATATCACAAGGAATGTAAGTGAAGAAATGGCGGACACCCCGCAGGCAAGCCCGTCCAGCCCGTCTATGAGGTTAATTGAGTTGGTTATTCCCACGATCCAGAATATGGTCACAGGTATGGACCAGGCGCCAAAGCTTATGAATTGGCTGTCGCTCCAGAAAAGCGGGTTTGCGATAAACTCAAGCCTCACGCCAAACGCCACGGCGACGCCGGCGGCGGCTATCTGTATCACGAATTTCAAAAGCGCCGGCAGGGGCACGATGTCGTCTATCGCCCCCACTGTGACGATGATCACCGAGCCCAGAAGTATCCCCTGCACCTGCCTGTCAAGGTCGGCGAAAAGCACCACGCCCACAAGGAACCCCAAAAATATGGCAAGCCCGCCCTGCCGGGGTATGGGGTGGTCGTGCATACGCCTGTTGTCCCGAGGCACGTCCACGGCGCCCACCTTCACGGCAAAGGACCTCACCAGCGGCGTCATGGCAAAGCACACCGCAAGAGACGACGCCAGCGCCAGGGCGATCTTCAATAAATCGTTGAGTGGAATGTTCATACCTTTTTGTCTGTCCTTTTTATGACCTCTCCCAGGTCTGAAACCCCCGGGCGGTCACTTCTCAATAAAGCCTATCTTCCTGTACACCTTTCTAAGCGTCCTCTCCGCCGCGCGCGAGGCCTTCTCCGCTCCGGCGCGGTAGACGGATTCCAGGTACGCCCTGTCCTTCAAAAGCCGCTCCGTCTCCTCCCTGATGGGTCTGAGCGTCTCGATGACCGCCTCCCCCACCGCGGGCTTGAAGTCCCCGTAGCCGCGTCCGGCAAACTCCGCCTCGACATCGGCATATGTCTTTCCCGTGGCGGCGGCGTATATCTGTATGAGGTTTGAGACGCCCGGCTTGTTCTCCTGGTCGAAACGCACGCAGTTCTCCGTGTCGCTGTCGGTCACCGCGCGCTTGAATTTCCTCGCGATGTCCTCCGGCTTGTCCAGCAAAAACACACAGCCCTCCGGCTGGGACTTGCTCATCTTGCTCTCCGGCGCGTTCAGCGACATTATCCGGGCGCCCACCTTCTGGATATAGGGCTCCGGCATCTTAAATACCTCGCCGTATATCCCGTTGAACCTCTGGACGATGTTCCGGCACAGCTCCACGTGCTGCCGCTGGTCCTCCCCCACCGGCACGAAGTCCGGACGGTAGAGCAGTATGTCCGCCGCCATGAGGCAGGGGTAGGTGAAAAGCCCGCCGTTCACGTTCTCGGAGTGCTTTGCCGACTTGTCCTTGAACTGGGTCATGCGGGAGAGCTCCCCGAACATGGCGTAGCAGTTGAGTATCCACCCCAGCTCCGCGTGCTGGTGGACGTGGGACTGGATAAACAGCGTACACTTTTCCGGGTCCAGCCCGCAGGCGATATATGTGGCAAGAAGCGTGAGGGTCTGCTTGCGCAGCGCCGCCGGGTCCTGCCGCACGGTGATGGTGTGAAGGTCCGCAAGGAAAAAGTAGCAGTCAAAGTCCTCTATCATCTGCGGCCAATGCTGTAATGGCCCCAGGTAGTTTCCCAAATGCAGCGCCCCGCTGGGCTGTATGCCCGACAGCATCACCTTTTTCGGCGTATTTTCAGTGTTTTCCATGTTCGTTTCCTCTCAAAAGTTATTTAGAAAGCCCATACTCCTCCGCCAGTGCCCTGAAGGACGGCATGGACCGCTTTATCATGTCGTAGCTCACGCAATAGGCTATCCTCACGTACCCCGGACAGGCGAAGCTCGTCCCCGGCACCACCAGAATGTTGTGCCCCTTCGCCCTCTGGGAAAATTCCCTGTCGTCCCCCGGCGTCTTCACCCACATGTAGAAGGCCCCCTCCGGGTAGATGCACTCAAAGCCCGCCTCGGTGAGCCCATCATAGAGCGCCCTGCGGTTTTTGTCGTAGGCGTCCACGTCCGCGCTCTCCTCCAAACACTCCGCCACCAGCCTCTGCTGTAAGGACGGGGCGTTGACAAACCCCAATATCCTGTTGGCGATAACGGCGGCGTCAAATATGAGCCTTGAATCGGCACACTCCGAGGGTATAACGATGTACCCTATCCTCTCCCCCGGCAGTGAAAGGGACTTTGACCAGGAGTAGCCAACTACGGTGTCCCTGTAATATTTCGTAAGATACGGAACGGTCCTGCCGTCATAGGCAAGCTCCCTGTAGGGCTCGTCGGAGATGAGGTATATGGGCGCTCCCAGCTCCCTCTCCTTCTCCTCCAAGACCCTGGCGATGGCCCTCACCGTCTCCTCGGTGTATATGACCCCCGTGGGGTTGTTGGGGTTATTCAAAATAAGCGCCTTGGTCCTCTCGGTGATGTGCTCCCTCAGCGCTTCCGGGTCCGGCTGGAAGCCGCCCTTGGCGTTTGCGGGTATCGCCTTCAGAACCCCGTCAAAATTCGACACATAGTTCCCGTATTCCAGAAAATACGGGGCGAACACCAGCACCTCGTCGCCGGGGTTCAAAAGCGTCTTGAGCACCACGTTGAGCCCTCCGGCGGCGCCCACGGTCATGATGATGTTGTCCTCGGAAAAATCCGTCCCGAACCTGCGGTTCAGACTCTCCGCCACAGCGGAGCGCACAAAGGGGTATCCGGCGTTGGACATATACCCGTGGAGCTCCATGGGGTCCGTCTCCTCCGCCAGCCTCACTATCTCCCGCCGCACCTTCTCGGGAGCCGGAATGTTGGGGTTCCCCAGGGAGAAATCGTAGACGTTTTCCCGCCCAAATCTCTCCGCCATCCTCGCCCCTTCCTCAAACATAGCCCGAATAGCGCTCCCGCCCTCGGTCATCTTCACCATCCTCGCGGAGATCACGCACCCACCCCCAAGGTCACATAGTTAAAGGTATTTTACCATATATGTCATCCATTTTCAACCGCAAAACCTCTGAAATTTAAATCTGTAATTTAAAATCCTTCCTCTCCGTCAGTTGAAATATCCAACGTAGTCATGGTATAATATCCGCAAAGCAGATATTATACTTAATTTCAAGCCGTTTTTCTCCCCGGCATCGCCGGGAACCGAAAAGCACGGCAAATATACCACAAAATCAAAGATTTTATGGTATATTGGTGTCAGAAAGAAGGAATAGATTTAATATGAAAAAAACCATGACTTACAAAGGCTACACCGGGTCGGTAGAGTATTCCGACGAGGACGGTACTTTTTACGGCAAGGTACTCGGCATACGCTCCCTGCTTCTCTACGAGGGAGGCTTAGTTGATGAGCTCAAGGCGGATTTTCACGAGTTTGTGGACGATTACCTCCAGACCTGCAAGGAAAACGGAGTGGAACCGGAAAAGCCGTTTCAACCCCCAATATTTGTAAATGTATCCCCCGCCAACTACGAAAAAGCGTCCCTTTACGCCCTTGAACACAGTCTCCCCATCGATTCCCTGATCGACCAGGCCATAGCCAACTTTGTCGCCGCCGGTTGACGCATTTCCCATATTTTATCGCCGCCCTATTTTGGCCGGGGGTCATAAGAAAGGTTTATCAAGTTTTGCAGGGACGGCATGATTTCGATCATGCCGTTTCCTGCTT
>CANQVL010000050.1 GCA_947627285.1 uncultured Oscillospiraceae bacterium
CCATCGTTGGAGAAAAACGCTTCCGAGAGGCATTCACGCTTGGCGCGAGGTTGGCAATAGAGATATTCACGACGGAGGGGTAATCTCGTAGGCTTTGGTTACGCTGTCAAGTCCCTGACTGTATAAGTCAGGCGTTGTGCCCCGCCCGGTATGCGCTTGGGGTCACGCCGTATTGCCTCCGAAAGCTGTCCGAGAAATGGCTTTGGGAGCAGAACTGAAGTCGCGCGCCGATCTCTCGGATGTCCTCCTGGGTCGAGCGCAGGAGGTGGGCCGCGCGCTCCAGGCGCTTTTTGCGGATGTAGTCGCTGGGCGCAAGCCCTGTCTCCTTTTTGAACTTCCGGCTCAAATAGTATTCCGCATAGCCTGAACGCTGCGCCAGGGAAACAAGGTCAAGCGGCTCCTCCAGGTGAAGGTCAATGTAGTCGCACAGGGCTTGAATTGGTTGCGAAAGGCCGCTCGTTCGGCACTGATGAACACGCCGGATGTAGTCCTCCTGCATGGGGAGCGCAATCTCCATGAGGTCCGGGACGGATTGGCACGCCTCAATGCTCTGAAAGTATCTGTCAGAGAGGGTGTAACTGACCTCCGGGTCAAGTCCGCCCTCCATGGCGGCGCGGGAGAAAAGGACGAGGCAGGTGATGACGGCGTTTTTCATCTGCCTCAGTGCGTCATCGCGACTGAGCTTGCCCAAACGGCCCGTAACGGATATTCTGTCCATGTGGGCGCGGAAGTTGGCGATGTCCCCCTCACGGACAATGCGCAGCATCTCCCGCTCAGCCTCATATGTACCGTGGGCGCTGACAGTTTCCTCCGGCTCCGGCGTCGTTCTATTGAGCTTGCTGTCATCGTATCTCAGGTCGTTAACACCCACTTGGCCGCCTGTGACGCAGTAATGGAGCATGATGGCGTATTCAAAAACCCGGTTCAGAGATATGACCGGCACCCCAATCAAAAACTGCCGTGCATGCTCCCGCAGAGCAGCCGTCATGCCCCGGCGGGAAAGCTGTGCTTCCAGACTCTTCGTGGATACAGCGTCCAGAAAGACCGGCCCCAGAACATAGGACCGCACCAGCTCCCCACCCTCAAAACGCGGTTGGAGGACCCACAGCATACCGATCTCGTTGGACATGAGTATGGGGGAGTCATTTCCTTCGGGGAACTGCCGAATGGAATCGTCCCCTCGAAGCAGGGTGAAAAGGTTGTTCACCGCCGCCTCGTGGGGGCAGTTGCTTTTAATAAGATGCCAACCGCTGTCGTACTGCCAGAGGTAGAGGTCATGACAGCAAAGGAGCATACTTGAAAAAAGCTCCACACGGGCATCCAGCTCAGACGTGTCCAAAGCTCACGCGCCTCCTGTCACAAAAGATACCCCCGAAGTGAGGGAATGTCCTTCATATCCTCAAACTTGATTTCGCCGTGAAGCTGTTCGGACTCCCCGGCGATCACGGCGGCGAACACAAATTGAGCCAGCGCGGATTTGAGATCCAGATTATCCCCTTCTGGCGTTACATATGTCACCGAGCCGCGGCACCTTTGCACCGCCTGGAGAAATTTCGGAATATTGGCGTTTGGTTGGAGTTTCATATGGACCTCCGAATCTAAATTGTTGTGTTCATTATAGAGCAGGCGTGGGTTTTATTCTATCACAATTTCGCTATTCATTCAATCTAAATATCTATTTTTTATAAATAGATATTTAGATTATATTTTTATCAAATTCACGATAACACTTTTTTCCTCCTTCTGTTATGCTTATGATACCAACAGCGATTCCAATATTATTAGAGGAGGAAGAACAATGAAAGAATCGTTCCTTTCCCGCGTATTCTCATCACCCAGGCTTGATTCGCGCATACACTCGGCAAACACGCAGAAAAGCGAAATGTGGCTGGGCTATTTCGCCGGGCCGTGTTTCGTGTACATGGTCTACTTCGCAGTGGCCGGCACATATCTTACTCAGTTCTACACCGACGTTCTGGGCCTTGCCGGTATCTTCCTGACGCTGATGCCGCTGTTCTCCAAGGTTTTCGACGCCGTCACCAACATCATCATGGGCCGCATTATTGACCGCACGCGCACCCGACAGGGTAAGGCCCGTCCCTGGGTGGCCATCTCCGGCGTGCTGATGGCAATCACGGGTATCCTCCTTTATACGATTCCCACGGCCAACTACACCGTGCAGATCGTGTGGATCGTTGTGAGCTACAACCTGTTCTTTGCTCTGGCGTTCACCATTTATAATATGTCTCACGCGTTAATGGTTCCGCTCTCCACCCGCAACACCAAGCAGCGCGACGGTCTTGCCATGATGACCAGTGCCGGTATGAACATGATCCCCGGCCTTCTTGTCACCATTATTCTCCCCGTGATCATCCGTATGGTGGGAGTGGGTTCCGCCGCCCAGGGACGTTGGATCGGGTTCATGTCCGTCATATCCATCCTGGCCATCCCCGGCACACTGATTGAGTATTACTTTACCAAGGAGCGTGTCACTGAGGACAGCCAATCCGTCAAGGCCGAAGAAGACGCGGTTGTATCCATGTCAAAACAACTCAAGGCGTGCTTCACAAACAAGTACTGGCTCATCATTATGGGCTTTACCCTTATCTACAACATTCTGAATATCCTCCAGACAAACATCATGCCCTACTATGCCAACTGGGTCCTCTCCAACTCCGTGGCCGGCGGCACGAACCTCCAAGTGCTCATCAACGCCGTGGGGCAGGCGCCGCTGGGATTTGGAATCTTTCTCCTTTGGCCGCTGGTCCGCAAGTTTGGCAAGCGCCGGGTCATGATGACCGGGTTCCTCATTGCTGCCGTGGGATGCCTTGGCATCATGCTGAACTCCCGACCTGAAAGCTTTGGCATAGTTATCGGGCTTCTGCTTGTTCGCTCTCTCGGAGCCATCCCCACCTATGCCATGGCGGCGCAGTTGGCAGAATCGCTTGACCACATCGAATATGTCAACGGCTTCAGGGCTGACGGTTTTTCCGCCTCAGTCTACGCGATCATCATTACTGTGACTGCCGGCATCGGACAGTCCATCATCCTTGGCGGAGTCAGCCTGTTCGGGTATATTGCCCCTGAAGGCGGCGTGGACCAAGTCATCGAACAGCCTTCCGCTGTCAAGTGGTTTTTCATTGCGTGCTTCGTGGGTGTTCCGATGGTGGGCTACATCATCGGCTCCATCCTCCAGATTTTCTTCAATGTGGAGGACAAGATGCCTGAGATCCAAGCGGAGATCGTGAACCGCCGCCGCGCCGCGTGTGAGGCGAGAGGCGAGGTCTATATCTCCCCGGAGGAAAAGGCCGCCATTGAGCAGGCTGAGCAGGAGAAGCTCTCCGAGGCCAAGCGTATCGAGGAGCTAAAGGCACTCTGCGCCAAGAAGGGCCTGGACTTTGAAACCGAGGAAGCAAAATATCAGGCGAAATTAGCTGCGCAAAGAGCAAAAGCCGAGGCAAAGGCGAGCAAAAAGAAGAAATAAGATCATTTGAGGGCGGCGGCATCACACCGTCGCCCTTTTAAACGGAAGTTTGATTATAAGTTAACAGGAGGCATTCATGTCATTTTCAAAGGATTTTCTTTGGGGCGCGGCCAGCGCCGCCGCACAAATAGAGGGCGCGTGGGACGAGGACGGGAAATGTCCCAGCATTTGGGACGTGGCAGGTAAGCACATCAAAAACGGACAAGACTGCCACACCGCCTGCGACCACTACCACCGCTATAAGGAGGACGTGGCGCTGATGAAGGAGATGGGGCTGAAATCCTATCGTTTCTCAATCTCGTGGCCCCGCATTATGCCCGAAAAGGGCAAGATAAACCTCAAGGGTATCGAGTTTTACAAAGACCTGGTCGCCGAGCTGAAAAACGCGGGCATTGAGCCGCTGGTGACACTTTACCACTGGGATATGCCCCTTTGGGTACACCAGGAGGGCGGCTGGAAGTCCCCGAAGATCATCGACTATTACCTTGAATATGTGAAGGTTGTGGTGGAGGCGCTGTCGGGGGACGTGCAATACTGGATGACCTTCAACGAGCCCCAGTGCTTTATCATGCTGGCCTATGTGACCGGCGGCCACGCGCCCTTTCGGCACGATGTGTTCACATTCAGAAACCATATGCGCCATATGCTCCTGGCTCACGGCAGGGCGGTGAGGCTCATCCGAAAGACCGCAAAGCTGAAACCCGTCATCGGCATCGCCATGGCCGCCAGCACCTACATTCCGGACAGCGAGGACGAGGCGGGACTGCGGGACGCGGCGCAAAAGTCTTTTGAATCTACCGTGGGCGAGGGCAGCAACAGCCTCTATATGGACCCCATTGCGCGGGGTGTGGCAACCAAAATGCTCCGCCGCAAACTGAGTACAGAGGATCTGAAAATCATCTCCGAGCCCATAGACTTCATCGGCGTCAACGTCTATCAGCCGTCGAATCCGATGATCAACAAAAAGGGGTATAACACCGACGCCCTCCCCAAGACCATGATGGGCTGGGTCATTGACGGGCGGTGCCTCTATTGGACCATCCGGCAGTATTATGAGCGGTATCATCTGCCCATCATGGTGACGGAAAACGGCATGGCAAACCCTGACACCGTGGGGGCTGACGGAAAAGTGCATAACGACATCCGCGTGAAATTCCTGGATGACTTCCTCTCCGGCGTAAAGCGAGCCGTGGACGAGGGCATCCCGGTCTTGGGCTATCAGCACTGGTCCATTATGGACAATTTCGAGTGGTGCGAGGGCTACGGCCCCCGCTTCTGCCTCATCCATGTAGATTACAACACCTTAAAGCGCACTATCAAGGACAGTGGCCGGCATTATGCCGAGATCATCCGCGTGAATGGCGAGAATTTGTATTGAAGCGGAAAGGAATGAACATACGCATGAAACATCAGGCATTCAATCCTTACCTCCCCAGCTATGAGTATGTCCCTGATGGTGAACCGCGGGTGTTTGGCGACCGCCTATATGTCTACGGTAGCCACGACCAATTTGGCGGCACGGATTTCTGCCTGAACGACTACGTCTGTTGGTCGGCACCCCTGACGGATCTCTCGGAATGGCGCTATGAGGGCGTGATCTATCGAAAGAATCAGGACCCCCGCAACAAAGATGGTAAGATGCATATGTGCGCGCCGGACTGCGTGCGGGGGCCGGACGGGCGCTATTACCTCTACTATCAGCTTCATGTCCTGACCTGCACCTGTGTGGCCGTGGCGGACAGTCCAGTTGGGCCTTTTGAATATTACGGCTGTGTGCAACACCCGGACGGCACACCCTGGGGCGAGAAGAAAGGCGACAGTTTTGCCTTCGACCCTGGCGTACTGGTGGACGATGACGGCAGGATCTATCTCTATGTGGGCAATTCGCCCGCTCCCGGTTTTTTCAAGACAGTCCTGAAGCTGCGAGGAAACCGCGTGGAGGAGGCGGTGTGCCTGGAACTGGAATCGGATATGATAACCGTCAAGGGCGGTGAGCATCCCATTGTCCCAGGCCCGGCACTGGCAAAAGGAACGGCATATGACGGCCACGGTTTCTTTGAGGCCAGCTCCATCCGCAAAATTGACAGGCATTATTACTTTGTCTATTCCTCCATTCTTAGCCATGAACTGTGTTACGCAGTCAGTGACAAGCCTACCGGGGACTTTCACTTCGGAGGAACGCTGGTGAGCATAGCCGACATCGGATATAGAGGCAACCCGACACCACTGAATTACACGGGCAACACCCACGGCGGCATGGCAGAAATAAACGGTCAGTGGTATATCTTCTACCACCGCCAGACCAACAAAATGAAGTGCTGCCGTCAGGCGTGTGCGGAGAAGCTCACCATTGCGCCTGATGGCTCGATTCCTCAGGTCGAGGTCACATCCTGTGGCCTGAACGACGGACCACTGGCGGGAAAGGGCTGCTATGATGCCCGCATCGCCTGTAACCTGGGTGGAAAAGGCGGAATGGTGAAAAGCGACGATGCCCGGAAAAAGGACAAGAGAAATCTGCTCCCGTACTTCACCCAAAGCGGTGCGGATCGGGAAGAGAACGGGGATCAGCATATCGCCAACATGACGGACGGAGCCTGGGCCGGTTTCAAGTATTTTTCCTTTGACGGCGATGAAACGACTATCACCGTGACGCTGCGCGGCACAGCGTCCGGTACGATCCAGGTCTTAACCAAGCGCGGCGGTGCGTGCGCTGCAAAAATCGAAGTCAAACCCTCTGCTGAATACGCCTCCTATCGCGCCGTATTTTCCGTCCCTGCCGGAATATGGCCGCTCTACTTTGTGTTTGAAGGAAGCGGCGCGCTGGACTTTCAGCAATTCATAATAAATTAGATGGATGGTGCATGATTATGCGTAAACAAGATTTCAACCACGGTTGGCGTTTTTCGAAAAAAGGCTCCTCCAATGCGGTGACCGTCACCCTGCCCCACGACGCCCAGATTGCGGAGAAGCGGAGCAAGGAGGCGTCTGACGGCGGACACGGCTATTTTCCTGGTGGGGTGTATACCTACGAAAAGGCTTTTACTGCTCCCGCTGCGTGGGAGGGGAAGAAAGTCTTGATCGAGTTTGAGGGCGTGTATAAAAACTGCACAGTTTCGCTGAATGGCAAGGAGATTGGCGGCCACAAGTACGGCTACACCACATTTGCCCTGCCACTGGAGAATCTGAATTACGGCGGGGAAAACATCCTCACCGTAGTGGCGGACAATTCCAGGCTGCCCAACTCCCGGTGGTACACCGGCTCCGGCATCTACCGCCCGGTGTGGCTGTATGTGGGCGACGAAAAGCGCATTGAATATCGGGGCGTGAAGATCACCACCGTTTCCATTAATCCCGCTGTTGTCCGGGTGGAAGTGAACGCCACGGCGGAAGCAAAGGTGGAAATCCTGGACGGGGAAACGGTGGTTGCTTCCGGCGTTCCCGGCGAAATCGCCGTTCCGGGTGCCAAACTGTGGAGCGATGCAGCACCCAATCTCTATACCTGCCGGGTAACGCTACACGAAGATGTGGTGGAGGAAAAGTTTGGTATCCGGGAGATCAAATGGAGCAACAAGGGCCTGTTTATCAATGGAAAAGAAACCCTTCTCCGGGGCGGCTGTATCCATCACGACAACGGCATTCTGGGCGCTGCCACCTATGACGAAAGCGAGTGGCGGCGGGTGCGCATTCTGAAAGAAGCAGGCTTTAACGCTCTGCGCATGGCCCACAATCCCGCCTCCCGTGCCATTCTGGAAGCCTGTGACCATTATGGCATGTATGTTATGGACGAAACCTTTGATATGTGGTACAACTGCAAGACCAAATTCGACTACGGCAACGATTTTGAAAGCTGCTGGAAAGAAGACACCGCCGAAATGGTGGAACGGGACTATAATCACCCCAGCGTGATTCTCTATTCCATCGGCAACGAGGTGGCGGAGCCCTTTGAAGCTAAGGGCGTGGAAACGGGCAAGGCCATGGTGGATCTGATCCATAGCATGGACACTACCCGCCCCGTGACTTGTGGATTAAATCTTATGATCCTCAGCCGGGCCGCCAAGGGGAAGGGCATCTATCAGGATGTCGATAAAAATCAGGAAGAGATCAAAAAAGCAAATAAGGTCAGCAATGCGGATCCACAGAATTCCAGCCTGATGTTCAATATCATGGTCTCTTTTGTGGGCACTGGTATGAACAAGGGCGGCAATTCTCCCAAGGTGGATGCCATTGCTACACCCATCATCAACACATTGGACATTGCAGGCTACAATTACGGCTCCGGACGGTATCCATTGGAGGGCAAGCAGCACCATAACCGGGTGATTTTCGGCAGTGAAACCTTCCCACAGGATATTTATAAAAACTGGGAAATGGTCAAAAAATACCCGTATCTGCTTGGCGACTTCATGTGGACAGCATGGGATTACTTAGGGGAAGCGGGCATCGGCGCCTGGAGCTATAGCGGCGGAATGCCCTTCAACCGACCCTATCCCTGGGTGCTGGCCGGCGCCGGTGTTATCGACATCACAGGCAAGCCCGACGGCTCCTGCCGCTATGCTTCCACCGTCTGGGGCTTGGAAAAAGCCCCCCGGATCGCCGTGAAGCCGGTGAACCACCCCGGTGTGCGGGTAAGCAAATCCGTCTGGCGGGGCACCAATGCCATAGAAAGCTGGGCATGGTCGAACTGTGCGGGGAATCAGGCAGAGGTGGAAGTTTATTCCGACGCTTCCTCCGTGGAACTGCTTCTGAACGGCAAATCCCTGGGCAAAAAGAAGCTCAAGGAATTCAAGGCTGTCTTCAAAACCAAGTACGCCCCGGGAACCCTCACCGCTGTGGCCTATGGCGCTGACGGGAGAGAGCTGGGACGCTCCAGCCTTTCCTCCGCAACTGGGAATCCCCACATTCGCCTGACCCCGGAGAAAAGCGGCAGCGACATTGTCTATATCCCTGTGGAGATCGTGGGCGAAAACGGCGTCGTGGAAAGCAATGCCGACCGCCGCTTGAGCGTCACCGTGACTGGCGGTGAGCTGCTGGCATTTGGCTCCGCCAACCCACGGACGGAGGAGCGGTTCGACGCGGGCAGCTATACGACCTATTACGGCAGGGCGCTGGCCGTGGTGCGGATGGGCGCGGGGGACGTGACCGTCACCGCCGCGGACGGGGAACACACTGCTGCCGCCGTCATCCGGCATAAGTGAGGTGCAAAATGAGAGCCATTCATCTGAGGACAGAATATCTGGACCGCCCCCTGGGCCTTGGCATCCGCAGTCCCAGATTCTTCTGGCACTGCGAGGGGGGCGTGACCCAGAGCGCCTATCAAATCGTCGCCCGGCGGGGCGGTGAGACGGTGTGGGACAGCGGCAAGGTGGCCTCCTCCCGCATGACTCATATCCGATATGAGGGTGTGCCGCTGAACAGTAGGGACCGGGTGGACTGGTCCGTGACGCTGTGGGATCAGGATGACCGGCCCGGCGAGACGGCGGAGAGCTGGTTTGAGGTGGGCCTTCTTGCGCCGTCAGACTGGGAGGCCAAATGGATCTGCGGCATCGTCGCGCCGAAAAAGGGCCGTCGCTACCCTGTGGACTGCTTCAAAAAGGAGTTTTCCACGAAAAAGAGCGTAAAAAGGGCGCGGCTCTACGCCACGGCCAGGGGCGTCTATGACGTGACCCTCAACGGCGCGCGGCTTGCCGATCACATCCTGGCCCCCGGTATCACGGACTACCGCAAGCGGATACAAGTCCAGACCTACGACGTGACGGCCCTGATGGCGGAGAGCAACACCCTGGAGTTCCGCCTGGCCGACGGCTGGTTCCGGGGCAGCTCGGCGGCCTACGGGGTGGTGGATGTCTACGGACGGCAGACCAGCGTGATCGCGCAGCTTGAAATAACCTATGAGGATGGAACCACCGAAACCGTGATTACCGACGAGACTTGGGCCTGGTCCAACGACGGGCCCATCCGGTTCGCGGACCTGAAGGACGGCGAGGTGTACGACGCCCGGATGACACCAACCTACCGGGGCAACGCCAAGGTGGTGGAGGGGCCGAAGGGCGTGGAGCTGTGCGCCTCCGATAACGTCTCCGTCCGGGAGCATGAGCGGTTTGCCCCCACAAGGGATGGTCAAATTTTGGACTTCGGACAGAACATCGCCGGATATTTGGAATTTACCGTGAAGGGGCGGCCCGGCCAGATGTTCACCCTCCGCATGGGCGAGGTGGTACACGACGGCCATGTGGACCTCTCCGGCATCCAAGAGCGAAAGCCTATGGGCGGCTGGACCCAGACGGCCATGCTGAAAAAGCTCCTGACGGGCAAGACCCCCGGTGAGACGGTGGGGACGCCCTTGCAGGAGATCCGCTTCACCTGCTCCGGCGGCGTGGATCACTATAAAACCAGCTTTGCCGTGTTCGGCTTTCGGTACGCGGAGGTCATCGGCGAGGCGGACTTTGAGAATATCACCGCCATCGCCGTCTACTCGGACATGGAGCGGACGGGCACATTCCAATGCTCCGATGAGCGGGTGAACCGCCTGTTGGAGAACACCCTCTGGAGCATGAAGGGCAACTTCCTGGATATCCCCACCGACTGTCCCACCCGTGAACGGCTGGGCTGGACCGGCGACGCGCAGATCTTCTTCGACACCGGCGCGTATCTCTGTGACACCGCCGCCTTCTTCCGCAAGTGGCTCCGGGACATGAGAGATTCCCAGTACAAAAACGGCCTTCTGTCGGCGGTGCTGCCCTACGAGGGCGTGGAGATGATGTATAAATCCACCGGCTCCTCCGCTGGCTGGGCGGACGCGGTGTATCTGATCCCCTGGCGGTATTATCTGCGGTACGGCGACAGGGAGTTGCTGGAAAGTTGCTGGCCTATGATCCGCAAGTTCGCGGAATACCTCTTAAAGAGCGTGGATAAGGACGGCCACTACGAGAAGGGCATCCATCTTGGCGAGTGGCTGGAGCCGGAGGAGTTCCGGGATCAGGTCTACGGGGCTCAAGCCAAGCACCCGGAGGAGTGTACGGCGTATCTTTATCTCGCCATGACCACCATGGCCGAGATCGCCGAGCTTTTGGAGTCGGAATATGCGGTCAAGCTCCGTCAGGCGGCGGAGAGGGCAAAATCTGTCTACCCGAAATACGCCGAGTTGGACACCGACCGTCAGGCCAAGCTGGTCCGCCCCCTGGCTCTGGGCCTCCTGGACGGGGAGACAAAGAAGAATGCCCAGGCACGGCTTAAAAAGGCAGTGGAGAATTACAGCTATCGCGTGGGCACCGGCTTCCTCTCCACGCCGTTCCTGCTCCCGGTGCTCACGGAGGCGGGAGAGATTGAGACGGCCTACAAGATGCTCCTGAACACAGAAAAATCCGGCTGGCTTGCCGAGGTGCTGGACGGGGCTACCACCATCTGGGAGAACTGGGAGGGCGATTTGAGCCAGAATCACTATTCCCCCGGCGCTGTGTGCCAGTGGCTTTTCGATACCTGCGCGGGCATCCGGGTGACCGGCGAGCGGAGCTTCCGTATCGCCCCCACCCCCGGACCGGGCCTTGATCGCGCGTCGGCGGAATACTTAAGTCCCTACGGCCCGGTCAGCTCCGGCTGGGAGCGGACAGAGAGCGGCACGCATTACAAAATTGCCGTCCCCGCCAACTGCACGGCAACGATTTGCGTCGGCGGCAGGACGGAAACAGTGACAGCGGGGGTGCATGAGTATGACGAATAACAGTATAAAACCCGGCAAGCCCTGGCTCGATACCAAGAGCAAGCCAATCCAGGCCCACGGCTTCTCTGTCTTCTGGAATGAGGAGAAAAAGCTGTGGTACTGGTACGGCGAGAACAAAGAGAAAACCGTGGGAGGCAAAAAGAACACCGTCTGGCACTGGGGCGTGCGGCTCTACACCTCCCCGGACCTGATGAACTGGACGGACCGTGGACTCATCATCCCGCCGGAGCCGGAGGATCTGACAAGTCCGCTCCACCCCACCTACTGCATGGACCGGCCCCACATCCTCTATTGCAAGAAAACCGGGAAATATGTGGCGTGGCTGAAAATCATGGGCGGCGAGGTCAGCCAGTTCATGTCCGTGCTGACGGCGGACAAATTCGAGGGGCCCTACACCTTCGCCCGTAAGATCTACAAGCCCCTGGACATGGACACCGGCGACTTCTGCCTCCACGCCGACCCCGACGGCAAAGCCTACATATGGTTCGAGCGGCCACATTTCCAGCTCATCTGCGCCGACCTCACCGACGATTACACCGGCGTGACGGGCAAATACAGCGTCCACTACGACGGCCTCCTTCCGCCGCTGACGCGAGAGGCCCCCACCTATTTTGAGCGTGACGGCAAGCGGTATCTCTTTACCAGCGGCACCAGCGGGTACTACCCCAACCCCTCCAAGGTCTGCGTCTTCACGGACCCCCACGGGGAGTACCGGGACCTGGGGGACCCATTCCTTGGGGATAAGAGCAACACCAGCTTTTCCTCCCAGATCACATCGGTCATCCGCGTCCCCGGCACCGGGAAGTATATCGCCTGCGCCGACAGGTGGATGCCCCAGTGGTATGTGAAACCCATGGCGAAGCAGATCATAGCCGGTATGGAGCGCCACTTCAAGGACTACAAGCCGGACACAACTCCCCGCCCGGTGACGCCCCTTCCCGGCACGCTCCAGACCCACCCGGAAAACACCGCCGCGTCCCGCTACGTCTGGCTGCCCATAGAGTGGCAGGGCGAAAAGCCCGTCATTCGATGGCTGGATGAGTGGAAACCGTAACGCTGAGAAACAAATTTACGCCACATTTCCGCAGGGAGTGTGGCGTAAACCTCTTTTGAAGAAAGTTGCCCTGTGGGTGCAGAATCGAAAATCCATCCTTCGGATGCGGAGAGGCGTTTGTCCGGGAACCGGCTGAGGACAAGGAAAAGCCGCAGAAAGCTTTGCGCGGAGAGAAAATGGCCACGAGCATTCTTTTCACAGACCCGGCAGACACGGCTTTAACGCGGACCCCAATACGATCGCCGACTTGCTTCAGAGATGCGGCCATATTCTCCATCACGGAGAAACCGACCCGGAGACTGTCGGCGCTGGGCTGACTGATGATGAAAAGGAGCAGCTAAAGGCATTATTGCATAAAGTTTTGAATGGTCTTGAGTAAGCCGCGCGAGAAAAGGCTCAAGACAATATAAGAAGAACCGATGACAAGTGAGAAATCACAAGTCATCGGTTCTTCTTTTTTCCCCCAGGAATGTCCGTACTGCAAAAAAATAAGTCAGCCTGCAACGCGGCTCAATCAGAGATAAGCGAATATGCCATTTCTACGCTGGCAATCAATCTTTTGTATTAAAAATTTTTTGACCATAGGGGGTTATAATTTTCAGAAAAATTCGGCAATAGGGGAGTGTGAGGGTAATTGACAAGCCTTGACGTAGCAACAGCGGGTGCGCCACTCCCTATCCGCTTTAAGCTGGATGAGCGCCCGTATTCTTCTTTTTCAAAATTTTTTCAGAGAGGGGTTAACTCTGGCGTTTCTTTTGTCCGTTGTAAAGTGAGAGGGAGTGATAGCCCTCATGCGCCATACCGGAGAGATATGGTCGAGGAAAACAAAAAATATCTACTACTACAATGTATTTCTACTACAATGTATTTGGACGAGCACCTTGGCAACCAGTCAAGAAATCGTCCGTCTCATTGCCGAAGCTGTTAGAATGGGGATGCAACCGGTCTGGTGAAAAACTTCAAGGACAAGCGTCCGCAAAATAGTCAGCCAACCGGCTCCTCATTCGCGGCGTTCGTTTTACGCAGGTTGAACCGTGCGTTCGCGTGAACACCCAGTAAATTGAATAGGCAATGGGAAAAGCCGGCTCCGACCGTTGCAATACATTCAAAGGGAGAAACTTACATGAACGCAGTTGGCATCGATGTTTCCAAAAGCAAAAGCACCGTTACGATCCGTCGCCCCGGTGACGAGGTCGTTCTGGCGCCACGGGATTACCTTCATACCCAATCGTCCATCAACGATCTCATCGCCGTGATCCATGGCCTTGAGGGCGAGACAAAGGTCTGCATGGAGCACACCGGCAGATACTATGAACAGATGGCCTCCTGGCTATCCTCGGTCGGCATCTTCGTCAGCGCGGTCAATCCCGCGCTCATCAAGGAGTTTGGGAATGAATCTCTCCACACTCCCAAGACGGATAAGGCCGACGCGCAGAAAATCGCCCGTTTCGCTCTTGACCGCTGGGCAAAATTGAGGCAATATAGTCGTATGGATGAGATACGTAACCAACTGAAAACAATGAACCGGCAGTTCGACTTCTACATGGATCAGAAAACCGCCATGAAGAACAATCTCATTGCCCTTCTTGACCAGACCTTTCCCGGCGCTAACGGCTTCTTTGACAGCCCCGCCCGCAGCGACGGCAGCCAGAAGTGGGTGGACTTCGTCTATACATACTGGCATGTGGACTGCGTGCGCCAAAAGACACTCGGAGGCTTCGCCGAGCACTACAGGAGCTGGTGCAAACGGAAGGGGTACAACTTCAGCGCGAGCAAGGCGGAGAAGATTTATCTCACCGCCGCTGACCTCATCGCCGTGTTCCCCAAGGACGACAACACAAAGCTCTTGATCCGTCAAGCCGTGCAGATGCTGAACGTCGCCTCTGAAACCGTGGAGAGCCTTCGCGTCAAAATGAACGAGACTGCCTCACAGCTTCCGGAATATCCTGTCGTCATGGGGATGGATGGCGTAGGCGCCACTTTGGGACCTCAGCTCATGGCCGAGATCGGAGATGTCGCCAGGTTTACAAAGAAGGGAGCGCTTACGGCATATGCGGGTGTGGATCCCCGTTCAAACGAATCCGGAGACTACAAGCGGAAAAGCGATCCGACCACCAAGAAAGGCTCACCGTATTTGCGAAAGACGCTCTTTCAAATCATGGATGGTCTGATTAAACGCTCGCCGGCAAACGATCCTGTATATGCGTTCATGGACAAGAAGCGCGCTGAAGGCAAACCTTACTACGTCTACATGACGGCGGGGGCGAATAAGTTCCTTCGTGTCTACTATGGCCGCGTAAGGGAGTACCTCTCGCTTCTGGGACAAGACCAGGGCACAGAGCAGTAGCTTACAATGGTTCATTTTCAGGCCAGCGTTTTGCGGTGGCCTATTTGTCGTACCCTTTTTCCGCCTCTAATATTTTTTCTGGTTCCTTCATTTTTTTGCTTGACTTTTTATTTGCAGGCTATTTTAAAAAATAAGTTCGGTTTTTGCCCCCGTGAGTTGTGGTAATAGAAGTAGAGAGGTAAACAGCTACTCACTGCTCCTTGGCGATTCACGCTCTCTTGTTTCATCCGAAAAATACTTTCATGGCAACAGTTCAATTCGGGATACGCAAGCCATTTCAAAAAATTCGGAAATAGGGGGTTGTGGTTTGCGAACAGTTTGTCCGTTGTAAAGTGAAGGGGTGTGATGGCCATTATGCCGTCCATTTTGCCGCCGCGCCAAAAGGCTCATCAAATTTTTTTAATTTTTTTGAAAAATGAAGGCATAGATTTTGAGATTTTTTCACAATAGGTAAGTGTGAGGGCGCTTAAGCGGCACAATCTTCCTGTTCTGCCCTCCCAGAGTCGAAACACTTCATCGAAAGCCTTCACCGACTGCCCTGCTTCTTTCTTTTTCAAAAAATCTTTGAGAGGGGGTGTGATTTGCGAAAAATTTGTCCGTTGTAAAGTGAAAGGGAGTGATGGCCCTCATGTGCCATACCGGAGAGATATGGTCGAGGAAAACAAAAAAATATTTTAATTTTAAAAAAACAATTCCACTTTGAGGCCCTACGAGTTGTGGTAATAGAAGTGGAAGCGGAAACGGCCCCTCACTGCTCTTTGGCGATCCACCCTCTCTTGTTTCATCGGAAAAATACTTTCAGGGCAGCAGTTCAATTCAGGATAAGTAAGCCGTTTCAGAAGCGCACAATCAAATTTCTGTATTCTTTAAAAATTTTTCGGATTTTTGGTTGACGATTTCATAAAAATTCGGCAATAGGTAAGTGAGAGGGTGCTTAAGCGGCATCAATCTTCCTATCCTGCTTCCTCAAAGCGGAAACACTTCATCAAAAAATGCAAAATATTTCGAGACAACCCCCTCTTTTGCCCTTGTCAGTGTCCGATGGGGAGTGAGGGAGTATGCAAGCCTTCACCCGCCCCGTTTCTTTCTTCTTCAAAAAATTTTCGGAGAGGGGTTGTGATTTGCGGATTTTTTGTCCGTTGTTGGGTGAAGGAGCGAAATAATTCCCATGTCGTCCAATACTGAAAAGCAGAAACCAAGATAAATCGAGAAAAAATTTCAAAAATCTCTTGGTCATTTGCGGATTTTTCGGGATGGATAATAGAGGGGGAAATATCCCCCCCGGTGTTCTTTGACAATTTCATATCCGGCAACTGGATAACTTTAGCGGACGGCCCCCGAAAGGGACAGCGGCGGGCGGATGCGCCAAGACCTTCCTGTGCGACCCTTGAATCGCATAAAAAGACGGCCATTAAGGAAGCGAGCGTATGAACCATCCGAACCGCACCGGCTTTGGCAAGCCGCGCCACGACCCCGTCCGCCTATAATGATACCCCTGCCCAGCCACAGACTCAAGCAATGGGGGCAGCTCGGAGAGATCCTCGGAGGGGTGAGATTCCCGGTGCGCGTTGACCAAGCCAACATAGTTGGCGCGGAAATACCCTTGCGGTGCGCCAGACGCGGTCCAGTTGTACGCCCTTGGCCTCGGGAAGTAGTGTCGAATGGAGGCTGTAAGAAGTAAGTATCAAAAAAACAAACCAAGGGACCGCTCTGTGTTCCGGAGTGGTCCTCATGAATAATAAACACATTCTACTTTACAGGAGGGATGATTATTAAAAAACAAGTATACCACAGCATCGACGACCTTCCTAATTTCTGCACAGTCTCGGATTTCTCTGTTCTCTTCGGCGTCTCCCGCGCCACGGCCTACCGCATGGCGGCCCAGGGCAGCATCCCCTGCATCCACATCGGCAGGCGCGTGGTGATGTCCAGAGAGCATATCCGGCGCTGGGCGGATCAGGCGGCGGG
>CANQVL010000051.1 GCA_947627285.1 uncultured Oscillospiraceae bacterium
GCGAATGTGTCCCATGAACTCAAAACACCGCTGCATACCATAGCGGGGTGCGCGGAGCTTTTGGAAAACGGCATGGTGCGCCCCGAAGATACGGCGAGGTTCTACTCTCAGATTCGCAGCGAAGCCGGACGTATGATCGCTCTGGTGGAAGATATTATTCGCCTCTCCCATTTGGACGAGGGTGCGGAGGACATGAAGCGGGAACGCGTCGATCTTTATGATCTGGCCACCGAAACAATGAGGTCACTTTCCCGCGAGGCAGAAAGCGCCGGTGTCTCCGTCAGCTTTGAGGGTGAAAGTGCTGTTGTATATGGTATCCCGCAGCTTCTTGAAAGCATTATTTATAACCTTACGGACAATGCAATCAAGTATAACCGACAGGGCGGAACGGTAAAAGTATCAGTAGAACCCCTTTCGGATGGCGTTCGCCTTTCGGTAGCTGATACGGGGATCGGTATTCCGCCGGAGCATCGGGAGCGTATTTTCGAGCGGTTCTACCGGGTGGATAAGAGCCGGTCAAAAGAGCTTGGCGGTACTGGTTTAGGATTATCTATCGTCAAACACGCTGCCCGCTTGCATAATGCAAAAATAGAACTGCAAAGCACAGAGGGTAAAGGCACAACAATTACCGTCATTTTTCCTAAATCTTCAAAATGAATAAAATGATATTGTAACAGTGAAAAGCCATGGAAAGTCTGCGGCTTTTCACTTTGAACAATTCACATTCAACGTAGGTTTTGACCCGAGCAAAGAGAACAGCCAGACCCGGATTGATTTCCGAGCATGGCTGTTCTCTTTGTTGCACCCCTGTTTGGCAGCTGCCCTTTTTTCGATACTGTTTTATTGGAAGCTACCCGAGGGCGGTCTTTTTTTTAAATTGTCGAAAAAGCCCTGGCGGGCTTTTTCGACAAGGGGAACGTGTGGAAGACCTCCGAGAAAAGCCTGCGGGCTTTTCTCAGAGGTCTTCCTGCTGTTTTGCTGCGCGCACGCCCTCGTCGTCGCTGAAGCCGCTTAACCTCGCCCCGCCGCAAGCGGCAGGGCTCAGGCGCAGACTTCGCTCCTCCTCTCCCCACGCAATCATGATTGCGTGGGGACCCCATATGGTCACACACTTGCGCGACAAGATGTGATTTTTCCGACGTACATGCCGCCGGAAAAATATTGGATTGGGGGTTTTTGACTGACTGAAAATTTCCGTTCGATTGGCTTGCGCAAGTCGAACGGTTTTGGTATAATATTTATGAGGACATCACCGTCTGTGAAAGGAGGCCTCACGATGTCTATTTCAGCCACAGAATTGAAGCTCAACCTGGGAAAATACCTCCAACTCGCTGAGAGCGAGGACATTTACATCACCCGAAACGGCAAGGTCATCGCAAAGCTGTCCAACCCCTATCAGGACCGGGTGGATGCGGTCAAGTCCCTCTATGGCTTTTTGCCCGCCGACGTGACGCCGGAGGAGGCTCGGAATGAGAGGCTGGACAGGATATGAGGGTATTGCTGGACACCTGCATTGTCGTGGATTTTCTACAGCGGCGGGAGCCGTTTTAAAAAACACCGCCGGAGCGGTCTTTTTTTTAATTGTCGAAAAAGCCCTGGCGGGCTTTTTCGACAAGGGGAACGTGCGGAAGACCTCTGAGAAAAGCCTGCGGGCTTTTCTCAGAGGTCTTCCTGCTGTTTTGCTGCGCGCACGCCCCGTAGGGGCGCACGCTTGCAAAACATAAGGTGATTTTTCCGACGTACATGCCGCCGGAAAAATATTGGATTGGGGGTTTAATAAACTCAGCTCCCGAAGTCTTAATGGCTTCGGGAGCTTCTTTTTTCCGTCTTCGTTTCTCACGTCTCGAAGTATGAGAGAAGGGCGGTGAAAATGGGTTCCGGGACTTGGAGGGTGATGTCGTAGAAGTTTTCTATGCGGACGTAGCCGTTTTTCAGGAGGCGGAGCTCGATGGGGATGCCGTTGGTCAGGTACAGGTACATGTGGTAAAGCTCCATTCCGTCGTAGAGGTCCTGGCCTTCCTCAAGGGGGATGTCCTCCGTCAGCATGAATTCCGCCTCGTCAGCGGCGCGGATAAAGGACTCCAGGGCTTCGGCGGCGTCGGGGGAGAGAGCGCGGATGTCATGGGTCTCGCCCTCGGACTCCATGGCGTTCCATGAGGCGCGGGTCTCGTACTCCACCCGCTCCAGGTTCCCGGAGATACCCAGCCTGTCCTCCAGTATTTCGGAGCCGTATTTGACTGTGAGGCCGCCGGAGCAGACATAGAGCTCAAGGGTGTCGCCATGGCGGTTCATGCACAGCATGAAGGAGGGATCGCAGCCGTCCACCGTGTAGACGTCGCCGCCCACGGAGCCGGAAAGCTCCGCGCAGTCATCAATGCTGTCGGGGGCGTTGTACTCGCTGATGGACCCGTCCGCCGTGCCCAGCCACTCGCCCATCAGGTCCGTGCGGCCCTCCAGGTCCCTGTAAAACGTGTAAACCCTGCCCTGATATACGAAGAAGGCAATCATGCTGTAGGTCTCGCCGGGCCTGGGGAGGCGAATGTCCGTCGGCGGGATCACGACGCCGTCCCCGGTCATGTAGGCGCCCACGCCGGAGCTGCTCTCCGGGCCTTTGCGCAAGAAGGTCAGTGCGGATATGGCGACGGCGAGGCACGCCGCGGCGGCGATAAACGGCAGGACGCGGCTTTTTGCCTTGCGGCGGTAACGGTACGCCTGGTCGATGTAGGTAAGGTCCAGCTCGCCCAGGGCGTTTGAAAAGGTCTCAACGTTCACAGCTCCACTCCCCTTTCCAAGAGATGATCTTTAAGCTTTTTCCTTATTCTCGTGAGCCTCACCGTGACGGTCTTCTCCGTTATACCCACCGCCACGGCAATATCCCGGCAGCTCTCGGCGAACCAGTAGCGCCGCAGGAACACCGCCCGATTTTCCCGCGACAGGGTGTCAAGAAAGCCGGCGATGATACCGGCAAGCTCCTTCGCCTCCAGCTCCGTCTCCGGGGTGGAGCCGGATCGGAGGATGTCGCCCAGCTCCTCCATCGCCACGGTGTAGGCGGAACCGCGCTTTGCCGCCGCGCCTCGGCGGTACGCTTTCAGGGAGACGTTTCTGACAATGCGCATCAGGTACGCCGAGAGCTTTTCAGGGCGCTCCGGCGGGATGGCGTTCCACACGCCCAGATACGCGTCGTTCACGCACTCCCTGGCGTCCTCAGCGTCTCCCACGATGGTGCGGGACAGGTTGAGGCAGGCGGCGCCGTATTTTTTGTCCAGCTCCCCTATGGCGTCCTCGGAGCGGGAAAAGAGGAGCTCTATGATACCGTTGTCGTCCAAACCCATCGCCTCCTTTCTACTACTCTACTACCATTTTCGCACAAAATACTACATAGGTAAAGCCGTTTTTTAAGTTTCGGCTTTACATCTCCGGTCCGGCGACGTATAATTGATATCGGGAAAGGCCCCCGCCGGTCGGGAGAAGCGGCGGTACGCGCGATTCGGGCATTTCTCAATTTTTAAACGGAGGAGAGAAACATATGAAGCTAACACGTTCGCAAAAAATCGCCTTCGGCATCGGCGCCGTGGGGAAGGACATGGTGTACGCGCTGTCTGCGACCTACGTCATGTTCTACTACCAGGATCTTCTGGGCCTGTCGCCCACCTTTGTGGGGCTCATACTGATGATCGCCAGGGTGTTTGACGCCCTCAACGACCCCTTTATGGGCATTCTCGTGGCGAAGACGAAGACCCGCTGGGGCAGGTTCCGCCCGTGGCTCTTATCCGGCACGGTGCTCAACGCCTTCACCCTCTACGCCCTCTTTTCCGCGCCGGACCTTAAGGGCGCGGGGCTCATGATATTCTTCACCGTTGTATACATACTCTGGGGCGTCACCTACACCATGATGGACATACCCTACTGGTCCATGATACCCGCCATAACCTCCACCCCCTCCGACAGGGAGAACCTGTCCGTAATCGGCCGCACCTGCGCCGGCGTGGGCTCCGCGCTCATAACCGTCGGCACAGTGAAGATCGTTGAGATCATCGGCGGCGGCAACGACAAGCTTGGCTTCGGCGTCTTCGCCCTCATCGTGGCGGTCATTTTCGTCGTCACCGAGGTCATATGCGTTTTGAAGGTGAAGGAGCACGACATAGGGAGAATGGAGACCTCCACCGTCCCCCAGATGTTCAAGGCGCTTTTCCGCAACGACCAGGCGATGATAACGGTGCTGTCCATACTCCTCATAAACGCCGCGCTCTACCTCACCTCGAACCTTGTCATCTACTTCTTCAAATACGACATCGGCGGCTCCGACTGGCACGACAGCTACACCCTCTTCACCCTGGTGGGCGGCGTGTTCCAAATCCTCGGCATGATGGTGGTCTATCCCCTGCTGAGGAAAAAATTCGGCAACACCCAGATATTCAAGGCGGCGCTGGGCACCGCGATGCTGGGCTACGCTTTGATCCTCGCCGTGTGCTTCGCGGGGCTTGCGGACAACATGGCGCTCATATGCGTGTGCGGCGCGCTGGTCTTTGCCGCCAACGGAATACTCACCGTCCTCACCACCGTGTTCCTCTCCAGCTCCGTTGACTACGGCGAGCTGAAGACGGGGAAGCGGGAGGAGTCGGTGATATTCTCCATGCAGACCTTCGTGGTGAAGGCGGCGTCGGGGCTCGCGGTGTTCATAACCGGCATAGGGCTCGACCTCATCGGGCTTGTGGGCAACGCCGACGAGACGGGCGAGGTCGCCGCCCAGTCCTCCTCCACCATCATGGGCCTGCGCCTGCTCATGACCGTACTTCCCATCATCGGGCTTGTGACCGCGTTCATCTTCTTTGTCAAAAAGTTCACCCTCACTGACGCCAGGGTCCAGGAGATAGCCGACACCCTGAGCAAAAAGAAGGAGGCTAAGTGATGCTTCTCACCTGGAAGGCGGCGGTGGACACCCCCTCGGGGGTCGTGACCGTCTCCGGGAGCCGGAGCTTCGACTGGAACAGCGAGATTCACATATCCGCCGCCCTGCCTGAGGGCAAAATTTCCTCCGTCACGGCAAGGGTGGTGCTCACCGCCTCGGAGCACAGCGGGATATTCATGAACGGCTACCAGACCTGGACCTCCTGCCCTGAATACTCCGTCCGTGACAGGATACCGGGGCTGTCCGCCATGCCCGGGGCGCTTGTGGAGAAGTACGGCTTTGACAGGTATGGGGATTACCACTTTGTAAAATACCCAAACCGCCCCGGCGTGACCCACGGGTTCTCCTGGTGCTACATAAGAAACCGCGACAGCTTCAGGCTCCTGGCGTCCCTGGACGAGGCGCCGGGCTACACCGTGTTCACCTACGACGCGGACATAAGCCTCATGCGTTTGGAGCGGGACTGCGCCGGCATAAAATGCGGCGGGGAGTACAGGCTTTTTGACCTCTACGCCGGCAAAGGCGCGGAGAAGGAGGTCTTTGACGGCTGGTTTGCCGCCATGGGCGTCAAAGCGCTCCCGGCGGAGCCCATATACGGCTACACCAGCTGGTACAACAGGTTCACGGACATAACCGAGGACACCATCAGGGCGGACCTCACAGGGTGCAAAACGCTCCTCTCCCCCGGGGACCTCTTTCAGATAGACGACGGCTGGGAGCCCAACGTGGGCGACTGGCTGGAGTGCGACGGCGCCCGCTTCCCCTCGGGCATGAGGGCGATGGCGGAGGAGATACACGCCGCCGGCTTCAAGGCGGGGCTGTGGCTGGCGCCGTTTGCGGCGAGGAAGGGCTCGGAGCTTGAGAGGCTCCACCCGGACTGGCTTTTGAAGGTAAACGGCGAGCCCTGGTCCTTGGGCTCCAACTGGGGCGGGTTCTACTCCCTGGACATCGACAACCCCCAGGTTGAGGAATACCTGCGGCGGGTGTTTGACAGGGTCATAAACGAGTGGGGTTTTGACCTTTTGAAGCTCGATTTCCTCTACGGCGCGGCGCCCTTCGGGACGGACACCGAGACGCGCGCCGCCAGAATGATACGCGCCCTGGACTTCCTCAGGGAGATTTGCGGAGACACCCCCATCCTGGGCTGCGGCGTCCCCGTTATGCCCGCCTTCGGGAGGGTGGAGTATTGCCGGATAAGCTGTGACGTGTGCCTCACCTGGGACGACAAGCCCCTCATGCGCCTTGCCCACAGGGAGCGGGTCAGCACTAAAAACGCCATACTCAACACGCTCTTCCGCCGTGAGCTCAACGGCAGGGCGCACTTAAACGACCCGGACGTGTTCTTCCTCAGGGACGGGAACATAGGGCTTCGGGACGACCAGAAGCTCCTGCTCGCCCGCGTCAACGCCCTTTTCGGCGGCGTTCTGCTCATATCCGACGACCCCTCGGAGTATACCGACGGCCAGAGGGAGCTCTACCGGGAGCTGAGGCGCCTCTCCCGCGCCGAAAACGTTTCCTTCGACGCGGACAACCTGGAGATCTCCTTCACCCTAGACGGCGAGGACTACAAGCTTCCGGTGCCGGGAGAACTATTTTACTAAAAAAGGGCTTTGCCCTTTTTTAGTAAGGGGATACGTGCGGAAAAGGATTCGGAAATGTCTGCGGACATTTCTGAATCCTTTTCCTGCTGTCGCGCTGCGCGCGCTCGTCGTCGCTGAAGCCGCTTAACCTCGCCCCGCCGCAAGCGGCAGGGCTCAGGCGCAGGCTTCGCTCCTCCTCTCCCCACGCAATCATAATTGCGTGGGGACCCCATATGGGCGGCACACTTTGCGCGACAAAAGGTGATTTTTCCGACGTACATGCCGCCGGAAAAATATTTGATTATGAGTTTTTTGGCAATCTGAAAGTTTAGGGCGGGAAAAATTTCCTGCCCTAAATTAATGCTTTGCTAAAGTCAATTTATACAAATTTTGTGTTGCTTTTTGTGGATTTTTCTGTTAAAATATAAAATACGGAAAAAGGAGGAAATTATTATGGAAAAGCTGAAGCTGAACAACAGGCGTACCGTACTTGTGGGGCTGGCGTTTTTGTCCATCTGCGCCTTCTGGCAGATGTATGACAACGTGGTGCCGCTGATTTTGCGCGAGACCTTCAACATGGACGAGTCCCTCACCGGCGCGATAATGGCGGCGGACAACATTCTGGCGCTGTTTTTGCTTCCCTTCTTCGGCGGGCTTTCGGACAGGAGCCATTCAAAGCTGGGACGGCGCACGCCCTTCATAATCGTGGGCACGGTCCTGGCGGCGGTGCTCATGAACATACTGCCGATTCTTGACAACAGCTACTACGAGGCCGCGGCGCCCTACAAGCTCGTCTCCTTCGTCATTGTCCTGGGGCTGCTGCTTGTGTCAATGGGCATCTACCGCTCCCCCGCCGTGGCGCTCATGCCGGACGTGACGCCAAAGCCGCTGAGGTCAAAGGCCAACGCCATAATAAACCTCATGGGCGCCGTTGGCGGCATAATATATCTCGGGATCGCGGCGGTGCTCTATCCCACCAGCAAGACGGAGCTTTTGGACCACGTAAACTACCGCCCGCTCTTCATCGTTGTCGCCGCCATAATGCTTTTGGCGCTGGCGCTTCTGCTCATAACCATACGCGAGCCAAAGCTCGCGGCGGAGAATCAGGAGCTGGAGAAGAAGCACCCGGAGTGGAACCTGGCGCGTGACGACGGCTCCGGCAACGAATCACTCCCTGCGCCGGTGAAGCGCTCCCTGGGCTTTCTGCTGGCGTCCATCGCCCTCTGGTTCATCGGCTACAACGGCGTGACCACCTGGTTCACCACCTACATCGCCGAGGTCATGGGCGAGGGGCTTGGCGGCGCCTCCACCTGCCTCATGGTGGCGACGGGAGGGGCCATAATAAGCTACATACCCATCGGCATCATCGCCTCAAAAATCGGGCGCAAAAAGACCATAATGGGTGGAATAATACTTCTTGCCGCCTGCTTTATGGCGGGGTTCGTGCTCACCACGGTATTTGACTCCATCAACGCCGTGATGTTTATCGCCTTCGCCCTGGTGGGACTTGCCTGGGCCGCCATAAACGTAAACTCCCTGCCCATGGTGGTGGAGATGTGCAAGGGCTCGGACGTGGGCAAATTCACCGGCTACTACTACACCGCCTCCATGCTGGCGCAGGTGATAACCCCCGTCATGGCGGGGACGCTCATGAAGCAAATAAGCTACAGGGTGCTCTTCCCATATGCCGCGTTCTTTGTGGCGCTGAGCTTTGTGACGATGCTTTTCGTCAGGCACGGCGACGTGAAGGCTGAGCCCAAAAAGGGGCTGGAGGCATTTGAGGACATGGACGATTGAGTAATAGGAGGGATTTGAAATGAAGGCGTTTCCAAAGGCTGTCATATCCGTCACCGCGGTTGCGGCTGTGGCGGCGGGACTTTACACCGCGGCGCTGTCGCCCAGGAGGAACCAGCCCGGCTGGGAGGAGTTTTCCGGTCACAGGTTTGCCCACCGGGGGCTCCACGATTCGGAGAACGGGCGTCCCGAAAATTCCCTCTCCGCCTTCCGCGCCGCCGTGGAACACGGCTTCGGGGCGGAGCTGGACGTACACCTCATAAGCGACGGCTCCCTTGCCGTTGTACACGACAGCGACCTTACGCGCGTCACGGGCCTCACCGCCACGGTGGAGGATTTGACGGCGGAGGAGCTGAGGCTCTACCCTCTCAAGGACTCTGGCGAGCAGATACCGCTCCTTGAGGAGGTTTTGGCTCTCTTTGAGGAAAAGCAGCCGCTGATAATCGAGCTCAAGACCTCCGGCGGAAACGCCAACGCCCTCACCGACGCGGTGATGGAGCGGCTTGACGGCTACAAGGGCATATACTGCATCGAATCCTTCGACCCGGCGGTGCTCTTGCGCCTCAAGGAGCGTTACCCCCACGTGATCCGCGGTCAGCTGAGCGAAAACTTCCTCCGCTCCGCCCCCTCTTCCCTGTCAAGGCCCCTTCGGGCGGTGATGGCGAACCTTCTCACCACCTTCATCACAAAGCCGGACTTCATAGCCTACAACTGGGTGGACCGGGACCAGCCGAGCCTGCGCGCCATGAAAAAGCTCTACAACGTCCACGAGGTCAGCTGGACCGTCCGCGACCCGGAGCTCATGAAAACCCTGGAATCCCAAGGCGTCACACCGATATTTGAAAATTTCGTTCCTAATTAAAAAAGGGCTTTGCCCTTTTTTAATTAAGGGGAACGTGCGGAAAAGGATCCGGAAATGTCTGCGGACATTTCCGAATCCTTTTCCTGCCGTTTTGCCGCGCGCACTCGTCGTCGCTGAAGTCGCTTAACCTCGCCCCGCCGCAAGCGGCAGGGCTCAGGCGCAGACTTCGCTCCTCCTCTCCCCACGCAATCACGATTGCGTGGGGACCCCAAAAAGGGGCGCACACTTGCAAAACAAAAGGTGATTTTTCCGACGTACATGCCGCCGGAAAAATATTTATATCAGGATAAACGAAACCGCAAAGGATTTGATGTTGTGGATAAATTTACGGAAATAAAAAGAATATTTGAATCAGGAGAAAACAGGGAAAACGCCGCCGCTATGTCGAAATATATGAGGAATATGTTTGACTTTTACGGTCTGCCCGCTCCCGCAAGGAAGGAGGCTTACGGGGACTTTATCAAATCGGAAAAGAAGTCGAAAGCGATAGATTGGGATTTTTTAGATAAATGCTATGATGATGACCACAGAGAATTTCAATATTTGGTTTATGATTACCTTCTCGCGCTGAAAAGATATGTTTCTTTTGAAGATCTGCCAAAAATCAAAGCTTATATCACCACAAAATCCTGGTGGGATACGGTGGATTTTCTATGCAGAGTGATCGGAGATGTGGGGCTAAGAGATACAAGAGTTAAAGCCCTGATGATCGATTGGTCAAAAAGCGAAAACATTTGGGTCAAAAGGACAGCGATAGAGCATCAGCTTGGGCTAAAGGACAAAACTGACACTCAATTATTGGAGCAGATCATAGTAAATTGCTTTGGCAGCGACGAGTTTTTTGTAAACAAAGCGATAGGCTGGGCATTGAGAGACTATTCAAAAACCGACCCGGAATTTGTAAGAGCCTTTGTTAATAGGCACAAGGACAAAATGGATAGTCTAAGTATCAAAGAAGCAAGCAAATACATTTAAGACCGTGGCGGACACATTACAAAATGCCGCACAGATTCGGAGCACTAAATTTTTGTTGAAAATGACGAAGTATTTTTAAATATTTTTACTTGACAATACGAAAATTTGTGGTATAATGCCATTGTAAATCAAAGCACGTCCCTTTCTCCCGCCCAAACGCGCTTTTGCGTCCAGGGAAGATCGGGGTCTGCCCAGAAGGGGGCGTCCGCCGGAAGTCCCAGCGGGAGGAACAGCGTCTCGCAGAGGTAAAGGCTTCCCGTGCTTATATAAAAATCCGCCAGCTCCGGCTGGAAGCCGGTGACGCCCGGCAGGAGCCAGCCGTTTTTGTCATAAATCTGCCCCCGGTGGACGCGCTTTATGACGGCTGTGAGGGCGGAGCGGACCTGAGAGGGCGGCAAGCCCTCCGGCAGAAAGCCCTCCAGCGCCGCCTGAGCCAGGAGGTGGAAGGCGCCGTAACGGTATGTGGAGGACCGGCCGATTATGGGGTAGGAGCCGTCGGGCATTATGAGCCGCTCCAATATTTCGGCGCACCTTTTCGCCCTTGCAAGCTCGGTTTCATACATCTGCGCGTACTTATCCTCGCTTCTAAGCTCCCTGAGTATGTCCGTCATCATGGGGTGTATGACGAAGGAGTTGTAGTAATCCGCGTGAAAGACCTCCCCGTCGCTGTAGAGCCCGTCGCCCACATACCAGCCAGTAAAGGCGTCCAGCGCCCGGTCCACGGGGGCGGGGTCCCAATCCTCGCCGGCGATTTTCAAAAAGATCTCTATCATCGCGGAGAAAAAGAGCCAGTTTGAGTTGTAGGGCGTGAATTTGCGCGTTGACCTCAACGCCTCGACCAGATTTTTCCGCGTGTCATCAGGCAGGTCAAAGTAGAGTGCCTTGGGCGAGCGGACTATGGCGTGGGCAAGGAACGCGGCGTCCACCAAGGACTGCCCGTAGCCCTCGGTGAAGTTCATCAGATCCTCACCTTCCGGGTCCACGGCGTTTGCAAGGCATTTTCGGACTGTGGCGAGATATTCCCGCCGCGTCGCCTCCTCGTCACCCGAAAGCTCCGCCCCCAGCCAGGGCGCCATTCCGCAAAGTGTGCGCCCAAACGCCTCAAGGCAGGCGTACATCGCCCTGTCCGGGTGGAAATCCACGGGGATCGTGGCGGCGAGCCGCTTTTCCGACAGCGCAGACAGCACCGGGTCCGCGGTTTTCAGCATCGTTTTCAGCCAAAGCTTGCGTGTCACCACAGCCGTATCCCCCCTCCCGCGAGGCGCAGGACCGCCTCGGTGAAGAAGTAGTCGGCGTAGATGAGGTGGTGGTTGTGGCGCTTGTCATGGTAGCTCACGGAGCACCGGGTTATCATGCCGTCGCGCTCCGGGTCCAGGTCACAGCGCTCCTCGGCGAGGAAGGCGACGAGCCCCTCGGCAAAATCACGGTATTTTACCTCGCCGGTGAGCTCCGCAAGCTCCAAAAGCCCGCAGGCGGCGATGGCGGCGGCGCTGTCGTCCTCGTAGTCCACGTCCTCAGGCTGTGAAAAGTCGGCGGGGACGCGGTATTTCCTGCCCTCCATGCCGTTTTTAAAGCTCTCGGCGGCGGTTTTGGCGGCGGAGAGGTATTCACCCTTACCGGTGTGGAAATATGACAGGGCGAAGCCGTAGACCGCCCAGGCACAGCCTCTGGTCCACCCGCTCCCCTGCCCCATTCCCTGTCCGCCCAGCTCGCATTTGAAGCTGCCGGTTGACGGGTCGAACACGGCTATGTGCCTCACGGAGCCGTCGGGACGGATAAAATGTCTCGCCGCTGTGCCGGCGTGGAGCATGGCGACGGCTCTGAACCTGGGGTCGCCCGTGAGCTCCGACGCCTTATAGAGAAGCGGCAGATTCATCATGCAGTCGATGATGGCAATTCCCGCCTTACCGCCGTCCTCGTCGTTCCAGGCGCGGATAAAATCCCCGTTGGGGTTGAGCCTCCCCGCCAGATTGCCGGCGGCGAGGAGAAGGCGGTTTTTTGAATCATCGGAGCCCGTGAGGATGAGGCTCGCGCCGGAGGTCAGCAGCCACTTAAAGCCGCTGTCGTGGTCCATTCCCATGTAGTCCGTCAGCGACCTGTCAAGCTTGTACTCCACCTCTTGGGCGCACTCCCGCAAAAGGTCGTCGGGGCGCCGGGAGTAGAGCTGCCAAAGCTGTCCCGCCCAGAAGCCGTTGGTCCACCAGGATATGTTTTTCTCCGACCGGTCGTCAAAGACGCCGTTTTCGGCGATATACGGTATTCTGCCCACGTTCCTGGCGGCGGACGCCAGGGTCTTCACGTATATTTTATCGGCAAGGAGGTCCCAATTCATTTTACGACCACGTTCTCCTCTCCCAGAAGCTCCCTGAGCTCGCGCACCAGCGCCGGATGTATCACGCAATCCGTACCCACGCGCTTTTTTGTGTCGGCAAAGTATACCACCATCTGCCGGTTCCCGGGGAACATATTTAAGATCAGCTTTATCCTCTCATACTCGGGGCAGTCCCTGGTGGGAAGGCGTATATAGAGCTTCTGCCCCTCCGCCGCCCTCTCCTCGGGGGTCTCCGGCGCGCCGGCGTCGGAAAGCGGGCGGAGGGAATTCACCACCGCCTGCGGGTCCTTGCCGTCGCGGATGGAGAGGCGCGCCCTGACTATAACAAGCCCGCCCTCGCGGATATAGACGCCCGAGGCGTCCAGGACGCTTTGGAACGCCAGAAGCTCCATGCTCCCGGTGCCGTCGTCCAGCGTCACGTAGGACATGAGCCCTCCGTTTTTCGTGGCCTTGGTCTTTGCCGCCGTGATAACTCCGGCAAGGGTGAGCTCCTGGTTGTCGGCGTATGTGTGCGTCTCCTTTTCCTCGGCGTAATCAGAGAGGACACCGCCGATATTCACCGCACCCAGGCGGCGGACGGTGTTCCTGTAGCCGTCCATGGGGTGCCCGGAGAGGTACAGTCCCGTGACCTCCCGCTCCATGCTCATCCGCTCCATGGCGGAAAACTCCTCCACATCCGGGAGCGGCACGGCGGTGGCGGAGGAGCTTTGGCCCTCGTCTCCCAGGGAGCCGAAAAGGTCCATCTGACCCTCCAGGTTCCGACGGCGGCTGTCGGCTATGGAGTCCACCGTCTGCCCCACCACGCGCATGAGCTGGGCGCGCTTCACGCCCATGGAGTCAAAGGCGCCCGCCTTTATGAGGCTCTCCACGGCGCGGGTGTTCATCTCGGCGCCGTAAAGCCGCTCGCAGAAGTCGTGGAAGGAGGTAAATTTACCGCCGGAGGTCCGCTCGGCGACCACGTTGTCAATGAACTTGCTTCCGATGTTCTTCACCGCCACCAGCCCGTATCGGATGTTCTCCCCCTCCACGGTGAAGCGGTTGAAGGAGGCGTTTATGTCAGGCGGCAGGACCCTTATGCCCATGCTCAGGCACTCGGCGGTATAGTCCGCCACCTTCTCGGGTATGCCCAGCACCGAGCTCATCAGCGCCGCCATATACTGCCGCGGGTAGTGGCGCTTCAAATACGCCGTCTGGTAGGCGATTATGGCGTAGCACACCGAGTGGGCCTTGTTGAAGGCGTAGTTGGCAAAGTCGGTTATCTCGTCGTATATGCTCATGGCGACGGCGGCTGGTATGCCGTTTGCCACGGCGCCGGGGATATTCCTGGCGGGGTCGCCGTTTACAAAGGTCTCCCGCTCCTTTTGTATCTCCGCCATCTTCTTTTTTGACATCGCCCTGCGTATCATATCCGCCTGACCCAGGGAGAAGCCGGCGAGACGGCGGAATATCTCAATGACCTGCTCCTGGTAGAGTATACAGCCGTAGGTGACGTTGAGTATCGGCTCCAAAGACGGGTGCTTGTAGGTTATCTTCTTCGGGTCCACGGCGCACTCCAAAAAGCGGGGAATGGAGTCCATGGGCCCCGGACGGTAGAGGGCGACGACGGAGGAAATATCCTCGATGCTCTTTGCCTTCATTCCCACGGCGACGCTGGTCATGCCGGCGGACTCGAGCTGGAACACGCCCGAGGTCTTTCCGGCGGCAAGCATATCGTAGGTGGGCTTGTCGTCGTCGGGTATTTTGGATATGTCAAAGTCCGGGTCGATCTTTCGTATATCCTCCATCGCGTCGTTTATCACCGTAAGGTTGCGGAGCCCCAAAAAGTCCATCTTCAGAAGCCCCAGCTCCTCGATGGTGGTCATGGTGTACTGCGTGGCGATGGTGTTGTCCTTTTTTGAAAGCGCCAGGGGCACGTAGGTGTCCACCGGGTCCTTGGTTATGACCACCCCGGCGGCGTGGGTGCCGTAGTCCTTGGGCATATCCTCAATGGACATGGCGGTCTCGATGACCTCCCTGTACCTGGGGTCCCTGTCCATCAGGTCCCGCAGCTGCTGGGAGGTGCGCACGGCGTCGGTAATGTGCATTCTCGGGTCGTCGGGCATGGCCTTGGCGAGCTCGTTTTCCTCGGCGAAGGTGAGCCCTATCACCTTTGACACGGACCGGACGGCGTTTTTTGCCTTGAGGGTGTTGAAGGTGATTATCTGCGCCACGTGGTCAGCGCCGTACTTGCGCTTTACGTAGTCCAGCACCTCGCCCCTCCGCCGCTCGCAGAAGTCCATGTCTATATCAGGCATGGAAACGCGCTCCGGGTTTAAGAACCGCTCGAAAAAGAGGCTGTATTTTATGGGGTCCACGTCGGTTATCTCAAGGCAGTAGCTGACCACGCTCCCCGCCGCGCTTCCGCGCCCCGGTCCCACGGGTATGCCGCTCCGCTTGGCGTAGAGCACGAAGTCCTGGACGATGAGGAAGTAGTCGGTAAAGCCCATGCGGTCGATCATGCTGAGCTCATAGCGCAGCTGCTTCATGACCTCGGGCCTCTCTCCGTAGCGCTTTTTAAAGCCCTCAAGACACTGCTTTTCCAGGTACTCCCTGGACGTAAAGCCCTCCGGCACCTTGAATTCCGGCAGGTGGTAGTGGTTGAACTCAAACTCCAGGCTGCATTTGTCCACGATCTCCACGGTGTTGTCAGCCGCCTCAGGAAGGTCCGGGAAAAGGGCGCGCATCTCCTCCTCGCTCTTTAAATAGAGCCCGTCGCCCTGGAATTTCATGCGGTTGGGGTCGTCCAGCGTCTTTCCCGTCTGTATGCACATGAGCACGTCCTGGGCGTGGGCGTCCTCACGCTTTAAATAGTGAACGTCGTTGGTGAGGACAAGGGGTATCCCCGTCTCCCTGGAGAGCCTTATGAGCCCGTTGGCGGCGGTGCGCTCGTCGGGTATGCCGTGGTCCTGTATCTCAAGGTAGTAGTTGCCCTTGCCGAATATCTTCTGAAACTCCAGGGCGGTCCTTTTCGCGTCCTCGTACCTGTCCTCGAGTATGAGCCTGGGCACCTTTCCCTGGATACAGGCGGAAAGGGCGATGAGCCCCTCGGAGTGCTGACGCAGAAGGTCCATATCCACCCTCGGGCGCATATAAAAGCCCTGAACAAAGCCCATGGAGACCATGTAGCACAGGTTCTTGTAGCCCGTCTCGTTTTTGCAAAGCAAAATGAGGTGGTAGCGGACGGAGTCCTCCCCCCGCTCCATGTCGAACCTGGTGCGGCTCGCCACATACACCTCGCACCCGATTATGGGCTTTACGCCCTGGGCCTTGCACGCCTTATAGAAGCTGACGGCGCCGTACATCACCCCGTGGTCGGTTATCGCCAGAGCCGTCTGCCCCAGCTCCTTAGCCCTTTTGGGAAGGTCATTTATACGGCACGCGCCGTCTAAAAGGCTGTATTCTGAGTGGACATGCAGATGTGCAAAAGCCATTTTTTCACCTCCGGAGCCGGTAAGCTCTTAAATCCTGAAATTCGGCAGCCTGCCGAAGGGGTCCCCGCGGCTGCGGGGACGGGGGTTCTTCTTTTCTCATCTTTTTCTCCGAAATGAGAAAAAGATGAGTAAAAGAAGCAAAAGAGAGAAAAAGAATTTTTTATTTTGGGGTCGGCAGAAGCTTGTTTCGCCCTGCCGTATAGTCGGCGGGTCGGCTCACGCGGTCTGAAGCTTCACCGCACGGGCAGAAGAATCGACGCGCGGGTTCCAAGACTGAATTGCACAGTCTCCGAACCCGCTTAGCCGCTTAACGTGGTCGGTCAATGAAACGCCCTGCCCCTTAATAACGCCGCGCTTTGGCTCTGTTGTCGGGCAAAATGTTTTGGCACAGCTCCTACACAGTGTTTTCGCAGCTGCTGCCGTCATGCTCCCCACCGGGGGTTCTCCACATAGGGGGCCGCGGCCCCCTGTGTGGTCGTTTTTAAAAGGGGTGTCCAGCGGGG
>CANQVL010000052.1 GCA_947627285.1 uncultured Oscillospiraceae bacterium
CTGAAAACAGATAATTTTGCGGCGTCTGTTTTCATCCCTATTTGTGCCGGCGCCGCTCCGGCATGGTAATTTCTATGCGGTCGATATTAGCTGAGGCAAGAAAACAGCGGGCCTTTCGGGAGGCCTGGATCGGAGCTCTGCTGGCGGTCCTTTTTCTGGCTCTATTTCTTTCTATGGATTCGGCGGACCTGGGATCACAGGATTCCTGGTATCTCATACAGCAAGACATTCACAGATATGTGGGAGTTCTGACCGCCTTCCTGCTTGTCATCGGGCTTTCCAGGCTGATGTGTTATGAGACGGAGCAGAAAACCGCCGGTTTGATTGGGACCGCCGCCCGCGGGCCGCTTTCAACCTGGGGCGTAAAGGCGGGGCTGTCGGTCATTTACTGCGGGATGGTGGTGCTTGCGCTGGGTGCGGCGACACTGGGCGTCCAGGGTGCGCAGATCGGATTCCGGGACGCGCTCTCGCCGGTGACCGACTGCGTATATTTTGAAAGCGTCCCTCTGTCGAACATCTCCTTCTGTGTTCTCCAATATGTTTTTCTGTTTTTGGGCGCGCTCTATTTTGCCGGCTTTATCCTGATCGTGGGGGCTGTGACAAAGCGCACCGCGTTCACGATCTCCCTTTGCGGCGGAAGCTATCTTATGCTGTTGTGCTACCAATTCTTTGTTGACGGTCTCCTGCAAAGCTCAAGCGCGCACATCTGTACGGTGATCGAGCCGGTCTGCGCCTTCCTTTTTCGCTTCAGCTTCTGCGGCTTTATGCAGCTGGAGAGCTGCCGTTGGACCGCTGTGCTTGGCTGGACCGGACAGTGGGAAAATGTTTGGAAGCCTGTTGCGTTTGTCCTGGCGGCGATTGTCGCTGAGTTTGCGATCCTTAAGATTATATGGAGGCGCGGGGCAAAGACATGAGGACAGAGCTTTTGCGAATCATAAAAAATCCGCTCTACTGGCTCATAATCGGTTTTGGACTTGCCGCCCGGACGGTGCTGGCATACTTTGACAGTCAGTATCGGGGTCCTCAGTTTTGGAAGCTGGCCCCGGATTTTTGGGATAAAACCGGCTCTGTCACAATTGGATTTTTGATCCTGCTGGTCATGACCCGATATTTCTCCTACGATGTGGAGGCAGGCGTGTTTTCCGTTGTAAACAGTACCGCCTACGGTCGTCTGCATTTGCTCCTGGCAAGGCTCACAGGCGGTATTCTGGCGGTCATCCTGGCGGTGACGGTTCTGTATGGAGGAAATTTGGGAATATCGCTTCTGCTGGGGAATCAAATCGAGGCGCCGCACGGTTGGATGGGTTCCTTCATATACAAGTCAATGATTTCCCTGGCGGGGGCGGCGGGGTTTTATACCGTGTCCGCGCTTGTCTGTGATTTGGCAAAGAACCAGCCCATCGCCATGTGCCTGTGCGGGCTGACATTTGCCGGCAGTTACTTTATCAATTCCGGCGCGGTAACACCGCCGGACGTGTTCTGGCTGTTGAAGTACGGCTTTTTTACGGAGCTTATGCGTGGAAGTACCATCCAATCATTGCCTTGGTTTTGGGTTGGCTGGTATCTGCTGCTTATTGGCATGAGCTTCTTTTTTGTGATTCGGAAACGGAAGGAGAACCGGGAAATATGAAGCTTGTTTTTGAGAATATCAGCAAAGTGTATAAAGAAACAGTGGCGCTGAGCAAGATTAATCTCTCCATGTCCGGCGGTGTCTATGGCCTGCTGGGTCCAAATGGGGCAGGGAAGACGACAATGATGAAAATCATGACCGATTTGATACCGCCCTCCACGGGCCGGGTCCTTTTGGACGGTCAGGACATCGCCGCAATGGGGGCCGGCTTCCGGAAAAAGCTGGGCTATCTGCCCCAGGATTTTGGCGTCTATCCCAACTTCACGGCGGAGCAGTTCCTGCTCTATATCGCAAGGCTCAAGGGCCTGTCCAAGTATGAGGCCAAGCGGCAGACGGACGATTTGCTTGTCACGGTAGGTCTGGAGGAAAAGGCGCGGAATAAGCTGAAGGGTTTTTCGGGGGGACAGAAGCGGCGCGTCGGCATCGCCCAGGCGCTCCTGGGCGACCCGGAGATCCTGGTGCTGGATGAACCGACTGCCGGGCTGGACCCGGAGGAGCGTATCCGTTTTCGGGGCATCATCAGCGGGCTCTCCCAGCAAAAAATCGTATTGCTGTCTACCCACATTGTGTCCGACATTGAGGCAATTGCGAATCAGGTGATTTTGTTGAAAAAGGGTTCTGTATTGGAGGTGAAGGAGCCCTCTGAGCTGCTTAGAAAAATAGAAGACAGGGTTTGGAGCGTGACGGTTCCCAACGAGAGGGAAGAGAAGCTGGTCAGAAGATACCCGTGCAGCAATATAATGCACACCGACGGAAAAAGCGTAGTCCGTCTCATCTCCGACGGGCCGCCAAGCCCGGACGCCGTACCGGTTTCTCCAAATATGGAGGACATGTATTTGTATTATTTCGGACGTGCCGATTTGCCGGGTGTGAGGCAGGCTTTTTGACAAAATTAATGGCGGCGCCTTTTGGCGCCGCCATTAATTTTTACGATCACGCCTCGGCGTACATCCGAAGCATCTGGGCGAACTCGGCTCTGGTGGGGGTGTTGCCGGGGACGAGCGTAATGTCGCTGCGGTCTATGATGTTTTCGTAGACGCACCAGGAAAGGGCGTCAACTGCCCACGCGGACGCGTCGTCCGCGTCAGGGAAATCAAGCTCCGCGCGACCCGCGGGCGTGCCGTTTTTGTACGCCTCATAGCGGAAAATCAGCGTCGCCAGCTCCTCACGGGTGATGATGCCGTCAGGCATAAAGCGCCCGCCGTTCCCCTGGACGATGCCCTCGCCGGAAGCCCAGCGGACCGCCTCGGTATACCACTCGCCCTCCTCCACATCGGAGAACGGCAGGATGAAGTTAACGTATTTTCCTCCGTCAAGGTTCCAAATCGCCATGACCGCCTCCGCACGGGTGGTGAAGCCGTTGGGGTCAAAGGTCGTGGAGCTCTTGCCGGACATGACCCCGTTCTCCCATGCCCAGCTGACGGTATCCCAGAACCAGTCGTCGCTGTCAACGTCCGTAAAGGTCATGGGCGGGACCACGGTGAAGGAAAACTCGCAGTAGCCTGTCCTGGTCGTCACGGTGCCGGAGCCGGAGTAGTTGTTCACATATACCGGAATGTCGCACTCGTTAAGGAGGACGGCGTGCGGTCCCTTGGGGACGGTGATATTAAGCTTTCCGCCGTCGTCCGTGACGTACTCCTTTGCCGCGCCGCCGTCAACGCCGGCGTGGACGGTCATACCAATCACCGGGGCGCCGTGAAGGTCCACCACGGGGATGGAGACGGCGTATTCCTCGGGGGAGAGGTCATTTGCGTAAAGGATGCGGTTCTGGGTGACGGGATAGACAAGGGGCTTCGTGCCTCCGTCGGTGAGCTCCAGGAGATAGTCGCGGATGACGGAATCCTCCCCGCCAAGCTCCCCGAGCTGCTCGCCGTCCGCGATACCGGCGATGGAGCTGGCAACGTAGCTGTTGGTCGCAAGAAGGAGCGTCGTGGCGCTGTCGCTCCTGTCGAGCTCGGTGCCGCCGTCAAGGACGACGGAAGTCACCTTTGCGCCGCTCTCTCCGGCGGGGTCGTAGGTGTAAGTAAAGCCGCTGACCTGGAGGAAGCTCCCGCTGACACGCTCGCGCAGGAGAAGTCCCGTCTCGTCCTGACCCGTCATGGTTAGGCCCACCTCCAGCGCCTCATAGAGCTGCGCCGGCGTGACGGACTTTGCGACCACCATGTTGGCGTGGTTGAAGGCGTCCAGAATGTCGCCGTAGGTCACGTCGCCCCTGTACATGGGGACCGCGATGCCGCCGCCGTTCTCTACCGCCACCACGGGGAGGTCAAGCCCCCGGGCGTCCGCGAACTCACCGGCGACCCGGGCAAAGGCGTCGGTCACCAGATCGCCGTAGGCGGTCTCAACGACGCGGTTCTCGGAGTAGTCCCAATAGACGTTTCCGCCCCACACGGGGGTCTCGTTATATATGAGCTTCTCGTCCAAAAGCGCGCTCTGGGATTCACGGATCTCGGCGAGCGCCTCGGTCACGGTCTCCGAAAGCTGTGAGACCGCGAGCTGCTTGCTCCCGTCAAGACCCTCAAAGCTGTAAGCGGCGGCCTGGGCTGCGTCTATCACCTCGCCGGAGGCGGCGACTGTGCCGCCGGAGAAGGTGAGGGTCAGGTGACCCATGGCGGAGAGCATCGTCCCCGCCTGCACCACGGGTATGGAGCTCCCGCCGCGCTCATAGGGCGTCCCGTCCTCCAGGGTGTGGCTGTGACCGTCCACGACGGCGGTCACCAGCGCCAGCTCCTCATCGCTGAGCCCGTCCAAAAGCTCCATGGAGGTGGTTTCAACCGCCGCTTCGTTGTTCCCCATGTGGCAGACAAGCACAACGGCGTCCGCCTCGCCCCGGAGCTTGGAAAGCTCCCGCTTGACGGCGGTTATCTCGTTTTCAAACTCCACGCCCTCAAGCCCCGCGGGGTTGGCGTTGGAGATGGTGTCCGCCGTGGTCACGCCGACGAAGGCGATCTTCATACCCTCGCGCTCCACGGTGGTGTGCCCCTCAAAAAGCGGCTCGCCGTCAAGCGTCACGTTGGCGGAGATGATGGGGAAGTCCGCGCCCTCGGCGTTTGAGAGCAGCCGCTCCACGCCGAAATCGAACTCGTGGTTCCCGGGGACCATCACGTCGTATCCCGCGGCGTTCATCATCGTTATAACGTCCCGGCCCTCGCTTATTGTGGCGAAGGACGCGCCCTGGGTGGCGTCTCCGGCGTCCACAAGTATGGAATTGCTCCCGGCGGCGGCGATGGTCGCCACACGCTCAAGCCCGATGGACGCGCTGCCGGCATCCACGACGCCGTGGATGTCGTTGGTGGAGAAGATGTCCACCGTCACCGCGCCGTCAGCCAGCGCCATTCCGGGCGCAAGCGTCAGGATCAGCGCCAGGACAACAACAAATACTGCCGTTTTCTTCATATTATGTACACTCCTTTTTGCGATTTGTAAAATGAATTTACAAATTTCTTATCGTCTACATAATATATATATAATACAAATTAAATGAAATTGTCAATAACAATCATTGCGGCGTCGCGCACAAAGCACATAACAAATTACTACCACGGTATGACTACGTGCTTGAGGCTTATGTCCAGGAGCGATAGGGAAGTTGTCATTCAGGCTTATCTTGAAAGGTTATTTGCGGAAGCTTGAGCCTGAAATCGCCGCCGGGGTTATTAATAATTTTGGGAACTAAAGGGCGCACTTTTTATATATCAAGCGGTCACCATCTCCTGACGGTATCTTACAACTCCGCCCCGTTGGTGGAGATGATCTTGCTATAATGCTTGGCGGACTCCTTGACGGTACGCTTTTGCGTCTCATAATCCACGTGGATCAGCCCGAACCGGGGGCCATAACCACTGCACCACTCAAAGTTGTCCATGATAGACCAGTGCTGGTAGCCCAGCACAGGGAAACCCTCATCAACGGCACGCTTCAAGCCGCGCAAAAATTCATTCAGGAAGGTCACCCGCGCATCATCGTTGACTTTTCCGTCGGGCCCCACAGCATCCGGGTTAGCCATACCGTTTTCGGTCACCAGAATGGGAAGATGATACCGTTCATGGTATTGCCGTATGGTCCAATAGAGACACCGCCCGTCGATGACCCAACCCAGTATGGACTTGGGAAGACTGTTAGTAGTATACTTGCTGTCCTTAAACAGAGGGTTTGCGGGCTGATACACATTGACGCCGATGAAGTCGATGGGCGCGGAGATGATCTTCAGATCCTCGGCGCTCAGCTTGCGGCGCAGCATTTTGCTGGGCTTCCCCAAGGCGATGGGATCCATGTAAAGGCCGTTGCTTCCCTCGCCCACGGTGGAGGTGAAGGACCTTTCCGCCGCGTCCCGCAATCCGGCCTCGTCCTCGCTGTCCGGGATGTAGACGGTGGAGGCCATGGCTATGCCGATCTGTGGCGTCGTCTTGGCGATCTTACGGATCAGCGAGACCGCCTTGCCGTGGGCCAGAAGCATATGCCGCAGGCAGTTTTTGTAAGAAAAAAAGGCGTGCTGAAACGGGGCAAAGCTCCCCAGGACATAGGCGGACATGATGAACACCTGTGGCTCGTTGAAGGTCATCCAGTATTGGACCTCTTCTGACAGGGCGTCCACCACGGCCCGCACATACTCCAGAAACCACTCCACGATCTTCGGGTTCTTCCAGCCGCCCTCCTTGTCCGCCCACACCGGCAGATCCCAGTGGTACAGCGTCACCAGAGGTTCGATGCCCGCCGATCTCAGCTCCTTTACAAGATCTCCGTAGAAGGCCAGCCCCTTGGGGTTGACCTTTCCCTTTTCAGGCATGATCCGGCACCAGTTGACGGAGAAGCGATAGGACTTAAGCCCGATTTCCTTCATCAAGGCCACATCTTCCTTATAGCGGTGGTAGTGGTCGCAGGCGGTGTGGCAGTCCTGCCCGTTTTCAATGTGCTTGCCGGCAATGTCCCAAATACTTGGACACTTTCCGTCCTCGTCCCAGGCGCCCTCAATTTGGGTTGCCGAGGACGCCGCGCCCCACAGAAAATTTTCAGGAAACGCCATGTCAAATCCTCCTCACGAATTAATTTTGAATATCTTGCCCGTCGTCACGCCGCCCTCACCGAAGGCGTCTACGGCGGCGTAATAGGTCTGTCCCGCGTTCAGAGTCGTCAGCAGGACGACCGTTTGACCGCAGACCATGTGGCTGCTGTACAGCTTGTCCGGGGAGATGCCATAACGGATGTTGTAGCCGTCAGCCCGGCGGGAGGCGCTCCAGTTGAGCCGGGCGGTCATGGCATCGGGCCGCGTGACCGCCGCCGTGCTCACGGAGTCCGGCGCGTCGCAATTTCCCTTACCAAACACCCGCAGCCCGGAGAGGGCGAAGGGTCCGCCGTAGGGAAGCTCCGCAGCCGTGACCCGAAGGTATCGAAGCTTCACTCCGTCAAGTGGGATATAGTCGTGGGCAAGGTCGCTCTCCGCGTCCCGCTTATCCATGAGGATGGTCCATACGGTTCCGTCCTCGCTGCCCTCCAAAAGCCAACGGGTCCGTATGTTCGGGTCCGGATCGATATACCGGTTGTTGGTGTACACATTGGAGCGAAGGGACTTGTCCACCTGCAGCATGGGAACGTCCACATCCGCGAAGTTTATCTGCACCCCGTGGATCTCATACGTGTCGCCCAGATCCAGCCGGTACCACTCACCTTTGCCGCCCTTGGCGCACCAGCAGGTCCTGATGTCCTCGTCCAATGCCAGCTCCGGGCCGTGACCTTCCCGGCTGGAGGAGGATTCCGCCGCTTTCCTATAGGACAGCAGCATCCAGCTGGGAGCTATGCTCCAGGGGTCGAATTTTCCCTCCGGGATATCCAGAGGGTAGTCGGCGAAGTTCTGGTTGCAAAAAAGGACTCCGTCCTGATCCACTCCCGCCGGGAACAGACCGATCCGCCTCTCAAAATTGGCGTTGACGCTGATCCGCATAGTGGAGGCGTGCCACAGGTTGCCGTGTTCGTCCTCGATGGTGCTGCCGTGGCCTGCCCCGGTGATAAAGCCTCCGGGCTTGCTGGAAAAGGGGCTGTATGCCTGATACTTAAACGGTCCCAGGGGAGCGTCGCCCACGTATACGCCGTCACCGTATGTGGCAAGCTCCGTGCCCGGAGCGGCGTATTGGAGATAGTACCGATCTCGGAATTTGTTCATAAAAGCCCCCTCGATAAAGGGCTTTTTGTCCGAGCCGTTCAGCCGCATGATAAGCCGGTAAAGCCGCATGGCCAGCCCCTCGCGTCCCTGCTCTTTTGGCCTTCCGGGGTAGTCGGGCCGCTCCCAGCCGTGATGCGCCGTGTCCTCGGAAATCAGTTCCCGTTTCTCTCCTACTGGCAGCAGGGTCTCCGGGTCAAACTCCTGCCCGTATATTGGCTTTTGATTGTCACATCCCCAGTAGAGGTACACCCGTCCGTCATCGTCCTGGAAGAGGTTCGGGTCCCAGAAGGGGAAGGGCTCGGACACCTTTTCAAACACATCGCTCAGCGGATCCTCCGTCCGATAAAACGCGCTGGGGTCCCGGTCAGAGGAGGAGAACACCAGCCACTTCCCGATTTGGCGCGCGTCAGGGGCGTAGCGGAAGGGGGTGAGCTTCCTGTTCTCGTGCCAGTTCCAGTGAAGCAGATCCTCGGACCAGTAAAAACCGCCGCTCATGGAGGCGAACAGATAATATTTACCCTTGAAAAAAATAAGCGTGGGGTCCGCCGCCTCCCTGGACGCCTGAGAGGCGTAGTGCTGATACTGATACCGCACATTGAGAGGGTTTATGAGGGTACGTTCCATGACTTTCAGCTCCTTCTAAATTTGCTGGGAGAAACGCCGTATTTCCTCCTGAAACAGTCAGAAAAAAAGCTTTGAGAACAAAACTGGAGCCGTGAGGCCACCTCCTGGATCTCCAACCCCGTCGTTTTCAAAAGCGCGGCGGCCTCCTCAAGCCGTTTTTCCTTGATGTATTCCGCGGGGGATACCCCGGTCTCACGCTTGAACTTTTTGGAGAAATAGTAATCCGTGTACCCCGCGCTGCGCGCAAGGTCGGGAAGACTGATCTCGTCCTCCAGGTGCCTTGCGATGTAGGTGCATGCCCCCTCAATCTCCCGGCTGAGGCCGCCGGAGCGCACCACGTGGACGCGCTCCACGTAGTCCCGCTGAAGGGCGCAGGTGATGGAGGACAGCTCAGAGAGATTTTTCGCCGCCTCCACGCTCTGAAAATACCGGTCCGCCAGGGAGAGACTGCTTTCCGGACTGAGGCCGCCCTCAATGGCGGCTCTGGAAAAGAGAGTCAGACACACAAATACAGCGTTTTTCATGCTCCGCAGGGTGTTGTGGGAGGCAAGCTGTCCCATGGAGCCTGTCATCGCCATGCGGTTTATATGTTCAATGAGGGATAGATCGCCCTCCCGCACCATGCGCACCATCTCCTGCTCCGCCTGATAGGTGCCGTGGGCGTCCTCACGGGGAGTCGGATCGACGGAGCCCCGTCCCTGCGGGTCGCTGACGCCGAACCAGCGCAGATCCTGAAGCCGCAGCCGTTCCCCGCAAATAAGGTAATGGACCATGACCGCGTACTCCTGGACGCGGCTGACGGATATAACAGGTATATGCCTGACCAGAGCCACAACGCCGCGCCGGAGCCTTTCCTCCGCACCCATGCGGCCAAGAGCGTTTTCCAGATCCACCGGGGACAGATCGTCAATGAGCAGAGGCCCCAAGGCCCTGACACGGGAGAGGGCCCCTTCCGTTATCTCCGGGAAAAGGATCCACATGATCCCCGCGGGGCCGGAATATATAAGAGGCTCCTTCTCTTCACGGAGCTTTTCCCGCAGTGTGCCGTCGCCGGAGCAGAGAGAAAAAAGCTCGTTCAGTGTCCCGGCGTTGGGACAGTTGGTGTTTAAAAGACGCAACTTCCCGTCGTAGCTCCACAAATAGAGCTCGTGGCAGCACCCCACCATTTCCCCGAAGAGTGCCAGTTTATTTTCTGTTTCGAACAATTCCATGGTGCCTTCCTCCCTAAAGATATAGGAATTTTGACTGTAACACTATCAAAAATTCACCTTAATTTCATTATATCAGCTTTAATTCTGAAATCAAGCTAATTTATGAATATTTAAGCTAATTTTTTATATTTCTTTGCGCCGCTCCATGCTATCATCGTGCCATCAAACAAAGGAGGTATTGTCATGAAAGACAAATTGGGCTTCAAAGACTACTTCGGCACGGCAACCATGGGCCTGACCGACGGTCTGGCCGCGGCACTGATGACCTCGTTTTTCCTTGTATATCTGACGGACTACGCGGGGCTCGGCGCGTTCGGCGCCGTCATCGGTTCCAGTGTACTGCTGTTCTCCCGCATTTTTGACGCGGTCAACGATCCCATTGAGGGGTGGATCATGGACCAGGCCAAGGTGGGCAAATACGGAAAGTATAAACCCTTCATTATCATCTCCATCCTGACGGCCCTGGTGGGCGTGTCGGCCCTCTTCTTCATCCCCAGCGGGATGAACCATGTGATGGCCGTTATTTGGGTGATCCTTTTTTATCTGCTCTATGATATGGGCTCCTCCTTCTACGCCCCCAACCTCATCTACCGCTCCCTGACGCTGGACATCAATGAGCGCGGCAAGCTGCTCATCGCCCCCCGTATCGTCTCCATGATGACCGGCATGGTCACAGCCGGCCTTATCGCCATGGTCACCGGCGTCAACAACGTGGTGGGGAATATGCACAACGCCTTCGGTCTCACCGTGGTGGGCCTGATGCTCATCGTCTCCGTCATCTCCCTCATCGGCATCGGCATGGTCAAGGAGCGCCATCACGCCCAGCGGGACGCGGATGAGAAAATCAAGCTCACCGACATCTTCCTCCTTCTGAAGGAGAACGACGCCATCCGCGTCAACGTCTTTGCCATGATCTTCTCCGGCTTTATCTGGACCTTCCTGTTCGCCACGCTTCTCTATTACATAAAGTGGGGTCTTTGCGCCGACCTGACCACCGGCGTTGTGGACAACGTGGCCTACGCCACCTACTCCGGCGTCGCCTCCATGCTGATGTTCCTGCCGCTGATCGTGGGGACGCTGGTGGCCGCTCCCATTTTGAAAAAGATCGGCGACCCCATGAAGTTCACCCGCATCCTCCTTCTGTTCCAGGCGGTCCCCTGCGGCATTCTGTTCCTTCTGCAGGCGCTTGGAATTCTGGAGAAGATGCCCTGGCTGTTCCTTGCTTGTGTCGCCGTCACCACTACCGCCGTTGGCATGGGCTATATTCCCGGCTCTACCATCGACATTGAGATCATGGACTATGAGATATATAAAAACGGCAAGGACCGCTCAGGGCTTTGCAACGCGGTCAACCGCTTCATCTCCAAGGCACAGAGCGCCATCGGCGCCAGCGTCATCGGGTTCGTGCTGGTGGCCATCGGCTATGTAGTGGATTCCGAAACAGGCGACTTTATCGGGGAGCTTTCCAATATGCCGGTGATGCTCAACTGGTTTGTGGTCATCATGGGCCTCATCCCGTTTGCCCTGGGCATGATCGCATGGCTGATTTTGGGTAAATACCCCATCAACAACGAGGTCCGCGCCAAAATGAGAGAAAAGCTTTCAAAATAACGTATAAACACACAAAAGGAGCGGTGTAACTGCACCGCTCCTTTTGACAGACGATCATTCTTTTTGGAGGAACCAAAACGTGAAAACAGTTTCCTTTAACACTGGCTGGACCTGCAACGGAGCCCCCGTCCGGCTTCCCCATGACGCGCAGATCACCGAAACGAGAGGCCCGGAGACATCCAACGGCGGCCACGCGTATTTCCCCGGCGGGGTGTACACCTACGAGAAGACCTTCACCGCCCCACCGGAATGGGAGGGGAAGACCGTCCTTGCGGAGTTCGAGGGCGTCTATAAAAACGCCACGGTTTCCTTAAACGGCAAGGAGCTTGCTTTCCACCCCTACGGCTACACGGGCTTTTTCGTGGAGCTTGAGGGTCTCAAAATCGGCGGTGAGAACACGCTTACTGTGGTGGCGGACAACTCAAAGCTCCCCAACTCCCGCTGGTACTCCGGCTCCGGCATCTACCGCCCCGTATGGCTCCACGTCTGCGAAAAGGACGGCCTTCGGCCCGAAAGTGTGAAGATCAGCACTGTCTCCATCGCTCCCGCCGTCATCCGCGTCCAGTCCCCGGTCCCCGTCACGGCGGAGGTCAGCGGCGTCACGGGACATGGCACGGATTTTGAGCTGACCATCCCCGATGCGAAGCTCTGGAGCGCGGAGGAACCGAATCTCTACACGGCAAAAGTCACAGCCGGTGAGGGCGACACGATGGAGGTCACCTTCGGCATCCGTCAGATCACATGGTCCAGTCGGGGCCTTTTCATCAACGGCAGGGAGACGCTTCTGCGCGGCGGCTGCGTCCACCACGACAACGGTATCTTGGGCGCGGCCACCTATGACGAGAGCGAGGACCGCCGGGTGCGCATCATGAAGGAAAACGGCTTCAACGCCATCCGCTCCTCCCACAACCCGGCCTCCAAGGCACTTCTCCGCGCCTGCGATAAGTACGGCATGTACGTCATGGACGAGACCTTCGATATGTGGTACAACCGCAAGAACCCCTATGACTACGGCTGTGACTTCGACCAGTGGTGGGAGCGGGACACCGCCGCCATGGTGGAGCGGGACTTCAACCACCCCAGCGTCATCCTCTACTCCATCGGCAACGAGGTGGCGGATCCCTTTGAGGAGAAGGGCATCCAGACGGGCCGCCGGATGGTGGAGCTGTGCCATTCTATCGATCCGACCCGTCCTGTCACCTGTGGGACGAACCTGATGATTATTGCCCGCGCCGCCAAGGGCCAGGGCATCTATCAGGATGGCGAGCAGAAGACAGGCGGCGATGTGAAGCAGAAGGAGGGCGGCAATGCCAGCCTCGCCTTCAACATCATGGCCAGCTTCGTGGGTACGGGCATGAATAAGGGAGGAAATTCCCCCAAGGTGGACGCGCTGACCACACCGTTTATAGACTCCCTGGACATCGCGGGCTACAACTACGGCTCCGGCCGCTACCCCCTGGAGGCCAAGGCACACCCGGACCGGGTGCTCTTCGGCTCCGAGACCTTCCCCCAGGACATCTGGAAAAACTGGGAGATGGTGAAGAAGTACCCGTATCTGGTGGGCGACTTCATGTGGACGGCCTGGGACTACCTGGGCGAGGCGGGTATCGGGGCCTGGAGCTACACCGGCGGGATGCCCTTCAACCGCCCCTATCCGTGGATCCTGGCCGGAGCGGGCGTCATCGACATCACCGGCGTCCCCGACGGCTCCTGCAAATACGCCTCCACCGTGTGGGGTCTGGAGAAGAACCCGGTCATCGCCGTGCGGCCCGTGAACCACCCCGGCGTGCGTCCGGCAAAGTCCGTCTGGCGCGGCACCAACGCCATTTTGAGCTGGAGCTGGGCCGGCTGCGCCGGGAACAAGGCGACGGTGGAAGTCTACTCCGACAAGGCCGCTGTGGAGCTTTTTATCAACGGCAAGAGCCAGGGAAGGAAGAAGGTCCGGGAGTGCAAGGCGTCTTTCAACGTGAAGTACGCCCCCGGCACCGTCACCGCTGTGGCCTATGACGAGGCCGGGAATGAGGCGGGCAGAGGCGAGCTCCACTCCGCCGAGGGCAAGCTCAAGGTCACCCTCCGCCCGGAGACGGATAAGGTCAAGCCCGGTGACATCGTCTACATCCCGGTCACCATCGAGGGCGAAAACGGCGTCGTGGAGTCCAACGCCGACAGGAAAATCACCCTGCATGTGGAGGGCGGCGAGCTCCTGGCCTTCGGAAGCGCAAACCCGTGCACGAAGGAGCAGTACCACACCGGCACCTTCACCACCTACTACGGACGTGCCCTGGCCGTGGTCCGGGCAGGAGAGAGCGGGAATATCTGCGTTACCGTCGAGGACAGCATCTGACAAACGGCATATGAATTGAATGAACATCCCGGTCTGAACAACAAATTTCGAAGTTCAGACCGGGATGCTTTGCATTATGATCTTTCCTTATTGGACAAATGTACTGGCTCCAGTGGAAATTCGTTTGCTCAAAAATAAACAAATATATGATCTATATGATCCAATTTTAATTTGAGGCATTGTCAAATCCACTTTCTTAAGAAAATTGAAGGATTAGATGTGCGGTAGATGTGATGATTCCCTTGTATTTGCTCAATTCCGCCTGGAAAAATCCGCAAATATCCTCCCACTTATACGCCGGAAGCCAACAAACCGCGCTGTGAAAACCGTCTTTTTCATCAGGCTTTTCATATACACTTTCACGTTCTGATTTTCAAGCATCTCAGAGTGGACAATTTTGGTTCCGTCATTCAACGTGAGAAAAGGGTACATCATAGAAAGGCCCCCCGTAAAAACAGAAAAATGCCCGCGAAAAGGTACTTTCGCGGGCATTTGGTACGCCCGATGCGATTCGAACGCACGACCTTCAGAGTCGGAGTTATAAGGCCAAAACGAAAACCCCTTGAAAAGTGCGGGTTTTCAAAGATTTGTGCGAATTTGAAAAACCTTTTGAAAACCTCCAAACCCGTTGCGGCGCAAGGGGAGAGGGGGATTTTTGAAAATAGTAGTCAAACAGTAGTCAGAGGGATGGAAAGTTTCACCGCCAGGACACCTGAATCTTCCGCTGATTGACGGCGCAGTCGCGCAGATAGAGGTTGATGAGCGTCTGGTAGGGGATGCCCTCGCTCTCCGCAAGAGACTTGAAGTAATCAATGGTGGCGCTGTCGATATTCATAGTGACCTGCTTTTTCAGCCGTCCGGCATAGGGATTTCTTCTGGGGTTTAACTCTTCAATGTTATATTCGTCTCTCATAGAATCACCTCATTTTCGTCTAAGATATGCGCTTTGCTCGTTTTTCGTTGCTCTCCTGGCGGAGATAATGCGTTTGATTTGTCATTACCGCGATAGCAATGGCTCACAATACAAATTTGCATGGTTGTCAATATCGATTGTTGCGAAGTTAGTCAGGGGCCGTTGAGAAAAGCAGTTATATGTCCTCCGTATCCTGATCCTTGGAAAGAGAAACCTCGCCAAACAAGATGCGAATATAATCCTGACGGGCGTTGAAGATACGGGCGACAGAGACAGTGTTGCCCTCCACGCGATAAATCGCGATGTACTTTCCGCATACGAGGATGCGCAGGTCCGATGGGTAGCCGGTCAGGGCCTCCACCGAGGGGCCTGCCGGGATATGACGCTCCAGAAGGCGGAGATTTTCAGTGATGCTCCCCACGATACGCCGGGCGGCGGAGGGGCTGCCCAGCTCCCCTGAGATATACCGGCGAATTTTGGTCAAATCCCGCACCGCCTCCGGGGTGAGGCGAACCTTATTCATGGACGATCCCTAGCCGGGCCTCCGCTTCATCAAGGCTGACCCAGCCCTCGGCCTCGGCGGACTGCCAGCCCTTTTCGACCTCGGTCAGTAGTTGCTTCATGGCCTTGGCCTTCATGTACTCGGCGTTCTCCGGCGAGAGCAGGAAGGGGAGACCCTTGGTGTTCAGCGACTGCCGGAGAAACACATTGACAGCATCGGTGAGCGTCAGACCATAGGAGGCAAAGAGCTCCTCGGCCTCCTTTTTGACCTCCGGGTTGATCCGCATCTGAAAGGTGGAGCTCTTCGCCCCGGATGTTTGGGATAAATGTTCCATAATATCAACTCCTCGGATACAGTATATCCCTATATAGATGAAAGCGTCAATACAATGTCACTACGGTTAGTACATGACTAATAAAAAATATTTCAAATATAGTTATACTTTTTCCGTTTCCCCACCAGGAACGCGGCGCTCAGGGCCATAGCCATAAACTCGGCCACGACGATGGAGATCCAGACGCCGTCGATCTTCCACAAAAGGGGCAGGAGCAGGACGGCGGCGACCTGGAAGACCATGGTGCGCAGGAAGGAGATGACGGCCGACGTCACGCCGTCGCCCAACGCCG
>CANQVL010000053.1 GCA_947627285.1 uncultured Oscillospiraceae bacterium
ACGGTGATGACCACGGGGGTGATCATGCCCATGTCGGCCTTGGTGCGCTCGTTGAATTCCTTGGTGAAGGCGCCGATGTTGACGCCGTGCTGACCAAGGGCGGGACCCACGGGGGGCGCGGGAGTCGCGCGGCCCGCAGGGATCTGAAGCTTGATGATTCCTGTTACTTTCTGTGCCACTTTCGTGAACCTCCATAATATAGATGTGGTTAGGCGGGGCTCATTGAAAAGCTCCTCCCACAGCGCCGGTGGGCGCTAATGCCCTTTTGGGGCGGGGTCTTGATTTTGCGGGGTCAGTCCTCGACCTTTTCCACCTGGTCGAAGTCCAGCTCCACGGGCGTCTCGCGTCCGAACATGGAGACCACGACGCGGACGATCTTCTTGTCCATGTCCAGGTCCTCCACCGTGCCGAAGAAGCCCTCCAGGGGGCCGTCGGCGACGCGGATGCGGCTGCCGATCTCGAAATCCACCTTGACGACGCGTTTTTCCACGCCCAGGGAGAGTATCTCGCTCTCCGTGAGGGGGATCGCCTTGTTTCCGGTCCCGACAAAGCCGGTGCAGCCGCGGACGTTGCGCACCAGATGCCAGCTCTCGTCCGTCATCACCATCTTCACCAGCACGTAGCCGGGGAAGACCTTGCGCTCCACCTCTTTGTCCTCGCCGTTGACAGATTCGACAACGGTCTCCATGGGGATATTGACCTCCTGGATGAGGTCCGTCATGCCGCGGTTCTCGGCGGCCTTGACAACGGTGTCGGCTACGGCGTTTTCGTAGCCGGAGTACGTGTGGACCACGTACCACTTCGCTTCCTGCGCCATTTCAGCTCCTTAACCGAAGAGGTTGATGAGGACCTCGACCAGCTTGGAAGCAAGCCAGTCAAAGCCGCCCAGCACCACGGCGGACGCGGCGCAGACGGCAAGGACAACAAGGGTGTTGTTGGCTGTCTGCTTCGCGGTGGGCCAAATGACCTTTTTAAGCTCGCTCTTCATGCCCCGGAACCAGTCGCCGATCCGGGTGAAGAACTTCTTTTCGGATTTTGCCATTTGTGCTTTTCTCCTTCCGCTTACTTTGTCTCGGTGTGGACCGTGTGCTTACGGCAGAAGCGGCAGTATTTTTTGAGCTCCAGCTTCTCGGGCGTGTTGCGCTTGTTCTTGGTCGTGTTGTAGTTGCGCTGCTTGCACTCGGAGCAGCGGAGAACGACCTTGACTCTGTTCTCAGCGGCCATTTTTTCGGCACCTCCTAATTATTGCCTCCCTGCTTTAAATTGACCGGGCAGGGTATTTTCGGCGCGCGGGCGCACAAAAATAAAACCCTCTCAGCCGACAGGTGAGGAAATTATAACACCGCGCGGCGGCGCAGTCAAGAAAAATTTTTACAAAACACCGTGTTTTTCCGGGAAAAAACGTTGCGCGGCGGGGGAATGTGTTGTAAGATGGCAGAAGCGGCGGAAAGGAGCGGTGAAAATGAGGATACTCGCGGTGGATTACGGCGACCAAAGGACGGGGATAGCCGTATCGGACATAACGGGGACGATAGCGGGGGAGGCGTTTGTCATAGCCGAGTGGGACCCGGAGAGGCTCGCGGACAGGATAGCCGGGGAGTGCCGGAGGCTGGGGGCGGAGAGGATAGTTCTGGGCAACCCCATAAACATGGACGGCTCTGCGGGACCCCGCAGTGAAAAGGCGGCGTCGTTCGGGGAGCTTCTGCGGGAGCGTACGGGGCTCGAGGTGATAATGTGGGACGAGCGGCGGACCACCGTGGAGGCGCATGACATACTCTCGGTGAACGGGCGGCACGGCAAGCGCAGGCGCGAGACGGTGGACGCCGTTGCCGCGACGCTCATTTTGGAGGGATATTTGGGCAAATTACGTATGTAGCTTCAACATTCTTACAAAAATAGTACGCGGCGCCCTTTTGCCCTTGCAAAGGCGGGGGCGGAGGTTTATAATTAAACTGCGAATTATGTCAATTTACGCGGAGGGAGGGTGCGCGCGTGGAAAAGAGGCTGGGGATATATATACACATCCCCTTTTGCGCCGGAAAGTGCGCGTACTGCGACTTCTACTCGCTGGTGGGCAGGGAGAACATGATACCCCGCTATCAAAAGGCTCTGCTGACGCACATAAGGGAGGCGGGCTCACAGCTCCAGGGGTATTTGACCGACAGCATATACATCGGCGGCGGGACGCCCAGCTTTTACGGGGCGGGGCGGCTCGTTGAGCTTATGAACGCCCTCAAAAAGTACGGCAGGGTGATGGTGAACGGGGAATTCACCGTGGAGGTGAACCCGGACAGCATAACGCTCCAGGACATGGTGAGACTGCGCCGGACGGGGTTCAACAGGCTGTCAATAGGCGCGCAGTCGGCAAACAACGGGATACTCAAGAGCATAGGCAGGCTCCACAGCTGGGAGAAGGTGGAGGAGACGGTGCTCAGCGCCCGAAAAGCGGGCTTTGAGAACGTGAGCCTCGACCTCATCTACGGGCTCCCGAGCCAGACGAGGGAGGACTGGGCGGATACGCTCTCCAGGGCGATGGCCTTAAAGCCGGAGCACATCAGCGCCTACGGGCTGAAGATAGAGGAGGGCACGGCGCTGTACCCTTACAAGGACTCGCCCTTCATACCCGACGACGACCTCCAGGCGGACATGTACCTTTTCGCGGTGGAGGCGCTTTCGCGCAATGGGTACAGGCAGTACGAGGTGTCAAACTTCGCAAGGCAGGGCTTCGCCTCGGCGCACAACCTGAAATACTGGCAGATGGGGGAGTACATGGGCTTCGGCGCGGCGGCGCACTCCTGCGTGTCGGGGCAGAGGTACAGCTGTATCGCCGATATGGAGCTATACACCGACAACATCATGGGCGGCAGGAGCGTGGTGGACCACGCGGAGAGCATAACGGATTTTGAGCGGGCGGGGGAGTACCTTATGCTGGGGCTCAGGACCACCCACGGCATATCCGAGGAGGAGTATTACGGCATCTTCCCCTGCAAGCTGGACATGGCGCGGGAGATCATGGAGGACTACGTAAAGCGGGGCTGGATGGAGAAAAACGGGGACAGGTGGCGTTTTACGCCCCGTGGGTTCCTGCTTTCAAATACGCTGATAGGCGAGATACTCGACGCCCAGACGAAGCAGAGAATGAGCATAGTTTCACCCTGGAAGCAGGAGGGCGGGGAGGAGTACCAGTTCTCGCTGTTCTCAAAAAGACCGGGGGAGGTCCAGCTTTTCCAGGGGATAACGTGAGGGAAAGACGCGGATGTTACGGTTTTGGTTTTGTTTGTTTACCGATTTGTAATTGATTTTTTCGCGGGTAACATATATTATAAAGGTTGAATATTGGGTCGTAGGGCGGGGAGCCCCTCGACTGCGTATACGTATATAGAGAAAAGAGGAAAAAGCGTATGGATGAGGACAACAGGATAAAGCCCATAAGGGTGGACCCCACGGGACAGCAGAGCCGCCCGAGACAGAGCGGGGGAGCGCACGTCCAGAGGACGAACCGGCAGGCGGCTCAGCCGCGCGGCGGGACGCCTCCAAAAAAGAAAAACGACACGGCGCTTGTGGCGCTTATCTCAGCCGCCGTGGTGCTTGTGGTGATAATAGCCGCCGTGGTGGGCGGCGGGGCGTATGTGGCAGGCAGGAGGACCATATTCCCCAACGTGACCGTAGCCGGCGTGGACGTGGGCGGAATGACCGTTGACGGCGCCGCCGCCTCGCTTATGGGCGCGAACATAGGCGTCCCCAGCGGGGTGAAGGCCACGGCTGTGCTCACGGGGACCGAGAGCGTGAGCGTGACCAGCGACGAGGCGGGGCTTGCTGTTTCGGCGACACAGGCGGCGGAGATGGCTTACAGCTTCGGCAGGGACGGCAGCTTTTTCTCCAACCTCGGCTCCTTCATAAGCTGTGCCACCGCGCCCCATGAGGTGTTCTCCGCCAGAACGGTGAACGAGGACGGCGTAAGGGCAATAATCGCCCAGGCCGCCGCCCGCGCCAATCACCCGGCGTCGGAGCCGAAATTTGAGGTGACGAACACCGAGCTTTTCATAACCCGGGGCACAGGCGGATACACCGTGGACGAGGACGGGGTGTTCAAATATATAAGAGACACCCTTCTCTCCGGCGTCTCCGGTACGACGGAGGAATTTTCCGAGGCGAAGACCGCCCAGGCTCCCGCCAGCGAGCCGGATGTGGACGCCATATATGAGGCCGTCTTTACCGAGCCCAGGGACGCGTATTTTGACGGCACGACCGGGACGGTAAACGCCGCCGTCAAGGGCGTGAGCTTCGATAAGGATGAGGCGAGGAGCCTTCTGGAGCTTGCCGGCGTTGGCGAGACGGTGAGGGTGCCGCTGATACTGACCGATCCGGTAAACAGCTCCGAGAACGTGGAGGACCTGCTTTTCAGGGACAAGCTTGCCGAAAAGAGCACCACCTTGAGGACCAGCACCTCCAACAGGATAACAAATATAACTCTTGCCGCCGCCGCCATCAACGGGACGGTGCTCAACCCCGGCGATGAGTTCTCCTATAACGACGTGGTGGGAGAGCGCACCGCCGCAAAGGGCTACAAGGCCGCCGGCGCTTACGTGGGCGGCAAGCACGTGGATTCCATCGGGGGCGGGATATGCCAGGTGAGCTCCACATTGTACTACTGCACGCTCCTGGCGGATCTGGAGATAACACAGCGCACCAACCACGGCTACACGGTGGCGTACCTGCCGCTGGGACTTGACGCCACGGTGAGCTGGCCCAATTTGAACTTCAAATTCAGGAACGACAAGAATTTCCCGGTGAAGATCGTGGCCTGGGTGGAGAACAAGGAGCTCTACGTTGAGCTCTGGGGCACAAAGGAAAACGACTACCGGGTGGAGCTGGAGTCCAACATAATTAAGACAGTGCCATATGAGACTGTCGAGCAGGTGGACGAATCCCTGGCGCCGGGGGAGAAGAAGGTGGACAACGCCGGTCAGACCGGCTACGTCTCCGAGGCGTATAAGCTCATCTATGACGGCGAGGGCAACCTTTTGAGCCGCACGCTGCTTTCAAAGGACACATATAAGCCCATGACCAAGATAGTCCTGGTGGGCCCGGAGCCCTCGGAGCCCGCGGAGGGCGAGGGTACGGGCGAGGAGTCCGGCGAAGGGACCGGCGAGGGACAGCTCCCGCCGGATACTCAGGAGCCCGGAGAGGAGGAAGACCCCGGCGGGACCGTTGACCCCGGCGAGGACCCGGGAGAGGCTGAGGACCCCGGAGATACCGGCGCCCCCGACGGCGGGGAGGACGTAGGCGGGGAGGACCCCGGCGATGATACCGGAGACACCGGCGACGAGGAAAACCCCGAAGAGGACGATTCCGACACCGTGGACATTGTTGGATAAAAGCGTTGATATTCAATTTTTCCCCGGCGGCATGTAAGGCAGGAAAAATCCCGTGGATTCGGCAGAATTCACGGGATTTTTCTGAACGTCACCCTTCAAAAAAGGGCTCCGCGCTTTTTTTGGACCTCGTTACTTAAGGCCGTTCTCGTAGGCCTCGATCATCTTCTTGAACGTGTGACCCGTACGACTCCGAAGATTAGAGAGATATTTTTCACAAGTTTCCCCTGTGAAAATCTTGATTTGCAGTTGTAATGTCCCGTCTTCCAGTGGGGTCGCAAATATCCTGTCTATATATTTGTCAATAAACTCCTTGCTGATGATCCCCTGGGCGGCATCCCGCTTGGCCTCGCGCAGCACACTGCGGATCGTGCTTATGTGCTTCTTAAATTCCGCCCTGGATTGCTGCTGCTGTTCCAGTTGGTCTATCTGACGCTCAGCCTCGCTGATCTCCCGGTCACATTCTTTGTTTAACGAGAGAAAATCGGCATCGGAGAGCTGGCCTGCCGCGTTATAGCCCAGGAGCTTGCTTTTCTTCTTCTGCGCGAGGTCGATTTGCTGCTTCAAACCGGCAATTTGCCTGGCTGTTCCGTCGTCGTCCTCCAGCGACTTATAGAGCTCGATATACTTCTCAACCAACGCCTCGGCATCGACCTCCGTTTCGCTGAACACCTCAAATAGGAGGGGCTTTAATTCCTCCTCATAGACGGGAAACGAGGGGCAGGAGTCAGCGCCGTTTTTGATTTTTCCTGAACAGACCCACTTGCTGTTTTTATGGCCCGCCTTATCCACAGAGTCCCGGCGGTAATAGGCCGCCCCGCAATGAGTACAGTACAGCTTTCCGGTGAGCAGATTGGCGTGGTTGCAGATGCCCTGACGGCCCTTTACATCCTCACTGCGCTTCTTTAGAACAGCGTTGGCCTTCTCCCACAAGTCCTCGTCCACAATGGCCGGGACGATCTCGCCCGTCTCGTCTTTAAACATGACCCATTCCTCCGGCGGGAGGAATTTTTGCTTTTTGGTGAACAGGTCAATGACCTTGACCTTATTGCCCACATAATAGCCCTTGTACTTGGGATTGGAGATCACCCCTGACATGGTGGTGTGGGCGATCCGGTTTCCGTTGTGATTGCGATACCCCTTTTCCCAGAACAGGGTCTCGATTTGCTTCAGGCTGTACTGGCCCGTGGCATACAGTTCAAACAGCTCCTGAACCATGGGAGCCTCATTCTCGTCAATCACCAGTCTGCCGCCGTTTTTACAGTAGCCGAATATCCGGCTGTTGCCTAACACAACGCTGTTCTTTATGGCCTGCTGGTGGCCGAACTTGACGCGGGAGGACAGCTTGCGCAGCTCATCCTGCGCAATGCCGGACATGATGGTCAGGCGAAGCTCAGAATCCTCGTCCAATGTGTTGATGTTGTCGTTCTGGAAAAATACAGCCACGCCGTATCCTAAGAGCTTTCTGGTATATTGAATGGAGTCCAGGGTATTACGGGCGAAGCGGGTGATCTCCTTTGTGATGATGAGGTCGAAAAGGCCCGCTTCCCCATCCTCTACCATGCGGTGAAAGTTTTCGCGCTTCCTGGTGGTCGCCGCGGAGAGCCCCTCGTCAATGTAACCCTCCACATATGTCCAGTTGGCGTTTCGGCCGATAAGGTCAGTGTAGTACTGGACCTGATTCCCCAGAGAATTTAACTGCTCGTCACTTTCCGAGGAAACCCGGGCATAGAAGGTCACCCGCATGGGAAGATCATATATTGACTTGGTTTTCATCTGCTGCCGGGTACTATGTATATCCATGATATATCCTCCGTAAAGTTCGTTTTATCATTTTCTATATTACATCATTTGGGAACAAAGCACAAGAGGCGGGGGACACCTGGAAAAACTTTCAAGTGTCCCTTACCTCATACTTCCTCATAATAAGCTGGCGCATTTTGAGCCACGTTTCTTCGGTTATGATCCTGCGCTCTTTCAGGTAGTCGTTATAATAGACCAGCCAGATCAGAGCGGCAAATTGATTGGAATTGGAATGACTGATAACGGTCCTCACGATACGATCCACCTCGGCAGTAGTATTTCAAATAATCGGTAAAATATACGATTGGCTATCACTGCACAGCGTATTGGGTGGTGTGTATCTTTATATCAGAGGCATAGAACACAGGCCCTCAGCATACCTCTCAAAAGGCCATGGCTGCCCCTGGAACCCTTTTTCTCTTTCTCCCAGACGGAATATCATCTGACGCTATGCGCCCCTTGTAGCGTCAAGGAATTACTCCCGGACGTTAAGGTTGGTTACGCGGCGGCGTTGAGTAAAGCAACGCCCTGGCAATGTCCCTTTGGGTTATGCCGGAAATCCATGCCTTGGCATCCTCAACGGTATAGAATTTTTTGTTGAGGTTTGGATGGCCCCGCATGGCCTGCAAGGCTTTATCCCACTCCTGAAATATTTCTATACGGCGCTCTTCAACAAAGTAAACCGCATAGAATCCCGGTTTCTTACTCATCATATTCACCCCCTTCTATCTCCCTGGCTGTCTGGCCGGCGCTTTCCGGCTGTTTCTTATGACCGCGGCCTCCCAGCTTGCCGCCCTTTAAACCGCCTTTTCTCCCGTTGCTTACGGCTCTCTCATACCTTCGCTTAGTGTTCTCAATTGACTCAAACATAGGGGTTAGAACAAGGGATAGAACAGCCTTCTCTGCCGGGGCCGCCGGGTAACTCTCTATACCGTTTTCCCCGGTGACCCCGAATCGGCACAGCAGCTCGTAGAGCGCCAGCCGGACACGGGAATCTTCTATTTCCCGAAGGGAGAGATAGAAGCTCTCTCGAAACAAAAAATCATTTGGGTTCATATAGAACATCTCCTAAATTAGAAAAATTTTCAAATCGGCGGCGGCAGCTTCTAAGATGCCTTGGCCACCTGAATAGAATTTTGTTGTATAGGGAATGAAAATGGGGGGCATTCCCAAGTGCCTCGGATGGCACTTGGGAAAGATTCGAAGAATCGGTGCTCCCCATTTTCATTCCCGGTCTATGATGAGGGGAGGGGGAATTTTTGAAAAATATACAATTTTTATCATATAAATAAAAATTGTAATTTAAATACAAATAATAATATAAATATTAATAAAGGTCTTTTTAAATTGCTTATTATATGCGGCGGCAGCCATTATGTCTATAATTGGCAACCGCCGCAATCTCTTCAACACTTGGAGGAACCGTTCTTTTTATTTGAATTCATGTTACTACGAGCTTGCGAATTCATGGAATTTACACGAGAAGCTGTGCGCTTCAAATGCTCTCTGGACTTATCTATATAGGGGCACAAACTCAACATGAGCGCTTCCAGCTCGGGGCGCATAGTCACCTTTCGCTCCCGCCGAACCCCATAGCGAATAAGCTCAAGACAGAAAGTTTCTGCTTCTTCTTTTGAATAGAGTTTGCTTATCTGCTCAATAGATTCCATAAAGGACATATAAAACACGAAATCATATGACTTTGCCATAGCGTTATTTCACCTACTTTCTTATATAGTGAGCAAAAGACCATCAGGAACTGACGTACGAAGACGTAAACGGGAATAGTAGTAATTGATGAGAAGGTTATATGAATTAACAAGTTCTTTCTTTGTCCTGGCATCCGGACATGAGGTTATCAACGTTCTCATGTTCTGAATAAGAAGATCGTCGTTTACGCATACGGTGGCCGCATGAATCCTTGGAGGAATTACACCATATATTTCATCACGGCTTATGATTTCTCTATGTGCCCTGGCTTTTAAACGTATGAGCGCTGCTCTTGTATCTTCCAGTTCTTGCTGAGACACCTTTGCGCCTGCAGGAGTGATACGATCCATCTTCTTCAATATGTCAGAAATGTTATTGCTCATCTTATAACGCTGCTTCTCAATGTCAATTCCGTTGAAAATATGACTTAAAATCAGCTTATCTTCTTCGGCGCACGGGAACTGGGATTCTTCTCCCGGTTTTGGATCCCAGAATCCATATTTCACTATTAACATTGCAAGCGTTTTCGCTTGCTCCTCGGGGAATTGTTCTAATACATCTAAATTAGACGCATAGAACAGAAACGCTTTTTTTCTTTCCATAGTAAACAACTCCTAATAAAAATTTTAAAAATAGGCAAAATACCCATCTTCCATCCAGCCAGAGACGCATAGACCAAAGCCATAGACAGTAAAGTACAAAAGTACAATTACATCTGTCCATGATGTATTTGGTTGATCGTGCAAAGGATGAATGTAGATGGGTATTTTGCCTATGTTATGTGTTATGGGTAATGTGTAGGAAATACAACCTCCTAAGGTTAAGTAAATTCTGAATAAAAATTATAAGAGATTTGCGATTTGTTACCCTGAAAAATGCTCCGAAAAGTATTGGCGGAACTAAGGCTTTTGTGAAGCCTTACCCTGGTAAGCCTGGGCTAATTCATAATTATTATGAATTCCTTATTTCAGCCCGGCGAACGTACAATTGATCGGCACCAGAGGAAGGCGGAGGCCGATGCCTCGCAGACCCTTCTCACAATTTCGGCAACCTGATCCGGGGTGTTATCGTATTTTTATGGCACCTTCCGGCCACAGCTATATAGTAGCACAGATAATCTGATTTTGCAACAAAAAGTTTCTAAAATCGCTCAGTTTTTACGAAATATACAGTTTTACTTACAAAAAAGTAATTTATATAGTAAAAGAAAAAGATAAGGAAATTTGCCCGATTTAGGACGTTCACACGCTTATACAATGACTACCGTACAGAAAAACGTCGAATCAATAAGTAAACCGAGACAATTCTAAAGACCTGTTTTGGGCATTTTGACGGTTTCGTTACGAAAGGAGAACTTTGGAATGTAGAAAAGAGGGGGCACCCGTAGATGCTCCCTCTCAAAAGTGCCCCTCTTTTTATTGGGTTATTTTACGATTAGAATGTTTGTTGCGTTTAATTCTATAAATTGGGAATAGGCACTTTTCACGAAATGCCTTTTCTAAATTCCATTGCCGAAACTGAGGATTCTATGAAGTCGTACTCTCAATCGGCGCTGGGGACGATGGTGATCAATGCCTCATACGCCCTTCTCACAACGTCTGCGATCTGATCCGGGGTGTTGTCGTCGTTGTTGTTGAGACGGAGGACATTGTAATACTTATAGCTGTTTTCATCCGTGATGGGAAGAATGCTCAGTCTCAGCGGGTTATCCCCCAGGGCGCTTATAAACTGCTTCCCGGCCCCCTTGCTGTAAGACGGCTCCGTGATATAGAGATGTACACCAGTGGTGTAGTCGTTGATGCGAGAGAGGTAGTATTCAAGACGGCAGCTGAATCCGGACTTTGTTGGCCACTCTAAGTATCCGGAGATATCGGATTTCTTGACGGTGCTGGTAACCTTCCGGGGCATCCACACAGAAAACTTTCCCAAGTCCTCCAGCCTTGCCGCAGTCTCCTTGACAATGCGCTTGTTGATCTCCCGATAGTCCCACTCGGTAGAAGTATCGTCGCCCTCGTCCTCTCCCGCCTTGACGGAGGTGACCACGGAACACTTGAGAATGATGCGCAGGTTCTCCAGCTCCATTTCCGAGAGCGATTCGTCCTCATCCACCTGCAAGGCTTCCATGAAGAAAGGCACAAAGGCGGATACTTTTCTCACCTGCTCGTTCATTTCCTCCTGCTCCAAGCCGGTATAAATCTCTTTCAACACACCGGCACAGGAGGCGGTGTCCCGGAGAGCGGTGAAGGTGTCCTCATCGATTTTTGTAGATGTCAGGTAAAGGTACAGCTTTTCATAGCACATCTGGGCGCAGACTATGGCGAACAGGACACGCTTACGCACCGTGTCAGTGATACCCCGGACCGTGGACTTGGTGATGATATCAAGCAGCTCATAGGTGTTGAACAACCGCTTCATACTCCGGGGATTGAAGCCGGAGGAGGTACGGATCAGGTTGTAGAACAGATTGACCTCCCGTGTGTCCGTGGAGACGGACAGATGCTCCATCATGCCGGTAACGTATTTCTTGATGTCGTATTGGGCTACCGGCATTTTAAAGGGGAGCTGTATGATCTTGTCAAAAAAGCTCCGTCCCTTTTCGTCGGCCACGTCAGCGCCAAACTTTTGCCGAATACCCAGCGTGACAACTTCGTAGTCCACCGCCAGAATAAAGATACAGTTCTCGCAGTCCAGAAACAGCTTCAGGACCTCCAGCAGCTCCACGGCCCGCATGGGCTGCAAGCGGTCAAGATCGTCCACGAATATAACTACTCGATCCTTATGTTCCCTTTTTAGCTTTTCGTTAACGGTTGCCTGAAAGCGCTCCTTTAGCTTGAGCACTTCCGTCGCGTAATTGGCAGGGCCGCCGTCCATCATCTCGCCGACCTTCGCGGCGGCCTCTCCCGCTACCGCTCTTTCGGTCAAGACGCGGACCGCTGTCTTGCCAAAGCCGATAAGCCCGTTCAGGATCTTTTGACGCAGTTCCTCGTTGCACCCAAGACTGTCCAGCAGGACCTCCATCATGGAGAACACCAGAGAGCCCCCCATATCAAATTGCGAGAACTGCCAGGTATTGAACCAGATAGGGTAAATAGTTCCCTGTAAGTTTTCCTGCATCATGTTCATCATGGAGGTCTTGCCGCTGCCCCAGTCTCCCTGGATAGAAATAGTCATGGGCGTGTCACAGCTCCGTATGAAGCTGCACAGGCCGTTGACGTAGGTAGAGACGTTGAACAAGTCGTCGGTGATGCTCGCCACCGGAATATCCTGCCAGCCGGTCTTCTTCATTGTATAGCTCCCTTCGTTGTAATTTAAGTTTTGTATAATGAACCTGTGTTGTTTGCAGCTATGTGGCACCGGCAAAGGAATGTCAATAGGAACCGTGCATCAACGGCGTTAATCCCCAATACCGGACATTTCTACGATCTCAACTTCAAGCTGTCCATTCAGAAATCCGCAATATTGTGGGGATAGAACCTCTATTCTCTTTTCCGGATACCAATTCCAATAGTAGCTGTCAGGGTCGTCCGGGAAAGCCGTAAAGATGATGTACATGTAATCCTGATATTCCTCTAACCAGTATTTCCAAATCAGCAGGTACTCATTGGGGTCAAAGGCTGTCCTTACGATCAAAGGGTCGGCAGCTCTGGGCTCTTTGAAATGTGACATCGGGAGAGGCCCGCTGGCTGACCCGGCTGACATGCACACATACCAGACTGTATCACCGGACAAAATTGCACATTCATTTCCGCTTTTACCCAAATCACAATACTCGCATTGTTTTATGTTTGGTATTCCATTCATTATGGCCACTTCATGGTCAATGCTTGAATACGCTATTTTTTTATCAAATATTCCTTCAAGATTGTATGTTTGCTTCCACTCTGTCATCTTGGCCAGGTACTCCTTACCCACCATGCCTGTGCCGCTGCCGGTAATTTCACGGGTTTCAGGAACATACCCAATCAGATCAGCAGGAGCGAGATCATCGGCGGATTTTGGTTTTGACAGAATATCATACGGCATTGCCTGTTTTCCTGTATCTGAACCACCGCCAAACAAATCAAATATGGCTCCCATAGCGACAAACACAACGATCACAGCCGCAATGATAATAAACGGTTTGGGAAGTCCCTTCCTTCCTTTGACCGTTGGAAAATGTTGAAGAACCGCCGAATCTCGTGCGTTATTCTCTTGGGAAGCGGAATCTTGTACCGCTACCGGAGCTCCACAATTAGGGCAGAACTTTTCTCCATTATTCATCTGCGTACCGCAGTTTCCACAAAACATACGCCAACCCCTCTCTTTAGAAAAGTGTGATTTCTACCATCCCAACACCAGCGCCCGGGGGCAGGGCAATCCCTGCCCCCATTGGCGGTGGATGTTGAGATAAATAAAGAGCGGTGCAGGATAGAAGTATCCCACACCGCAAATGTACACACTTTCCCAAAGCCCAACAAATCACCCCCTTGCAAAAGAGCGCGATGTCGGCTATAATGGGGTTGGCGCAGCATAAGCTGTTGTGTAGGAGGTCGTGTCTCCCGCATAGGGCCGTGAGGTGCTGGTAACGCCTCACGGCCTGCCCTTTATTCATCTCTATCAAATCATACCATACCGTGTCGAAAAATGCAAGTATGTTCCTTATTTTTTGGCTGGCGGCTTCATGCCGCCGGTTTTTCCTGCTCCCGAAGCTCCGACTTATACTTGTAATATGTGTTCCGGGAGACACCAGCCAGCTTCATCACATCGGGATCGGCAAGCGTGCCATTGAAATCTCTGGAATGTTTCAGAATGATCTCCTTTGCGGCGAGGCTCTTTTTGGTGGTCAGCTTTGCTCCCTGGGGAAGCCCATAGCTTTTTTCAATCCCGCGTTCGGCGGCTGCGGTTTTCGCGACTCTCATGCCGTCCCTGACCCTTTTGCACAGGTCAAGCCGTTCCTTCTCGGCCTGCTCGAAAGCTATGGCGATTTGTCTTCTGGCGAGGAGCATCAAAACCTGGTTGGTGGCCTCCACATAAATATCCGCGATCTCGTTTCCCGTGGTTGGAATACTGGCGGCCGCAGCCTGACGGTAGCAGTCCGTATTACAGTGGGGCTCGTTCAGAAAAATCAGGTTGATGCCCTTGTCATACAGTTCCTGATAGAGCGCCGCGCCGCTCTCTGCGTCCCTGCTCAACCGGCTGACGGAATCAAACACGATGGTATCTCCCTTTTTCAAGCGCCTATAGAGCTTGTTCCATTCCGGCCTGTCCAGCGTGCTTCCGGTGTACTTGTCGGAATAGAAGAGCGCACCCTGATAGGCGCGCTCGTTTGCTGATTTGATATTCTCAATTTGCCGTTTCAAGCTCTGGCGTTCTGTACTCACCCGGCAGTAGGCGTATAACTTCATCCCTGGCACCTCCGTTAGTATGAAATCAAAGTTTGCCTTTTTCTGGTACTTGTATTGTACCTCTTCGGATAGGGGGTGTCAACGCCTTTTGATACAATTTTTGCGTGGTTAGATTTGATACTGCTATTTTCTGCCGTATTTCCGGCATTTTTCAGTCGCGCGTAAAATGGTCAGTAGTTTCGGATATTTCAATCAGGCAAAACCGTTCCGGGTAATTCTTTATAGGTCGGGCTTCTGTACAAAAGGATTTCTTCCTCACCACGACGGCGCACCTTCTTCAAAACAGTCCATTTGGATTGGTTTTCACGATAGTCTGATATGTCCTTGCGGAATATAGATTTACAGTAATATGCGCCTGAGTTCTTATCCAGAAACAGAAAAACACCTTCACCGGTTTCCTCACTATACACAAGGTACTTAGCCTTTATTTTGGAATAGAAGGACAGCTTATTCGGAGAAAAGTCAAAGATGGTGAAGTCTGATTCCAATATTCGTGGCAGGGACACGATAGCCCTCAGACGGTCGGATATTTTAAGCCAACTGGCGCTCTTTTCTATCAAGGCATCATCCAATTTCCCGGAGATCAACGCACCGATCAACTTCTCACCGCGGAATTCGGCTCTATTCAATTTGAAGTCAACATCCTTTGCGTAGTGGATACCGGAGAGGTGGTCAAAGTCGATTGGCTGGAATTGAATATCCAGTTCCCGGAGTTTGCCTTTGCGACCGATCACAAAGAGATAGGATGTTCCCTGCAAGGAATCCCAGACTTCAGCCGCGGTAGAAAAGAGTCCCATTTTAACACCTCAAGTAAAAAAGGAAGCTCCACCGATAAGTGGAGCTTCCCTCGACGCTTTCTTTCAGTGATACCACCTATCCAGCCTGCGGTAGCGTCACACCCAAAACGATGCTCCACACAGGGCCGAAGCTGAACCGGTCCGGTGCTTCAACGCAACGATGAACGGTCTTGCCGCCATCTACACTATTATTATACGGCAGATCAGATTCTATGTCAACGTTTTTAGAATGAAACATAGTTCAATTGCAAACTTAAGTTCCAGCCCAAATCAGGCAGACAGGAAGTAAGTTTTGCAAACAAGTTCCCCGCACTTA
>CANQVL010000054.1 GCA_947627285.1 uncultured Oscillospiraceae bacterium
TTGTCCTCGTGCTGGGAGTGGCGCTCGGCGTTGATGGTCAGCACGTCGCCGGAGACGTCCAGGTGGATGTCCTTCTTGTCAAAGCCGGGCAGGTCCGCCTCCAGCAGGTAGCTGTCCCCCTGGTCGGAGATGTCGGTCTTGAATTCGGCGATGTCGCCGTTTTCAAAAAAGCCGGTGAACGGGTCCTCAAAAAAGCGCTTCTCGAAGTCCTCCATGGCCTTGAAGGGGTTGTAGGTGATGTCCTGGTTGCGGTGGAAGGGTCTGAGTTCAAACATAATAAATACCTCCATATATTAAATATTATGCCCGCCCTTGTTGAGCTTTGCCGATGGGCGGCAGGGATTCGGTTTTTCCGCTTGGCCTTTCGCCTCGCTTTATGTTTTGCATTGTAGACCCGCTTTATGAACAATCGGTGGAAGATTTATGAAAAATTTGTTAATATTAGCACTCGCAAGGCGAGAGTGCTAATTCGGAAATTTCCCGACGGCTATTTACATTTCCTGAAAATGTGATATAATAAAATCTGCCACACAGTTTAATAGCTCCGAAAACAGGCATACTTTTATGTAAAAACGTATGCTTTGATCGACATTTCCTGTTTTGGAGTAGCTGTGTGGCAACAGAAGGTCGGTCTGCGTTTTTCGCGCGCGGTCTCGGCCGCGCGCTTTTTGCGTATTGTCAGAAAAAGGAGAGAGATCATGCTTAACGTATCCCACGTCACAAAAAGGTACGGGAAGGTCACGGCGTGCGACGACGTGAGCTTTCGGCTTGAGCCGGGGAGCGTCACGGTCCTTTTGGGGCCCAACGGCGCGGGCAAGAGCACCATCATCAAGTCCGTCATAGGCTTTCTCAAGTATGACGGCGAGATAACCGTGGGCGGATACCCCAACAAGACCGTGGAGGCAAGAAGGCTCCTGGGCTACATACCGGAGCTTCCGTCGCTCTACCCGAACCTGACGGTCTCGGAGCACATGGAGTTTTTGGCGCGGGCATATAAGCTCACGGACTACAAGCCCAGGGTGGAGGAGCTTTTCAGGCGCTTTGAGCTTACGGACAAGACGAAAAAGTTTGGCGACGAGCTCTCAAAGGGGATGCAGCAGAAGCTCAACATCTGCCTGGGACTGCTCCCTGAGCCGCGGGTGATACTTTTAGACGAGCCCATGATCGGGCTTGACCCCCACGCCATAAAGGAGCTGAAGCTCATGATAGAGGAGCTTCGCGCCCAGGGCAGGACCATGCTTGTCAGCACACACATAATCGACAGCGTTGATATGCTCTGGGACAGGACGCTCATCATGGAGGCGGGGGCGATAAAGGCAAACGTGACCCGGGAGGAGCTGGAGCGTGACGGCAGGAGCCTGGAGCAGCTCTTTTTCGACGTGACCGAGGGGGAAAAGCCGGAGGAGGCGCGGGCGGAATGAGACTTTTTGCCTACTACGCCTTCCACACCTTCAAAAACCAGGTGAAAAAGCTTTTAAAGACCTGGGTGCTCATATTTTTCCTGGTCTGCTTTGCCGTGGGCGCCTGTATAGGTCTGCTCGCCGCGGTGCTGGACGACGCGGGGGAGGACGCCCCGCCCGCGGAGGAGAACGTTGAGGGCGAATCGTTCCTTGAAGCCTCCAGGGTCACAAGGGAGCAGGTGATAGAGCTTGCCGCCGGCGGCGCCGCGCTGCTTGTGTTCTTCTTCTGCGCTGTAAACGCGGACAAGAACGGCAGCAAAATATTCCTCCCGGCGGACGTGAACCTCCTTTTCCCGTCGCCGATGAAGCCCCAGTCGGTGCTGATGTTCCGCCTCTCCACACAGGTGGGTATCGGGCTTTTGGGAAGCGTGTATATGCTGTTCCAGGTGCCAAACCTCACCCTGAACCTGGGGCTTGACCTGTGGGCGGCGCTGGCGCTGGTGCTGGCGTGGGGGCTGGCGATAGCCATCGGCGCAATAATACAGCTGTCGCTCTACATACTCTCCGCCACGTACCCCGCAGTGAAGCGGAACCTCCGGCGCACGCTGTACCTACTTATCGCGGCTGTGGCGGCGGCGTTCATGATATTCGCCTCCCAAAGCGGCGCTGGGCTTTTCAAATCGGCGGTGCTGTTCTTTAACGGGAGGTTCACCCGCTGGATACCCTTCTGGGGCTGGCTCAAGGGCTTTTGCGCCTTTGCCGCCGAGGGGAACGGTACGGGCGCGGCGCTGTCGCTCCTGGCGCTTTTGCTGGGCGGCGGGGCGCTGGTGTACCTCACCTGGCGGGTGAAGGCGGACTTCTACGAGGACGCCATGGCAAAATCCCAGGAGACAGCCGAGCTCCTCGCCGCCTCCCAATCGGAGAGGTCCACCGCCGTTGTCCGCAGGAAAAAGGACAGGAGCGAAAGGCTCTGGCGCGACGGAATGGACCGGGGGAGCGGCGCAAACGTGTTTTTCTTCAAGGCGATGTACAACCGCCGCAGATTCGCCCACTTGGGCGTCTTCACAAAGACCATGGAGACGTACCTCCTTGCCGCCGCCGCTGTCGCCGGAATATGCCGCTTCGCCGCGCATATGGAGGGCTTCCTCCCCGTGGCGCTGACGCTGGGGGCGCTGGCGTTTTTCCGCTCCCTGGGCAACCCGCTGGAGCAGGACACCGGAACGGACTGCTTTCTGATGATACCTGAGAGCGCCCGGTCAAAGCTCTTCTGGTCGCTTATGGGCGGGACGGTGAATTGTCTGCTTGACGTGCTTCCGGCTGTGGTCCTGGGCGCGCTGGTCATGGGCGCGAACCCCCTGACGGCGCTGCTGTGGGTGCCGTTCATCGTGTCCGTGGACCTCTACGCCACCACCGTGGGCGCGTTCATTGGGCTCTCGGTGCCCGTGTCGGCGGGGAAGACATTGAAGCAGGTGGTCCAGATAATGTTCGTCTACTTCGGACTTTTGCCGGACATCGTCATCGCCGTCATCGGCATCGCCCTGGGGCGTCCATACGTGGCGCTGATACTTGCGGCGGCGCTGAATATCGCCCTGGGCTTCATTTTCTTCGCCCTGCTGCCAGGATTCATTGAACCCGGCGGCGGGAGAAAAATTAAATTTGAGGGGGACATCGTTATGGAAGACGAAAAGCTGAAAGCGGCAAAAAGGCGCTTTTCCCGCCTGGGCCTCGCCATGCTGGTGATATTCGTATCCGCCGCCCTTTTGCAGATATTGGCGGGGGTGGCGGTGGAGCTCATCTGGCCCGACGGCGACGCCCCCGGCTGGACGGTGTGGGCGGCGACCTTTGTGCCCATGTACCTGGTGGGTATGCCCCTGGGCGTGCTCGTGATGCGCCGCGTCCCCGCCTCGCCCAGGGAGCCGCGCCCCATGAGCGCGGGCAGGCTCCTGACCGCCGGAGCGGTAAGCGTATTTTTGATGTACGTGGGCAACATCGTGGGCGTTGCGCTCCTGGCGGTCATTGAGGGCGTATCGGGTCACGCCGCCGTGAACCCGCTTTTAGGCTACGCCATGGACGACAATGTGTGGTTGCGCGCCATTGTAATGGCTGTCCTGGCGCCCATCTTCGAGGAGATCATCTTCCGCAAGCTGCTCATTGACCGCATGAGCGTCTACGGCGAGAGGCTGGCGGTGTTCACCTCCGCGCTGATGTTCGGCATCTTCCACGGCAACCTGTCCCAGTTCTTCTACGCCTTCGCCCTGGGGCTCGTGTTCGGGTACGTGTACCTGAAAACCGGACGGTTGCGCTATTCCACCGCCTTACATATGTTCATAAATCTCCTGGGCGGCGTGGTCGCCCCCGCTGTTTTGAGCATGGTGGACCTGGAGGCGCTGGAAAACATAAGCCTTGCCGATCCAGGGGCGGTAATGGAGCTCGCCGCCTCGCTTGCGCCCATGATGCTTTACGGCTTTGCCATGCTTGTCCTCACGGTGACGGGGCTGATCCTTTTCTGCGTAAACGTCCGCCGCGTGACCTTCGACCCCGCGCCGCTGGAGCTCCCCAAGGGCCGCCGCTTCAAAACCGTCTGGCTCAACGCAGGGATGATCCTATTTGTCCTCCTGGGTGCCGCGTCGGTTTTCTTGACCTTCATACAGTAATGAAAATCGCCCTCCGGTCCCGCCGGAGGGCAAATTAAAAGGAGGGTGGACGTAAAGCAGGCAGGGACATGACACGCCGATGAGCAGTCATGTCCCTCCTTTACTGACATTTTAGCCGCTATTTTTCGCAGAATCGTACATATTCCGTAAATTGAAGCGTAACGCCAAGGCCACGGGCAAATTCAGCGATACCGCTGTCATCCTCATCGGTCGTCCAAGTATCCGTTACCGTGCTGTCAATTCTTCGGAAGCCTGCCAGAACAGTGTCCTCGTATAGATCGTTGAAAATAAACGGATAGTCCTTCAATAGAGCCTGCTGCGCATACTCCGGCAGGGCGGCCAGGGCCTCTTTTGTCACGAAGCCGTTCAAACTGACGAGGATACCGCCGGGCTTTAATACCCGATAACATTCCCGCAACGCCGTACTTTGATCGCCGATGCAGTTGATGATCCCGCCGTGGTCGGCAATCACATCCACCGTGCAATTTTCAAATGGGATATCGCAGAAATCCAATGCCGCGTAGTACAAAAAGGGGGAGTCTATCTCCTGATCCAGGAGGTGCTTCCACTCCTCCACGACGGTGCGGGACAGGTCGCTGATAATGATTTGTGCAGACGGGTCGGCCTGGAGGATGAACGGCATATATCCGCCGCCCGGTCCTGAGCCAATGTCAAGGATCACACCGCCGTGCTCCGCGATTTTCCGACCGATTCTTAAATCACTTGGCCTGCCCCGTTCACCGATCACATTTCTGCCATACCCGCTGTCCGCCCAGCCGCCGGGTTTGCCCCAGGCGTCGCGCCAGTTTCGCGCGATCCAGCCCTCTGTCCGCATATCCCGTTCCCACTGTACGATGTCCGGGGCTGTTGCGTCCGGCACAAAACAGGCAATGCCGTCCTTCTCCTGAAAAGAGCGGCTTGCTATACGGGCCAAAAGTCCGTTGCCCTCCAAAAGCTCATTCACGGAAACGCCGTACAGCCTGGACAGTTCAAGCAGCAGCTCCACGTCCGGGAGCGCCACCGCTGTCTCCCATTTGCTGACCGCTTGGGCGCTAACGCCCAGCTTCTCTGCCAGTTCTGCCTGAGAAAGTCCCAATCTACGCCGGAAATCCGCAGTCCGCTTTCCAAAATGCCGTTTATTTATCATGCCATTCGCCCCTTTCCTGCCGTGTGATCATCATATCATGTCAGTGCAAGAAAAGAAAGCGACACGTATTCAATCATGTAAAAAAGAAACTCAACTACAGGTTGTCACATATCCATAGGAGAATAGCTTCGCCTTGCCTACGGCACCCTGGACAAATCGTTTAGTGCCTCTTTTGACTCTCTATCGCGCCGTCGTATATGGCGTTTTTGGGGTGACCGGTGCGTTGAGAGGCGCGCTTGGCGGCGTCCTTCAGGCTCATGCCGGAGGACTTCAGCTCCAGCGCCATTTTGACGGCCTCCTCCAGGGGCACGGCAAGCTCAGCCGCCTCCTTCGCGCCCTCCAGCACCAGCACAAACTCCCCCTTGGGGGGATTTTCCGAGTAGAACGCCGCCGCCTCGGAAAGCGTGGTGCGCCGCGTCTCCTCGTGGAGCTTTGTGATCTCCCTGCAAAGGGCGATCTTCCTGTCGCCCAGCACCTCCAGCATATCCCTCAGAGTGTCCGAAAGCTTGTGGGGCGCCTCGTAAAAAACCATGGTCCGCCTCTCGCCGCGAAGGGAGTCTAAGTGCTCGAACCTGGCGGATTTGTTGACGGACAGGAACCCCTCAAAGGTGAACCTGCCCGTGGGCAGTCCCGAGAGCGCCAGGGCGGATATCACCGCGGAGGGGCCGGGCACCGCACGCACCTCCACGCCGTTTTCCCCGCAGAGCCTCACCAGGTCCTCGCCGGGGTCGGATATGGCGGGCATACCCGCGTCGGTGACGAGGGCGCAGCTCTCGCCGGCAAGGAGCCTTCCCAGTATCGCCCTGCCGCTTTCCGCCTTGTTGTGCTCGTAGTAGCTCACCAGCGGTTTGCGCAGACCCAGGTGCGAAAGGAGCTTCAGCATCACACGCGTGTCCTCCGCCGCGATAAAGTCGGCGCTCCCCAGAGTCTCCGCCGCCCGGGGCGATATGTCACCCAGGTTGCCGATGGGTGTGCCGACAACGTATAAAATTCCCGCCATAGCCGCCTCCGTTCACTTGTTTCCGCCCTCCCCGGTCGTGGGGGAGGGGAGCCTGTATATTTTTCGGACCTCACCGGTGTCCGTTCCGTCGGGATTTTTCAGAATAAGCACCGGCTCCACCGAGAGCCCCGGCTTGCCGCCGCGCCTGCACTCAAGAAGCGCCAAAAAGGGGGCGCTTTGGAGCCGCGTCTGAACCAGCCTGAGGCGCTTCGGCTCGAGCCCCGCGCCGGACAGAGCGCATACGGCCTCCGCCAGCCGCTCCGAGGGGTACGCCACCGCCAGCCGTCCGCCGTCGCCCAAAAGCCTTGAGGCGGTCCGCGCCAGCTCCGAAAGGGTACACTCCCGCTCCTCCCGCGCGACCTGCCGCCCCGCCGCCGGAGCCGTGCCGGAGCCCACGGGGAAGTAGGGAGGATTTGATATGATGAGCTGATATTTCCCCACCTCCGCCTCGCGCAGAGTGCGCAGGTCGCGCCGGAGGACACGCAGACGGTCCCCGAGGCCGTTCAGCTCCACGTTCCTCGCGGCGGCGTCAGCGGCGGCGGGGGCGATCTCCACCAGGTCGATCTTCACCGTCTTCGACCTGGCGGCGAGTATGAGCCCCAGCACTCCCGACCCGCACCCGAAATCCGCCGCCCGCCTCACCCCGGAGAGCGACGGAAAATTCGCCAGCAGCACCGAGTCCGTAGTAACCGGCTCCGCGTCCCGCGAGCCCTCCATCACCGGCCCCCCGTCCCAAAGCTCAAAATACTCCACCCTCGTCCCCCCTCTTTTTCAAAAATTATACCCCACCCCACCAAAAAAATCAACGCCGTAATGACATTATATAATCTCTGCGGATTTCAAAAATCCAAAATTCAATATTTTTCCGGCGGCATGTACGTCGGAAAAATCACCTTTTGTCGCGCAAGTGTGTGACCCTTCGGGTCACGCGCGCAGCGCGACAGCAGGAAAAAAGCTCTGAATTCCGCAGAATTCAGAGCTTTTTTCCGCACGCTCCCCATAAAAAATTCGAGGGCGGCAACGCCGCCCTCGAATTTTTTAAGTTACGCCTCTTCGATGGCTCCCACGGGGCACTCGCCCTCGCAGGCTCCGCAGTCGATGCAGACATCGGGGTCTACAACGTGCTGTCCGTCACCCTCGGCGATGGCTCCCACAGGGCAGGCGGCCTCGCAGGCTCCGCAGTTGACGCAGGCGTCAGTAACTTTTCTCGGCATAATATGTACCTCCATTTTATATAATTTCCAAGATCCGACAGGGCCCATACCCCTGTCAATAGCATTGTAACACGGATTTGTGAAAAATCAATAACGACTTTAATGAAATAAGGCCGTTTTTTGGAAAATGTCACTTTTTTGACGTTTTGACGTTTCCGGGAAGGTCAAAATCAAGAAAAGCGGCGAAACTTTTTGATATTTTAAGAAAATCAAAGCTATTCGGAGATATATTATGGTCAGGGAACGTCAAAGGTCAAATATAGTCAAAAACGAGCGTTGAAACTGCCGCGGGGACGGGTTATAATACAGCCATAAGGTCAAAGATAGTCAAAGTCAAGGAGGACGCACACATGGGCATATCTGATGTGATAGCCGATTTCATAAACGACCTTTTGGCGGAGGATTCCACCGCGGAGGTCCAAAGGTCCGAGCTGGCAAGCCGCTTCAACTGCGTGCCCAGCCAGATAAACTACGTCATCTCCACCAGGTTCTCACCCGAGCGCGGCTACGCCGTGGAGAGCCGCAGGGGAGGCGGCGGGTACATCCGCATCCGGCGGGTCCGGTCCGACCCAAAGCTTCTCATAATGCACACGGTCAACGCCATAGGGGACAGTGTGGACCCGCGAACCGCCTCGGCGCTTTTGGAAAACTGCGTCTCGGCGGGGGTGTTGCCGGAGGCGGCGGCGCGGCTCATGCTCTCCGCCCTCTCCGACCGGGCGCTGAGCCCCGTCTCGCCGGAGGGCAGAGACATCGTCAGGGCGTCGGTGATGAAGCAGATGTTGGTGGCGTTCATGTAGAGAGTCAATGGGTCAATGACAGGTACGTTTTTTGATTTGAAAGGAGTAATTGATTATGAAATGCACAAATTGCGGCAAGAATAACGCTGTTGCCCATTATCGCTTTGAGCTCAACGGCGAGGTACAGGAGGCACACCTGTGCGCAGACTGCGCGGCGAAGCTCCAGCCGGAAAGGGAATTCGTCTCCGGGGCAAACGATCTTTTCGGGGACCTTTTCGACGGCGGCTTCTTCGGCGGGGACATCTTCGGCAGCCGCTTCCCCGGCTCCGGTATGCCGAGGAGCTTTCTGGGAGCAGACCCATTTGAGGGCTTTTTCGGCAGGTCAATGACCTTCAATCCCTTCGCCATGCTCGGCGTCCCGCGCATTGAGACAAGCTTCCCCGACGCCGGGAACACGGATAACCGCGCCGGCGGAGAGACCGCCAAATCCGGCGGCGTGGACCCGGAGCTTTCAAAAAAGCGCGAGCTCAACGCCCTGCGGGAGCAGCTGCGCCTTGCCGTGGAAAAAGAGGAGTACGAGAAGGCGGCGGAGCTGAAGGCGAAGCTCAGAGCGCTGGAGGAGAAAAAGTGACCTCCGCGCGCGGGAAGGAAACGGTTTGTCTCGGGGCGGAGCGTTAGACTCCGCCCGAGGCTTGAAAAGGAGGAGATATTATGAAATTTGAGGACAGGTTCACCCAGCGGGTGACAAGGGTTTTGAATATCGCCCACGAGTCAGCCTCTCAAATGGGCCACGGCTATGTGGGAAGCGAGCACATCCTTTTGGGGATAGTCACCGAGGACGGCGGCGCCGCGGCGAAGATACTGCGGGAAAACGGCGTGGACGCGGAGCTCGTGCGCCTCTCCATAGAAAAGCTGGTGGGCAGGGGCGAGAGCGCCGACACCACAGTTCAGGGGCTCACCCCCAGGGCAAAGACGGTCATCGAGCTTGCCCTTCAGGAGTCCATGCGCCTGGGGCACAATTACGTGGGCACGGAGCACCTGCTCATGGGTATCCTCCGGGAGCCGGACAGCGTCGCCGCCAGGATCCTCACCATGTCCGGGGTGGACATGAACCGGGTCTACACACAGCTTGTAAATCTGTTCGACCCCGCCCTTCAGCGCAAGGCGTCCTCCCGGAGCGCCGTCAACCACCCGGAGACGAAGACCTTGGACCAGTTCTCCCGCGACCTCACCGTAATGGCGGCAAGCGGCAAGCTCGATCCGGTCATCGGCAGGGACAGGGAGGTGCGGAGGGTCGTCCAAATACTCTCCCGCCGCACAAAGAATAACCCGGTGCTCATAGGCGAGCCCGGCGTGGGCAAAACAGCCATAGCCGAGGGGCTCGCGGAGAAGATAGCCGCCGGCGACGTGCCGGAGAGCCTGCGCGACAAGCGCGTGGTCTCCCTGGACCTCACCGGAATGGTGGCGGGCACCAAGTACCGTGGCGACTTCGAGGAGAGGATAAAGACAGCCCTGGAGGAGGTGCGCTCCGCCGGCGACGTGATACTCTTCATCGACGAGCTCCACACCATCATCGGCGCCGGAGCCGCCGAGGGCGCCATAGACGCCTCCAACATCTTAAAGCCCGCCCTCTCCCGGGGCGAGATACAGGTCATCGGCGCCACGACCCTCAACGAGTACCGCAAGTACATCGAGAAGGACGCCGCCCTTGAGCGCCGCTTCCAGCCCGTGCAGGTGGACGAGCCCTCCCCGGAGGAGACGGTGAGCATACTGAAGGGCCTGCGGGACAAGTACGAGGCGCACCACAAGCTCACCATCACCGACGAGGCGATAGACGCCGCCGTCTCCATGTCCCGGCGGTATATAAACGACCGCTACCTCCCCGACAAGGCCATCGACCTCATCGACGAGGCGGCGTCGCGGGTGAGAATGGAGACCTTTAAGCTCCCGCCAGATTTAAAGAGCCTGGAGTCCGAGGCGGAGTCCCTGGCGGCGGAAAAGGAGGCGGCGGTGCGCAATCAGGACTTTGAGAAGGCCGCCGCCCTGCGTGACCGCGAGCGGGAAAAGCGCGCCGAGCTTGAGGAGGTCCGCAAAAAATGGCAGAGCGGCGCCGCCGGGCCCGGCAAGCGCGTCACCGCCGAGGATATAGCCGACGTGGTGTCCGGCTGGACCGGCATACCCGTCACCACCCTCACCGAGGACGAGGGAGACAGGCTCCTTCACATGGAGGAGACGCTCCACCGCCGCGTGGTGGGTCAAAATGAGGCCGTCACCGCCGTGTCAAAGGCGATACGCCGCGGCAGGGTGGGGCTCAAGGACCCACACAGGCCCATCGGCTCATTCCTGTTCCTGGGACCCACCGGCGTGGGCAAGACCGAGCTTTGCCGCGCCCTTGCCGAGGCGATGTTCGGCGACGAGAACGCCATGATACGCATAGATATGTCCGAGTACATGGAGAAGCACACCGTCTCCAAGCTCATCGGCTCCCCTCCGGGCTACGTGGGCTATGACGAGGGCGGGCAGCTCACCGAGAAGGTCCGCCGCCACCCCTACTCCGTGGTGCTCTTTGACGAGATCGAAAAGGCCCATGAGGACGTGTTCAACATCATGCTCCAGATCATGGAGGACGGACGCCTCACGGACTCCCAGGGCAGGCACGTGGATTTCCGCAACACGGTCATCGTCATGACCTCCAACGTGGGCGCAATGAACATCACCGAGCGCTCCAAGCCCTTCGGCTTCTCCGCCGGCGGTGAGGGGACAGATACCGCGTCCGACGAGCGTATCCGCGAGGCGGTCATGGGAGATCTGCGCAGGACCTTCAAGCCTGAATTCCTCAACAGGATCGACGAGACGATCGTATTCCACCGGCTCACCCGCGAGGAGATACGCCAAATCGCCCGCAATATGCTGGACGTGGTGGCAAAGCGCGTGGAGGGCATGGGCCTTACGCTGGAGGTCACCGACGCCGCCGTGGACGCCCTTGCCGACGCCGGCTTCGACGAGGTTTACGGCGCCCGCCCCCTCCGCCGGAAGATACAGTCCTCGGTGGAGGACGCCCTCGCCGAAAAGCTCCTGGACGGCTCCGTCAAAACCGGCGACACCGTGCGCGTCGACGCCGGCGACGGCAAAATCGAAATCCGCGCCATGGAACACGCGGCGGTATAAAAAAACGCTCCGGCATTTTGCCGGGTGTCCGTAAGAAAGTTTTGAAACAAAATTTGATTATGGCATCTGTCAGACAGGATTGAAAGAACTACAAAAGGTATGGAGATAAGATGATGCCTTACTCCATACCTTTTTGTGTCGTACAGATTTCACTTATTCCTACTCTAAAAGTAATAAGCGAATATCTATGATCAATTCTGCCTATTTATTCGGGATTACTTATATTATTATATTTACTTGTTAATTTCTTGGCACATTTTTTATGAAATATATTTATCCCCAAAATATTAATTGCTCGACGTTCATCAATTAATTCTTGAAGTTGTTCAACTCCTTCGCTTGTTAAATGTGCTTCAAGCATTTTCTGTGCCCCGTCAATCTTAATAGATAGAATCCAATATCGTCCGTTATCAATTACTCTTTCTATTAACTTAATAAGGAATCCAGCAGAACACAGCAATGTTATTATAAAGCTGTTTCGTAATGCCAATGCAATGTAGATTGCTATAAATACTCCTAGCGAAATATATGCTACAATACATCTTACAGGGAACAGTTTTTTATCCCACCATGTATTTTGCCGTTGACATTCAAACTTCGCTTCTAAACCGTCATATGGTTTTGAAAACACATACCAATCATGCACACCTGGAGGACTATCGTTTCCTGTGTTTTTCATCTGAAGTTCTGCGGCTTTGAAATCTTTTGAACAGATTTTCTCGGCAAGTTCTGCCAGCTGCCGTTTTTCAGTCTCGGAATACCGTTCTGCACCGATATCTATTGAGTAAGCATCAAAGTATTTTCTCAAATCTGCTGCTTTTTGCACGTTTTTATTTACAAAAACCATAAGGACCCAAGCAAAAACGTCCGCAGTAAAAGGAACAACAAATGAAATATACACTGGCAATCCGTTCGGAAGGAATATACAAAAGGCTGATATTAAACAAAATAACCAAACAAAATAGTTCTGTTTTTCTGCCGAATTATAACAATACCTGGCGGCATACTGAACCTTTAACATGAATGATTCATTTTGCTTTTTCACGATATCGCAGTTGCTCATAACAATTCACCAAATAATCATATATATTCTTATAGTCAGCTTGGACAATCTTATTAAGGCGATTATCCATATAATATTTCATAACTATCGGTCCATGACAAAGGCGAAGCTTTTGATTAGAGCCACAAGGACATAACGAATGTCCTCGATAAGGATGCTCACAGATTGCTTTCATAAGTGCGAAAACTTTAATTGGATCTTTCTCTTGAAAGAGCTCTTGATAGGTTTCCACGATTCCCTGCACACCATGACCGCGCTCGCCAAAAGGGAATTCTCCGTACCTTTGAAAAAATTCATAAGAGAAATAGTACGTTTCAACAAATTCCCTTATCCACTCAACTAAGGAAAAGCTATCAAGAAATCGAATACGAATACTCGTTTCAGTTTCAAGGCACAGTTTTCCATTATCATATCGATGTGGATAATCTTTCGCTATGCGATTTTCGTTGTCAATCACATAAGGTAATTCGTTAGAGTTTAGAGGAATTACAATCTGGACAGGATAGTTCTCGGAGAGAAAGAACCCTTTTGACTTACAGTTTATGAAAATATCACCAGTAAGCTCAATTTGGGTCTCGCTCTCTGCTTCAATATGTAATCCACTCTGGACTTCAAGCAATTCTGTTATTTGTTGATGCGCCATTTCTTTAGTAAAAATCATTGAGCACTGTAGGGACGCGCAGCAGTTTGTGAAGTAATTTGCCGCGGAGTCGCTTCTCCACAATATTTTTTCCCAAGAAATTCCGAAACACTTACACTTCCAAAACCGTTCTCAAGGATAGCTCTGAATTGCGTATTATCTTTTTGTTCCAGAGAGCTGATAAGATCCTTTCGTGCGATTTCAATCCACTGGAAAAATCTATTTGGAATACGCTCATCATTATTCCACTGATCAGCTAAATTATCTTCAGGATTTGCCGGGTTCTCAATAAACCATTTTCCATCAGGTCGTGAAAAAACGGTCCGAAATCCATATTTTTGATTAAAGTCTTTCTCTGTGATGTACTGATGCTCTCCATAAATTGTAAGCTCAGAAAGCACATAATTTAGAAGTTCAAAAACAGTACAATTCGGATTAAAGTGTTCCGCAATCTTGGTTACAGTCACATTGATAATAGCTGAAATAGGTTTTATTTCGTCTCCATCTTTTAATCTTGCATAATAATTATTCCGATGGCATTTCAGAATTTGGATGACTCGTTGAAGTGCAGAGCGTTCAAGTTCGTTTGGGATTTCTTCAATCGACTCATACAATGCACGATTCTCTGCAAAAATCCGCATTTGTTCAGCTTCTTTGGATGAAGATAAAAAGGGCGCATTAATTTCATCAAACCACTTACGAAGTCCTTTTGGGTTATTAGTGATCCACCGAAACTTGCACATATTGTTACACTTTGGAATCGAGATCGCCGTATCAATCAATACTGGAACAAGGCTTTTAAGAATTAAACGTTGCTTTACTTCATCAGACTCATCAGCTGCTGGCACAACGTCAATCGAAAAACCAATCTCGCCAACATCTGCATATTCAATGGTAAAGCATGTATCGTCTATTTTAAGTCGATCAGCATAAGTTTTGTTGGACTTAAGTACGATTTCCACTTTGTCCCGTAATTCCTTTGGTGTGTAATCATTCCGAGATCCCATTACCTGACAGATAAAGTCGAGATCATAACTTGCGGAAGAATCTTTTGCACTGGGACGAACTACAGTGCCGAATGCAAATGATCCTTGAGGATAGATTTCAGCTTTTAATCCGCTGTCATTCAAGTATTTTCCCAAGGCTTGATACTTCTCCACAGCGTTATGGTATAAAGTGGGAGAGATATCTAATCCTTGAATGATAGATAAGATATCCTTTTGACGTTCATAAATATTCTTCATAAATACCTCTCAATCTATTGTTGGCACTCGATGATGGTGAGTGCTAATTTTCTTCAATATACAACATTAGAGACGAAAAGTCAAGCACCACTTAGTCAGCTTTTCGGAAAACCTGCACTGTTACTTCCGCTTGCCCTTTCCATGTGAAAACTGCGGTCTACCTTTACCTCTTAAGCTTGTCGAATTTTTCATATATGGAGAGAGCTTCAGCACCTCAATCAGATTGACAAGCTGTTCCTTGGAGAGCCTATCATAGGGGATACCAAATTGGGCGAGAAATGCTCGCAACTGCTTTTCTTCTTTGCTTCCCTCGTAACTCATGGCGCCTTGGAGCTGTCTTTGCACCTCTGCTATATGGGAATCTTCGTCGGCTGTTGTAGTGTCTGACTTATGCTTTTCTCGAATGTCTTTCAAGATCACTGACATATCTTCAGCGGCAATGTGGCTGAAATAGTCTGTTTCCTGAATCTGTGCGACTTCCAATGTCCTCACATCTAACTTGTTCTCGTCTGCTCCATCTTTTTCTAATAATTGTTTTCTCACGGCAGCGAGAACGGTGTTCATATCGTTGATCCGCATATCGGCTATGCGGTCTATGTAAATTTCCGCATCTATAAGGAACCGGCGGAAATTCTCATGCGTCACCATCTCGCAGAGCAGCCGGTTGTTCAGCTTTCCGCTTTTTAATACGTCAATCATGTCATCACTCAAATGCAGCTCATGCAGGGCTGTGTTTGGGTGATTTTTTGTTTCCGTCCGCCCCATCAGGTAGTCAGTTGATACACCATAGAAGTCTGCCAGCGTTGCTATGGCGAAAGGGCTGATGTCTTTGTAATCGTCTGTTTCGTATTTTCCGAGGGCAGACTTGGACAAACCGGT
>CANQVL010000055.1 GCA_947627285.1 uncultured Oscillospiraceae bacterium
CCGATTAATTTTTGGCTCCGCCCTTTTTCTACCCCCGGTAGAACCGGGGGTTGTTTTCCACGCATAAATGCACCAATACAACACGGGCAGCGGTGTTTACCGCTGCCCGTGGGATTTTTCTTCCCCGTGCCTCCGGGTCGGTGGTTGCCGGCCCGGGGGTGGGAATTGAGGTGATATGGAAGAAAGCTGAGTTACTTCGCCAGCTGGTCGTAGAGCGCCAGGATGGTGGCGAGGGCGAACCTTTCGGACAGCGCGGCGGGGTTGAATTTGTTCTCGCTGCCTGTGATGACGCCCTTCATGTTGCACCAGGCTACCGCCTCGCGGGCCCAGGGGGAAATCTCGGCGGCGTCGTCGAAGGTCAACTCAGCGGTCTCGCCGTCGGCGAATCCGCCGGAGCCGATTTTCTGCTCGTAGAAGTACAGCATTGCCGCCATCTGCTCGCGGGTGATCTTGTCGTTGGGCTTGAAGGTTTTTTCGTCGATGCCGTGGATGACCTCCACGCTCGCCGCCCAGCGGATGGCCTCGGTGTACCACTCGTTTGCGGGGACGTCGGTGAAGGTGTACTCGTAGTCAACGACGGGGTTGCCCTCAAGGTTCCAGAGGATATACGCCATCTGCGCGCGGGTGACGGTGGTATCCGGCTCGAATATGCCCACGTCGGTGCCCACCATGAGGCCGTGGGCTATGGCGTAGTCGGTGTACTCGTGGTACCACTGGGTGAGGTCGATGTCGGAGAACGCCATGGACGGGCACTCGTAGACCTCCGCGGTTACTGTGACGCTGGAGGCGGGCATTACGAAGGTGTATGTGCCATCCTTGTTGTCAGTGACCTCAACATCCGCGCCGTTGGCGGCGGTGACGGTGAGGGAGGCGTGGTAGTTGGCCTCGGTGGTGACGGTGACGGTGATCTCGTCGCCCGCCTTGGCGCTGGAGGCGGAGGCCTCCACGGTGGCGTTCTCGACCTCCTCGGTCTTCACGGTGTAGCTGGAGGAACCGGAAGCAGGCGGCGCGGAGTAGGTTACGGTGTAGGTGATACTGCCGTCCGCATGTTCCTCCTTGGTCACGGAATAATAGCCGGAGCCCTTGATCTCGCCGGTGAAATTGTGGGTGCCCTTATTCAGGGTAAATTGGACAGCGCGGCTGACGGTCACGTTGCCGGTGCAATCCTTGTTGAGCTCGATCACATCGCCGTCCTTCGCGGCGTCAACTGCGTCTTGGAGGGTGTCGTAATACTGCTCGCCGATCTTCGCCTCGGCGTCAACGGTGGTGCGCAGCTCGAAGGTGGAGAAGCCGTCGGGGTTTTTAAATGTAACAATGTCATCTTTCACCGTACCGGTGTACCAGTAGGCTTTACCGCCGGTTTCCTTGGTGTGCTTAATGTACACGGGGTCGCCTTCTTTGGCAAAATCTGTAGGTACGGGGATGTTGAGTGTCACGGAATGCTTGACCTCCATCTCTATCCACCCATCCTCGTCCGCACCGGGCTTACCTGTGCTCAACACAACAGTGTTTTCGGCACTGGGGGTATCCTCGCTTGTGGAGGCAACGACCTGATAGTAGGGCGTGATGTCCAGCTTCAGAGTATGGTTTACCTCATCATAGGCTGTTACCGTAATGTCCAGCTTGGTCTCAACGTGGATGTAAACCTCGTCGCCATCTCCGACCTTATCGCCAAGCGCTTCTGTTGCTTCCTCGACAGAGTAATCAGAGTTCACATCCTGGGCGACCTCGATGATGTCGTCCGCCATCTGGGAGGCAGACAAGTCTGTTTCGCCCCAGTCCTCAAGACCTGTAACTCCTTCAGCCACGCTGCCGGTTACAGCCGTTTCATCCACGATAATCGGGCTGGAGAGAACGACCTTGTTGCCGGTCCCACCATCACCTTCCACGATCTGCATGGTGTAGGTGCTGTCGGCATAGTGGAACTTGGCAAGGTCTTCCTCGGTAATTTTATAGTCATCCGTGGATTCCATGACCACAAGCCCATTCTTCTGCTGATGGTAGAAGAAGTCCACACGCGCTCCGTCCTCAAGGGCTCCGATTTTGCAAATGTTCCCGCACGGCAGCTCCAGGTTTCCGTCCATATAGAGGTTGTCCGCGCCGGTGTCGTCGTTGCCGGTGTTGCCGGTGATGTAAGGCGTGCCGCTGAACTCCAGGATATTCCACATCGGTTCCGTACCGCTATAGGCGCCCGGCGCTACCATGAAGCCTCCGCCGTGCTGCTCGGCGGTGTTGCCGGTGATCCGACCGCCGCTCATGGTAAAGGTTGCGTAATTATTCACGAAGAAAGCGCCGCCAGCCTCAGCGGAGTTGCCGGTGATCGTACCGCCGGTCATCTCAAAATAGCTTCTCGGATTAACCGAATACGCGCCGCTCATATACGCAACGCCGCCACCGTAAGCCTTGTTGCCCTGAATCAGTCCATCCTTGAACACCGTCTTGCTGGCGTAGCTGTAAATCACGCCGCCATAGTCCTTGCAGGTGTTGTTGGAGATCTCGCCGTCGTTTATGGTAACGATAGCGTAAGCCCAGACACAAAACGCGCCGCCGTCGTTTTCGCTGCTGTTGTTGGAGATTTTGCCGCCATTCATGATGAATACATCGTTATACGGATCCTTTCCATCTCCGACGGCGTAGACCGCGCCGCCCCTGGCGGAATTTCCGAACACATCGTTGCCCTTGCTGTCTTCTCCGATTTTTTCCGACGAATGGTCAACCGCCGTGTTGCCGGTAATCTCGCCGCCGTTCATGGTCATGGTCCCGCTATCCATCAGCGCCACACCGCCGCCGGCTGCCGCCTTGTTGCCGGAGATGGTCGCGCCGGTATTCATTTCGACGGAGCCGCTGATGACGCACAGAGCGCCGCCGGCTCCCTGTGGCGCAGCGTTATTGTTGTTTCTCAGCACCGCGCCGGTGTCCAGCACGAGCTTGAGAGATTCGGCTTCCTCTGGCTTGTTAACGGCAATCATGGCGCGGGTCGCCGCTATGCCGTCACCGCTGCCGCCGTCTACTATAACATTTGTCAGCTTAATTTCGCCGTTCGCCGTCAGGTTGAGCATATATTCCGTGCATGTCTCACCGCGCTTGATCTGGTATGTGTGTCCTGTCGCGCTTGTGATAGTGACGGCTTTATCAACGGTAATTTTCTGACCTTCAACCGTGATGTCCTTAAGCAGCTCCACCGTGTCGCCGTCTTTGGCGGCGGCGAGGGCGCTTTGAAGGCTGTCGTAGTCGGTGGTAGTCTCACCGCTGATGACTTGGACGGCGGGGACCATGACGATATTGTCATCGCCGGTGGGTGTCAGGGTGTTGCCCTCGGTGTTCTTGAAAGTGAGCTTGCTGGTCTTTCCCTCCGTTTTCAGCGTGCCCTCGGCAAGGGTGACGGTGGTGCCGTCCACGGTGAACTCAGCGCCGTTGGCGCCGGCGGTGAGTTCCTCGTCGCCGAGCGTTATGGAGGTGTCAGGACCAAGGGTGACGGTGCCGTCGATGGTGCCGGAATCGGTGTTGGTAATTTTGCCGTTAGTGCTCGTGTAGGATCCTTTCTTTTCAACGGTGTTATTAACAACGAGTTCGTCAACGGTGCCGGAGTTGTTGACTGTCGCGCCATTCTGCGCGGTGAGGGTGCCGTTTACAGTGCCATTATTATTGAAGTGGGCTACACGATCGGGAATATCCTCCGATTTTGAGGCGTAGACGTATGTATCGGCTTCAATCGTTCCGTTATTTTCAAGCTGTCCGCCCATGCCGACGAAAAGGTCACCCTCAATAACGGCTTTGTCTCCGAAGGTGGCGTCAGCGCCAATGAATATCTCGCCCATGCCCGCGCTGGGGTATCCGGCTTTTGCCATAGCCTCGGGGACGCTGTGGACATAGTAGTTGTCCTTGACGGTGCCGCCCGTGATCTCGACCTTCGTGGCACGTTCATTCTCCATGATGGCGCCGACAAAGCCGCCGATGTTGTCGGTAATGGAGCCGCCGGACATGACGAATTCTCCGCGCTGATGAACATAGATCGGACTGCAGAAGTGGTTTGCCCCCACGTAGATTCCCACGTTGCGGGAGATCTCGCCGCCGGACATGATCATCTTGTTTTCTTTTCCGTTACCGGCGTAATCGTAAATCATCGCCACAGTGCCGTTTCCAACGGTTGTGTTGTCAATGATCTTCGCGCCGTCCGTTACCTCAAGCGTCGTTTCACAACCAACGAGGAAAAGTCCGCCGTTGCCGTAAACGAAGTTGTCTTCAATGACGCAGCCGCTGCCAACGGTGATCGTGTTCATAACTGATGAGTCGCCATCGTTCACAATGAACTGGTTCGCGCTGGCGCCATGGCTGATCACGCAGTCAGTGAGAGTAACGGAGCCCGCGCCGTTGGTGATTTGAACGATATGTTTGTCTTTTGTGTAGAAATTGGTGATCTTTGAGCCGCCCTTCACATCCAGCGACGCACCGTCGGCAAGGGTGATGAGGTGGTCTGTCGTCTCGACGGCACCGTCTGTTTTTATAATTTCGGCAGCGTTGGAAGCCGACGTGCCAGTCTTGCTTGCCTCCAGAGCCGCTTCATATTTGGCCTCATCCAGCGTCCACTTGCCGCCCGCGTCGATGGAGACGCCGCTGAGCGTGAGCTTCACGTTGCCCGAGACGGCGAAGAACGTGCCGGTGTAGTCTGTGCTCTCCTCGGCGGTCTTGCCGCGGGTGAGGGTGTGACCGTTGCCATCGATGGTCACGGAGCTGTTGATCTCAACCGCCTTGGTGAGCGACACGTCCTTAACCAGGGTCACGGTCCCGTTCGCGCCTGCCTTGGTCAGAGCATCGGACAGGGTGGTGAAGTATTCTTCCCCGACCTTCGCAACGCTGGGGATCAGGTTCCCTTCCTCATCCTTTTCATAGGGCGCGCCGGAGACATTCTCGGGGATCTCGCTTCCGCAGTAGATCTTTCCGTCGTCGCCGTCAAGCCGGTTTTCGACATACTTGCCGTCGTTGTCTTCGGCATGTCCGCCGACAAGAGGCACACCCTCAAGGTTGGGCAGGGTCAGGGAGCCGACATCAATGTTGTAACCGTCTTGAACACCGCCTACAAAAAGTCCTCTAAAGCACTTTGGACCGGTCACGGTGACGGAACCATCAGCGGTAGTACCTGTCACGGTAATTTTTACTTCGCCGCCCGCAGCGTAATTGTCGGTGTAGCCGATCACAAGACCCGCGTTAGACTCTCCACTTGAACTGTCGGAGCTCACCGTGATGCTCCCAACTTGAGAGCAATTAGAGATTGTGATACCAGTTCCGCCACTGTTTGCGCGCCCAATCAGACCGCCTGCCCTGACATGAGCATCGCTTCCAGACCTTTCGCAAACAATATCACCGGTATTGGTGCATTCGGTCATCGTCACGTTTACACCCTGGGCAGTAGAAAGCAGACCGCCTACATTTCCACCGGCGGTTTCCACTGAATATGTAGCCTTTGAGTACAAATCGCCGGAATTGCTGCATCCATTCATTGTCACAGGACCCTGCGCGTAGCAAACGAGCCCACCCAGATGTGCGTCGCCGTCATCCGTATTTTCGATATTAGTCACGCTGATCTTGCCGGTGTTATGGCAGTCGGTCAGCTTTACCTCGGCGGGGCCGTTGTTGTTGCTCAGGAATGCCGCGCCTTTGGTCCCGTGCGCAATGGTCACATCGGCTCCGTTGGTGCAGTTTTCAAAAATAAGCGTTGTAATCCCCTGCTCCTTCACCACAAATCCAGCCGCGTAATCAGCTGTGCTGACGATTTGCCCATCGGATACCGTCACGTTTGAAATTGTGGTAGTCGTGGTTTCATTCGGAGCGCCTACATATCCCGTAACCGCGCTGACACAGATGTTGCTGCTCACGTCAACATCGGTCAGGGTGAAGTTTTTCAGGGTTGCCGCTTTCACATAGCCGAAGAAGCCGCTGTACTTCAAGTTGGTGTTAGCTTCAACAAGGTTGGTAAAATGGAAATTCAGCCCTGTGATCGTATGCTCGCCGCCGTCAAAGGTGCCCTCGAAATAGTGAGAACTGTCGCCAATCGGCGTCCATTCCTTGCCTTCAAGGTTTATATCTGCGCCAAGCTTGACGGTCTTGCCGCTGAAGGTTGTGCCGGCATTGACCAGCTTTGCCAAACCGGCAAGCTGCTCCGGGGTAGTAATGGTAAATTCATTACCTTGTTGTTCTTGCCCGGTATACCAGCTGTCTACTGCCGCCTCGCTCCAGTTCGCAGCCGTGTCGTTTCCGGCTGCCAGCGCGATCCCTGCCAGCAGTGTTGCGGCGAGCAGGGACAGTACGAGCAATACTGCGAGTGCTTTTTTCATGGTCAAACATCATTCCTTTCAATTAAATGTGTTCGGCGCCCCGAGACGTTCGGGGCAGGGGGTTAAATTGGTTTGCGCTGCGATGGATCACTTTGCCTTGATTTCCTTCACCTCTTTGACGCGACAAAGTAAGCTTTCCAACCCCCGCACCGGGCGGAACGGTGCCGTCCGGCGCGGGTCGGTCGGAAACATAAATAGGCGGTGTTGAGCCTACAACTCAACACCGCTTGAATAAAATCAAAGCAAACACAAAACACCCATTTATATCCGGTTGCCCTCTTGAAAAAAACGGGGCATACGGGTATAATGAGCTTGTGGTACGGTAATACCGTTGTGTTGAGTGATGCTGCACTCCTCACAGGGGCATAGCGGGCGGCAACCCGCTGTGCCCTGCCGCTTTATTATGTTTCCACTACTATATTACATCATCTATCAGTAAATCGCAAGATATTTTTTCAATTCCGGGAAAAAATTTATAGCGCTAATTTGAAAAAGCGCCCTGCCCGGCGGCGGCTCATGACCGCGCGGCGGGCGGGGAAGTGAAAATCAAGAAAACGCGGCGGCGGAATTTGCGGATTCCGCCGCCGCGTTTTTGGCTTGAAGCGGGGGTCATTCCACGTAGATACGGTATTCCGTGACGTCCGTGTGACCGACGTTGCGCATTATGCCAGTGAGCACGTCGGGCTCGTCAAGGCCGTAGCTGTAGCTGACCCGCACAACGGCTGTGCCGGCGCGATTCCCGGTGACGGTGCAGGAGGGGGAGGTGGTGTTCGCAAGCTCCACAACGCCCGCGCCGTCCACGAGCTCCCAGGTGAAGACCTCATAGTTGGGGGAGTATTTGCGGGAGGGGGAGAGCTCCACGGACCTGCCCACGGCAAGGAGGTGCTCGTTTGCGGCTCCGGTGTAGCCCTCGGTGTGGGCGAGGCTGGGAGCGACAAGCGCCTCGATCTCATAGGGGGCGTCGGAAAGCCTGGCGTAGATGTAGTAAACGCCCACCACGTCCGGATTCCAATACATCACCCGCACGGTGATGTCCTCAAACGTGTGGTGCCCCGACGCCCTGGGGGTGATGAACTTCCCGTCGTGCCCCAGGCCAAGGAAGGGGGTGTCGTGCCGGTAGGAATCAAAGGCCTCGGCGTTGTCAAATGCCCATGTGCCGTCGTAATAGAGGTCGCGCATGGTGAAAACGTCGCCGGTCATGAGCCGCGAGACGGGGGAGCTGAAGAAAATCGTCTCGTCGCGGTAGAAATTCCTCACCCACATATGGTCCTCGGTGTCGCCGCGTTCAAATTCGGCGCTTGCGGTGTAGGCCTCGCCGTCCCGGAGGATGACCGCCTTTTCCGGCTCCACCCTCAGACGCCCGTCGTCTGTCCGGAAGCTGCCGTCAGGCATGAGATAAAGCCCCGCGTTTGCGGAGGCGCCTCCAAGCTGAAGGTCCAGGCTGCCGCCGCCGCGCCGGAGCCCAAGGTCCACCACGTCCATTGAGGTGGGAATGTGAAGCTGACCGCTCAGTTTTCCCCGCTCCAGTACGTAGTAGAGCGAAATGTTGCACTCCACATCGGAGAAGCTCGCCTCCCTGGTCGAGCGGACGCTGCCGGAGCCGGTATAGTTGACGGCATAGCTGACAAAGGTGGTGCTGTAAGCTTCGACGGTCTTATCCACCAGCTCCAGATTATAGTCGCCGGAGCATATGGTGTTGATGTATTCCTCAATGTCGTCCACGTTTGCCTCACTGCCGCTGAAGGTGTAGCAAACATACTCGTTCTCCCAGCTGTCCTTGTCGGGAAGCCCAACGGTCATGGCGGAGCCTATGAACTCATACAGGTCCTGTATGTAAACGCTGTCGGCGGTAATGGTATATTCCAGCGGATTGTCGTTCATGGGCGCCGATACCAGGATCGGCTCGGTATTTGTACCGCCCGAGGGCGCGGAGGGCTGCCCGCCGGAGGGCGTAGATACCTGCCCGTCCGAAGGGGAGGTGACGGTGCCGCCGGGGGTTTGAGCGGTGTCGCCGGGGGTTTGAGTGGTGCCGCCGGGGGTATGAGCGGTGTCGCCGGAATTGCCGCCCACGCTTCCGCTGTCGCCGGAGTTTGGATTGCTGTCCGCGTCAGTGGACTTGCCTCCGCCGCAGGAGGTCAAAGAAAAAACGATAACAGCGGCAAGCAAAAGTGAAAGTAGTCTTTTCATGTTCTTTCTCCTTGATAAGTTTTGTTTTTACCGACATTATACACGGATATTCGGCAGTTGTGGTATGCAGGCTGCATACTTTTTGTAAAAAATACAAATAAAAAACCGCCCGCGCACCCTCCGATGGGGCGCGCGGCGGCGGAAAATCAGACGGAGCCCTCAGCAGAGGGGGGCGACCAGGCGCAGGAAGCCGTCAACGAGCCACTTGCCGAAGGAGAGGTCCAGGTCTTCAAGCCTGCGCTCCCGGCATTTGGACTGGGTGTCCAGGTAGTCGGTCCTGAGGGCGTCCAGAAGGGAGGATCTGTAGAAGACCGTGTTGTTCTCAAATTGCAGGAACAGACTGCGGTAGTCCAGGTTCACCGTGCCCACGGCGCCAACCTTCCCGTCCACAAGGCATGCCTTGGCGTGGACGAAGCCGGGGGTGTACTCGAATATCCTCACCCCCGCCTCCAAAAGAACGGGGTAGAAGCTGCGGGTCATGCGGAAAACGAGCTTCTTATCCGGTATGCCGGGGGTAATTATACGCACGTCCACGCCCCTCCCGGCGGCGCGCACCAGCGCGTCCACCAGCGCTTCGCCGGGGAGGAGATAGGGGGTGTAGAACCAGGCGTAGTCCTCCGCCTGGGCGAGAAGGTCGATGTACAGCTCGTTGGTGGCGGCCTCCGGGCGCAGGGGGGAGTCGTAGTACGGAAGTACGAGCCCGTCGCGCGCCTCCGTCTCCCTGACGGGGGCGGAGAGGTACTCCGCCGGCACCGGGTCACGGGTGAAGGCGTTCCAAAGCTCCGCGAACATACGCGTGAAGCTCCGCGCCGGCTCGCCCCGGACCATAAAGCCTATGTCCTTCCAGTGCCCGAAGCGGGTGATATGGTTTATGTATTCGTCCGCCAGGTTCACGCCGCCGCTGAAGGCCGTTTTGCCGTCGATGACCATGATCTTGCGGTGGGTGCGGCAGCTCAGAGTGCCGCTGACGTAGAGAAGCGGGTTGAAGGCGACGCATTTTATGCCCTTTTTCCTGAGCTTATCCGCGTCCTCCCTTGTGTAGGTGGAGATACTGCCCAGATCGTCGTACATGACGCGCACGTCAACGCCCTCGGAGGCCTTGCGCGCCATTATCTCGGTGAGGGAATCCCAGAAAAGCCCGTTTTCGATGATAAGGTACTCAACGAAAATGAACCTCTCTGCCTTTTCCAGCTCCTCCAGCATCCTAGGGAACATATCGTCGCCCAAGGGGTAATATTCTGTCTCCCGCCCCTGACGGAGGGGCATACCGGTCCTGCTTTGGAGGTGCCGGAGGGTTTGGGCAAGGCGCCTGTCCTCCCTTTCCACCTCCTGAAGAAGGGGCGCGGAGGCGTCCTCCTCCGGCGGGAGGGGCAGAGATTTGGCGAGCCTTTTGCGTATGGGCGCCATGGAGTGCTTGTTGCCAAGTATAAGGTACAAAAGCGCCCCGGCAAGGGGGAAGGTGAGCACCAGCACGAGCCACAGGATGCGGTAGGTGCTCTCGTCGCGCTTTGTCATGAGGTACAGCACAAGTATCAGCGCCAGAACGCCGAAAATGATGTTTATTGCCGCGGCCCAGGGCTTCAGCCAGGTGAACAGGAGCAGGTACACAAGCACCTGTAGAATCACCGCCGGCACTACCGTCAGGGCACGGCGCAGTATTTTTTTCATTTCTCCCTCCCGTCTCACCGCCCGCGCGGAGCCCAAAGGCCCAGTCCGGGCGGGGAAATTATTTTGCCCTGATTATCTGGATAGAAAGCACCAGGGTCTTTATGCCGGAGATGAGGATGGAGACGCCGATGATGAGCCCCACGGAGAGCATGGTTATCATGGGCTGGAAGACGCAGACCACGCCGATGACGGCGGTGGCGACGCCGAGGATCATGACCACGAGCCAGCCGGCGGTGCGAAGGTCACTGGGGAGCTCCATATTGAGCTTGCGGAGCTTCAGCGCCTCGGATATGCCGCAGATACCGTAGATGACAAGCCATATGGCGGCGGCGTAGGCGATCACCATATTGGCGGCGAACTGGGCGAAGGCGTTGATGACGATGAAGCCGCCGAAAAGCAAGCCGGCGATACCTCCCACCAGCTCCCATACGCTGCGCCCGTCCCTGCCGGAGGCATAGCGGAACACCGCGGAGGCGCCGGAGAAGATTATGGCGACGCCGGCGATCCAGCCCAGGGCGGAGAAGGTCTCCACCGGCGTGACCATGCAGTCCACGCCGCAGATTATCATGAGAATGCTTAAAACGATCATTAGTACAGTCATAAAAATGACCTCCTTTTTGTGATGCCCCCATTATAATACAAATTTTCCCCGCCGTCAATGCGCAAGGAGCCCGGTGACGGAAACAGGGGATAAAATTACCTCCACAAACTCCTTGACAATCGGTATTTTCGGTGCTAAACTGTGCTCAAATCGGCACTGACGGAGAACGAGCCGCAAGGACCACCCAGAGAGGGGCGCACACGGTGGAAGCGCCCTGTGGAGACGGCGGGGAGACCGCTCCCGAGCTGTCCGGGACGACCGGAACGGGATTCGCCCGTTAAAGCGAGCACAAAGCGACGGGCGGGGTATACTGTCCGTAAGCAGGGTGGAACCGTGGAGCGTATAACGCCTCACCCCTGGTTAGGGGTGGGGCTTATTTTTATCCCTCCCCCAAAATCAAAAAGGAGGAAAAGCATATGTCCGAAGAAAACCTGTACACCTTTGAAAACCCCGAGTACCGGCACACCTACTGGCACTCCTGCTCCCACATCATGGCTCAGGCTGTGAAAAGGCTCTGGCCCGAGGTGAAGCTGGCCATCGGCCCCGCCATCGACGAGGGCTGGTACTACGATCTCTATGCCCCCTTTGCCTTTACGCCGGAGCATTTGGAGCAAATTGAAGCGGAAATGCGCAAGATCTGCAAGGAGAAGCTGAAAATCGAGCGCTTTGAGCTCCCCAGAGACGAGGCGCTGAGGTTCATGGCTGACGAGCCCTTCAAGGTGGAGCTGATAAACGACCTCCCCGAGGGCGAGGTCATCAGCTTTTATAAGCAGGGCGAGTTTACCGACCTGTGCGCCGGCCCGCACCTGGACTCCACCGGGCGCGTCAAGGGAAACGCCCTGAAGCTCACCGCCTGCAACGCCGCCTACTGGCGCGGCGACTCCAACCGCGAGACCCTCCAGCGCATTTACGGCATAGCCTTCCCCAAAAAGGAGGAGCTGGACGCGTACCTCCAGCGTATCGAGGAGGCAAAAAAGCGGGACCACCGCAAGCTGGGCCGTGAGCTCGGGCTCTATATGCTGATGGACGAGGGCCCCGGCTTCCCGTTCTTCCTGCCCAAGGGAATGGTGCTGAAAAACACCCTCATAGATTATTGGCGCCAGGTCCACAAGAAGTACGGCTACGTGGAGATCTCCACCCCCATAATCCTGAACCGCAAGCTCTGGGAGCGCTCCGGTCACTGGGACCACTACAAGGAGAATATGTACACCACCGTCATTGACGACGAGGATTTTGCCATCAAGCCCATGAACTGCCCCGGCGGTATGCTGGTCTACAAGTCCGAGCCCCACTCCTACCGCGAGCTGCCCCTTCGTGTGGGCGAGCTGGGGCTTGTCCACCGCCACGAGCTCTCCGGCGCTCTCCACGGTCTGTTCCGCGTCCGCTGCTTCACCCAGGACGACGCCCACGTTTTCATGACCCGCGAGCAGATGCAGGATGTCATCCAGGAGACGGTGCGCCTCTTTGACGAGGTATACAACGTGTTCGGGCTGACGTATGAAATAGAGCTTTCCACCATGCCCGAGGACCACATCGGTACGGTGGAGGAGTGGGAGCGCAACCAGGACATTTTGAAGGCAGCCATTACAGCCATGGGCAAGACCTTCACCGTCAACGAGGGCGACGGAGCCTTCTACGGCCCCAAGCTGGACTTCCACCTTGCCGACTCCCTGGGACGCACCTGGCAGTGCGGCACCATCCAGTTGGACAGCCAGCTTCCCGAGCGCTTTGAGCTGGAGTACACCGGCGAGGACGGAGCAAAGCACCGCCCTGTCATGATCCACCGCGTCGTCCTCGGCTCCATCGAGCGCTTTATCGGCGTGATCACCGAGCACTTCGCCGGCGCCTTCCCCACCTGGCTCGCCCCCGTCCAGGTCCGGGTCCTCACCATCACCGACAGGACC
>CANQVL010000056.1 GCA_947627285.1 uncultured Oscillospiraceae bacterium
ATAGAACAAAATAATTCTTTTGTCGCAAACATCGGTCGATGGCACAGAATAAAGGAAAAGGAAGGACAGAGTATGAGAAGAAGAATCCCAGCGTTGCTGCTGGCGATGACAATGCTGCTCGGCGCGATCCCCGCGGCGTTGGCAGCGGGGTCAGGCGCTGAAAGCAGCGAATGGACAGTGGAGGCGCAGGAATTGCCCGGCAGCCTGCTCCTCAATGAATCGGAGGGGCGCGAGCCGCTGTCCCAACCCAAATATGCCGACGATGAGATGGTCACCGTAATGGTGCAGCTAAACGCCCCGGCACTGCTGGACGGATATGGCGATATTGCCACAATCAGCACGGATGGTCAGACGGCAGGCGAAGCCGTGGCGGAATACATAGGGGCTGCATACGAGGAAGGCATCCCTCAAGAACTGGAGGCAATGCAGGATAGCGTTCTTCAGGAGATATCCGCGCTCTTTCCGTCGACATATTCCACAATTTCCGCACGTCCCGCGATGGAGCCTGTCGCCCGTTGGACGACGCTGGTAAACGCGTTTGCCGTTCGCGTGCCTTACGGTTTGCTGGATGAGATCAACGAGATCGGCGGAGTAAAGCGCGCATATGTGGAGCGCACATATACGCTGCCTGAAAATGAAAGCATATCCCATGACACGGTAGGCACGGCAGGCTATAGCTATGATATGGTCGGGCTGGACACGGCATGGGGAGCCGGCTATACCGGTCAAGGAATGGTTGTTGCCATACTTGATACCGGTCTTGATTTGGAGTGGTCGATTTGGTCAGAAACGCCTGATCCTGATAAGCCCAATATATTTGAGAATGTAGAGGGCCTGCGCCATGTTCACCAAGCCTTCAGCGATGACTCATTCTACAGTGAAGATCCCAAGAGCTTCGTCCGCTATGCAGACGAGGATGCTGTAATGGAACTTGTGAACAGCAACAGCCTTGACGCAACTCAGCTTCTTTCTGTTGCCAAGAGGGGCTACTATAAGACTCTAAAGGTGCCGTATGCCTTTGACTATGCCGTGGGAGCCACGGACGAGGAGGGCAATGTGTTGATCTCCGGAGATCTGAATGTGTATCCTGGCGAGGAAGGTGAGGAGCACGGAACCCACGTCGCCGGTACTGCCGCTGGCTTTGCAAAGGAGGCAGACGGGAGAATTATCTTCTCCGGCGTTGCGCCCGATGCGCAAATACTGGCCATGAAGGTTTTTGACGACACAGGCGCTCTTACTTACGAGCAATATCTGCTCAGCGCTTTGGAGGACTCTGTGGCTCTTGGCGCCGATGTTATCAACCTTTCTCTGGGCGCTGACAGCGGCTTTGCGGATGATGACACTATGGAGGGCGACGTCTGCGAAAGGGTTGCCGAAGCGGGAGTTATCATGATGACCTCTGCAGGGAACAGCTATTTCTCCGGACAGAATAACAACCTGGGCGACAATGACCACACTATATACGACGGAGACTATTACTTGACAGACAACCCCGACATCAGCATCATGAGTTCACCCGCAGTGTATGAGAGCAATATCGCTATTGCCTCCATCAACAGCACTGTGACGGCAAACAGCATACTGTACTGGGGCGCGAATGATCAGGACAGCGTGAAGGCTTCATACATGGAGCCCTTTGAAGGCTCTATGGTTGGTCAGTTCAGCGACGAATATATAAGCGAGAATAAGGGAAATCTCAACGGCATTCCCATTTATGACGCCGGATACGGAGAATACAGCGACTTTGCCGGTGTATTCGGCTATAGCTACAACCTCCAGAAAACAGGGATCGCGCTTGTTAAGCGTGGAAGCTCCAGCGGGTATCCCATGACCTTTGAAACAAAGATCAATAATGCCGAGCAGTTTAGAAACTACAATGGGACCATGGGCGTGCTTGGCGTTATTTTCTACGACCCGGAGGATACCAGCGACGAACCGTTCGGCATTGGAGTTGGCGACATTCCTAAGGTGGTGTGCTGCTGCGTTTCCGGTAATACCGGTAAGGCGATAGCCCAGGCAATCACAGAAGGTAAGGAACCATATCTAAAGTCCGTGTCTGCCCAGCCGGAAATATCGCAATGGTCAAGCGGAGGAAAGATGTCCGAATTCACCTCCTGGGGTGCTTCGCCCACACTGCAGCTCAAGCCGGAGCTGACAGCTCCAGGCGGTAATATCTGGTCCGCCCTCTTTGACGGGGAGTATGAACGCGACGCTGGGAATTACAACGATTATGAGGGTTCCTACGGCATGATGAGCGGCACCTCCATGGCCGCTCCTCACATGACCGGACTTGCCGCAATCGTCAAGCAGTACGTCAACAAGCAGGTGACTTTGCCTTCCGGAATGGGCGCTGACAGGATGACGAGCCTGTTGCTTATGAGTACCGCGCTTCCCCAGAGCGAAGACGGAGCGTTTTATTCTCCCCGCCGCCAGGGCGCCGGTCTTGTGAACGTTGGTGCGGCGATAACTACACCCGCCTATATCACCGTGGCAGATCAGACCCTTGACAAGATAGAACTCGGAGACCGGGTTGGCGACAGCTTTGAACTGACGTTCACTGTCCACAATATGTCCAATGAAGCATTGACGTATTCTCCCCAGGTCACCGTTATGCGTCCTGGTACCGGCAGCTATGGCAACGGTCAGGTGCATGTGCTTGACAGCGACGTGGAGCTGAATGCCTCTGTGGACACCGGCAGTATATCCGTTTCGCCAAATAGCAGTACAACCGTTACGCTCACCGTAACAATAGACGGTGACGCCGCGGCTGAGACGGACCGGCTCTTCCAAAACGGCACTTATGTAGAGGGTTATGTTGTGCTCAACTCCTCCGTTGGAAAGCCTCAAATTGGACTGCCTTTTATGGGCTTCCGTGGCGACTGGACCAAGGCTCCCATCTTTGACACTGCCATGTGGTTTGACAGCTGTATAGACGGTGAGTCCAAGCCCAACGGAGGCTGGACCAAGAATTACGACGATATATTCGATCTTGAGAACCACCCCTGCACCTGGGGCCCCTCCATTGTCAGCTTCTACACCGGGAGTGACTTCATAGACCTTGGAGTGAATCTGGCAGACCCATCCGCTGTGGGCACATCAGCTCCGCAGACAGTTTTCCACAGAGAAAATTTTGCCATTTCACCTAACGATGACGGCAGGATGGATACCGTCAACAACCTGAATTTGCTGCAGCTGCGCGATGCCAAGGTGATCGTTTTCGAGGTGCGCAATGCCGACAACGGCGATCTCTACTATTCTGATTACCTCCCATATATGACTCGCAGCTATTACTACACAGACGGTTCTGTGGAGGGCGCTTTCCCCGTGTCGGCGAACTATATTATCCCATGGGACGGCACCGACATGAATGGAGCCGCACTTCCCGATGGCACCAAGTGCACCTTCACCATCATGGCATTTGGCGACGGTGAGTACAAGGGTGACAAGGTGCCCGAGGAGAGCTACGGAAATACTCTGCGCACCAACTTTGAGCTTATTGATCTGAAGAAACAGGAGACATGGCCTACATTTAACGGTCATGAAATGAACACAGAGGGCGATGTGATCGAGTTCCCTCTGCTCATAGACCTCCGTGCCCCGGAACTTGAAAACAGCACCATAAAAGTTACCAAGAGCGATGGAAAATATCACATCAAAGGGCGTGTTACAGACAGTGTGGGCTCCATAGCTTCTGTGTCCGTGTATCCGGAGGCGCAGAGAGAGTATAACGGCAAAATGGAATATATGACTGAGAGGTACTATCCGTATCTCAACGAATTGTTATATACCCCTGCCCTTGGCGAATACGAAATCGATACAGATCTGATTTATACCGGCTATAGCGATTTGAGCGGTAACGTGATCATCGCCCTTACAGACTATGCCGGCAACGAACGCGACTACGTTATCCGTATAAAAGGCATGGAGACTCCGGATGAGCTGTTGCTGTCTCAGACCTCTGCGCGGCTCCATGTGGGTAGCAGCTTTGATTTGACCGTTGTTGACAACACAAATCCCGGAGGCAGCATTGTCCGTACATCCAGTGACCCCAACGTCGCCTCTGTTGATGATTACGGTCATGTGGTCGGTCTGCACCCCGGTCAGACGATTATTACAGTGGAGAAGGGCAGCAGAACCGCAACATGCATGGTAGTGGTAGACGAGTGGCCTACCGAGGTAGAGGACTTTAGCTTGTCTATCGACCGATTCTCCACCCTCAGTCCGGATGGCGGCATCACCGTCAAGGTGGTAGATTTGCAGCCCGCTGATGTGATAATCGATCCCGATAGAAGCAGCTGGATCATTTCCGAGGACGATGAGACGGCACAGAATTATGCCGGTCTTGTGAATGTAACATCCTCCTCCGGAGACTTTACGGCAGGCGAGATATTCCTGAATTATGACACAGTAGGAACCCTTGTGGATGAAGAGGGAAAACCGATTCCGGTACCTGCCGGCAGCGGCGTTCTAAACGTGACGCTCAACGGAGTTACCAGATCCATGACAATTGACTGGGCGGCTCTTTACCAGTCCGAGGAGGACGATGGACTCATCTCTGACGTCAGCACCGGAGATGGGGATCAGGCAGTCTATGTCACTATGGGCGAGACGGCTGTTTTGGTCGCAAAGTACCGTCAGCAGGGGCATGAGACTGTGCCTGTCAAACTCTATACCGCGAAAGATTTCCAGGAGTACGGCGGTGTCAATTCCACTGATCCTGCAGAGGGTCTTTGGCTGGAGGGACCTGACTTTGCCGGCCTTGGCTCACCATGGACGGGCAAGCTTATAGCGCAGCCTGGCTTTGAGCTTCCGGATAAGGATTCTGTTCACGTTTGTACCAGATATCCCTCGGATAATTATGAAACCTCCAAATATGATTGGGATTATGATCCCGAGACCGGTGAAATAAGCGTGAATTACGCGCCTTACGGAGCCGACAGTGAACTGGTCATACGCGCTGATGGAAAAGCGTTGGAAGGCGCGAACCTGGAAAACAAACAGCCGGACAACAGCGGCTATGTACGTCCCGACGAACTCTATGGTCCCTTTGAGTGGACGGTGACAGAAGACAGCGGAGGCAGCTTGCAGACATTTGTAGGCGAATCAATAGGATATAGCATTAAGAACGGCGCCCGTTTTACTCCTTCCAAGCCAGGTGTCAGTTATATCCGGGCCGCCACAAAGGACGGCAGGTATCATGTGGACTTCGCCGTGATATGCGAGCCGGTCCTGGCTGAAAGCATGACTGTCGAAGATGCTTCGGTGGATTTGCCGGTTGGCGAAACATGCAACCTAAAAAATGCCGTGACTCTCACACCGGAGCCAACGCTGGATAAGAACAGGGAGCTTTTGTTTACCTCCTACAATGAAGACGTGGCAACGGTGGACGAAAACGGTATAGTTACTGCGGTGTCTGAGGGCTACGCATATATTCTGGTGAAGCTCAAGACCGACACCATGGTTGTGGGAGCCTGCGTTGTTCATGTTTCCAACAACGATTCCGCTGTCAAGGTGGTAGGCGATCCCGAGGTCAGTGCTCCGGATGGTGCATTCCCAGAGAATGTCCAAAAAGATGAAAAAGATGAAATAATAAACGCGCTTAAATCATCTACTCCCAGTGCCAACGATTTGAATGCCGCTGTGGGGACCGTCTCTGTCAACGCGGATGACATAACCAAAGCCAAAGAGGCACTGGAACAAGCACCCGATGTGACTGTAAACCCGGGTGACAATGTCCGTGTTGTTGCCGAGACATATCTGAAGATAGGGATAGGCAGATACACAGAAGTGGACGATAGCAAGACCTTAGCGGTAGACATAAGCGCCCACTACCGCCTGCTGGCGACAACCGCGGGAGATGATGCTGATATTGTGAAGTCCGGTGAACAGGGTCAGGTTAACGCTGTTGCCATGGAAGGAACTGAGAAAGAGGTAAGCACAAACAGTCCTGTTACTCTTTGGATTGGGCTTCCTATGGACTTTACCGACGCGGACAAGAGCACAATGCTCGTAAGACACAGCAAGGGCGGCAACGACTACCATTACCATCCGGTAAAGGTAACCCATGGCGGTGACAAAACACTGACGGCAACCTTTACCTCTGTTGACGGACTCAGTCCCTTTGTATTCTTCAGCACGGAGCCTGAAGACGCTGTTGCTATGGTGAACGGTTACGTCTATACCACTCTCCAGAAGGCAGTAAACGCGGCTTCTGACGGTGATGTTATCACGATATACAAGCCCGACTGTACAGCCACGGTTGGTCGTGAGCTTACAGTGACGCTCGTGGGCGCTTCCGGTGTAGTAATTGATGAGGATATGCTTACGGCCGTCGGCAGCTACCGAAAGGAATGTCCCACACCAGGCACCTTCACCTTTACTTACGTTCCTGCTCCAGCTCCCAGCTTGTATAGTGTTGCCGTTGTTAAACCCGACCATTGTGACGTTACCGCGAACAACAGCAGGGCTGTGACCGGTACCGAAATAACAGTCGTTGTGAATCCTGAGAGGGACTACCACGTTTCCAACTTTACCGTCACCTCCGCCTCAGGCGCCGTGGTAGCAGTCAAGGACAACAAAGACGGCACTTACACCTTCACTATGCCTGCCTCCAACGTCACTGTTACGACAACGGTATATAAGTGCCCGTCCATTGCTTATTCCGATCTGGACGTGACACAGTGGTATCACACCTATGTTGACTACGCCATAACCCACGGTCTCATGCAGGGCTTCGATGACGGCGTCTTTGGAACCGACAGCACCGTTACACGTGCTCAGATGGCAGGTATCCTCTGGAATCTTGAGGGTAAGCCAGTGGTCAACTATTTATTGACCTTTACCGATGTCCCCGAGGGCAAATGGTACACCGAGGCTATCCGCTGGGCGGTAAGCGAGAGAATCGTCTCCGGCTTTGGCGACGGTACCTTCAAGCCCGACGACATCATTACCCGCGAGCAGATGGCGGCTATGCTGTACTTCTACGAACAGAAGCTCGGAACAGGCGGATTCACAGGCGAATGGATGTTCAACCTCACTTTCGATGACGCCGACGAGATCTCTGACTGGGCACGTGAGGCTGTGGCATGGTGCACTATGAAGGGCATAATAACCGGCAGTGACAACAAGTTTGACCCCGCCGGAACGTCCAAGAGATTCCAACTTGCGACTATTCTCGCCCTCTACGATCAGATGGAGAAATAACTCAGCTCCCTTACGCATAACCTTGTTTTCCCAGATTAAAATAAGGCATTAAAAAGGGCTGTGAAAAAACGAGCATTAACCTGCTCTTTTTCACAGCCCCGTTTTTTGGATGCATTTTGGTAACCGTCAACCCAGCCCACATCTTCCCTTCACCCGAACTCTGTGAAACAATGTACAGGAAAACCAGCGACTCTACGAGACTCTATGGCTCAGCCATGGAGTCTCATAGACACTCAGGGAATCTCAGAGGATTACAGAGAACAGAGGCAGAGCATGAACGAGATGACGATTCGGGGAACGGGTAAGATGGCAAATCTGCAGGTATGGAGCCAGCGGGTGGCTGAGTGCCGGGGAAGCGGAATGCCGGTCAGCCGGTGGTGCCAGGAGAATGGGATCAATGTAAAGACGTATTACAATTGGCAGAAGAAAGTATTCGAGGCCATGGTGGAGGAGCAGCAGGATGGGCCAAGATTCGCGAGAGTCAGTGCCCAACAGTCCGAGGCCAGCGTCGCTGCCACGGTGCGTATAGGTCCCGCCTCAGTGGATGTGTACACGGGGGCCGACGCGGAGACCGTGGCGGCCATTGTGAGGGCGCTGACGGTATGCTGAACGACTTCAACTGCGCCTGCCCCCGTGTACATAGCCTGCGGGTACACAGACCTGCGGAGAGGAATAGACGGCCTGGCAGGGCTTGTGAAGAGCGAGTTCGACCTGGACCCATTCCAGGAGGCGCTTTTCCTTTTCTGCGGCAGGCGCCGGGACAGGATCAAGGCGCTGTACTGGGAGGGGAACGGGTTCGTCCTGCTGTACAAGCGCCTGGAGCAGGGCGTGTACCAGTGGCCGCGGACGGACTCCGAGGTGCGGCAAATCACGCCGCAGCAGTACCGTTGGCTTATGGAGGGGCTGAAGGTGGAACAGCCAAAAGCCCACCGGCCAGTGACGGGGCTGAGCATTATTTAAAACGTCGAAAAGCCTTGAAAACACTGGACTTTTCACGCCTTTTGTGGTACAATAAGGTCATGGAAAATGATGCTTTGAACACAAGTACCACGGAGGAAATGGTGACCATTTCCCGTGCGGAATATGAGGGCATGAAGGCACAGATCGACTGGCTCATGGAGCAGCTGCGTCTGGTCCGCCATCGCCATTTCGGCTCGTCCTCAGAGAGGATCTCAGAGGAAGGCATGGAGCAGCTGAGCCTTCTGTTCAACGAGGCCGAGGTATATGCGGATGAGGAGAAGCCCGAGCCCACTCCCGTGGTGGCCCATGTGCGCCAGAAGAGGAGCGGCAGCGTTAGGGACATCGTGCCCACGGACATCAAGACCGTCGTCGTAGACCACACGCTCCCGGAGGAGGAGCGCCAGTGCCCTCAGTGCGGCGAGGTCATGGAGGACATTGGGACCGAGGTCAAGGAGACGCTGAAGTTCAAACCGGCGGAGGCATACATCCAGAGGGACGTCTACCACACCTACGCTTGCCGGAGCTGCGAGAAGAATGACGTCAGCACACCGGTGGTGAAGACGCCGAAGGAGCCTCCCCTGATTCCGGGCGGGTTCGCCTCCCCGGAGGCGGTGGCGCACATCGCGGTACAGAAGTTCGTGATGGGCAGTTCCCTGTACCGGCAGGAGCAGGAGCTCAAGCGGCAGAACATCCTTCTGAGCCGCCAGACCATGTCCACTGGCTGATGTGGAGTACGGACAACTACCTGAAATACGTCTACGACGAGCTGCGAAGGGAGCTCGTGAAGCACGATCTGCCCCACGCGGATGAGACGGAGCTGCAGGTGCTACACGAGCCAGGGAAAGCCCCTCAGTCGAAGAGCTGGATGTGGCTGTACAGGACCAGCGGGGACGCGGAACGCCCCATCGTGCTGTATGAGTACCAGCCGGGCCGGGGGCAGGAGTACCCGAAGAAGTTCCTGGAGGGGTTCAGGGGGTACCTGCAGACGGATGGGTACGCGGGGTACAGCGGTCTGGATAACGTGAGACATGTAGGATGCTGGGCCCACGCCCGGAGGGGGTTCGATGAGGCCACAAAGTCCGTGCCGAAAGGCAAGCGATCCCCCACGGCGGAGCGAAGAATATGCAGATTTAACTCCGGAGGAGCGGAAAGAGAGGCGTCAGGAGCGGTCGAAGCCGGTCTTGGACGCCATGTTGGCGTGGGCGAATACCAGGACAGCGGCGCCGAAGTCTGAGTTGGGGAAGGCACTGACGTATCTGAAGAACCAATGGCAGACATTGACGGTGTTCCTGGAGGACGGTAGGATCGAGCTGAGCAACAACCGAGCGGAGCGGAGCATCAAGCCGTTCGTGATCTCCCGGAAGAACTTCCTCTTCGCCAACACCCCCGGCGGAGCCCAAACCAGCGCTGTGCTGTTCAGTCTCATAGAGACGGCGAAGGAGAACGGCCTGGACCCGTACAGGTACCTCACGTGGGCACTGACAGAAGCGAGCCGCAGACCGGCGGTGGAGCTGGTACCGTGGAAGTTTATTTGATTGCAAGATAGTTGTGCACCCCTGAGAGGCCAAAGTGGTGGCTCTCAGGGGTGTTTTTGTGTGAGTTGACGCTTACGGCTCAACACTTCGCCACAAACGAGAAATAGCGTCGAGTTTGCACAGCAAGCAATTTTGTTCAGGCGAAGTGCTCCTCATCAAGAGTTTGAGCTGCGCCGCGAAATATCTGGTCCCGTTATTAATCCTTTTCTTTCGGGACAATAGCTTAGAAGCAGCTGCCTCTGCTTCAAAACCTTCTTTCTTGCCTCGTGGTTTTTCTTTTCTCCCTGAGGCACATGTAACGCCTTTTGTACAACCCCTTGCGCCGAAAGCCTACTCAGAGGCTGGGGCGGATGCCCCTCTTGGCAGAGAAATCTCCTGAGAGGGGCAAAATTTAGGGCGCTTGACATTTATCCACATACGGAATATAATTAGCGCCTGGGCGATCGTCAGAGAGGTTTCGTGTTTTTTCACGATATCTCTCTGCCTTTTTATTTGAGCTTGCTCCTTGAAAACTGAATTTCTAAAACTAACAGTTGCAAGAATGACCTAAATTCAGAAATAAGAGAGGTTTTAAACATGATCTATTATATCACTACGCTTGGCAATATCCGATCCAACATAGATTCCATAATTGAAAACAGCGAGATTATCATTAGAAGCACTCAGATGCATAGAGGAGTAACCGAGGAAGATATACAAGAGTCTCGTCGGACACTCGTGGCGGCAGTTCAATACATATCTTTTCTGAAGAAGGTATTAGACCTTCTGGATCTCGCGGAAAAGAAAGGAAAGGCTTCTGCTGCTTTTGAGGATTCTGTCCTGCCCACCTGTTTTATCGCATTTTCCGCTACGGAAGATGGGAGATATCGCTGCTATTGGAGCGAATTGGATGGCTTTGAGCTAATTCCTAAAACCGAGAAGATAAAGATCTCTGCTTTTGCGCAAAGGAAAAAGCATGTGAGAAAATATGAGAGACAGTTTGAGAGAGCTGTTGAAAATGGAGATACACAGGAAATACTCCAGGCAGAATATGCGATGGAGTATTATAAGGCGAGAGAGAAAGCGGTTGAGGAGGCGTTAGAGACGGGAAACGGGAAAGCTGACCTGTTCCTGAACAATGAGCTCGTAGCGCGTTTTTCTGCGACTGTGAATGGGGAGACGGTTGAGATAGTATGGGAGTCAGAAGTGGCAAAATTTTTTCAATAAAAAATGCCACCGTTTTTGAGATTGCTGTCGCTTTAAAGAATCAAAAATTATAACAGATGATAAGGAGTATAATACCAAATTGTTTTACCAGCCGCTCATGGGATATAATAAGTCAAAAACAACAAAGGAGCGGAAGCGGAATGGAAAAGGAACTTATGGGTTTTGAGGCGGAGCTGAGAGGGAAGGAAAGGTCGCAGGGGACGCGGGAGCAGTACCTTCGCGCGGTCGCGAGATTTTTGACGGATATGGCAGACGCACCCCTGACACATGAGGCTGTGGCGGAGTGGCGCGACGGGCTGCTGCGTGAAGGATACGCCGCGGCAACCGTCAACGCCATGGTCGCGGCGGTGAACGCCTATTTCGACTATATCCACCGTCCCGAGCTGCGTGTAAAGGCCATTCGCGTCCAGCGCAGCGCGTTCAGAGAGCAGTCGAGGGAGCTTACCCGCGAGGAGTACGAGCGCCTCCTGGACGCCGCCTCCGAGCGCCTGAGGCTAATCATGGAAACCATCTGCTCCACCGGCATCCGCGTCTCCGAGCTCAGATATATAACCGTCGAAGCCGCGAGAGCAGGGGAGGCGCGCATAAGTCTGAAAGGGAAGCTCAGAACGATACTCATGCCGTGCAAGCTCTGCCGCAAGCTTCTGAAATACGCAAGGAAAAAGAACACCGCGTCCGGCGAGATATTCCTCACCGGACGCGGCAAGCCCCTGACGCGCCGCCAAATCTGGGCGGAGATGAAGGCCTTAGCCAAAAAAACAGGCGTGGAGGCTACGAAAATCTTCCCCCACAACCTGAGACATTTATTCGCAAGAACCTTTTACCGTGTCAGCCGCGACATCGTAAAGCTCGCCGATGTCCTCGGTCATTCTTCCGTTGAGACCACCCGCATTTACCTCATCACCACCGGCGCCGAACACCGCCGCGCGCTGGACAAGATGAAGCTCGTTATATAGTCACAAAATAATCATTTTGTCTCTACATGTATTATATAGAATTAAAAGGGGAAAGGGCTGTTTGGGACAAAATAATCATTTTGCCCTCGATTTGCGGCTCCGTTACCCCGTTATTTCATTCGTTCAAAAAATATTTTCAAAAAAATGTAGTTTTGCGATGTAAACCCCTTGATATTTTTTACGGATAATGCTATACTTGGCACAGTCGGAATCCGTTGTGCGCCCTTATGTAGAGGCAAAATGATTATTTTGTCCCGAACAGCCCTTTCCCCTTGGATTTGCCTGGAAAAGAAATAGGGAGACCCCGGGAGAAGGGGCTGTTGGATTCGGCCTCTTCACCTCATTATAAGCGCGCCGACTGGGCGGGACCACGACCCCGTCCGGTCGGCTGCGCCTTGTGGGGAAGGACAAAGCGGAAATCCGGCAAAAAATAATTTATTTGAGGTGATCACATGAAAAAGACAAGA
>CANQVL010000057.1 GCA_947627285.1 uncultured Oscillospiraceae bacterium
GTCCCGTCGGTCAGGCGAAAGTCGCAGTTTTCTATGGACTGGACGTAATTTAAATTGACCAGATAGCTTCTGTGACAGCGCATGAAATCCGGGCTGTCGATGGAGGATACAAGGTCGCTCATGCTCCGTCTCACCACGACAGTGCGGTTTGTAACATGTATGTAGGACTGGTGGTCCAGGATCTCGATGTAGAGTATGGAGGAAAGCGGGTAGTCCATCCACTCCCCCTCGGAGTAAACGCGCAGGGAGCGGAGCTCCTCGGGCAGGTGGCTTATGTACCAGTCCATCGCCCTGTCCACGTCCTCGGAGCGCACGGGCTTGACGATGTAGTCGCTGGCCTCCACCTCGTAGCTCTCAAGGCCGTGGTCGGTGCTGGTGGTCACGAATACGACAGCGCAGCTTTTGTCGGTTTTACGGAGTTCTCTTGCCGTATCCACACCGGAAAGGCCCGGCATGTATATGTCAAGAAAGAGCATATTCAGCGGTCCTGACCTCTCCACCGAGTCCAGAAGCTCCCTGCCGGAGGAGTAGAGGCGCAGGCGCAGGTCGATGCCGCGCTCCTGACAGTAGGCCCTTATCATGCGCGAAAGACCCACGCGCTCCTCCTTAAGGTCGTCACATACGGCGATGTTCAAATTCATTTCCACATACCCTCTGTTTCTATGAGGTGCGGCGCGTCAGAGCGAGACGGCGGTCTGCCAGACGCCCTGAAGCTCACGGCAGGCTGATTGGACCTCCTCCCAAACGCGGCGTCCGACAGGTATCTCACTGCCGTCGTCCAGCTTCACGCCCACGGAGGTCAGCTCCTTCACGTGGTAGAGGTTCACAAGGAAGCTCCGCTGACACCTGAGGAACACTCCATCCGGCAGGCGGGCGCAGAAATCCCTGAGCGTCTCGCGGGTCTGGATATCCTCACAGTGGGTGTGGAGAAGTGTGCCGTGCTGACGGCTCTCCGCCCACATAAGGTCATATTGGGGCACGCTGCGCTTGAAGCCCCCGCACAGCACGTCCACGCGCTCAAGCTCATCGTGCCAAACGGCAACGGCCTTTTCAAGGACGCGGCGCAGGTCGGAAAGGCACATCGGCTTTTTGAGGAAGTCAGCGGGGTGCATGGAGTAGCTCCCGATTGCCTTGCCCTCGGCTGAGGCGCACAGCACAAGAAGCTTGCCGCTCCGTTTCCCGCCGCGAAAGGCGTCAGGCGGCACCCCGCCGCCGTCAAGGTCCCACAGGAGGATGTCGGGGTCCATGTCCGGCTCCTCGCCGATGACCAGGTCCCGCACGGTGATGGGTATGCGCACAAGCTCCGCCCAGCGCCGGACCGCTTCGCTTACAAGACGGTTTTCCCCGGGCGTGGACATACGGACAGAAAATATCAAGCCCATACCACCTTCCCGAAAATAATCCGAAATAGCGCGCAATAGTCTCGTTGTCAATTGCCGTGATGTTAAAGGTCACATAAAGACAGATACGTTATCAGGTCTGCTTGGCCGGCACCGATACGCCTTTCATGTCATGCTCGATAAATCATTTTTTACATTTTTCAACATAATAATACCATGTTCACCCGTGAACAAGTCAATAGGTGGGGACAAAAAAATTTATGAAATTATTCTCAACCAATTGGATAGGCATGAGCATCCGAGGCAGTATTGTCCCCCATACTCCCGCGGTTGGGCGGCGCAATCGGAGCGTTTCTTACCGTTCGCGTCGGTTGAGCGTCGTTTACGGCGGAAATGTGGCACGAATGGCAAATCGGGAGTATAATCCATGGGTTAGATGTGTTCTTGGCTTGGTGCCGGTCACGGTGTGGAAAGGATGATGGTCCTGTATGGCGGAGCTCATTGGGCAGAGGGAATTTCCGGCGGATGACCGGGTCCTTGCCGACGTTCTCAAATATATAACCGGCTCCTTTGAGGAGGCCGGGTGTCCGCCTCGGGCGCTTATTCAGCTTGAGGTGTCGGCGGAAGAGATATTTGTAAATATCGCCCACTACGGCTACCCCGAGGGGACCGACGGCAAGGCGAAAATAACGCTCTCCCTTGCCGAGGGGCCCGCGGCGGTGGTGGAATTTGCCGACCATGGCGTGGCATTCGACCCGCTGGCAAAGCCGGACGCGGACATCACTCTCTCGGCTGAGGAGCGGCGCATCGGCGGTCTCGGCATACTCATGGTGAAAAAGGCCATGGACAACGTCTCGTACCGCCGGGAGGACGGGATGAACATCCTCACATTGGAAAAACGATTCGCGTGAGCGCGGACATCACTTTTTTGAAAGGGGTCACATATCAATGACTATCACAAAACAGCAGGACGGCTCAAATCTCACGGTGCTTTTAGGCGGAAGGCTGGACACCAGCACCGCTCCCCAGCTTGACGCGGAGCTCAAGGGCTCCCTTGGCGGCGTCAAGAATCTCGTTCTCGACATGAAGGATCTGGCATATCTCTCCTCCGCCGGACTTCGCGTTATCCTGGCGGCCCAGAAGACCATGAACAGGCAGGGCAAGATGGTCGTCCGGCACGTGAACGAGACGATCATGGAGATATTCGACGTCACCGGGTTTATTGATATACTGACTATAGAATAAAAAATGGATGTAAATACAAAGGTATACAGGCCGGTGACCCTTGGGGACAAGGCGCTCATCGACGGGTATATGTACAGATGGGGTGAGGGCTCATGCCAGCACTCCTTTACGGCTATGTATACAATGACTGCCAAATACGCCGACGAATTTCGTGAGGAGGGGGGCTTCCTCACCGTCCACCGGGCGGGGAGGGAGACCGATACCGAACGGATCTACCTCATGCCCATGGGCGACCCCTCCGACGAGGCGGGGCTGCGCCGGGCGCTCATCGACATATTAAATGACGCCCACGCAAGCGGCCGCCGCGTCCGGTTCGAGACGCTTACCGCCTCCGGCGCCGCCGCGATAGAAAAGCTCCTCCCCGGACGCTTCACCTTTGAGCCCAGCCGCGACTGGTCGGAGTATATCTACACCCGTGAGCGCTTGGCTGAACTGTCCGGCCCCGACATGCACTCCCGCCGGCACGAGGTGAACGCCTTTTATAACCGCTACGGCGACCGCGCCCGGATAGTCCCCATGGACACGGGGCTTTTGGACGAGGTCCGTGCCTTCCAGGAATTCTGGATGGCCTCCGGTCAGAGCAATGAGGAGGATGTGCAGCTGGAGCTGGAGAACACATTTATCCAAAAGGGCCTTGACCACTTTGAGGAGCTGGGTCTCTCCGGCATCGTGGCCTACGTGGACGGCGTTTTTGCGGGCTACGCCTACGGCGTGCCCCTCTCCCACACCCATTACGACGTGCTCATCGAGAAGGGCGACAGGCGCTACGACGACATCTACCGTGTGCTCAACCGGGAGATCGTCCGCATGTGCTGCGGCGGGTTCACCTACATAAACCGGGAGGAGGACGTAGGCGAACCCGGCCTTCGCAAGGCCAAGATGAGCTACAAGCCCGACATCCTCATGGAGAAGATCATAGCGAGGGAGGCGGCGGAGTGAACAAGACAGAGGCCAGCGTTTCGCTGTTTACCATCACTTTCTTCGCGGCGGTGCAGTATGCATTCCTTGCCGGGGTACCGGACAGCGTCTCACACTTTGCGTTCCTGTTCATCACGGGGATCGTGGGCTTTCTCATAACGCTGCTCCTTTTCTTCAACGAGCTCAACCGTATCGACAAAAAGCAGGTGCTCCAGTCCCTTGTGATGGCGGCGGAGACCTTGGGCTTCAACCTCTTTCTTCTCCTGGGCTCCTCCGGCGTGGGGGCCACGGTCAGCGCCTGCGTGCTCAGCGCCTATTTTGTGTTCATCCCGGTGATATCCCTGGTGCTTTTCAAGGAAAAGCCGGAAAAAAACAGCCTTATAGGTATCGCCGTGGTGCTCCTGGGGCTGTTTTTCATGATGGATCTGAACGTAAAGGGCCTGATGGACGTACATATCCTCTACCTGCTCATTGCCGACATCTTTTTCGCCGGCTACATCATCACGGCGGAGCGCTTCACCACCGGGTCCAACCCCTCCATCCTCGTCATGGGCGAGCAGTTTTTCAGATCCATGATGGCCCTCATCTGCTGGGCGATAGGGGCGAAGTTCTCCTTGGCCCAGATGCGCCTGCCCACCGACCCCGCTTTCTGGGGCAGCGTCATATTCATAAGCTTTTTCATGCGCGGCGTCTACGGCGTGGTGCAGCTCTACGCCCAGAGGTACGTAAGCGCCCTGAGTGTGTCGCTGATATTCTCCACCGAGATCATCATGACCATGGCTGTCTCCCCGGTGCTCACCGCCGTTTTCGGCTCAGCCCCGGAGAAGATCACCGTCCTTCGCGTCATCGGCGCGGTGGTGATGGTGGCGGGCATACTGCTTGCCGATTCCACCGTCTTCGGCGCTCTTGAGAGGAGGCTCCGCCATGAAAAAAAGTGACGTCCTCTCAAACGCCGTCTACCTTGTCGGCTCCGCCGTGATCTACGCCCTCCTCGACATCCCCGTCCGGGCCACCAACTTTCTCCGGTACGGCTCCATGGTGGGCATAAAGAACTTCCTGCCCCCGGTGCTGGGCCTGCTTCTGGGTCCATCGGGAGCCGTGGGCTGCGCCGCCGGCGCGATTCTTGGCTCTATTATCCTGCCCGCCCCCGGGCCGGACGCCGCGACGGAGGCGCTGAGCGCCCTGATCTGCGGGCTCGTCCTCTGGCTGGGCTGGCACGCCTTCCCCGGAAACCGGGTTCACCTTAAAAAACCCGTACATTATGTAAGATACAGCCTGCTGCTCGCCGCCTCCGCCGCCCTGTCCGCGCTTGTGTGCCGGATAATCACCGGGGCGTGGGGCCTCGCCCTCGCGGCGGGATACATATCCATGGGCGCGCTGGTTGGTATTCCGGTGCTGGTGCTGGCCAGCTCCATCTTCTGCGTGGAGCCGGTCCTGCCGCCCTGGCGCCACCGCCGCCACGACGTGACCGGCGCCATCACCGCAGACCCGGAGAGCGTCGGCATCTTCAGCGAGCTTCTGGAGGACGCCCTCCTCCCGGAGGGCCGGGTCAACCGGCGAAAGCTCTTTGAGCTCCAGAACATCGTGGAGGAGGTCTCCATCCGCGTGCTGGCGAATCTGCCGGACACCACCGTCACCGTCACCGTGGACTGCGACGACTCCTGCTCGGTGAAGCTGGACTATCCCGGCGCCCGCTACAGCCCCATGCGTATGCGCAAGGGCGAGGACGAGATGGACCTTATGTCCCTGAAGCTCATACGCCACCGGGCGCTCAGGGCCTCGCACAGATATTCCGGCGGCGTGAACCACGTACATATAGTTGTGTGATCCTATCACACCTGGGAAAATCACGGCCCCACCCGGAGCCTTCAGCGGAGGAAACAGCTTATGGAGATGAAAAGAAGACCAATTCGCCGCCGTATGCAGAGGATAGTCCTGGCGCTGTGCGTGGCGTCGCTGGTGCTCACGGGTACCGTGGGTCTGGCGGGGCTGATTACTGTGCGCGACCGGGTGATCCGGGACAGCACCGACCTTGGCGACTCCGCCGCCGGCGAGAGCCAGACCGCCCTCTTGAGCCAGATGGAGCAAAACCTGCTCAACGTGGCCGAGAGCAAGGCCGAGATGGCCGACGCCCAGCTCGGTCGCTACATGGACTATATAAACAGCTTCGCCCAGTACATAAACTGGCTGTACTCCAACCGCAATGAGGTGATTCTCCGCCCCGTGGCCCCGCCGGACGCCGCCATGAAAAATAAGCTCAGTATGCAGCGCTACTTAACAGGCGAGGACGTGGAGCTTGACAGTGTCCTGGACGAGGTATCGCTCTTTGGCAACTTAGAGCAGGTCTGGATGCCCGTCATCAGCAACCACCCGGACATGATAACCACCATCTACGTGGGCTCCGCCAGCGGCTTCATGATCTCCCTGGACGACCGGGCCGATCTCGCCGCCACCGGCGGGGAGGCCTACTACGACTACACCCAGTCCACCTGGTATCAGGGCGCCATGGAGCGTGATCAGGGCTTTTTCACCGAGACCTACCCCGACTCCTACGGTCGGGGTCTCACCATAAGCTGCGCCGCCCCCTTTCACGATGAGCGCGGCGCCTTCGCCGGCGTCGTGTGCATGGATATCCTTATCTCCGACCTCAACCGCTCCGTCATCGACATCGACTACTCCGAGGGCTCCTACGCCATCCTGGTGGACTCCGAGGGCAGCATCATCGCCTCCCCCGACATGGACGAGAGCGGCGCCTTCGAGAACATCATGAACACCCCCGCCGCCGAGGCCTCCGGCGACATCCTCTCCGGCAAAACCGGCGTCACCGCCACCTCCGAGGGCGTCTACTACGCCTACGCCCCCATCACCGCCTCCAACTGGACCCTTGTCATCCACGTCCCGGAGGCCGACGTGGTCGCCCCCGCCGAGGCCATACGCGAGACCATCAGCTCCAAAACCAGCAATACCTCCGCCTCCATAAGCACCAGCATCGTCACCGTGATGTCCGTGTTCGGCTTATGCTTCGCCGTGATCGTGGCCACCGTGGTTTACCTGAGCCGCCGCTTCGCCCGCGAGCTCACCGAGCCCCTGCTGGCGCTGGGCGACGACGTGAAGAAGATCTCCGGCGGGGACCTGAAATACAGGGCGCAGATCCTGACCAACGACGAGATTGGCGACCTTGCCGAGGAATTCAACCTGATGACGGAGTCCCTGGACAAATACGTCAGGGACCTGACGACAGTGACCGCCGAGAAGGAGCGCATCGGGGCGGAGCTCAATGTGGCGACCCAGATCCAGAGCTCCATGCTCCCCAGCATCTTCCCTGCCTTCCCTGAGCGGCAGGAATTCGACATTTTCGCCTCCATGACTCCCGCCAAGGAGGTGGGCGGCGACTTCTACGACTTCTTCATGGTGGACGAGCGGCACCTTGCCATAGTCATGGCTGACGTCTCCGGGAAGGGCGTTCCGGCGGCCCTCTTCATGGTCATCGGCAAGACGCTCATAAAGGACCACACCGTCCCGGACACGGACCTTGGCGTGGTGTTCATGGAGGTCAACCGGCTCCTTTGCCAGTCAAACTCTGAGGGCCTCTTTATCACCGCCTTCGAGGGCGTGCTGGACCTGGTGACCGGTCAGTTCAACTTTGTCAACGCCGGACACGAGATGCCCTTCATCAAGAAGGCCGGCGGGCGCTTTGAGCCGCAGAAGATACGCGCCGGCTTCGTTCTCGCGGGCATGGAGGGCGTGAGATACCGCATGGGCACCATGAAGCTGGAGCCCGGCGACAAGCTTTTCCAGTACACCGACGGCGTCACCGAGGCCACAAACGCCAACGAGGAGCTCTACGGCATGGAGCGGCTGGAGGAGGTCCTGAACAAAAACGGCGACCTTCCGCCCATGGAGCTCCTTCCCGCCGTCAAGTCGGACATCGACGCATTCGTGGGCGAGGCGCCCCAGTTCGACGACATCACCATGCTGTGCCTTGAGTACAAAAAGGTCATGGAGGGCACGGATTTTTACGAGATAACCATCGACGCCAAGGTTGAAAACATCCCTGTGGTGACGGACTTCGTGAACAGGCGGCTGGAGGATTTCAACTGCCCCGAGTCCATCCTCTCCCACATCGACATCGCCGTTGACGAGCTTTTCAGCAACATCGCCCAGTACGCCTACTCCACAGGCGACGGCATGGCTACGGTGCGTGTTGAGACCGAGGACAACCCGCTCGAGGCCATAATCACCTTCATCGACAAGGGCAAGGCCTACGACCCGCTTAATTTTGCCGACCCTGACACCTCCGTTCCCATCGAAAACCGGGATCTTGGCGGTCTTGGCCGGTACATCGTCCGTAAGACCATGGACTCCGTGACCTACGACTACAAGAGCGGTCAGAACATCCTGACAATACGCAAATCCCTGACCCCGTGACCGCTCATACAAGTTTCTGACGCTTAAAAAAGGGGCTCCCCGCGCGGGGAGCCCCTTTTTTATGGCTTTTTTATTTTTTCAGCTTCTCCACATCTTCCACGTAAAGGGACACCTCGCCGCACTGGGGGCAGACGGCGGCCTTGGGCTTTTCGGCGGAGAGGCCCTTACGGACGACGATACCGTAACCGGAGGTGAAGCCATAATCCTCCATCATCTCCGCTCCGCAGCGAACACATTTACGCATAGAACATTTCTCATTCTAAAAAGATTTTTATCTCTCCCGCTCTCAGGCTTTCTTATCCTTTTTGACCGTCAGCCGGTCTGTGAGCTTGAACACCGGCGGCATGGGGGCGAGGATGAAGAACCAAGGACGAACCGCAGTATTATCTCCCTATCCTCCGCACGGCGGTTACGGTATCCCCGTCCTCACCGTGCTCAAAAAGCACCCGTTCACAGCTCCGGCGCACAAAGTCCGCCTGCCCCGTGAGGACGCCATGACCGCTGAGCGGATCGGTCCCGCCCATTCGCCCGCGTATACGCAGTACAGCCAGACCGTCCTTGATGGCGCACTCAGCCATGAGCCGGCTGTCCGTAGAGGCGACGGAGCGGCAGAGCGCCATGAGCTCATCCGCCACCACCAGCGTCTCGGCGGCCTGCTTGCCCGACACGTCGTTTGCCCGCAGCTGCTTACGGAGAAAATCTACGTACTCCGCGCCTCCCTCGGCGTCGGCGGAAACCACACAGTGGGCCTCCATCTTGTCCCGGCGGCAGTATTCCACCGACATCAGCGCGTAGGGCTTTGTATCCCCGCTGTACCCGGCGTAGGCTCCGCCGGCGTCGCTTATCAGTCTCAGCTGTGCCGCCGGGTCCGCCATGCGGGTCTTGAGCTCGTTGAGACGTTTTCTCAGCTCCTCCCGGAACGGTCGTCCGCCCTGGTCCTCTATGTCCTCTATGCCCTCGGTGTGCAGGAATATCCGGTCCCCCTGCCGAAGCTCCAGCTCCAGCGCGGTGAAGCTTACGTTCTCGTTCTGGCCCAGAGGGACCTGGGGAAGGGCGCCTGTCTTGTCAAAGCGTCCCTCGGTAAAGCGCATGAGAAGCGGCAGGCACTGTCCGGCGTTGATTATCTTCAACCGCCCCGTGGTGCCGTCCAGCACACCCGCGGCGACGCTCAAATACATCGCGCCTCCGCTCATCTCATATAGCTGGCGGTTCGCGGCGCTGACGGCCTCCTCCAGAGGCATACCGGAGCGCAGGTGGCTTTTGAGCGTAGTCTCGCCTATGACGGCAAAGAGCGCCTGAGAAAGTCCCTCGCCGGAGGTCTCGCCCAAGGTAAAGCAGAGCCTGTCGCCCTCGGTCACGAAGTAATCGTAGAAGCACCCCGTCAGCGCCCTGCCGCTCTCGTTCACCATGCCGCCAAGTCGGAAGGGGTAGTCCTTATCAGCCGGCAGCTCCTTCGGTCGCGCCGCGGCGTTGAGTCCGCTTGCCAGAGCCATATCCCCGGCGTTCTTCTGCTCCTGAACGGCAAGCTCCTGCTGCTCCATGTTGTTGACCTCTATCTCAGCCAGCATCATGCGGAAGGAGCTGGCAAGTCCAGTGAGCTCCGCGCTGCCCGCGAATCTGAGCTTGGCGAAGGCCTGACGGTTGCCGCCCTCGGAGTAGTCCGCCGCCGCGTCGGATATGCGCTTTATGGGCGTTATAACGCTCCTTTTCACCAACAGCCAGTAGAGCACCGCCAGCATTGCCGACAGCACAGCCGCGGCGGCGGCGGCTGTCGCCGTCCAGACCGTCGCCGACCTTACCGCGCCGCTGATGTCAAACTCCGCCACCACGTAGAGGACCCGGTCCGCCCCGTCGATGGGGGCGGGGCATATGACTCTCGTCCCGCTCCTTCGCGTGTCCGGCTCCCCGCCGCTCAGGATCGTATCCACGTCGAAAAGCTCCGGGTCAAATGCCGCCTCGCCTGTCCCGGTCTCGCTGTCGGCAACGACGGTGTTGCCCTCCCGGTCCGGGGCACAGATGTAAACACGCCGGGCGCCCGCGGTATCGCGGATGTCCGCGAGGCGCTCTCTCATCTCAGTGCCGCCGGAGACAAGCTCCTCTTCGCCCACCGTCCGGGCAAGCTCATGGGCAAGGGCGTCTCCCAGCTCTTCCCGCTCCCGCGCCGCGGCGCGTGTCTGCCAGACCGCCCCCGCGACGATACACGCGACCGCCAGGAGGAAGCTTATCACCGCCGCTGAAAAGGCCAGCGTGGCGCCGAGGCTGAGCCGGCGTCCCTTACCTTTTCTCTTCTTCATCTCCCACACTCCTATCTCGTCAGTCGAGCAGATCCGCGTACTCGCGGAGCTCCTCACGCACTACGACGATCTCGTTTTTCTTCATCTCGCCCACGGCGGCCTTCAGCAGATGACCCATGCCTATGGGCTCTCCCGCCCCTGCCGCCATGAACGCCGCCGCAAGGACGATGTTCTTTATGTGTCCGCCGGAGAGCTCGAACTTCTCCGCCAAAAAGCGCCAGTCTATGTCGTCGTCTCTCGGCGCGGAGGCAGGCATGGTCCGGCGGTATATCTCCTCCCGTGCCTTCGCGTCCGGGAAGGGGAACCGCACAACGTAGGTGATGCGGCGCATGAACGCCTCGTCGATGTTGCCCAAAAGGTTCGTTGCCATTATGCACACGCCGTCATATTCCTCTATCTGCTGGAGAAGGTATGCCACCTCCACGTTGGCGTTCCTGTCGTGGGCGTCCTTGACCTCGCTCCGCTTGCCAAATATGGCGTCGCACTCGTCAAAAAATAGCACACAGTTGGACTTCCTCGCCTCGGTGAACACGGCCTGCAGGTTTTTCTCCGTCTCGCCGATGTACTTGGAGACGATCTGGGAGATGTTTATCTTGTACATCTCCATATTGAGCTCCGCGGCGATGACCTGGGCGCACATGGTCTTTCCGGTGCCCGGAGCCCCGGCGAAAAGTATGCTCAGGCCACGGCCGTAGGCGATCTTCCTGTCAAATCCCCACTGGGTGTAGACCCTGTATCTGTATTTTATATGTCCCACGGCGCGCATCAGGAGCTTTTTCTGCTCCTCCGGCATGACCACGTCCTCCCAGCGGAAGGTGGGCCTTATCCTGTGCGCCAGATCTCCCAGCTTATGTACCGCCTGGCGGACGCAGGCGCGGTGTATCTCCTCCGCCGAAACCTCCGTAAGACCGTCGAGCCGCGCAAGACCTATCGCCTCGCGGCACGCCGCCTCCACCTGACGCGGTGAGAAGCGGAATTTCGCCGCAAGCTCCTCCACCGTGACGCCATTCTCCAGCGGCATTTTCCCCAGATACGCCCGGAAGAGGCGTATCCTGTCCCCCTCGTCGGTGTCGGGGATCTCCAGCTCCACCACAAGGCGGTCTATCCGTGCCCTCACCGGGTTTTCCGAAAGGAAAAATATGTTTTCGGCGCTCACGTCCATATCGAGAATGTCACGTATCAGCTGGGGCTCCGGCGGCAGGAGCGTCCCGTCCTGGTCCCGTTTCTCCATATGTCCGAAGGCGATGTCAGCGCCGGTCATCCGGGCAGCCAGCACCCCGTCGGCGGCACGTGTCAGCTGGTCGTCGCCGTCCAGCTCCACGAACACGCACTTAGTGCCCCTTCTGGAGCACAGATGCTCCAGCTGAATATGCTTGCCGGAGCCCGGACCGCCGGTGACGCACACCACGCGCTTGCCGCTCTCCGCCGTCAGTGTGTCCAAGCGCCTCGCAATGTCACTTCCCGTGACAAGGGGCGACGCCGGCCTGTCGTTCACGCCGTCGAAAAGGCGCAGTCCCGGTCCCTTTGACAGCGTCCCTGTGCCCAGGAATTCCAGCACAAGCGGCCTGAGCACAAGCGCCCCCGCCGCAAGCCGGTCCTTATCGAAAAGAGCCGAGAACGCGTCGCGCCGTGAAAAACGGGCAAGACAACCCTCCATGTTCTCCTCCGACGGCAAAAAGAGCTGTGCCGCCAGCGAGACAGTGGGGGTTTTCTGCGTGATGTCGTCCTGAAGATACGCAAGGAGCTTTTCGTATTTCCTGTCCAGCGCCGAGGCGTATGACAAAATGAGACAGCGCTGCTGAAATTCGTCAAGACCGCATCTGGCGGACAGCGCCTCAAGGGGGAAGGGGTCGTGGGTCCGCGAAAGCCGCATACGTATTATGCCCATCGCCCCTTCAAGCTGGGATCTCTCGTCCTCGTCAAGCTGGGCGCTCAGCCCAAGCTGCGCGGCCTTCAGAAGGTTGTGCTCAAATTCCTCCCGGCTCACCACAAGGCCCAGCATGTTGCGCATATCGCTTTTTGGCCCGAGCCA
>CANQVL010000058.1 GCA_947627285.1 uncultured Oscillospiraceae bacterium
CCGAGCACTTCGCCGGCGCCTTCCCCACCTGGCTCGCCCCCGTCCAGGTCCGGGTCCTCACCATCACCGACAGGACCGACAGCTACGCAAACGAGCTGGTCGCCAAGCTCGACGCCCTGGGTGTCCGGGTCGAGGCCGACCTCCGAAACGAGAAGCTGGGCAAAAAGATCGTGGATGCCCGCGCTCAGAAGATCCCCTACCTCTTAGTTGCGGGCGACAAGGAGGCCGAAGCCGGTCAGGTAGCCGTCCGCACCCGCGAAGGCGGCGACAAAGGCGCCATGTCCTTTGAGAAGTTCACGGAGAAGCTCCTGGAGGAGATCAAGACCAGGGCAAAGGAAAACCTCATTTAAGATATCACAAGCGAACCCCCGGCAGTCGCGTGACTTCCGGGGGTCATTTTTTCGCTTCCGGGTACGGTTCCCTCTTGTTGGTGAGACCCAGGAGGTAGTCGGTGCTGGTGTGGTAAAAGAGCGCCAACTTAACGAGTACATCTGTGGGAATGTCCCGCTTTCCCAGCTCGTAGTGGGAGTAGTTGACCTGGGTACAGCCCAAGTATGCCGCCAAGTCCTTTTGCAGAAGGTCCGCGTCCTCCCGCAGGTCCCGAATCCGCCTATACATCCCAGCCCTCCTTGCGGAATTTATTCTGAAAATAGTATAGGCAAAACATTTTGTTATATTGACAAATAAAACAAATTGTTATATAATCTGCTTGTACAGAGCTTCTGTCCAATTCTTATTTTAGGAGGAATTTTTATGTCATCTTATTCCATGCCGTCATCCGAGTATAACAATTATCTCTCTGCCATCAAGGCGGCAAACGATTTTGGGGACAAGGAGTCGCTGCGGCAAATCAAAAAGCAGCTCATATCCCGCTGGGGTCCCAATGACCGGGACGTGGAATATCTGCTGCGCCAATTCAGATATAACGTATAAGATCCTGCTAATATAATTATTATTAGAATAAACAAGTAGGATACGGCTATGGGTAGTCTTTTAATAATTGTTGCCATTGTTGTAATTGTTATCATAGTCCGAAAAAACAGGAAAACCGCGTCGCCCGCAACAAATATACCCGTAAACAGTGCCGTTATTGATGAGATGATACAAACTCTCGCGGTACTTATTGAGCTTGCGGAAATAGCGCAGGAGGATGGTGAGCGTGGAATTTGCTTTTATGCGTGCAGCGTCAGGGGGAACTCTATCCAATTCCACTTTCAGGTGCGCAACAGTCATTGGTCATATCAAATAAGGCACTGGAATGAACGCGTATTTGATTTTAAAAACGAAACATACAAAGAATTCTTTGAAGAGTATTGTCTGGCTGCCGCAATAATGCGGGTTAAGAGTAAGGGAATACCCATAGAGAGAAATACATTGGATGAGTTGAATATACTTATCAAAATAGACCCTGATAGTGCGGACCAAAGTACAACAGATGATCTGCTTTTGTTTAGTTCTTCAACCATTTTGAACAATGTTTCCGGTTACTGCTCCGCCTTAAAAGCCGCCATTGAGAAGACCTTCCCCGACAATCTGCGCGAGGATGCAAAGACCAGACTGAGACTGTTTATCTAAAAGAAAACCTTGACTGCTTCGATACGATATTACGACATATTAATAAAAATCCGCCGACTGGCGGATTTTTATCTTTTCCCGTCAAAAAACTCACGCAAAACCTCGCGGCACTCGGCCTCCAGTATGCCGCCGTAGATTTTTACCTTTCGGTCCAGGGGCTCCATAAACAGGTTGAAGACGCCGCCGCAGGCTCCGGCGCGGGGGTCCCTCGCGCCGAAATATATGGCGTCAATTCGTGAGTTGTACACCGCTCCCGCGCACATCGGACAGGGCTCCATCGTCACAAAGAGCGAACAGCCCGTGAGCCGCCAGGCACCCATACTTTTTGAGGCGTCTCTTATGGCCTCCAGCTCCGCGTGGCAGGTGGCATCCCGCTCCTCGGTGCGGTTGCGCCCGCGTCCAATGATAATGCCGCCGGGGTCCACCACCACCGCGCCCACAGGCGTCTCCCCGGACGACGCGGCCTCACGCGCTAGACACAGCGCCTCGCGCATATATTCCTCCCGCTCCATGGGCGCCTCCCTTGAAATAATTTTCGCGCGTCAGTATAACTCCGCCCTCCCGCGGCGAAAATAATTTCAGACTGCCAAAGGAGGGCGCTTTAATGAAGGTTTCCGACGTTATGAATACCGAGATCGTATCAGTTTCCCCCGACGAGACCGTGTCGCTTGCCGCGCGGCTCCTCTCCCGCCACAACATAGGCTCCGTCCCCGTCTGCACCGGCGACGGGCAGGTGCGGGGAATCCTCACCGACCGCGACATCGTGCTCCGGTGCGTCGCCGCGGGGGAGGACCCGGAGACCACCCAGGTGCGGGAGGTCATGTCCAGGAGCATCATCAGCGTTAACCCCGGCGACGAGGTAAAGAGGGCGGCGGAGCTCATGGGCAAGGGACAGGTCCGCAGACTTCCCGTCACCGATGAGGGCAGGCTAGTGGGCGTGGTCTCCCTCGGGGACCTTGCCAGGATCTCCGTCTGCGACATGGAGGCCGCCCACGCGCTGGGAGAGATCTCCATGAACGTCCGTCAGAGATAAGCCGCAAAACTAATCTCCAAACGTTCCCCGCACAGCCGGGGACGTTTTTTATATTTTATATTTTGAATACCCACCTCACGGCGTATATCACGGCGTAAAGTATCGGCTGGTGCAGGATGTAAATGAGAAGGCTGTGCCGTCCTATCCCGGGCAAAACAGGGCAGGTGAAGGTGTAGAACCTCTCCGGCAGCTTGCGCTCCACCACGTAGAGCCCCGCCCACGTCCCCAGCAGGAACACAAAGAGCCATGGGAAGATGGGGAACCAGTCGGCGCTTTCAAAGCCCTTCGGGAACCAGCCGAAGGGGAAAAGCCAGCTTGCCGCCGCGCCGATGGAGGTGTGCGCCACGAGCCAGGCGGTGAAGACGGTCATCGCCGCGTAGAAAAACGGCGCGATCACACGGGGTATGGCGTCCCACGCCTTGTGCGTCAGGGCAAAAAACACCATGGAGAAGCCCAGCAGATGGAGCACGCCGAACCTGATGGGGGAGTCTATGATGGGCAGACTCGTCACCACCGTCATGACCATGGCGATGGCAAAGCATATGATGCCGCGCTTTAGATTGCTCCTGGAAAAACGGCAGCAGAGCCCCGCGAGGAATATGAAGAGCCCCGCGAAAAAATAGTGGAGCACGTCAAAAACCGGATTCGTGAAAAGCCACTCTGGGGCGCCGCAGAGGACTATAAGGTCCAAAAGCCCGTGGTGGATCACCATGAGGACAAGGGCAAGCCCTCGGGCGGCGTCGATGGCGTCGATTCGCTTTTTCCGCTCCATATCAGACATTGAAGCGGAACAGCGTAACGTCGCCGTCGCGCATGACGTACTCCTTGCCCTCGCTCCTTACAAGCCCCTTCTCCTTGGCGGCCGCCATGGAGCCGCAGGCCTTCAGGTCGTCAAAGGCGACGATCTCGGCGCGGATGAAGCCCCGCTCAAAGTCGGAGTGTATCTTACCCGCCGCCTGGGGAGCCTTTGTGCCCCTCGTGATGGTCCACGCCCGGCACTCGTCAGCTCCGGCGGTGAGGAAGGAGATGAGCCCCAGAAGGGAGTAGGAGCACTTTATGAGCCTGTCAAGCCCGGACTCGGAAAGCCCCAGCTCCGCTAAGAACATGGCCCGCTCCTCGTCGTCAAGCTCCGTGAGCTCCTGCTCGGTCTTGGCGCAGATGGGGAGCACCTGCGCTCCCTCGGCGTCCGCGCGCTCCTTCACGGCCCTGTAGTAGCCGTTTCTTTCGTAGTTCGCGATGCCCTCCTCGTCCATGTTGGCGGCGTAGATCACCGGCTTTAAGGAGAGCAGGTCGCTGGTGGCGATGAGCTCCGCGTCGTCGTCAGATTCCGCCTCAAAGCTCCTGGCGGATTTTCCACCGTCCAGGTGCTTTTGGAGAGCCTCAAACACCTCCGCCTCGTGCCGGAGCTTCTTGTCCCCGCCCTTGGCGGCGCGCTGGACCTTGTCAAGGCGGCGGTTCACCATCTCCAGGTCCGCCATTATGAGCTCCAGGTCGATGATGTCGATGTCCCGAATGGGGTCCGTTTTGCCCTCCACGTGTATGACGTTGTCGTCGTCAAAGCACCTGACAACATGGACGATGGCGTCGGTGCGGCGTATGTTCTCCAGGAACTTGTTTCCCAGCCCCTCGCCCCTGGAGGCACCCCGAACAAGCCCCGCGATGTCCACAAACTCGATTATTGCCGGCGTGAACTTCTTGGGCTTGTACATATCCGCCAGGAACTCAAGCCTCCTGTCCGGCACCGCCACCGTTCCCACGTTGGGCTCTATGGTGCAGAATGGATAATTTGCCGATTCCGCCCCGGCGTTGGTGATGGCGTTGAAAAGTGTCGATTTGCCCACATTGGGCAGTCCCACGATGCCTAATTTCATTTTTTCCTCTCCTGTGTCAAATGAGTTTTATTGGAACTTTTCCTTTGAAAACATGACCGGCAGGAGCTCGCGCAGGCGGTAGCTTACGTACCTGCCGTCGCCGCGGACGCACAGCACCTCCAGGTCCGTGGAGAACTCGCTGAGGGCCTGCCGGCACAGTCCGCAGGGCGTGTAGTAGCCCAGACTTTCCGGGGAGTAGATGGCAAGCCGGCGGAAGGACCTCTTGCCGCGGGATACGGCGCAGGACAGCGCGGCGCGCTCCGCGCAGATGGTGGCGCCCAACGCGGCGTTTTCCACGGTACAGCCCGTGACCACCGTCCCGTCGGAGCACTCCAGAGCCGCGCCGCAGCTCTGGTTGGAGTAGGGCACGTAGGAGTTTTTCGCCGCCTCAACGGCGATGTTTATAAGCTCTCTGTCCGTCATATCCGTCCCTCCGTCAATCTCTGTCAAGATTTACCTTCCACCCCAGGACGCCGTTATAAATTCCCGACTGGCTGGGGGCGAGTCCCGTGACCACGCCCAGGTGCGTAAGGACGGTCCTCTGCTTCCAGGCTATGGGCACGATGGAGGCGTCCTCCGCCGTGTAAATGTCCAGCGCCAGCGCGGCCTCGGATTTTTCCTCCCCGTCCCTGCCCAAAAAGTCAAGCACCAGCTGCCGGTACTCGTCTCCCTGTATCCCGCCGTAATTCAGCTTGCCGTAAAAAAGCGCCCCGAAATCCAGGTCCGCCTTGAGCCGAACCTCGGCAAGGTACATATCGAAATTCCCCTGGGAAAGGGCCCGTTGGTAATTGGAGAAGGACATGGACTCCAGCGTCACGTTTATGCCCATGTCCTGCATGTCCGAAACTATCCTCTGCGCCGCCTCGAGCTTCGCGGTGGACTCGGAGTTGACGATGAGCCGCAGGCTCATGGGCTCGCCGTTGTAGTCGGTAAAGGAGTCAAGATCCGTGTCCTCCAGCCCCGCGGCGGCGGCAAGGCGGTTATAGTTGGCGCGGGAATATCCGTAGCCCGTCTCGTTTATGTCGTCCACCAGCCCCAGGGCGGGGTTCACAAGGAGTATCGACCTGCGCGCGGCGTTCCCGTAAGCGTCGGAGATTATGGCGTCGTGGTTCACAAGCCTGGACAGCGCCTGCCGCACAAAGGTGTCGGAGGTGGGGCCGCGCTTGCAGTTGAAGCCCAGGTACACCAGGTCCGAGGTGTCGTAATAGCGGGTCTCGTGGACCATGTGTATGTTGAGGCTCACGCTTCCCGTGGGGTCGTAGCCCACTATGTCCAGGGACCTGTCGGCAAAGGCGTCCGCCATGTCGTCCGGGTCGATCTCCTTTAAGTATATGGTCCTGAGCGACGTAGAGGCGTAATCCCGGTGGGAGGAAAAGGCGATGAGCATACCTGAGCCCAGCATATACGGCCCCGTTCCCACGGGGGTGGCGCCGTCCGCGGAGCCGTCCTTTATTATGGGCACGTCAAGGAGCGCTGGCAGGGCGTAATTTGCCCGCCGGAGCGTTATTTTTACCGTCATCGGCTCCTGCGCCGGGGCGACGGCGGATATGTCCGACAGCCGCGCCGAATACTTCGAGGCGTTCCTCGCGGTGTTGAGGGAGTATACCACGTCCTGCGCGGTGAGCTCCGTCCCGTCGTGGAATTTGACGCCCTCGAGTATTTTAAGATAGTAGCTCCTACCGTCCTCGGTGGTATAGCTTTCGCACAGCACCGGCACGGCTTTCAGGTCCCCGGTCAGGGCGAAAAGCCCCTCATAGAGAAGGCTGAAGAGCTGCTCGTTGTAGTACCCCGTGGATCTCATGGGGTTTAAGTCCTGGGAGGCGGAGTAGTTTACGGAAAATACGCTGTCCGCCTTGAGGTATACCTCCTTCTCGTGCGCCGCCGTATTGTCGTCGGGCTCCTCCGCCGGCGGCTCGGCGGCGTCCTCGTGCCCGCCGGTAAAATACGCCTGCGGCAGGAATCCGCACCCGGACAGAGCCGTCAGCGCCAGAAAAGCCGCGGCTATTCTCTTTATCTTCCGCCTCACGGCTTTTCCTCCTAACAAATCAATCGCAAATTATCACCGACGCCTGGGACCCGCGCTCTCCCTTTGTATATCTGTGGGACCAGTATTTGTCGTGGCGGCACACGGTGCACTCCTCGGAGACGGAAATGTTCTCTCCCGGCACGCCCGCGCGGACAAGAAGCTCCCTGTTCACGCCCTTCAGATCGACGAAAAACTTTCCCTCGTTCGCCGACGGCCTTATGAACCGCTCCCCGCCGCCGCCCAAAACGGCAAGCACCGCCTCCGGCACCTCGGGTCCCGTCTCAAAGCAGCAATACGATATGCCGGGACCTATCGCCGCCCGTATGTCGGCGGGGTCGGACCCCAGGGAGGCCATGGCTACCACCGCCGCTCCCGCTATATTCCCCACCGTCCCCCGCCAGCCCGCGTGGGCGGCGGCGGCGATGTGCCTTTTGGGGTCGTGGAGCAAAATGGGTATGCAGTCGGCGGTGAAAATTATGAGCGCCAGCCCCGCCTCATCCGTCACCAGCCCGTCCGCCTCATAGGGCAGAGGACCGTAGGGCTCCCTGGCGTCCGCGCCCGTCACATAACGCACGCGCGTTTTGTGGACCTGCTTTGAAAACACAAGCCCTTTGATCCCCAGCGCCGATTTGAGCCTTCGGTAATTTTCCCGCACCGCCTCCGGGTCGTCTCCCCGGTTCTCACCCAGGTTGAGGGAGGACCATATCCCCCCGCTCACCCCGCCGAAGCGGGTGGTGAAGGCGTGGCGCGCGGATATATTTGGGGCCGTCATGAGACGCAGCCCGTCTTTTTCGATCTCCCTGAACATCAAAACCTCTTTTTCGGAGCAAGACCGCGCCGCCCCGCGTCAGTCGTCGGGGTGGTACTCCTTGCAGGTACACTTTTTCCACTTGAGCCCGCTCCCGCAGGGGCAGGGGTCGTTGCGCCCTATCTTCACGGACCTGACGGGCTGCTTTTTCACGGATCTGTCGCCGCCCACGTTGGCGCCGGCGACGGCGTTTCTCGCCACGCTCTTTCTCTCGATGGGCTGTTCCCTGGCGACCCGCACCACAAACATGCGGCGAACCACCTCCTCGCGGATGCCCGCGATCATGGCGTCGAACATCTCGCCGCCCTCGCGCTTGTACTCGTCCACGGGGTTCACCTGGGCGTATGCCCGGAGGCGTATGCCCTGGCGCAGCTCGCTCATGGCGTCGATGTGGTCCATCCAGTATTCGTCAACCACCCGCAGGAGCACCACGCGCTCCACCTCGCGCATCATGGGCTGTGACGCCCCCTCCGGGGTGCCCAACTCCGCCTCGCGCCTGTCGTATACGGCGTTGGCGCGCTCATCGAGCCAGTCCGTAAGCGCCTCGGCGTCCATTGAGGCGAGCTCCGCCTCGGGAAGGGCGGCAAGCTCCGCCGGAGCGATCACCGCGGCAAGGAAGGAGCCGGTTATGAGCGCCCTCAGCTTTTCCCTTGCCATGCGCTCCGGCTCAGGCTTGTGCCTGGGGTTGTCGGATACCTCCGGCGCCATGGCGGTGGCCACGTTGGAGGCTATGACCTCCCGTATCCACGACCTGATGTTTCCGCTCACGTCCTCCCCGTCCAGGACCCTGCGGCGCTGCTCGTAGATTATGCCGCGCTGGGTGTTCATCACGTCGTCGTACTCCAGAACGTGCTTTCTGGACTGGAAGTTCTGGCTCTCCACCTTCTTCTGGGCGTTCTCAATCGCGCCGGAGAGTATCTTCTGGTCGATGGGCATATCCTCGTCTATCTTCAGCGTCTCCATGAGCATACTGACCCGCTCGCCCCCGAAAAGGCGCATGAGGTCGTCGGACATGGCGATGAAGAACCTGGTCTCGCCCGGGTCGCCCTGGCGCCCTGAGCGGCCCCTCAGCTGGTTGTCTATACGCCGCGCCTCGTGCCGCTCGGTGCCGAGGACGAAAAGTCCTCCGGCCTTACGGACCTTCTCCGCCTCGGCGTCGGTGACCGCCTTGTATTTCTTTAAAAGCTCCGCGTACTGCTCCCTGGCGGCAAGGATATTCTCGTCGTCTGTCTCGGCGTAGCCCACGGCCTCGGAGATGACCTCGTCCTCAAAGCCCGCCTTCCTCAGGTCGGCGCGCGCCAGGAATTCCGCGTTGCCGCCCAGGACAATATCCGTCCCGCGCCCCGCCATGTTGGTGGAGATGGTCACGGCGCCCAGCTTGCCCGCCTGGGCGATTATCTCCGCCTCCTTCTCGTGGTTCTTGGCGTTGAGGACGTTGTGCTTCACGCCCTCCCGCGTCAGGAGCTTTGAGAGGTATTCGCTCTTTTCAATGGACACCGTGCCCACCAGCACCGGCTGTCCCTTTTCGTGGCACTCGATGATCTGCTTTATAATGGCCCTGTTCTTACCCGCGTCGTTTTTGTACACCACATCCGGGTCGTCCACGCGCGCCAAGGGCTTGTTGGTGGGTATTTCCACGATGTCCAGGTTGTAGATGGCCCCAAATTCCTCCTCCTCGGTGAGGGCGGTGCCCGTCATGCCGGAGAGCTTGTCGTAGAGGCGGAAGAAGTTCTGGAAGGTTATGGTTGCAAGCGTCTTGTTCTCGCTCTGGACGTCCACGTGCTCCTTTGCCTCGATGGCCTGATGGAGCCCCTCGGAGTACCGGCGTCCGAACATGAGCCTGCCCGTGAACTCGTCGACAATGATGATCTCGTTGTCCTTCACCACGTAGTCCACGTCCCGCTTCATTATGCCGTGGGCCTTCAGCGCCTGGTTTATGTGGTGGGACAGGGTGGCGTTTTCGATGTCGGAGTAGTTTTCCAGCCCGAATGCCGCCTCCGCCTTGGCTATGCCCTGGGCGGTGAGGGTCGCGGTGCGGGCCTTCTCGTCCACCACGTAGTCCGCGTCCACGTCGGTGGTGTCCTCCTTCTCGTCGGTGGAGGCGAATACCTTCTTGCGCAGCCTGGATACGAAGTCGTCAGCCTGCCGGTAGAGGTCCGTGGACTCGTCCCCCTGCCCGGAGATTATAAGCGGCGTGCGCGCCTCGTCTATGAGTATGGAGTCCACCTCGTCCACGATGGCAAAGGCGTGACCGCGCTGGACCATGTTGCCCTTGTATATTGCCATGTTGTCCCGCAGGTAGTCAAACCCAAGCTCGTTGTTGGTGCAGTAGGTTATGTCCGCGGCGTATGCCGCCCGGCGCTGGTTGTTCGTGAGCCCGTGGACTATGAGCCCCACGGAGAGCCCCAGGAAGCGGTACACCTTCCCCATCCACTCGGAGTCGCGCCGCGCCAAGTAGTCGTTGACCGTCACTATGTGTACGCCGTTTCCCGCAATGGCGTTGAGGTACGCCGGAAGCGTCGCCACCAGCGTCTTGCCCTCGCCGGTCTTCATCTCCGCTATGCGCCCCTGGTGGAGCACGATGCCGCCGATGAGCTGGACCCGGAAGTGCCTCATTCCCAATACCCTGTCCGCCGCCTCCCGGCAGACGGCAAAGGCCTCGGGGAGCATGGAATCAAGGCTCTCCCCCTGGGCATAGCGCCTTTTGAACTCCTCCGTCTTCCCCCGGAGCTGCGCGTCGGAAAGCGCCTTCATCTCGTCGGCAAGCGCCTCCGTTTTCTCCACATCCGGCAGGAGCTTCTTTATCTCCCTGTCGCTCCTTGTCCCGAAAAGCTTTGTAATAAGTCCCATTTCAACTGACCTTTCGCGTGTGTTATATTTGGCGTATTCGTATTTCAGATATTATAGCACACTTTTTTTAAGAAAAAAAGAAGAAATATATTAACCTGCCGTATTTACAATTTGTTCACATTTGCGAGGTCCGCTTCCTGTATAATTTTCCTGTCACTCAACACCTGAAAGGACATGATAAAATGAAAATTAAGCGGCTTTTTTGCCTTTTTCTTGCCCTGTGCGTGATTTTTGCCCTCGCCTCCTGTCAAAAGGGCGGCTTCACGGACAAGCTTGACCAGGTCGTCAACGGCTCGGACGGCGAGGAAAACAGCGATAACGATACCGCGCCCGACGGCGCTGACGGCGCCGACGGCTCCGGCGATTCCGACGGCGCGGAGACATCAGGCATAGACTATGCCGCCTACTCCGACGGCCTTGCCGAGGGTGGTTTTTTTGAGGGCGTCACCGCCCTTGACATAGTCACCCTGCCCGACTACAGGAGCGTTGAGCCCCCCGTGGAAAAGATATATGACCGCCCCGTTGCCGACGGCGACATCATCAACATCGACTACGTGGGAAGCGTCAACGGCGTGGAGTTTGACGGCGGCAGCACCCAGGGAATGGGCTCGGACATAGTTGTGGGCAAAACAAGCTTCATTGACGACTTCATCGAGCAGATCAAGGGCCACGCCCCCGGCGAGGTCTTTGACATAGAGGTGACCTTCCCGGACCCCTACCAGAGCGCTGACCTGGCGGGCAAGGACGCTGTTTTCAACATCACCGTGAACTATATCTGGGACGTGGACGACGTGAACGCCGCCGGTATGGGCTTTGAGGACGCGGACGAGATGGGCACCTACATCGCGTCCTACTACGCCTCCGTGGCGGACCTTGAGGTGGACAGCGTTATGAACAGCGTTTATACCGCCTGCTCCTTTGGCGAGGTCCCCGAGTCCGTAAAGGATACAGTGGCGAACCTCATCACCCTTGATGTCCAATCTCAGGCGGCGTACTACGGCACGGACGCCGAGACGTTGGTCACCGCCAGCGGCTATGACAGTCTGGCGGGCTATGTGGCGTCGACGGTGGAGGACCAGGCCCGGTACAGCCTGATGATCCAGGCGATAGCCGAGGCTGAGGGCATCCAGGTCAACACCGACGCCGTCTCCCAGGCGGGCTTTGATGTGTATCTCGACATCTACGGCGCCCCCTATATCCACTTCACCGTTCTCAACAGCCAGGTCCGTGACCTTTTCACCGCCCAAATCGCCTGACGCCCAAGGGCAAAATATACAGCGCCCTCACCTCGACGGTGAGGGCGCTCCTTTTTCATTTGCCAAATTGCCGTGCCCGCTCATATAATGTACCGCGGGACCGCCGCATAAAGGAAGAACAGTATGGAATCATCACAGCACATCCCGGAGGTGGACGCCCGCGGAATGTCCCGGGTGTACGCCAGGGTGACGGAAAGCCCCGCCCCGTCAACGCCGAGAGGCGCAAGGGAGGAGGCGGAGCTCCTTCGGAGCCTAATAGACGGCGCCGCCGACAGCTCCGCCATGTACGCGCTCCTGGCGCTGAAGACCCGCGGGACAGCCTCGGAGCGGGAGCTCAGGGCGCTTTCCCGGCGTGAGCGGGAGCTGGAGCGCCGCCTACAGACGGCGTATTACCTGCTCACAGGCGACACCCACCCGGTTCGGGAGGCGCACCCCAGCGCGCCCTATCTCCTGCGGGCGCTGCGGGACCAGTACGGGCGCGAGTTGGAGCGCTCGCGCCTGCCCCTGCCGCCCCTGCCGGACCTTGCCGCCCACAGCCTCAAAAACGCCGATACGCTCAGGTCCGTCATCGCCAGGACCTTATATTAAACAAGAACAACCAAGAACGCCGTCCCCCTTTTTTCGGGGGACGGCAAACATTTTTTATATGCGCTTGCGGAAAACCCTGTTATTTCGCCGCGGCAAAGCCCTTCTCCAAATCGGCGATTATGTCGTCGATGTGCTCCGTGCCGATACTGAGCCGTATGGTGCTCTGGGTG
>CANQVL010000059.1 GCA_947627285.1 uncultured Oscillospiraceae bacterium
AAAAAGAATAACGGATATACCCTCCTGGAGGTCGTTGTCTCCATGCTGGTGCTGGCGATAATCGCCGCGCCCATAGGGAGCGCCTTTGTGGTGTCCGCCAGGGTCAACGCCTACGCCGACAAGGTGTTCCAGGCGCGCCTGGCTGTGTCCTCCGCCGCGGAGCAGCTCATGGCGGAGGGTGTCGTGGTGAACGGAACCGTAAGCACGCCCCAAAACGTGACCGAAGAAAACGGCTTTGGTGATGGCATGGTTAATGTAACGTTGACAACGGCTGCTCCTGCGGTCGATAACCTCTATGAAGTTACCATTACCAGCACTGATGTTGAAACCGTTAAAGTCACTATGCAGGTTCATGGCAAATAGGAGGGGCGCCTATGAAAAAGCTACGTTCCAACAGCGGCTATACCCTGGCGCCCGTGATGGTGATTATGGTCCTGGTGCTGGCGTTGACCGGCGGCGCCATTGCCAACTCCGTCCTGAATTTGCAGGCACAGGAAAACGCCGTGAAGCAGATGCAGGGGAAATATGAGGCGGCGGGGGAGATTGAAAGGATTTATACCCAGTTGAAGGGTATCCAATATACGAAAACGACAACGACCGGTGAACAACTTAATCTTGAGAATGTGATTTCCAGTCAAGTCGAGACCTTCGAGCCTGGTGCAAAGATTACCGTTGGCGATAATAATCTGTTCACCGTAATTGTCAACAAAACAGAAGGTGGTGCGACTGTCAACGCTGTTTTTGAGGTGTGCTACGAGTACAAAGTTGATAATTTTACGGCTGAGGGCAACTACACTCACACCGTCACCGTAACATCCGTGACGTACAAATCCTTCGATGTCAGCTACGGCGGAAGGGGGGGTGGCGAATCATGAAAAGGTCCCGGGGCGGGTTTACGCTCATTGAGATGGTTGCCGCGGTAGCGGCGTCCGCCTTCGTCTTCGCGGCGGGTACGATCCTCGTCGTGTCGAGCATGAGAATGCAAAAGCAAATCCTCAACGACGCGTCGCGCGTCAGCGACGCGCGCGTGGTGCTGACCATGATCGAAAACCTTGCAAGCGACGGCAATATTGCCCCGCCTGTACATACTGGTGATGATATTACTATATATAATACGGGCGGAACACCCGTCATTAGCTATAAAGACACGAACATCTACGCGGGAGACAGCACAACAAATCCGCCGCTGATGGAGAACGTGAAGAATTTCACTGCAACGGTGGATGGTTTGCTCCTGAAGGTTGAAATCACCGACTCCAACGACGAGACATTTTCCACAAGCGTCTACTGCCGCTCCTGGGCGCCCGAGCTGTCGGAGATAAAGACTACTCTAACTTCTCCTCAGGGTACTCTCATCGCGGACGAGTCGAATAAGCGCTATAATTTAATCAGCAAAGCATTCGGACAGCTTGGGAGCACTGGGCAGATTATAGGTGATTCGCAAACTTTAACTTTCGCCCAGTGGTACTGCAACGGCACGTACTATCAGAATTGGGACGACAATACCCCATGGTGCGCTTGCTTTGTGTCCTGGTGTCTCGAAGACTTGTTGAGTAGTCCCCCAAAGTATGCAGAAGTCACTGAATTTGTTGATTATTTCAAGAATGATAATAAATATGTTGACACTTACGCTGACGTTATCCCCGGCGATGTGATTTTCTTCAATACGGACATCGATTCAGAAGCCGACCACATGGGTATCGTCCTCAAGGTTGACAAAGTCAACGACATTGTCTACACCATCGATGGCAACAGATATGATCAGGTCGCATTTGGAACTTATGATTTGAACGACCCTCATTCTGTGATCATCGGGTACGGGCGGCTTGACTGGAGCACGTGAGCTAACCGGTAGATCGCGGCTTGTCCGCTTTCTATATATAAATCTTTAGGAGGTTTAACAAATGGCACGAAATTCTTCAAAATCCAAGCGCCGTTATGATGTTACAGGCTTTACGTTAGTTGAGCTTGTAATTACCATCGCGGTGCTGGCAATCCTTTCAGGCATCGGCGCATTGGGCTACAGCGGCTACATCACAAAGGCAAACGAAGCCCACGACTTAGCACTGCTGAGCGCGGTGAACACGGCGTTCCAGTCGGCGTGCACAGAGGAGGAAATAACGGAATATCCTGCTCCGGAAGATGATATTGTGGCGGCGAATCTGCTCGGAGACGAGGGCTCAAAAAAGCTGGACACTATAACGTTCACAGGGTATGATGATTTTGACAGCGTTTTCAAGAAATACTTTGAGGGCAATGAGGACGCTGAATTTAAGGTCTATGTCGAGCTTGAATATGTTAATAGTAATCTTGGCACTTTTGTCGGATTGCGCCCTGATGGTACAATCACGACAGCGAGCGGTATGAAGATCCATCCCCCAACTGTAAAGAACGGGAAGACGACCGTTGAGGTTGAGCTGCCGGGCGGCGGTAAAGTTGAGTACGTTCTTGAGGGTGAGGACAAAGATAATTTTGCGAATTCTTCATTTGGTACAAATATGTCTATGCCCGAACTCCTGGACGAGGTAGACCACGTTGTACAGGCTGCGGGAAAAGTATTAGAGCAGCTTAGTCCCTCTCTTATGGATATGATATTGCCATCAAGTGTGCAGGAACTTTTAGCTGCAAACGGATACACTGCTCCGAAACCCGAAGACTATCCTGGAAATGAATCCGACCCGGATTACATAGCAGCTCTTAACGCATACAACAGCGCAAGATTGAACGCAATCGTGATGAGCGTTGCTCAAGCGTCCAAGGATCTGAGCGCCGATGCGGTGATAGCTGCAGTGAATTCAGGAAATTACGATAGTCTTGGGCTTGGAAGTGGCAACCAAGCTCTTGTGCCGACAGCCGCGTTAGTTTATGGTGTGCTGACAGGCTATGCCAATTCTGATAGAGGATCTGACATCATTACAGTTGACGGAGAAGAAACGACCGTGGCTGAATATTACAAATCCATTTCTGACGGTCTTAACGCTGCTGAGCCAAACATATCTGCGTTGTTGGGCGTTGTGCAGGCGGCAAATATATTGACCGATCCTGATAATGGGAATTTGGAAATGTTCAATGATTATTTGCAGAATGGCGGCGGCAAGAACGATATAGACGGCTATATCGCCGCAATGCGCGCTATCAATGATAACAGTGGTTCCCTTACCACAAGCGGCGCGTTGGAAAAAGGCTTTAGCGACGACGACCTTTCCACCATTCTCGATTCCCTGTTCGGTTGATTCGTGAGAGTCAAGTCGATTCCTGACGGCATTTCAGGCGGAACCTGACATTCGGAGCCGCCGTTCCCCCACAACGGGGACGGCGGCTTTTTCTGACCGGAGTAAATATGTTTTTCAGAATTTACACAACGTTCCTTTTTGCCGCGCTTGGCGCTGTTTTGGGCTCGTTCCTCAACTGCGCCGCCATGCGCTATGGCAAGGGCGAGACCGTGCCCCGTGGCAGGTCTCACTGTCCCAAGTGCGGTCACATCCTCGGCGCCGCCGAGCTGGTGCCTATATTCAGCTATCTTGCTCTGGGAGGCCGGTGCAAGGAGTGCCACGAGAAAATATTGGTCCGTTATCCGTTGACGGAGCTGATCGGCGCGGCGTCCTTTGCCGGTCTGTATCTGCGTTTTGGACTGACCCTGTACACCGCGGAGCTGGCGGTGCTTTTTTCCGTGCTGCTGCTCCTTGCCCTGATCGATTTTGATACAATGCTGCTGCCCGTTCCTCCCATGATCCTCGCCTGCGCGGGGTTTTTCGTGTTTCTGCCCGCCCATGAGAATTGGAAGCAGAGACTTATGGAGGGCGGGCTGACAGCTATTGTTGTCTTTGCCGTGCTTCTGGCGCTGGCGCTGGTCATGGACCGGATCTTGAAGCGCGAGTCCCTGGGCGGCGGAGATTTGAAACTTATGGCGCTTTCGGCGCTTTACCTTGGACCGATGCGGACCATACTGATGCTGGAGGTGAGCTGCGTTCTTGCGCTGCTGTTTGCCGCCGTCACGGGGGCATTCAAAAAAAGGTTCCCCTTCGGACCTTCCGTCTGTATGGGCACGGCGTTGACGCTCCTCTTTGGGGACCCTGTGATCGCCTTGCTTTTCCCGGCGCTGTAAGCGGCCCGCGCGCACCCGCTCATAACGGCTGCGGGCAGAAAAAATGTGGGAGGTGGGATGTTGACATATGCCGCTGCTGCGGTCGATCCATCGCGTACTTGATTTTACTGTGAGGTGCAATTTGTGAAGAAAAAAATCCTTTCCCTTGTGCTGTCACTTGTGATGGCGCTCTCTCTGCTGCCGATTTCGGTCTCGGCGGCAACAGAATTTAAGGCAAGCCCTATTAATTCCGACTACTTCTACGAGCAGCTCAATTCCCGCGCACAGCAGATTTATAAGCTTATGCTCGAAAAATTCCAGGAGAACAGCGAGGCGGTCCTGAACGGCACGCTTGTCATCGAGCTGACCGGAGAAGGAAACATCGCCACGGACGAGGATGTAAAAGAATATCTTGCCGGCAACAAGGACCTTTACAACGACTTCTGTGCTGCAAAGGACGCCCTTGATCTGGACCACTCCGAGCTGTGGTGGCTGGATTCCGGCTATATGAGCTTCCGCGCCACCGAGGAAAACGGCAAAAAGAGCATTTCCATCGGTCCCGGCAGAGGGAAAAACTATCTGTTGGCAGGTCAGGAGATCAGCCACACCTCAAGCAAGACCCATCCGACCCCCGTGGGCGTCGAGGAAATGAAGGCTGAGGTGGAGGACATCATCCAGGATATAGTGGATACCGCCGTTCGGGAGGCTAACGCGTCTGCCGGCAGCGGGAATTACAGCGATGTTGACACAAAAGCCGCTGTCGTCCGCTCTGTCCACGACCAGATCGTGAGAAAAATAAGCTACCGCTACGAGACTGAGTGTCTGGATGGCTCCGACAACGCCAAGTACATACGTACCCTGTATGCCCTCGCGACCCATGAGGGCGTGTGCGAGTCCTACGCCCGCGCAATGCAGGTCTGTCTTACAAGGCTGGGCATCGAATGCGTCCTGGTCCACGGTGTCCAGAGCAAGGGCACACCTGAGGACCACATGTGGAACCTGGTGAATATCCCAGAGGGAAATGTTGATCACTGGTACGCGGTGGATGCCACCTGGGACGACCCCCTTACCGCCGACTGGTACGGCAGGCGCGATCTTGCCTGGACGGGCGGCGATGACGGCAAGGAGAACGGCACATATTTCCTGGTGGGACAAAGTGTCATCGGCGAGTATTGGCACCCCTCCGGATATGTCTCCACCGGAAACTTTGAGTTCAAGTATCCCACCATCGAGACCTCCAGCTTCAGCGGCGCCACCGCCTTTGACGGCTCCAACGGTCTGAAGGTGATGTACTCCGCCGGCTCTGGCTCCATGGAGGAGGGCACTCCCGCGGGCGTGTTCGTAATCACCTTCCAGGGCATGAACCAGCGTAAAGCCGCCGAGAATGGCTTCTATTTCTTGCTCAAGATGTATGACTATCACCCGGATGGCACCTATGACATCATGCAGGACTGGTACTACGCAGCAGCTACCCTGGCAGTGGTCGGCGACAGCGATTATTTCTATGATACCGAAGACGGACTTAAGGTCTACACCGGCACCTGCGAGTATGTGGACGTGGCTGTGACCACCTGCAAGCCTGAGCATTACGATATATGGACCCAGGACAACAAGCAGTTCGGGCAGTACTGGCAGGAGGGCTACTTCCAGGGCGCAGACAGCGACATCATCGCCCAGTCCGGTATGCTCTACAATACCAACTCCAGCTATGAGGCGCCCCCCTATGTGCTGTCCCAGTTCCCCGCCCCCAACGGGAACTGCACGGCGGGCTACGATTATCGCTTCCGCGTCACCTATGACGACAACCTGATACATCCCCAGTCTGACGTTCCCGCCAGCATAGACAACTTTGTGGACAATTCCACCCAGGCGGCACAGCAGCAGGTGCGCGTCCGTTATACCACCAACCAGCAGGACCTCCACTCCGGCGGGGTCAAGACAGTACAGATCGCCGGAGACCTGCCCTTCGATAAGAACAGGGACGGCTATGTGGACATGCCCGGTGATGCTTGCTACGATCCCAGCACTGTGGACTTCAAGTGGATCTACCCGGAGGATTGTCCCAATAGCAAGGGCGACGAGGGTCACATCTGCTCTGTTGACAACGGCTGCCCCATAATCGGTGTGGAGTTCAATTTCCGCGCCTCTGACCTGTGGATCGACGACATAACCGAGTACTGCTTCTCAATTGAAGGCGTTGTGGGCTCACGCTCAAACAAGTACCCCAACGACTTCTCCGTCATATCCATGGTCCCCGGACTGTGCCCGGCGTGCTACCGCTCCCAAGGCATCGACTGGAACCTCTGGGGTCAGCCCACGCTGCTGGACGCTCCCGAAAATCTGGACCTCTATCAGATGGCCAAGGACGGCGGCACCGATCCGGAGACCCTTGCCAAGCTTGACGCCGAGATGAACAAGGACGACCTGAACGGCCGCCTGATGCTGGTTGTCGAGGATAAAAGCAAGGGCAACGGCAACCGCGAGGAGTTTGAAAAAATCAACGAGAAGATGGAGGAGGCCGCAAATCTGACGGATTCCGATATACTGGCGTCCTCCGTTTTTGAGATCAACTTCAACAGGATCTGCCCCATGGTCAAGCTCAAGCCCAACAAGAACCAGTCCCTGCGCGTCCAGGTGGGCTATCCCGCCGGCGTGACCTATGAGTCGCTGGGGAAGGGAACCGTAGAGCTGAAGGCCTACCACTTCACCCGCTGCTCCGCTGATGACGGCTATGATTGCGGCAGGTCCGAGGAGAAAGGACATAAGTGGGGCGACGATATTATCAGTGTCGAGCAGATCGACATCATACCCACCCCCTACGGCATGGTGCTCATGTGCAGCGCCTTCTCCCCCATCGAGATCGTCGCTGTCAAAAAGACCGACGGCGAGACCGCCACCGAGACGCAGCACAACGTGGTCGTCGTCTCCGATATGAACGGCAAGGTCCAGATCGGCGGTGTTGACGCCATTGGCGACGCCGGCAACAGGAAGGTCGATAACAACGGCTCTCTTAGCTTCACCGCGGTGCCGGACACCGGTTATTCGGTCGATACTGTCTCCTTCGGCGGCGTTGAGCTTACGCCCAACGAAGACGGGACCTATACGCTTTCCAATGTCACCAAGAGCGATGTCCTGAACGTCACCTTCCTGCCCACGGAGATCAAGGAGAAAGAGGAAGAGCAGGGCATTAAGACTGTTGTCGCAAAGGTTTGCGAACACAAGTCAACTCATGAGACGCAGCACGAGGTCGCTCCGGGCTGCACGATGCCCGGCAAGACTGCTGAGCTCACCTGCGACGACTGCGGGATGGTGGTACAGAAGCAGACCGAGATCCCTGCCACCGGTCACAGCCCCAGAGTCGATATAGTCGGTACGCCTGCTGACTGCGAGAATGAGGGCTCCCGCGACAAGACCGTGTGCTCTGTGTGCGGCGCTGTCCTTTCCGATGGCGGCATACTCCAGCCCATCGGACACCACTTTGCAATATATGAGCTCCAGGACGAGACCACCTGCCAGGGAACCGCTAAGGTCGCCAAATGCGAAAACCCGAACTGCGATGCTACACATACCATCTATGACACAGAGAACGCGGCGGACCACGACTTCTCGGTGGAGACCGGGCATACCGACGCAACATGTTCAAGCAATGCGACTGTTACCTATGAGTGTAGGTGGTGCGGTCTGTCCAAGACCGATGAGGTAGACGGTACGAAGCTCACCCACATACCGAACAGCACGGGTCACTGCACCCTTTGCGGTGAATTTCTCTGCGCCGAAAAGCACACCTTGAGAAAGCTTGAGGCGAAAGCGCCCACCTGCACGGAGTCCGGTCTCAGTGAGGGCTGGGAGTGTTCTGTCTGCGGCAGCGTTATAACGCCGCAGGATATAGTGCCTGCCACCGGGCACAAATTCCCTGAGACGATGCACAAAGGGGACAAGTGCGAGGTCTGCGGCCAGGAACTGCTCAGCGATACCCATACCCCCGTCCCCATGGAAAGTGTGCCCGCCACCTGTGATACCCCGGGCACCAATGGCGGTGAGCAGTGCTCCGGCTGCGGCGAGATCACTACGCAGCCCACGACGATCCCTGCCCTGGGTCACGAATGGAAAACTGAGGGCGCACAATGGACCTGGTCCACTGACGGCCTGTATCACGCTTCCGTCACCCTGATCTGCTCCAGGGATCCCAATCACACCGGGACGTTTGAAGCAATCGTTGAGAAAGAGATAATCGAAGAGGCAACCTGCGAAACCGAGGGCAAAGCCACTTATACCGCCACATATCAGATTCCCGGTGGAGAGACCGTCACCGACGTTAAGGCAGACGCTGTGCTTCCCAAGACCGAGCACAGTTTTGGCGCACCCACTGTGACGAAGGCGACCTGCGCACATCACGAGACTAAAACCATGGAATGTGAGATTTGCGGTCAGACTGTTGTAGAAGTCATTGAGGGAGATCTTCCTGCCCACAAGATGGTGCCCGATCCGAAGAAATCTACACCCGCAACCTGTACCGAGCCCGGCATGGCGGTAAGCACCTGCTCCGTGTGTCACTACGAGGAGTCCACTGAGATTTCCGCGACCGGACACAGCTATGAAAACGGCACGTGTATCATCTGCGGAGCTGCAGATCCGAACACCCCCAGCACACCCAGCACTCCCAGCATACCCAGCGGCAATACGACCACCAGCACCGATGCCGATGGCACCAGGACCATGACAACGACTCATCTCGACGGCAGCGTAACCGAGACCAAGACTACCGCCAACGGTGTGGTCGGCAGGACCGAGATCGACAAGGACGGCAAGCTCACCTCGGCATCCGTGACCGTCCCCGCTTCTTCCGGCGGCAAGGGTATCGTCACCGCGCCCATTGAAGTGGAGGCCGTCAAGGATGTAACGGCTGCACCGAAAATCGGTGTGGAGGTCAGAGGCGGCAATGCCGTCAAAGTGGAGATCCCCGTCACAGAGACCACTCCCGGCACCGTTGCCGTCCTCGTCCATGAAGACGGCACAGAGGAGATCGTGCGCGACTGTGCGTTGGGCGAGGACGGCGTGGTTCTCAAGGTTGAGGGCAATGTCACGCTCAAAATCGTGGATAACAGCAGGAGCTTTGATGACGTGCAGACTGTCAGCCATTGGGCAAGTAACGCCATTGAGTTCGGAGCGGCACGTGAGCTGTTTGCCGGCACGGGAGATAATAAGTTTTCACCCGATGCCACCATGACACGCGGAATGCTGGTGACGGTACTCCACCATCTGGAATATGATCCGGAGACTGTCGGCGGCGACTTTACAGATGTTGCGCCGGATACCTACTATACAGACTCGGTAGCCTGGGCGCAGACCACCGGAATCGTCAGCGGTTATGGAGACGGCTCGTTCAAACCGAATGATTACGTGACCCGTGAACAGCTGGTGACTACCCTGTACAACTACGCGGAAAAGAAGGGGTATGTGACCGAGAATCATGGATCCTTGAGCGGTTATGCCGATGCTGAAAACGTCAGCGGATGGGCAGTCGAGGCTATGAACTGGGCGGTGGACGCCGGCCTGGTTCACGGTATCGACGGAACGCATCTTGTGCCAAATGAAGACAGCACACGCGCGGAAGTCGCAACTATTATCATGCTGTTCTGCGAGAAAATTATCTGACGAAGCACGTATACAAAGCGGCGGGCAGACATACGTCTGCCCGCCGTTAGTTTGTCAAAGCCACCCATTTTCCCATCGAATATGGTAAAGTAGTCCGAGGGGTGTTTGGCTCACCCCAGCACCCGCCGCCAGTAGGTGAGGACTATGTAGAGGGCGAAGGCGTCGAAGGCGAGGTAGGCGAGGAAGCAGAGCCACAGGCCGAAGCGCGCCAGAGGGCGGCGGCGGAAGTGGTAGAGTAGCCAGAGGGCGGCGGGGATCAGGACGAACTTCAGCCCCAGCGTGGCCCAGGGGGTGCCGAGGATGTTGCCAAGGAAGGGGTTCATCTCAAAGCTCCCCGGAATGAGCCGGAGGCCCACGGTGGTGTAGATGAAGTCCAAAAGGCTTAAAATCTGCGTACCCACGGCGAGGGCCAGGTACAGGCGGCTTTTTGAGCGTCGCGTTTTTACTTCCGGTGTCATACGCGGTCTCCTTGCGGCATAAAATGATGGGCGGCGTCTCAAGGCTTGACGGAAGACGCCGAATATGGTACAATAATCAGGGCAGAATATTGTACATAATAGGAGGGGGTGTATACTGTGATCGCAGTCAACTTTACAACGGCCCGGAGCAGGTTCAAGGACTTTTGCAACAAGGTGACGGACGAGGCGGAAACTGTGGTCGTCACCAGAAAAGCCCAAAAAAACGTGGTGATCATCAGCGCGGAGCGGTATAATGAGCTGGCGAAGGCCGAACTCAACGCCGCCTTTCTCGGCAAGCTGGAACGCGGCCTTGCGCAGGTCCACGCCGGTCTGGGCATCGTGAAAACGATGGATGAGCTGGAGGCCATGGCGGAAGATGGCGAATAACATCACCTTTTCGCCGGAGGCATGGGCGGACTATCTCTACTGGCAGTCGGAGGACAAGAAGACCCTGAAGCGGATAAACCGGCTGATTCAGGAGATCCAGCGTGACGGGAACGCGCGCGGCGTCGGCAAGGCGGAGCTGCTGCGTCACGCCGCGTGTATCAGCAGGCGTATCGACGAGAAAAACCGGCTGGTTTACACCTTGGAGGGCGAAAGCGTTGTGGTCCTGTCATGCCGGGGACACTACGAGGATTGAACGAGGGCCAGGTATA
>CANQVL010000060.1 GCA_947627285.1 uncultured Oscillospiraceae bacterium
ATGCTGTGTTAGAGGCACCTGTGTTTCATCTCCTTTGGTGCCTTGAAGCGCAGCGGAAAGGAATGGTCATAAACATGAACGATTCGATTATCAAACGTTTGATGTCACTTTTATCAGTTAAAAGCATCGTAACCATCGCCCTGACAGGCGTCTTTGGGTTCCTTTCGGTGAAAGGAACAGTGGGCCAGGATTTTATGACGATCTATGCCGTGATCATTGCGTTTTACTTTGGAATACAGAGCGCCGGGGAAAAGAAAGGGGAGTAATTTATGGCGGTATCGGTTTATGACGAGCAGTTTTTGACACAGGAACAGCAGGAAAGGCTCCGCAGGCTCGGCGAGGCGTGGCAGAGGGCCAGGGCTGCGGGGGACAGCGCCGAGATGGACAGGCTCAAGGCTGAGGGCGAGGGCATACGCGCCTCCGCAGGCTACCACGGGGGAGCGGACGGGACGGAGTTTCTGCCCTTTGACACGGGCGGCTACACCTCCCGGAAGCTTCCAAGCTACGAGCCCCAGGCCGAGGCGGTGGACAGGCTCTATGACGCGGCGCTGGAGAAGAGGCTTTCGGAGCTCCAAAACGCCTACCGGGAGAGCCGGGCGGCGCTCAGGGACGAGAAGGCGGACATTCCCAAGGTATACAGCGATAAGCGCAACAGCGAGGCCGCCGCGTCTGAGCTTGCCACGAGGAGCTTCAACGAGTACGCCGCGGCGTCGGGGCTCTCCTCCGGCGGCGCGGGGCAGGCGGCGCTTGCCCGGTCCAATCAGCTCCAGAGCGACCTCTCCGCCCTCACCGCGGGCGAGGCGGCGGCGATCACGGATGTGGGCCGCCGGGAGGCGGAGCTCAGGACGAAATACGCCGGGGATGTGGCCTCCGCCATCGCCCAGGGCGAGCTGGACCGGGCGCGGGAGCTTTTGGAGGAGTACCGCGCCGCCGGACAGTCGGCCGTGACCACCGCCCGGGAGCAGGCGGACGAGGATTACAGAAGCTGGCAGTCCGCCCAAACTCAGCGGCAGAGCCGGCTTGACGCCGAAAACGAGGAGTGGCAGCGCCGCCTGAAGGAGGCGCAGCTCAGGGCGCAGTACGGGGACCTTTCGGGGCTTCAGGAGCTGGGGGTGTGGAAGACATGGTGATCATGATACTTGCGCTTATTTTGGCTGTACTGCTTGCCGCCGAGGGCGCGGCGTCGGTGGGACTGCTCATCGTCTTGGCGCGGCGGGGCGGCGGGAGCGCGGCTCCGGCTGCCGGGGCTGACGCGCCGGAGAAGGGCGAGGCTATGAAGGACAGCTTTGAAAAAATGTGGCAGGAGGGAATGAATTCTGTGATGAGCTACGACCTGGGAGCCGCCAGGAGAGCCGTGAGGAGGGACGCGGATGAGGAAAGAGCTTGAGGGGCAGACGGTCATGAAGGGCTTTGAGGGCGTGATGTCGCCCTCGGGCGGGACATTTGAGGAGATGTTCCCCGAGGAGGGGCTTTTCGGCGGCGAGGGGGTGACCCCCGAGGGCGTCCGGGAGCTCTACGAGAAGGGGCGGAGCTTCAAGGAGTCCATAGACCTATACGAGACGGTGAACACCAACGAGAATTTCTTCATCGGAAAGCAGTGGGAGGGGGTCCGCTCCAACGGGCTCCCCACGCCGGTGTTCAACATCTTAAAGCGCGACGTGTGCTTTGTGGTGAGCTCCATAACCTCGGACAACCTGAAGGTCCAGGCCGAGCCGCTGGCGTCAACTCCCCGCACGGAGATGCTCAAGGAGCCGGTGAGGATCTTAAACGAGGAGTTTGAGAGCCTCTTTGAGCACAACAACGTGCCGGGGCTCCTCAGGGAGCTTGCCAGGGATGCGGCTGTGCGCGGGGACGGGTGCCTTTACTCCTGGTGGGACCAGGACAGCGGCGAGGGCACCGTGAGATCGGAGATCATCCCCAACACCAGGGTACACTTCGGCAACCCAAACGACAGGCATGTGCAGTCCCAGCCCTGGATCATCATTGAGAGCCGGGAGACGGTGGGGGCGCTGAGGAAAAGGGCGTGGGAGCTGGGAAGTCCCGATTGGGACCTCATCACCGCCGACGACGACAGCACCCACCCCGGCGACGAGAGGCGCACCGACGACAAGGTGACGAAGCTCCTCTTTTTGTGGCGGGAGCCGGAGAGCGGGGAGATCCGGGGCTATGAGTGCGCGGGGAACGCCCGCGTGCGCGGACCCTGGAGCCTGGGGATAAGGCTTTACCCCATCGTGTGGCTCAGCTGGGACTATATTCCCGACTGCTGTCACGGGCAGGCGATGATAACCGGGCTCATACCCAACCAGATATTCATAAACAAGATGTGGGCCATGTCCATGCTGTCCCTCATGACCACGGCGTACCCCAAGATAATCTACGACAGGACGCGCATACCCAAGTGGACGAACCAGGTGGGGCAGGCGATAGGCGTCACGGGCGGGGACGTATCCACGGCGGCGAGGCCCCTTTCGCCCGCCGTAATATCGCCCCAGGTGACCCAGTTCATCGACGCCGCCATCGACCAGACAAACCGCAACCTGGGCACCACCAGCGCCGCCCTGGGAGACGTGAGGCCCGACAACACCAGCGCCATCATAGCCCTTCAAAGAGCGGCGGCGACGCCCTCGGAGATAACGAAGCAGAATTTGCAGCAGTGCGTGGAGGAGCTTGCCAGAATCTACCTTGAGTTCATCGGGGAGTTTTACGGCATACGCCCGGTGGACACGGGCGAGGGCGGCGCGGCGGAGTTTGACTTCGGATTTTTCCGCGGGCTTCCCATGGCGCTGAAGATAGACGTGGGCGCCAGCGCCTACTACTCGGAGATCGCCTCCGTCCAGACGCTGGACAACCTTTTGAGCCGGGGGCACATAGACATGATCCAATATCTGGAGCGGATACCCGATGGGTACATAGCCGACAGGCGCGGGCTCATCGAGGAGCTTAAGAAAGCGAGGGAGGACAACAATGGAAAATGAGAGAGAGGACTGGTTCTCCGACGGCTGGTCGGAGGACGGAGGAGTTGTGGCGGACGGCAGGGACAGCGAGGAGCTGCCGGAGGAGACCGCTGGCGGAGGGGAGAGTGCGGAGGCTGAGAGATCCTCCGGCGACCCCGCCGGCACGGAGGCTGACGCCGCGGCGGAGGGCGAGCTTTTGAGGTTCGTTTTGGAGTACCCGGAGGTGGAGGCGGAGGACATACCGCGAAGCGTCTGGGAGCGGGTGGCGAGGGGCGAGAGCCTTGTCGCCGCCTGGGGGAAATACGAGGCCGAGGCGCTGAGGCGTGAGAACCGGCGGCTCAGGGAGAGGGACAGCCAAAGGGAGCTCAACCGCCGCCGCTCCGCCGGAAGCCAGCGGGGCGTGGGAGCCTCGGACGCGGTATACGACGCCTTCGACCGGGGCTGGGACAGCGCCTGGTGAGGCGGGTGTCTGAAAGCATGAAAGGGGGTGATGGAGATGTGAGGCGCGGCTTTATTTCGGAATTGGAACAAAATACACAAAAAAATCTATTATTTTGAGAGGAGAAATGAAAAATGGCAATCAATCTGGCAAAAAGAGCATCTGACAAGGTGGTGGAGCGGTTCAAAATGGGCTCCTGCACGGAGGGGATATTTTCCAACAGATGGAAATGGACAGGCGTGGCGACGGTGCAGGTGTACAGCGTGGACAAGCTGCCGCTCCAGGACTATGACAAGGACAAGGAGGACGGCAGCCGCTTTGGGGCGCTGACGGAGCTGGGCGACACCGTCCAGGAGATGACCGTCACGGACGACAAGGCGTTCAACGGCTCCATCGACAAGGGCAACAACACCGCGCAGATGATGATCAAGGCGGCCTCCGGCGTCCTCAGGCGCCAGACCGACGAGGTTATCATACCATATGTGGACAGGTACAGGCTGAAGAAGCTCGCCGCCGGCGCGGGGCTCACGGGCACAAACGTGGCGCTGACGCGCGAGAACGCCATCGAGACCATCATGAAGGCGGGCGCTGAGATGAGCAACAAGCAGGTCCCCAGGGAGGGGCGCGTGCTGTACATAGGCGAGAGCGAGGCCATCAAGGTGAAGCTCGCCGACCAGGTGGTGGGCGTGGACAAGCTTGCCGGCGAGGTGCTTGTCTCCGGCGTGTGCGGGACAATTGACGGTATGCAGGTGCGGGTGGTGCCCGACGACTATATGCCCGAGAACGTGGTGTTCATGATCGTCAAAAAGGGCTGCGCCGTGGCGCCCAAGAAGATAGAGACGTACCGGATCCTGGAGGAGCACCCGGACATCGACGGCGCCGTTGTACAGGGCAGGCTCCTGCACGACTGCTTTGTCCTGGAGCCCCTTGAGGCGGGCATTTACGTGGGCAAGAGCAATGGCAATTAAGCTCAAGCAGGGGGACGGGTGCGTTGTACCCGTGAAGATAAGCGTGAACGGGGCGCAAATATCCGTTGACGACGTGGAGAAGGTGGAGTTCAGGACGGGGGAGATAAGGAAGGTTTATCCGGAGACGGTGACCTACGACCGGGAGACCGGCGCGTTCCTCATGCCCCTTGACCAGGAGGACACCTTCCGCCTCCCCGCCGACGGCGCGGTGCGGTTCGACGTGCGCGTGAAGTTCAAGGGCGGGGCGGTCATCGGTACGCAGAAGGTGACGGTAATCGTGACGCTGGACGCGCTGAGCGAGGAGGTCATTTGAGCGGTATCACCTTGGGGACCGCGCCCAAAGGGGGCGCGGGGGCTCTGGAGCCGCGGGGCTCTTTATAATGATTCCGCCATTAAATGGCGGGGGGACTTTCTTTCCTCTCTTTGGGTCGCCAAAGAGAGGAAAGAAACAAAGGAGAGAAAGCGACCAGCGGGGGATTTCGATTTTCCCCCGCTGGACACCCCTTTTAAAAACGACCACACAGGGGGCTGAGGCCCCCTATGTGGAGAACCCCCGGGGAGCTGTGACGGAAGCACAGCGTCGGGGGAGAGAGGAGAGATTATTTATGGAAGAAAAAATAGCGATTCCCGGCTCGGTTGAGGTTGAGCTGGGGGAGTTCAGGGTCATACCGGGGCCGAAGGGTGAGACCGGGGAGAGAGGGCCGAGGGGGTATGGGATCGAATCGGCGGTGCTGAATCCGGACTATACTCTCACGTTGAAATTTGAGGACGGGTCCAGCTACACAACGGGAGCCATCAGGGGCGCCGACGGGACGGGGATCTCGAGCGTTGAGGTGGCGCCGGGGGAGGACTACGGGGTCGAGCCATACGACACTCTGAAGATCGGGCTCACCGACGGGAAGATCGAGGAATTTAAGATCTACAACGCCGCCGCCACATCTGCGGAGGCGGCGAAGACAGCGCAGACGGGCGCGGAGACAGCCAGAACGGGGGCGGAGACTGCCCGCGAAGGCGCTGAGACGGCTCAAAGGGGAGCCGAGGACGCCAGGGACGGGGCTGTGACTGCCCGGACCGGGGCGGAGAGCGCCCGTGACGAGGCGAGGCGCGCGGCTGAGGCGGCGGCTCAGGCGGCGGCGGAGGAGACTGTGGACGCGGCGGCGGAGCTGCTGTCGGGGTACGTCAACGCCGCCGGAAGCTCGGCGGGCGCGGCGGGCAGGAGCGCGGAGGCGGCGGCTGAAAGCCAAACGGCGGCGAAGGCGTCGGAGACAAAGGCGGCGGAAAGCCGGGCGGCGGCGCTGGGATCGCAGAACGCGGCGAAGACCTCCGAGGACGCCGCCCGGAAGTCACAGGAGGCCGCCCGGACGTCGCAAAACGCGGCGGCGTCCTCCGAGACGGCGGCGGGCAAGAGCGCCGGGAGCGCCGAGGAAAGCGCGACGGCGGCAGGCGGCTCGGCAACGGCGGCGGGGCAATCAGCAAGCGCCGCCCAGGGCTCGGCGACGGCGGCGGCGAAGTCAGCCGCGGACGCGGCGGCAAGCGAGAAAGCGGCGACAGAACAGGCAGCGGCGGCGGCGGACTCGGCGACAGAAGCGGGAAACAGCGCCACAGCCGCGAAAGCCTCCGAGACGGCGGCGAAGACGGCCCAGACGGGCGCTGAGACGGCGAAGGATAAGGCGGAGACCGCCGGCACCACTGCCGCTCAGAAGGCCGCAGACGCCGAAAAAAGCGCGGATACGGCGAAGAAGTATTCGGGCAACCCGCCGGTCATTGATGAGACTACGGGGAACTGGAAGACCTGGAACGCCGAAACGGGGGCTTATGCCGACACCGGCAAGCCGGCGCGGGGCGAGAAGGGCGAGAGGGGAGAGCGCGGTGCTCAGGGCATTGAAGGTCCCGAGGGAAAACAGGGCCCGAAGGGGGACGCGTTCACGTATGAGGATTTCACTTCTGAGCAGCTGGAGGGGCTTAAAGGACCGAAGGGGGACACCGGAGCGCAGGGGACGACGGGGGCCGTAGGTCCGGCGGGTCCCACCGGAGCCGCGGGAAAGGACGGGGTTTCGCCAACGGTGGAGCTCACCAGGTCCGGCACGGCGGTCACGGTAAAGATAACCGACGCCTCGGGGGAGCACACGGCGACGGTCAATGACGGCGCAAAGGGAGATCCCGGCGAGCCGGGGGCTGTGGGTCCCGCGGGACCGGCGGGAGACCGCGGAGACCCGTTCACCTATGACGACTTCACCCCCGAACAGCTGGAGGCGCTGAGGGGTCCGAAGGGCGACAAGGGCGACAAGGGCGACGACGGAGCGCCCGGGAAGGACGGGGCGCCCGGCGCGGACGGGGCTCCGGGAAAGGACGGAGCGGCAGGTCCGCAAGGTCCGGCGGGGCCGAATACGGTCGGCACTGCGACTGCTACGGACATCACGGGGCTTTTGAAGGGCAACGGCGCAAGCGTGGCGCAGGCGGTGGCGAACACCGACTATCTGCCGGCGGAAAATCCGGTGGCGAGTGGAACGCTGACGTTAAATAACGGCGGTGCGACTGCCGGTCTGTCTTATGAAGAAGGGTGGCACCTCGATTTCGGAGAAAATGAGTTCATTATGATTGGCGGAGGCTCATTGATTATAAACGGAGCCAACGGCGTCACCCTTGGCGGAAGTAACGATTTCTCAAGCGCTGCTGGAGTTGCTGTGATGGGCAATGCTGTTTTTCTCGGGTCGCAGCTCAATAGGGACGGAGTATCCGTAAAATCCTACGGCGCCATTACCGATGACGACGACGTGGTCACAAAGAAGTATGTGGACGAGGCAATTAAGAACGCGATACAGAATACGTTGGAGGCGAGCTATTGATGAGCGTGCTGGAGGAATATTTAACTAATATCGCCGAGGCAATTCGGGAGGTCGAGGGGGCGGAGGGACCGATTCCGGCGGCGGAGTTCGCGGAGAGAGTGAGAGGGATTAAGGCTCTGCCACCTCCGGGCAAGGATTTAGAGGACTATTCCTGGGATGAAATCACCGCAATTTCAAAGGCTGGAAAGGCACGGGAGTATTTTAAACTCGGGGATGTAAAGACAGCTATTTTGTTTGCAGAGGGGAAAGAACTCAATAATCTTGGGCATATGCTCATTCCGCAATTTCAAATCATTGGGTTCGACCATGACGATGTTTCCGAACCGAATACATATGGAAGACCTAAAGCCGGAATCACTTTTAGATTTGGAGTTGTGCCAGTGCCCAGTAGCTTTTCTGAATTATGGTCTTTTAATGTATTGGGAGGTCCGCTGAACAATGATAATGCGGCTATTGAGAACGCTTACAGCTGGGAAACGTGCGACATGAGAACGTTGACACTTCCAGACCTAAAAAGCAAGCTGTCAGTAGGATTACAAAACGCAATATGCAAGGTAAAAAAGAAAACGGTCTCTGGTACGGATCTATCAATTGTAACGACTGACGACGACCTTTGGCTTTTGAGCGAGGTGGAAATAGTCGGCGCAGCGGATATGTCATATCCCGGCGAAGGAGAACAATACGAATTTTACAAACAATACCCTAGCAGTGCGTCTCTCATCAACCTTGACCAATACGGAGCCCCGGGCCCGTTTTCGCTACGTTCCCTGGGGAATCTGGAAGGTTATAAATCATTACATGTTATTTATACTCCGGATTCAAGAATCCGATTTGACCTTAGCGATACGAATACCCCATATCAGCTGGTTTTTTGCTTTTGCGTTTGATACTATACAAACCATTTATAGGCGGAGCGGCATAAAAAGACCCACGCAAGCGGTGCTTGCGTGGGGGCGGGATTCAGCTTAGAGCTTGGTCGGGAGGTCGGAGCGGGCGTAGAGAAAGCGGCGAAACTCGACTGTATCGTCGTGGACGACATAGAACGCGGCGTAATTGCCCACAAGCACCCGATAATACGGGAGCGGACGGCGCTTGGAGGTGGGATAGGGCGGTGAGGAGAAAGGAAAACGCTGAACGGTGAGAACGGCGGCCTCCAGCTTGTCCACCAGGTCTCTGGCGGCGGCGGGATTTTTGAGCGCGTCCATAATGTAATCAAGGACGTTAGTCAAATCCCTGTCAAAGCCGGGAGTGTAAGAGAGCTTATAGCTGACGGAAGCCGAACCGCGCCGCTCCACGCGGGCCCTTTTCGGCGCTTTTCGCCTCGTTGTCGTCGCCTTGCGTCAGCAAGGCTTCCTCCGCCTCAACGAAAATCACTCGAAAATTGCTCCGCGTGGAGTGCGAAGCAGTTTTCGGCGAGCGGATTTTCGTTCGGGCAAGGAAAAGCCCGCAGGGAATACTCGTGTATTGTCAAGGGCTTTGACGCCGCACGGGCGGAAATCCGCCGTCGAAAACCGACGCGGGCTCGGCTCCCGTCAGCTATACTCCATTGACCCGTGCCCTCGCTTTCTTGAAGACCTCACTGTGGGTCAGCGGGCGCGGGGATAGGGCGGCTTCGGCGTCGGCCTCATCAAGGGCAAGCTCGACGGGGTCCACGGATATTTCAAATGGGATACCGCGGTGGAGAATGACGGCCTTGGCGAAGATGTTCACCGCAACGGAGGCATTCATGCCCATCTCGGCGCAGTAGGCATCAAACAGGCGCTTCACGTCCTCGTCCATGCGGACGCTCATGGTTACTTGACTCATTGTCAACACTCCTTTGATGGATTTGAATACAGTGTATCAAAATATATGTACAATGTCAACAGAAAAGAGGCGGTTTTCTGGGGAATGACGGGATTGTTGGGGTGGTGAGCGCAGCGGGTCAAGTTGAAAATAGGGGGTCCCCACGCAAGCGGTGCTTGCGTGGGGGCGAGGGATCAGTTGTCCAGTGGGACGACGGCGAGGGTCTTGCCCAGGGGCGCCAGGACCTTCAGGACGGTATCGACCTGCGGGCTGGTGGTGCCGCGCTCCATGCGGGCGATCACGGGCTGTTTGACGCCGCTGAGCTCCTCCAGCTTCTTTTGAGTGATCCCCTTTTCCTGGCGGGCCTTGATGAGCTCGCCGATGATGGCGACGCGAAGGTCACTGGCGGCGATCTCCTCGGGGGTATAGAGCTCATGCCGCACTTCATCCCAGCTGTGACCTATGGGGCTGATGGGTTTTTCATTCGGTTTCAAATTCAACACCCCTTTCAATCATGTCGGCAAGCTCGCGCTTTGCCTTTGCGATTTCCCTGGCGGGAGTCTTCTGAGTTTTTTTGACAAACGTGTGAAGGAGGACGAAGCCGCCGTCGTGCCATACCACAAAGAGTATCCTGTCGCGGATGGGGCGCAGCTCCCAAATCTCTCCGCTCAGGTGCTTTACATACGGCTCGCCGACGATTGTTCCGTATTGTGCCAGCGCCTCAATATAGTCGTTGATTTTGTTGAATTTGACGCGGCTGTCCTTGTCGGACCTCTCCGACAGCTCGCGGAGATACTGGAGCACCGGCTCGTTTCCGTTTTTGTCGGAGTAGAAGTGTATGGCGTACATCGGCTTTCACCCCTTCTGAGAGTATTATACTCAAAAGTTATTAAAATGTCAATAGGAAAGAGACGGTTTTCCACGGCAACAGCATTTACTTTTCCCCGAACACCACCCGCCGCAACACCTCGTTATCCATAGCTACGCGGTACATCTT
>CANQVL010000061.1 GCA_947627285.1 uncultured Oscillospiraceae bacterium
GAAGCGGAGCGTAAGCTACTACCAAAGGCAGGCGATGGATTTAAGCTCCCGCCTGTCGAATGTCAAGGAGCGTTTGAGGGAGGTCACAGAGAAGTATGAGAAGCTGGTGGAGATAACAAAGCCCTATCTTATGGCTCTGCAACGCTTTCCCGACAAGGTAAAGGAGTTCTTTGACAGGCTGTTCCCGCAAAAGGAACGAGCCGAGGAAAGAGAAGCTCCGAAGCCGGCACGAAAACCGAAAACGAGAGACGATTGGGCAAGGTAAGCGTCCCCTTCGATGGGACACTAAAACTTCTTGCCCTCTTGCTTTTTCGGGAAGTGAAAGGCGGTTTTGAAGTTTGGGTTTTTCATTTAGAACCCGAACAGAGAAGCCGCCTTTTCTCTTTTCAGACAGTAAAAATCATTTTTGAAAGGAAAATGCGAATGGAAAACACGAATACAAGCTATGAATTACGACTTGGCAAAACAACTTATATCGTCTGTGTGAAACAGGCTGAAACAGCGAAAAAACCGCTTGAAAAGGCGCTTTTTGACATCTGCAAGCAGGAGGTTTTAGGTGGATTTTCCACCGCTCAAAAATTTAATTTAGAAAATCTCGCAAAAACCTCTTGACAAACCGTTCCCCGATGGCTCCCACCGTCACTGTTGGCGCGGTGCGGTCGATCTTAAAGGGTCCCGCGAACCCCTCCGTGAAATTGGTTTCCCGTCCGCTTTCCTCCCAATCGCTGGGGGACCGGTCGCAGAACTTGTAATAGACATAGTATACACCGGTAACGGACGTGGAGGTTTTATCCAGCGTCACCGTGTAACCGGCGCCGCCAAACTCCGTAAGGTCCGTAGGGATGGTCGTATGATCGTCCTTCACGATCTTATAATACGCCTTGCCCACGCCGCTCTGGGTGTCGTTGGCGGTGAAGGTGATGCTGGGCTCGCTGTTTGTCCAATCGGCGGAAATCGCCGGCACGTCCACCGTAGGCTTGGTGACGTCGATGCAGTCCACGTCAGCGGTGGCGGTGCTGATCCCGCCAAAGTCCAGATCCTCCACCGTCACGGTGACGGAGCCGTTATCTGTGACCCGAACCGTACCGGATGTCACGTCTTCAAGCTCACTGCCGTCGGGCAGGGTTACCTTGAAATGCCTGCCGGAAGTGTTATTTGTGACCGTCCAGGTCAGGGTCACGCTGTCGTTTATCCACTTTTCGGGGACTTCGCTCAGCTCGATTTTCGGCGCGTTGCCGTCCAGCGCGCTTTGGGAGATCACCATATAGCCGACCGAGACGGCGGTCTTGGTGTGCCCCACCTTGTCCGTCACCCGAATGTGCAGATACTTTGCGGTTTCTGTGCCCTCGACGGCGGTGTAGGTGAGCGTGGCGCTGCCGGAGGCGATGTCCGAAAGCGTCTGCCAGCTCCCCAAATCCGGATCTCCGGTGGAATCCGTCCAGGCGTATTCCACCTTGGCAACGCCCGATTCAGCGTCGGAGAAGGTCACGGGCAGGACGATTTCGGTATAGACGCCCGCCTTGGGGGTGGCGGCGGATTCCTTCTCGGATAGCGCCCCCACAGACGCGGAGGGGGCCTTGGTGTCAATGTGCTCCACCTTCACCTCCGCCGTCTCCATGTCGTCGCCGCGCCGGAGACGGAAGGTATATGTGCCGTTTTCGGTGACGGTCACCGTGCCGCCGGCGGCGTTGTCAATTTTCGTCCAGCCGGGATCTCCCTCTCTGTGGTATTCAAGGTCCGTGCCGTTTGCCGCCGTCACGGTGATGTCCCGGTTCGTGGCCCAGCTTGTATTGTCGGCAGAGGCCGTGAGCGAAAGCGCGGGAGGGGTGGGATTTTTTGGGCTCTCTTTGGTGCCGAAATCCACCACAGCGTATTGATACGCGGAGGCGCCCGTGGTCTCGTAGGACGCCAGCACATGGAGATACCACCTGCCGTTATTTCCGCTCCCCGGCTCCTGTCGGGTCGATAAGGTCAGCCCATCGTTCTTCGCGGCGGCAAGCTCCTCGGCGGTGGCGTTTGCCCAGCCTGTGGCTGGCATCGTTGCGGACCCGGACCACACGTACCGCATGGAGGTGGTAACTGACTTGGTTTCGTTCACCTTCACCGTCGCCGTGCCGACGCCGCCCGTGACGCCATTGGACACAACGGTGATATTCGGCTGGTTGCCGTCCACCTTGGAGCCGGTGTTCATGCCGGAGGAGGCGCTGCTGGCGGTGCCGCTCGCGCTGCACATATCCTTGACGAGGTTGATATTGTCAACGCTGTTGATAGACAAATTCCCGCTGGCTCCCGCCTTCACCGTGCCGGTGAAGTAGAGCACGTTGGTGTTCGCACCGCCTGAATATTCGGCGTCGCCCCAGCTGGTGTGTACCTTGATTTTATCGAGATTTGCGCTCCCTGTGTTCTGGCTGTCCACGATTTCGTCAAAGATCAGGGACACCACGAACTGATCTCCCGCCTTGTAGGTGGAATCCGGCATGGGGGCGATAGCGATAAGCTGGGGCTCCTTGCTGTCATAGTAGACGCTCTCCTGCTCGCAACCGCCCAATGTCCAGTCATTATCGCCCCCGCCGGTGGTGGCTATCTCGACTTTGATGGGGGAGTTCGAGAGGGGAAGCCGATAGATCAGGCCGAGGCCCATCTTGCTGTTTTCGGGATGTGTGTTGCCCTGGAGGTCAACCATCAATATGTTATTCTCTACATTGTCTACCGCTCTGGGAAACCAGCCGCTTGTCCAGTTTTGATAATCAATATCTTTTCCTATGTCAAACTTCATGACCATCGTCTTGCCGTCCGTAGTGAAACGCAGCCACGCATAGGCGTCCTTCCACTCGTACACCCATGCGTACAGATGCATTTCATAGCTGTCGGCGGTCGCTTTCAGGTAAGTCAAATACTGTGTGTAAGCGCGCTCCATGGTAAAAGCATCCACATAGGTAGGGTCTCCATTTACCTTGCTGTTGCTCACTTTATTGTCCTGCTTGGTGACTTGGACCTTTTTCGCCTCATAGCAGCCCCTGTCCACCATGTGCCCATTGTCCTTGGTCATAGTCCGCGACGCGCGGGTGGTCGTCCCCAACGTGCCGCCGCCGGTGACACGGCAGATCTCCACCGAGTAGGTGCGGTCGGCGTTGGAGTAGGCGGTGGCGGGGTAGCCGCTGTACGCCGTGGTCACACTGTTCTCCTTGACGGTGATGGTCTTCGTCGTCTCTCCCTGCTTGAACGTCAGCGTACCGACCTGATGGGTGAAGTGTGTCCCGCCCACGGCGGAGCCGTTGACGGTGCGGAAGGAGACGGTCTGCTCGCCGTCGGTGCCGCCGGTCCTTGTGACGGTGAAGGTGCTGCCGCTGGTATAGGCAATGTTAAACGTCCCGTATTGCGGCGCGTCACCCAGAGAGAAGCTCCTCTGCTCGCTGTAATAGGTCACGCCCCCGGAGATAGCATAAGCGCGGGCATAGTAGGTCACGCCCTCGGTGATGTCCGTGGTCGTTTTGATTTCGCCGCCCGCCGTCGTCACAGGCGCGGAGGTCTTAAATTTCCCGTTGTTAAGGGCGGTGGTGGGGGCGGTCATGATGCCCCAGACAAGGCCCGTCTCGGTGATCGTGTCCTCGCCGGGGCTGGCGAGCTGCGCGGTCAGGGTCTTCACCTCGCGGTCGAAGGTGGGCGTGGTCAGCGCCAGCGCTGAGGCGGTGACGGTCACGGTGACCTTACGCTCCGTCTTGTTCCCCGCCTTGTCCGTCACCGTCACGGTGACCTGCTGCTCTCCGGCGATGTTGGTGGCGCCGTCGTCCATTGTCACTTCAACGTTGCATTCCTCCGCCGGCTCGTTGTCGGTGACGGTCAGCGCCGGCTTCACCTTGTCGGTCACTTCCGCCTGGGTTGCGCCCAGCTTCACCTCCACCTGTTCATAGGTAAACTCCGGTGCCTGGACGTCCTTCCACTGGGCGGTCAGGGTCAGGGATGTGGTGAAAGAGCTTATCGTTTCCCCGTGCCCATACATTTTGCCGTTCTGATCCTGCCACTGCGTAAATTCATACCCGTCGCGGGCAGGCGTGTCAGCGGCGAGGGTGACGCTACTCTCCGGCCACTCATACTGCGTCCCAGGCAGGCCCGTCACGCCGGACTTGCCGCCGTCCGAATAGCGGATAGCCGCGGGCCCCTGGAAGCTGGCGGTGATGATCTTCCCGTCGTTATCTGTGATTTTGAAATTGACCACGCCCGTGGAGGCGTCGGCGGAGACTGTGTAGCCGCTGGGGTCCAGGTTGACTGTCTTTCCGGTGTCATATGTCAGGATAACGGTGTAGTCGGCGGAGCTGTTGGAGCCCTGCTTTGTCACGTCCTTCAGCTGAGCGCTCACGTCCCTCGCTTCGATCTCCGAGGTCTTGTAGGTATAGGCGTAGTAGGCTCCGCAGTCCTGCGCGCCGCCCGCCCAGCAGAAATAGCGGTATTCGGAAGGGGAGGTATCCGGCACCTTGTAAAGACCGCCGTGCTTGCAGTTGTCAAAATCCCGGCCCTTCTGTATCACGTCCACATAGACCTCGACCTCAGCACCGGGGTATTTCCGCCGCATATAAACTATGGAGTTGTTTGTTTCGTCTGTCGCCTTGAGGATCGCGCCGGAGCCAAGGGCGCTTACCGCGTCGCCCCCGTCGAATTGGTTGTTCAGGAAGGCGTAGTCCTGACCGGGCGAAAAGCTCTTTGTCTCCTCAAAGCCGTGATAAATAAAGGCTGTACCGCTGCCGTCAATATATTTAAGTTCCACCTCTCCCGCCGTTATCGCGTCCATCATGGGCAGCTCGTGCACCCATACAGGCCACTCCATGGGGATAGCCGCCAGAGCGCCGTCGATGCCCGCGCGCAGGGCGTCCATAATGGCGGCGAAGGCGCCGTCGCCGGCTTCCTCCTCCGCGGCGGCGAGGACCTGCTCGTAGTCCGCGATCATGTCGAGAAGCGTGTCCTCATCCATGGCGAGGACGGCGGCGATGATGCCGTCGAGCTCCACGCCGGGGAACCGGTTGTCAAGAAGCTCCCGGAGGAGCCTACCCGCCTTGGAGCCCGGGTCGATACTCGCGTCCTCCACCGAGACCGTTACAGTCGGCACGCTGACGCCCTCTCCCGGGACATATCCCCCGGAGATGACGGGCTCCAATACAAACACGCCCGCGCTCTCGCCGTCGATGACCGTGGGCCATGTGACGGGCACCTGCGCGGCAATTACCACCGTATCGGGGACGTCCTCGGGCTGGGCGGGCGCGTCCGTATCGCCGGCGCTCCCGTCGAAGATCTCCGGGCCGTCAAAGCCGGGACCCGGCTCCACCTGCGGCTCGGCGGGCACGAGGACCAGCGCCGCCAGCGAGGAGGGCAGGTATAGAAGCCCCTCGCCGATCAGCGCGTCCTGGTCCAGCCCCGAGGGGACGGTCTGCTCCGCCCATGAGCTCTCCGCCGCCTCAAAGCCGACCACCGTCGTTTCGCCGCCGGAACCGTCCGCCCTGGCGAAAAGAAATGTCTCCGGCATCAGCGCGGCGATCATGCACACCGCGATCGCGCCTGCCAATATCCGCTTGAATTCTACCCTCTTCATAGCATATCCTCCGTTCGCGCAAGACCCCTGCCCGCGCTTCGGCGCGACCACGTCCGCTTCGCGGACATGGTCGATGCCGCGCGGCATCGATGAGCCTTTAAGGTCCACGGGCAAATATACCTTTTGCCCAGTGTATTCTCCTAATATTGTATATTTTTTCGTGGAAAAATTCAACTTTTCGCCCGTGTCAATTAAGTGCGATTCAATGTCAATTAAGGGCGGCGGCGCCGCCAAATTTGGGGTTGATATTTTTCAACGCGTAGTGTATAATAATAACGCGTTACGGCTCGGAGCTGAGCCGCGATAGTCGGGGAGACAGCGGTGCCCTGTGACCCGCAATCCGCTATAGCGGGGATGAATTCCTGTCCCCGGCCTTGCGATGTATCGTCTGCCGCCCGGGAACGGTGTTGATGAGCCGGTCTCACGCAACGACAGAGCGTGAACCATGTCAGGCGGGGAACCGAGCAGCATTAAGCGAAGACTGTTGTGTGCCGCGAGGCTGCCGGCTCTGAGCCGGACCCGGATGTACCGGGTATATCGTACTGGTCAAAGACAGGTTCGCGGCTCCGCTGCGCGCCGCAGCGCAAACATTCAAAAAGCCCGGAAACACCGGGCTTTTTGGGTATGAGGGAGGGTGAAGTATGTATCAGGCGCTTTACAGGAAATACCGCCCGCGCACCTTTGAGGACGTGGTGGGGCAGGAGCACATAACCGAGACACTCCGCCGCCAGGTGGAGCTGGGGCGGACGGGGCACGCATACATCTTTGTGGGCACCCGCGGTACCGGCAAGACCACCTGCGCCAAGATACTCTCCCGCGCCCTCAACTGCGAGCACCCGGTAAACGGCGACCCCTGCAACGAGTGCGCCGCCTGCCGGGGCATAGACTCAGGCGCGATAATGGACGTCATAGAGATCGACGCCGCCTCCAACGGCGGCATTGAGGACATCCGCGCGCTGAGGGAGGCGGCAAATTACACCCCCGCCGACGTGAGAAAGCGCGTCTACATCCTGGACGAGGCGCACATGATAACCCCCGCGGCGTTCCCCGCGCTTTTGAAGATCCTGGAGGAGCCGCCGGAGCACCTGGTTTTCATCCTTGCCACCACCGACCTTGCAAAGATCCCCATAACCATACTCTCCCGCTGTCAGCACTTCTCCTTCCGCCGCATACTGCCTGAGGACATCGCGGGGCGGCTCAAATACGTCGCCTCCAAGGAGGGCTTCGGCCTCACCGACGGCGCGGCGGCGCTCCTGGCAAGGCTGGGCGACGGCTCGATGCGCGACGCCCTGTCCCTTCTGGACCAATGCCTGCCCGCTGACACCGTGGACGAGAACGCCGTCATCAGGGCGGTGGGCATAATGGGCGCGGAGGACACGGTGAAGCTCTGGAGCGCCATCGCCCGCGCCGACAGCGCCGGCGCGCTGGAGCTCTTTGACGCGAGCTACCGTGGCGGCGCGGAGCCAATATCCGTTTTGAAGGACCTTTTGAGCCTCGCCCGGGACATGCTCATGGTCCGCGTGGCGCCCAAAGGCTCCGCCGGACTTCTCACCGGCGCGTTTGACGCGCCGCGCCTCCGTCAGCTTTCGGAGGCCGTGGACACGGGCCGCCTCATGGCGCTGGCGGAGATCTTGCAGGACAACGTAAGCTCCATGAAGGACGCCCGCGACAAGCGGGTTAAGGCGGAGCTGTGCGTAATAAAGCTCATCGGGACCGTCTCCGGCGCTTACAGGGAGGCGGAGAGCTTCGCCCCCGCGCCCCAAACCCCGCCCACAGCGGCAAAATACGAAAAGAAGAAGACCCCCTCCAAGCCCTCCCCCGCGCCTGCAAAGCGCGCAAACGCCGCGCCGGAGCCGCCGCCCCCATGGGAGGAGGAGGGACCGCCGCCCATCACCGACGAGGACCTTCCCCCGGAGGAGGCGCAATATCCCCAGACGGATAACGCGCCCCCGGCAGCAGCCGCCGAGCCTGAGAGCCCGGCGGTCCCGGAAGCTCACGCGGACACAGGCCCGGAGCCTGAGCCCGCCCCCGGCGGCGGGGAGACCGGCGGCGACTGGTGGGAGCGGACGCTGAAAATATGCGGCGAAACGCTGGACGGCGCCAAAATGAACGTCATCACCCCGTCGGGAAACGTGACGCCCGGGCTTTCCGGCAGCCACCTGACGCTCTACGTCCACAACATATTCGTCCAGATGACGGTGGACACCCGCGAGGTGAGGTCTGCCGTGGGCGAGGCGGCGTCCCGCGTCCTGGGGACGCCCGTGACCGTGACGGTCACGGTGGGAGCCCCCGACGGCGGCGGACCCTCAAAGCCGGCGCTGGACGATCTGGCACGATTTGACGGCATAGTAAAATTCAAATAAAAAATATCAGGAGGTACACACATATGGCAAAGGGCGGATTCCCCGGCGGGAGAATGCCGGGCGGCATGAACATGAATATGATCAAGCAGGCCCAGAGGATGCAGCAGGAGATGCTTCACCGTCAGCAGGAGATCGAGGAGCAGGAGTTCTCCGCCTCCGCCGGAGGCGGTATGGTCACAGCCACAGTCAACGGGAAAAAGGAGCTGGTAAAGCTGGAGATAGACCCGGACGCCGTGGTGGACGCCGAGACCCCCGAGGACGCGGAAATGCTCTCCGACGCCGTGATTGCGGCCGTCAACGAGGCGCTCAACAAGGCTGGCGAGGAGATGAACGCCGCCCTGGGCAAGCTCACCGGCGGCCTGGGCCTGGGATTTTAAAAGAACAACGCTCCGAAGAGTACCTCCGGAGCGTTTTTTTGACAAATCGGCGTTTGCGGAAAGGTTTGGCGGATATGAATAAAGATTTTTGGGACCAATCGTGGGAATCAATTGACCCTGAGCGTATATCATCATATGCCGAAAGGCTTGATCCGGCGGAGGATCTTATAGTTAGATTTCTACGGGACCGCGATGTTAAATATGTCTGTGACGCCGGGTGCGGATGCGGGGTTTATTCACTGAAGCTGGCGCGGTTCGGCTTTGCCGTCTCCGGCTTTGACATCGCGGAAGACGCTGTCCTTCTGACTAAAAAACTGCTTTCAAAAAATGGATTTCCCGCAAAGAGCTTCAAGCAGGCAGATGTTCTGTCAACAGGGTATCCGTCCAATCTCTTTGACGCCGTTGTTGCCAGAGATGTAATCGATCATATGCCGATCAAGCAAGGCGTTTTGGCGGTTAAGGAGCTTTTGCGTATCGTTAGACCGGGCGGCTGCGTGCTGTTGACCTTGGACGCGACAGACGGCGAATACGAATCGGAACCGCATGAAACGAGCATAGACGGGGACTATTTATTCAATCGCGGCAAATGGAACGGGATGGTGTTTCATCCGTATTCAGCTTCGGATATAAAAAAGCTGGCGGACGGGACCGGATACAAAATATTGCCCTCAAACGAAAACGGCTTCACTGTCGCGCTTGACGCGGCTGAATAAACTGCACCCCCAACCCTCCCGTTTTTCGCGGGATTTTCCGCGTATGCAACCGCCGGTTGCGGAAATTCAAGGTTGGAATGGTGGATTTTTTGGGCTTTTTGAGTTATCGTTTTCACAGAACAAGCGAAAAGGAGGCTTTGACATGACGATAGGTGACAAGATACAGTACATGAGGAAGAAGGCGGGGCTTTCCCAGGAGCAGCTTGCCGACGCGGTGGGCGTGTCACGTCAGGCGGTATCAAAGTGGGAGACGGGCGAGGCGACGCCGGAGGTGGGAAAGCTCCTTCTCTTGACCCGCGCCTTCAACGTGACGGCGGATTGGCTCATCTCCGACCAGGGGCCCGACGCGCCCATAGCCCCGGACAGGAACCGGGAGGAGCCAAGGGAGGAGCCGCGCCGGGCCACAGCGCCGAGGGTGGAATATTACAGCGAGGAGCCGGAGGAGCCCGAAAAAAGCCTCCCCACCTGGCTTGAGAGAATGCCCGGACCCATGGGCAGATTCATAAGGCGGTACGGCTGGGTCGCGGGAGTGAAAATCGCGGTAATAGGCGGCGTGCTGTGCATTTTAGCCGGAATACTTGGAATTTTGACCGATTCCTTCTTCACCGTGAGCGACCCTCCGTATTTGGACACGGCGACATACAGCTTGGAGAGCACGGACAGAGTCGTAATTCAAAGCGGCGACGAAGTGGAGACGGTG
>CANQVL010000062.1 GCA_947627285.1 uncultured Oscillospiraceae bacterium
TGTTCGCCAATTAAAGCGGCACGCGAGCTGGGTTCAGAACGTCGTGAGACAGTTCGGTCCCTATCTGTTGCGGGCGTCGGAGAATTGAAGGGGGCTGTCCTTAGTACGAGAGGACCGGGATGGACGTACCTCTGGTGCACCAGTTGTCGTGCCAACGGCATAGCTGGGTAGCTAAGTACGGACGAGATAAACGCTGAAAGCATCTAAGCGTGAAACTTTCCCTGAGATAAGTTCTCCCACTCCTTGAGGAGGTAAGGGTCGGTGTAGACTATACCGTAGATAGGCCGAAGGTGTAAGCACAGTAATGTGTTCAGCTGATCGGTACTAATAACCCGAGGGCTTGACCTTGAAAAGAATAGCAAGCTCACCGCTTCGCTCCTCTCTCCCATTTGTTCAGTTCTCAGGGCGCAAGCCCAGGCTCAGCCGAGCCGATGGCCCGATGGTCAAGTGGTCAAGACGGGGGCCTCTCACGCCCCAATCGGGAGTTCGACTCTCCCTCGGGTCACCATATGCACCTTTAGCTCAGTTGGTAGAGCACCTGACTCTTAATCAGGGTGTCCAGGGTTCGAGTCCCTGAAGGTGTACCATAGTTGGTGTTGATTGCGGTGAGGGTCCACCTGTTCCCATTCCGAACACAGAAGTTAAGCTCACTTGCGCCGACAATACTTGGCTGGTGACGGCCCGGAAAGATAGGTAACGCCAACATTAAAAAAAGACAAGCTTTTAGCTTGTCTTTTTTATTTTACCCAAAAGGGCGGAGCCCTTTTGGGTAAAGGGGAACGTGCGGAAAAAATCTGTGAATTCTGCGGAATTCACAGATTTTTTCCTGCTGTTTTGCTGCGCGCACTCGTCGTCGCTGAAGCCGCTTAACCTCGCCCCGCCGCAAGCGGCAGGGCTCAGGCGCAGGCTTCGCTCCTCCTCTCCCCACGCAATCATGATTGCGTGGGGACCCCATATGGCGGCACACTTGCGCGACAAAAGGTGATTTTTCCGACGTACATGCCGCCGGAAAAATATTTAAAACAGAGTGGCTAACCTTACTGGGGATTGTTTTAATATTTTTTTCTCTTTGTGAGATTTTAAGGGGGTATGATGGATATTAAAGGTGAAGGGCCTTTCAAATGAAAGCGGGGTGAGGGAGTGACGCGGCAGGAATTTGAGGAGGCGGTGGAAATGTACGCGGACACCGTCTTCAGGGCGGCGCTGAGCGTCACTCGCTCGCGGGAGGACGCGGAGGACGTGATGCAGGAGACGATGCTGAAGCTCTACCGCTCCGGCATGGAGTTTGAAAGCGCCGACCACACCCGCTTCTGGCTGATACGCGTGGCAATAAACGAGGCGCGCAGGACATATCGCTGGAGGAACAGGGTCGCGCCATTGGATGAGCTGGGCGACATCCCATTTGAGGCGCCGGAGGAATCGGGGCTCTATGAGGCGGTTATGTCCCTTCCGGAGCGCTACCGGGTGCCGGTATACCTCTTTTACTACGAGGACATGAGCACCGAGACGATAGCCAAGATCCTGCGCTGCCCCGTCTCCACCGTCGGGACCCGCCTTTCCAGGGCGAGGGAACGGCTGAAAAAATTACTTGAGGAGGACACTCAATGAACGAAAAGCTTTTTAAGAAGACCTTTTCACGCCTTCGGGCATCTGAGGAGGCAAAAAGGGAGGTCATAGGAATGACTGAAACCGACCGCGAAAATAAACGGCGCGGCTTTTCCCGCCCCCTGCGCGCGGCTGTCGTCTGCGCTACGCTGGCGTTGGCGCTGGCTGTTACGGCTGTGGCGGCAAACGAATACCTGGGCGGCTGGAGAGAGGGACAGTTCAGTGACCCGAACGATCCCACTCTTGTGCGCGGAACCTTTGAGTACGCGCGGCTGGTGAAGGACGACACCCCGGACGACCCCTCCGACGACATGGTGGAGCTGCCGCATTTGCTGTTCGGCAAGGGCGTCCAAAAGGGAAACGGCGAGTTCAAGGTCTATATCTTCCTCGCCAGGGGCACCGAGACGCTGTTTGACAGGATCGTTGACGTGGGAGATAAGCTGAAGACCGCCCCGGACCACACCTTTGACTACAGCTATGAGGACGACAACGTCCGCGTGAGCTTCACCGTCACCGCGACAGGCGAGAATGGCGAGGGGTACGACCTTGACCACCAATTTTACATCTATGACCCGGCCTCCGGCGAATGGATGGAGGACAACGGCGGCAGTGACGCCACCGGCTCCGGCAAAAGCACCTCCGCCGGCACGACCTGCCTGTGGTTCAACGAAAACGACGGTATCCACGAGCCCATCCTGGTCCCCATCACCTGGGAGCGCGGCCCCACAGTCACTGATTTCGGCGTGGACACCTTCAACCACCCCGAAAGATTTGAAAACCGGTGACAAGTATAGTCCCGCAAAAAATACCCCCACGGGCGGTCTTCGGACCGCCCGTTTTCGCTTTAAACTTACAAAAACCGCGCGATTTACAAATTTACACTTTTTTTCTTCCGATGTCGGTGCTATAATAAAATAGGATCAATAGTTTTAAGGAGGCGGCTCATGTCAACTTCATCGGCAACCGACGGGAAAAAGAAAATAAAACGGGGCTTTCTGGCGATAGTCACGGGACGCACGTTCCTGATAATCCTCCTCCTGGCGGCCCAACTGGGCGTGCTTTTGTGGGGGCTCCAGCAGCTTGGGCGGTATATCCACATGGGCTCCGCTCTGGCGGCTGCCGTGATGATGATATATATCCTCAACACCCGCAGCAACCCCACGGTGAAGCTCACCTGGTGCTTTATAGTGGCGCTTCTGCCGGTTTTGGGCATACCCCTCTACTTCTTCATAAAGCTTGACGTGGGGCACCGCACGGTCCAGCAGGCGATAGGCAGGTGCGTGGCGGAGACCGCCCCCTTCCTCACCCAGCCCGCGGGCGTGACGGAGGCCCTGGAGAAAACCGACGAGGACGCCGCCGGCATCGCCCGCTACCTCAAAAACATCGCCGGATTCCCGGCCTACGAGGGCAGCGAGGTCACATATTTCCCCCTGGGCGAGTACAAATTCGAGGCCATGCTCCGCGAGCTTGAGAAGGCGGAGAGCTTCATCTTTATGGAGTATTTCATCGTCTCCGAGGGCAGGATGTGGAGCGCCATCCTGGAGATCCTGGAGCGCAAGGTGAAGGAGGGGGTGGAGGTGCGCTTCATGTATGACGGCACCTGCGCCGTGGTGGACCTGCCCTACTCCTACCCCCAGGAGCTCCAGGCAAAGGGCATAAAGTGCAAGATGTTCGCCCCCATACGCCCCTTCGTTTCTACCCACTACAACAACCGGGACCATCGGAAAATACTTGTTGTGGACGGGAAGGTGGCGTTCACCGGCGGCGTGAACCTGGCGGACGAGTATATAAACGAGAAGGTCCGCTTCGGCCACTGGAAGGACACCGCCATAATGGTCCGGGGCGAGGCCGTCAGGTCCTTCACCCTGATGTTCCTGAGAATGTGGAACTCCAGCGAGCGCGCCGGCGGCTGCGCCTATGAGCGCTATCTGCCGGCGCCCGAGGAAATATCCGTGCCGGACGCCCGGGGCGTGGTGATACCCTACGGCGACAGCCCCATGGACTCGGAGCTCGTGGGCGAGGAGGTGTACCTGCACCTCATCAACACCGCCAAAAGGTACGTCTGGATAATGACCCCCTACCTCATCGTGGACGGCGAGACCATGACGGCCCTCACCTCCGCCGCCAAAAGGGGAGTGGACACCCGCGTGATACTGCCCCACATACCGGACAAGAAATACGCCTTCTGGCTTGCCAAGAGCCACTACCGCGAGCTTATCGAGGCGGGCGTGAAAATTTACGAGTACACTCCCGGCTTTGTCCACGCTAAGGTCTTCCTCCAGGACGACCGCATGGGCGTCGTGGGCACGGTGAACCTGGATTACCGCAGTCTCTATCACCACTTCGAGTGCGCCGCCCTGTTGTGCGGCGGAAAGGTGCTGGAGGACATCAAGACCGACTTTGACGACACGCTCAAAAAATCCCAGCGCGTCACCCGCGAGGCGGCAGCTCACGAAAAGCTCCACGTAAAGCTCATCGGGAGCCTCTTGAAGATCGTGGCGCCGCTGATGTGAGATAAATGCCGTAAACGAGAGGTGAAGCATATGATAAAAATTCTCCACGCCGCGGATTTCCACATGGACTCCCCCTTTTACTCCCTGCCGCCGGAGAAATCCGCCCGGAGGCGGCGCGAGCAGAGGGAGCTTCTTGACAGGCTGGCTTCGGCGGCGGAGGACGTGGACCTGGTGCTCCTGGCGGGCGACCTCTTTGACTCAGAGGCGTCCTACTGGGAGACTACAGAGACATTAAAGCGCGTCTTTTCTGCCATAAAAGCCCACATATTCATAGCCCCCGGCAACCACGACTACTACACCGCCAGGTCCCCCTACGCCTTCATGGACCTGCCCACAAACGTCCACCTCTTCAAGACCTCCCAGCTGCGGTCCGTCGAGCTTCCGGAGCTCAACGCCCGCGTCTGGGGCGCGGGCTTCACCGCGGCGGGGAGCGAAGCTCTGCTCAAAAGCTTCACCGTCCGCGCCAGCGACCTCACCGAGATAATGGTCCTCCACGGCGACATAGCGGCAAATTCCCGCTACAACGCCATCTCCGAGGCGGACATCGCCCGCACCGGGCTTGACTACCTCGCCCTGGGGCACGTCCACACCTTCTCCGGCATAAAAAAGGCGGGGGACACCTTTTACGCCTACCCCGGCTGTCTCGAGGGCAGGGGCTTTGACGAGACGGGTCCCAAGGGCTTCATAAAGGGAACCGTTGCCAAGCGCGCCGCGGACCTGAGCTTCGTCCCCATAGCCCAACGCGAGTACAGAGTGATCGAGGTTGACCTCACCGGCGAGACCGACACAGTTGAGGCGGTGAAAAGGGCGGTGGGAGACGGATACCCCGGGGACATCGTGAGGCTAGTTTTAAAGGGCGAGACCGACGCCGAGCCCGACCTCCAGGCTGTTTCCGATGCCCTTTCGGATAAATTCTTCCACCTCACCGTAAAAAGCGAGCTCCGCCGCCGCCGTCCCCTGTGGGAGGGAGCGGGGGAGGACACCCTTACGGGTATGTTTTTGGCTGATCTCAAGTCAAAGTACGACAAGTCGCGGGATGCCGAGAGCCGGGAGCTTTTGGAGCTTGCCGCCCGCTTCGGCATATCCGCCCTTGAGGGCAGGGAGGAGTGGAGACCGTGAAGATAAAGAAGCTTTCAGCCACCTTCGGCAGGCTGAAAAACGCCTCCCTGGAGCCGGGAGACGGCCTCACCGTCGTTTCCGCCCCCAACGAGTACGGCAAGACCACCTGGTGCGCCCTCATCTCCGCCATGCTCTACGGCGTTGACACCTCCGAGCGCGACAAGGCGGGCTACCTCTCCGCCAAGACCCGCTACCGGCCCTGGGACGGCGGCTCCATGGTTGGCACCATGGAGATAGAGGAGGGCGGCAGGAGCATTACCCTCCAGCGGACCACAAAGGGCTCCGCCCCCATGAAAAACCTGATAGCAGTCTACACCGGCACCGCCGAGTTCATAAAGGGGCTCGACCCCGACGCCCTGGGCGAGCAGCTCACCGGCGTATCCAGGCAGGTCTTTGAGCGCACCGCCTTCATACGCCGCCCCGATATGCGAGTGAACCAGACCTCGGAGCTGGAGAAGAAAATCGCGGGGCTCGTGTCCTCCGGCGACGAGAACACCTCCTACACCGAATCCGCCGAGCTTCTTAAAAAGTGGCAGCGAAGATTGCGCTACAACAAGACCGGCGCCATTCCCGCCCTGGAGAACGAGCTTCGCGAGGCGAATCACGACTACTCCCTCATTCTCTCCTCCTCCGAGGAGACGGCCTCCCTGCGCAATACCATGACGCGCCAGGAGAAGAATATCGAGCTGATGAAGGAGGACCTCGCCACCCACGACAAGCTGGATGCCCGCGCCGCCAAAAGAAAGCTCCGGGAGGCGAAAAAGTCCCTGGACGCCGCCGAACACAGGGTGGAGGAGCTAACGGCCTCCATCACCAGGAACGGTCACGTCATGACCCGCGAGGACATAGCCTCCATCCGCGAGTCCGCGTCAGCCGTCATGCCCCTGAAAAGGGCCTCGGCTGATGCCGAACGCGCCCTGTGGCGCGCCGAGAAGGAGCTTGCCGACGCCGCCGGACGCCGCGCCGCCTCGCCCCTCCACGGCAGGGACATGAGGACAGTTGAGGCGGACGTGGCACGCGGCAGGGCGCTCTCCGAGAAGGCGAAGGACCTGAAGGAGCCGCGCATACCCATCATCTTCCCAATCCTCCTGTGCCTTGCCGCCATAGCCGGGCTTGTCATCACCACCGGCGTCCTCGCGCCCGTGTTCCGCTTTAACGATGCCGCCCTCAGCGCCGTCAGCTTCAATATATGGGGCGTCATAGCCTCCCTCGTGCCCGGCGCCCTGGGCATAATGCTCTTTTTCCTGAAGCCTCCACACAAGCGCAACGCCGCCGACGAGCTGAAGGAGCTCCTTGACTCCTACGGCGTCTCCGACGTGGAAAAGATAGCCTCCCTCGCCTCGGCATATGAGCTTTTGACCCGGGAGGAGGACCGCTGCCGCACCGCCCGGGACGCCGCACGGGGCGCCTACGAGTCCGCCGGAGCCGCCGCTCAGGAGGCGGGCGCCCGCGCCGTGGCTCAGCTCCAGGCGTTCATGCCGGAGGTGACCAGCGGCGAGGCCGTGCTTGAGGCGCTTGCCGATACCGAGCGCGCCATCGACGAGCTCACCCGCGCCCAGTTCGAGGCCGCCTCCGCCGCCAATCTCTACGAGACTCTTGCCGCCGAAACGGACCCGGACGCCCCGGAGGACGACTCGTACCTCCCCATGCCCCTCAGGAGCCGCGAGGACACCGAGGCGGCGCTGGAGCGGGCGAAAAACCAGCTCTCCGAGGCGACCCGCGCCTACGACCTTGCCATGGGCGCTCGCCGCTCCCTGGGCGACCCCGCCGTCATCGAGGGGCGTATCGCCGCCCTCACCGATGAGATAAGCGAAGCAAACCGCCGTTACAGCGCCCTGACGTTGGCGATCGAGGCGCTTTCCGAGGCGAACACCCGCCTCCAGACCCGCTTTTCGCCGGAGGTCAGCCGCCGCGCCGGAGAGATAATGGCAAGGCTCACCGACGGGCGATATGACAGGCTCTACTTCGACAAGGGCTTTGACGCCGGAGCGGGGGAGGAGGGGAGCGCCGAGATCCACCCCGTCATCGCCCTCTCGGACGGCACCGCCGACGAGATCTACCTCTCCCTTCGCCTTGCCATGTGCGACCTTCTCCTGGGCGGCGACGACCCCTGCCCCATAGTCCTGGACGACGCCCTGGCAAACTTCGACGACCGCCGCTGTGAGCGTGCCCTGGACCTCCTGCTTGATATGTCCCGCAAGCGCCAGGTGATCCTCTTCTCCTGCCACTCCCGCGAGGCCGAATACCTCTCCGGCAAGCCCGGAGTAAAGGTGATAACGCAGTGACGCGTCTCGATCTTAAAAGCTCCCGTTTTGGCGGGTGTCCGTAAGAAAGTTTTGAAACAAAATTCGATTACGGCATCTGTCAGACAGGATTGGGACGACAAAAAAGTACGGAGTATAGGCTTGGTTTGCCTTGCTCCGTTCTTTTTTATCCGAGCGTATGAGTCTTTTTGATAGCCAAACGGTGAAATTCGTTCACCGTCACCAGCAAAGGACATAGCGAATCGTTACCCCATGTTTTGGCGGGCGCTGCGCAGGGAGTCGCAAAACGCGACTCCCTGCATTGTCATTCCTGTAAATTGAAACAGCCATACTTGTTATTTCCGCTTCCTCTTGCCTTTCCCATGTGAGAACTGCGGACTGGCTTTTCCGCGCTGGCTGCCTTGTCTATCTTGCAGTTTCTTGGATTTCTTCAAAATGCCGATCAGTGTGACGAATTCCTCTTTCGTAAGCGTGTCGTAGTCTATCCCCAAAGTGGTCAGATACCCTCTGATACGTTTCTCCTGCGGACTGCCCTCAAA
>CANQVL010000063.1 GCA_947627285.1 uncultured Oscillospiraceae bacterium
TTTCGGCCCGCTTCGAGGGGGCCTGGTCTTGTGCGTCCTTTTTCGGAATGGTACTCAAATTACAATGTTTCAACCTTATTTCTCCTTTTAGAAATCTGAAAATTTTTTGCCTCGCCGCGGCGGGCGGTTTATTCCCACCCAGGTGGGAACCGGGAGGTCTTCTTTTCTCATCTTTTTCTCCGAAATGAGAAAAAGATGAGTAAAAGAAGCAAAAGAGAGAAAAAGAATTTTTCTTTTTTGGGTCGGCAGAAGCTTGTTTCGTCTCACCGTGTAGTCTCACGTCGGCTCACGCGGTCTAAGCTTCACCGCACGGGCAGAAGATACGGCGCGCGGGTTCTCAAAACCGAATTGCACAGTCTCCGAACCCGCTCAGCCGCTTAACGTGGTTGGTCGATGAAACGCCCTGCCCTTCAGCATCGCCGCGCTTTGGCTCTGTTGTCGGGCAAAAGCTTTCAGGACAGCTCCTACACAGTGTTTATGCAACTGCTGCCGATGCGCTCCCCACCGGGGGTTCTCCACATAGGGGGTCCGCAGACCCCCTGTGTGGTCGTTTTTAAAAGGGGTTTCCAAAGGGGGAAAATCGAAATCCCCCTTTGGTCGCTTTTCTCCTCTTTGTTACTTTCTTCCTCTTTTGGCGAAACCAAAAGAGGAGAAAGTAAATCCCCCGCCATATAATGGCGGAATCATTACAAAGAGCCCAGCGGCTCAGGAGCGATACCTCTCACCTTACATACCCCGTCCCGCGGACCCTAATATCCGCGGATACCACCGTCACGGTCTTGTCCGGGTTGTCGCTGCTCAAAATAAGCTTGTAGTACGTGAATTTCTTCGCCTTCAGCTTTATCCTCTCCATCTCCGGCACACCCGCGGCGTCGCTTGTTCCGAAGCTGTACACCGCGAAGTCCGACTTCCTGTCCGTCTCCGCCGTGACCTCCAAATACCCGTTGTCCTCCGGCTTTATCCCTATCCACACCGTCGCCGAATACTTCCTCCGGAAGTCCTCGGAAAAGCTCATGGCGCCCGATTCCCACACAGCGTCTATCGCCTCCCCGTTGTCGGAAAAGTACCTGTCCGAAAAGTGCCGCAGATACCCGTCCCGCGTGCCGTAGTATAGCTCGTCCCGGTAGTTTATCATGCAGGTCAGGTCCAGCCCCGTGTACACGTACCAGGCGTCCACGTCCAGATTTTGCACAATGGCGGTCCCGTCCTCGCCGATGACGTAATACTCATGGCTGAACTTGTCATAGAACGTCCTGGCCTTCGTGAGGTCAAACTGCCTTATTGACGAGTCCACCCTCTGGCTCACCCTCTCGGCGTTGCGCTGATCGCCGGTTATGCCGGAGGAGCTCGTCGCCTTCCACTCGATGACGCTCCTGCCGTCCAGCGTCCTGGGCCTGTTCATCACCAGCTGCGCCTGCCCGTAGGCGCAATTGCCTATGGACCTGTTCACCGGCGTCACCGTGAACCCCGCGGTGACCGTCCCGTCAATGAGCGTTATGGTGTCGTAGCCTATGCTCCAGGCGGAATCCGGCTTGAAGGCCATGAGCTTGTTGTAGTGGCGTATGAGCGCCGTGATGGGCGTGTTCGCGTCCCCAACAGCCGCCTCACAGAGGTCCGGGAAGTAGTCCGCCCTCGCCCTCCCCTCGTGGTCAAGCCCGGAGTAGAAGGTCCTGTTTGTCCCGTCGCCGTATATGAATACCCTGGTGTCCTGCGCCCCGTTGTAGGTCTCGGCGAACCTCATGGCGGTGACCTGCCCCCTCATGTCCTCCTTCGCGCTCCAGGCGATCTCCAGCGAGTTTATCCCCTTCGCGGGAGGATTCACAAACGTAACAGTACCCGCCGCAAGGTCAACGGTGTAATTCGCGGCGGCAGCCTTTAAAGCTCGCTCGTCGCCGTCAAATGACGGCTCCTCCTCTCCGGTATCGCCGCTAACATCATCAACCCCCGGCTCCTTCACCCAGTCCACGGACTTGATGTCCGTTTCCGGCAGCTGGAACACCGTGGCGGCGCCGTCGGGGGAGAACCAACAGCGCCGGCCCGCCGTCAGCCTGTTCACGTTCTCCAAAAGCGTCCCCCCGCCGCCCGGCTCCACGCTGACGGAGACAAGCGGCCTGTAGCCCTCCACCTCCTCCAGCCTCGCCCCGTCCCAGACAAGGTACTTCTGCCCGTTGAGTATGTAAAGCTTCTCGTCAAACCCGAACATGTGGACGTCCCGCGACGTGTCCATCTCCCCCGCCGAGATTTTCGACCACGTCGTCGCGGAACCCGCTTTGCCTCCCCCGCCCCTTTGGGTCGGGCTCGGGCGCAGGGTTCGCTCCTCCTCCCCCCACGAAATCTCCGATTCCGTGGGGACCCCATTATCCTCCATTTTTAATTCCCACAGCGCCCCGCCGCAGGCGGCGCACAGCACCTCCCGTCCGCCCACGTACCCGGACCATATCCCCCGGACAACCGTGTCCGTGACAACGCTGGTCTCGGAGTACGTCTCGTTGAAGTACCACCTGAATGTGTCCGCCTTTATGTCGGACAGGGGATTGGCCCAAAAGCTGTAGGCGCTCTCGTAAAACTCTGCCGCCTCGTTATTGAGGGTGTAGCAGTAGTAGGTGGTCCCCTCCCTCATGACGGTGTACGCCACCCCGTCCAAGTCCAGGGTGTCCACGTACTCAAAGCCCCTGTCCGCCTCCGGAAGCTTCCCCACCTCCACCGCCACGTCCTCAACGTAGTCGTTGATGGAGTATTGGAGATTCACCTTCTCAAAGGGCCCCTGGGCGTCGGACCTGTAAAGCGTGTTGTACCCGGTGTGTACCTCGTTTCTGACGATCGACGTCCCGGCGCCGCTCTGGTAGATGGTGCCGGGGTTGTCGTAGGTGACCCTTATATAGCTCCCCGTGGTGGTGTACACCCCCGTCTTCCTGTTGAAGCTGTACCCGGTGTAGCCGTTGGCGTTCACAAGGGAGTAAAACGTCCCCTTGTTCACGAACTCCCCCTCCTCGTACCAGGTGTCCACGGTGCGGGAGTAGGAGCACTTGAACTTCTTCCAGTTGCGGTACGGAACATAGGTGTCCACCCTTATCCCGTAGTATTTCCAGAGCTTCCCGTCCCTTTGGAAGTACCCGCCCATGTTCTCGCTGTCCCAGCCCACCTCCCGGCGGGTGGGCGCGGCGCGCCTGACTGAGCGCCCGGCGACGCCGGCGGTTATCTTCCCCCCGATGTTTTTCACCGCCGCCTGGGTGTGGGTGTCCAGATACCACTCCCCCGAGTGGCTCTGTGCCCCCGAGGGGTCGGTCCTGACTACGCCCGAGCATATGCGGGAGAGCGTCCCCGTGACGCAGGCGCCGCCGGTGAGCTTCTCGTTTCCGGCTGCGGGGTCCGTCTCCACGCCGGCAAGGCGGTAGACTATCCCCGCCCTGTCCAGATACCACCCGGAGTATTCCCCCGCGCCGCTGCCGGCGACAGTCTCCGGTGAGCCGCCCACGTGTATGGCGCCCAGGTCGTCCACGTCCATCCTGGGGAAAAGCTCGTGCCCCTCCCCGTCCCCGCCGTCGGTGAAAAGGAGCCTCCGCTCCTCCCTCACCCGCGCCGTGTACTTGCTCAAAAGCCCCGCCACATTCCGGCTCCCCGGCCTCTTCTTCAGCGCCCCGCCGGAGGTGACCCGAAAATTCCTCATAACCGCCGCCTCCCCCAGCTTCAAGCTAGCCTCCCCCTCCGCCGCCTCATTCACCCCGTGCCAGCGGGTTATGTTGTACACGCTCTCCCACGGGCTTTTTGAAATATTTGCCATTCATTTATCCTCCTTCATCAGTAAAACAGGTAGCTCTCCTCCGGCTCGCCGCCGAATATCGGGTCCTCGAAATATTCCTCCTCCGCCTCCCCGGGGGCCTCCGCCGGAGCGACGCGGGAGACGCAGTAGTACCTGAGCGCGTCCACGGTGTGGGTGACCTCGTGGGGCTCCCGGGCGCAGTCGTTGGGGTTCGTCTCGTCCGCCTGTATGGCGGTGAGGTCGGATATGAGCCTTTGGCAGTTGCCGGAGATGAGAAGCTCCGGCCCCCGCTCCCCGGCTGAGAGCATATCCTTTATCATCATGTGCCCCTGGACGCGGTTGTTGTCGGCGCGGGTCAGCGGCACGCCAACGGATCTGAATATCTCCTCCATGGTCCTGCCCGTGTCCTTCTGGGTGCTCCACAGGTCCGGCGGGGCGAAGGTCGCCTCGATGTACTCCCCCGGCAGGGTCCTCTCCAGGATCCCACGTGCGGCGTCGCGGACGATGAGCCGCTCCTTTGTCCACTCCCGGTAGACGTGGCTGCGCCCCTCCTCGTCCACGGCGATCCACAGCACCGCCAGCATGTCAAGCCCGTAGTCTATGGACCTGTACCGCCGCCAGTGGGCGGGTATTTTCATGGGGGCGAAGGTGTGAACGCCCCGCCGGAACTCGGAGAAGTAACTGCCGCCCAGGGCGTCCCAGTCGCCGTAGCGGTACGCCCTGCGCACGTTCTCCGGCATCTGCGACAGCATTTTCAGGTAGTGGGGGGAGGACTTCAGAAGAAATTTGTTGTCCTCCACCGTCGCCGGTATGAAAACATAGTCCTCCGGCTCCTCCCGCCGCTCCGGGTCGTCGCTTTTCTGGTAATCCCTGTCGATAAAGAGCCTCTTTACCCAGCTGTGGCCCACGCCTCCGGGGTTGCAGGTGAGGTACATCCGCTTTTGATAGGGACTCACACCGCGCAGGCACCCCTTGAGGTAGTTGAAGGTCCGCTCCGTGAACTGGGTCGCCTCGTCGATGAATATCCAGTCAAACTCCTGCCCCTGGTACTCAAGCTCCGAGAGCTCCCCGGACCAGTGGCCGAACTTGACGGAGGAGCCGTTGAAAAAGCTGAGCCGCCTGTTGGTCACGTTGTAGGAGGCTATCTCCGGCGGCACGGACCTGACGATGGGGCCGATGTGGTTCTCCTCCAGCTCCGGGTAGGTCCGGCGCATTATGAGGATGCGTATCCCCGGGTTGCACACAGCGCCGCCCACCGCCTTTGTCCGCACCGCCCAGGTCTTGCCGCCGCCCTTGGCGCCGCCGTAGGCGATGAAGGGCGCCCGCGCCATGAAAAAGAGCTTCTGCTTTTCGCTCGCCGTGCCCGGGTCCCACACCGCCGCACCCTCCGCCTCGGGCGCCCTCTGCTCCCTCATTCCATCGCCTCCCTTCCGCCCACGCCCTCAAGCCGCACCACGATGGAGCTTTTCCCCGCCTTGGCGTCCTTCTCCGCGTAGCCGCCGTTTTCCGACTGCTTCAGGTTGAAGATGGCAAAGCTTGCGTTTTTCGGGTCCTTCTGGGCCCGGTCCAGCCAGAAAAAGGTCTTGAACTCGTCCCACCTGCGGGCGGCGAGAAAGCGGGTCTTTTTTGACGGGTTGTATCTCACCTCGCCCCGCGCCATTTTCTCACCCTCCTCCAGGTAACGCGCCAGGTCCTCCTCGGACACCTCCACGAACTTGTGGAGCACGAAGCTCACAGGCGCCTCCCCCGTGGCAAGACAGTGCTCGACGCACCTGTCTATCCCCTGGGACAGCTCCCTTGGCGTTATCTCACTCATCAGATCACCACCTCGAATCCCAAAATCTCCAGCTTTTCCTCGTCGGAAAGCTCCCCCCACTCCTCGTCGGCGCACTCGGAGCACAGTATCCGCCCGCCGCACTCGCCGTAGAGCTCGCCCTTTTGCAGGACCGTCAGGCACCTGTCGCACCTGATCCAGGTCATCGCCGGTCCCAGGGTCTCCCTGGGCTCCGGAAACTCCGGCTCCTCCTCAAGAAGTCTTTTTTTCCATCTCTCCATAAATTTCTCCTCTCCTTTAAATTTCTCCTCTTCTCACTTGTTGACAAAGCAATACTTCTGTGGTATACTTAGTTTACTGGCACAGGATTCAACCTTCGGAATAATGTACCGCCAAGTTCGAGCAAGTAAAGCGACCTAATAAATGCTGTGTTACCAAGTATCGTTAAGCTTGTTTTTGCTTCGGTAAGTGCATTATACTTCAAGACCCTCGAAAAGTCAAGTATTATTTTAAGCATTTTTAATTATTTGTAGGAGTGAACAAAAAATGTACGAAATTTTTGTGCAGCTTTGCAAGGAACAGTGCGTTACATCCTACCGCGTGTCCAAGGCCACCGGGATCTCCCAGGCGGCGCTGAGCACCTGGAAGACGGGCTCCAGCGTGCCCAGGGATTCCACCCTCAAAAAGATAGCCGACTTCTTCGGCGTATCCCTGGCGTATCTCAAGGGCGAGAGCACCGAGCGTATGCCCTTCAGCGCGCCCATGGATTCCGAGCTTGAGTCCTATCTTGACATGCTCCGCAACCGCTCCGAGTGCCGTATGCTCTTCTCCCTGGCGAAGGACGCCACCCCGGAGGACGTGAAGCGCGCCGTCGCCATCATCGACGCCCTCCGCCGCACGGAAAGCGCCGGCGAATAAGGTGTGGACACCTGAATATTTCGTGAGGCTGGTCGCCCTCCCCCATGCGGTGGAGGGCGTCACCTTGCCAAACAGCGACGGGACCTTTGACATTTACATCAATTCCACCATGGGCCCGGACCGCCAGAGGCGTGTGCTGGACCACGAGCTTCGCCACATAAGCCGGGACCACTTCTATTCCGAGCGGCCCGTGGAGGAGCTGGAGCGGGAGGCCGACGGGCTCCCGCCGGTGGAGCGGCGGCTTGTAAACGTTTTCCGGGAGTACGGGCCGGAGTACATACCCGTTTTTGACAGCCTTGAGGACCTTCTCGCCTACACAAACGCCCTCGCCGCGTCGGTGCTGTGACCGGCATGAGGATTTTTTCACCCGCGGGAGGATTTTTTTAAAAAAAGGTTTGACAACGGGAAAAATATATGGTAATATCGTTAAGCCGTGTTGAGATTGCAAACGCGGGTGTAGCACAACGGCTAGTGCACCAGCCTTCCAAGCTGGGGACGTGGGTTCGATTCCCATCACCCGCTCCA
>CANQVL010000064.1 GCA_947627285.1 uncultured Oscillospiraceae bacterium
AGGGGGCCGCGGCCCCCTGTGTGGTCGTTTTTAAAAGGGGTGTCCAGCGGGGGAAAATCGAAATCCCCCGCTGGTCGGTTTTCTCTCCTTTGTTTCTTTCCTCTCTTTTGGCGAAACCAAAAGAGAGGAAAGAAAATTCCCCCGCCATATAATGGCGGAATCATTATAAAAAGCCCAGTGGCTTAGGAGCGCTAAAATTTGTTGAAAATGACGAAGTATTTTTAATTATTTTTGCTTGACATTTTAAAAATTTGTGGTATAATGCACCTATAAATCAAAGCATAATTTGCTTTGGGAACACCTTACTGCTGTACCTGAAAATCATACGCCCTGTACTGTATCGCCTCCGCAAGGTGGGCGGGCTGGATAGCCTCGCTCCCGGCAAGGTCCGCTATGGTGCGGGCTACCCTCAGTATCCTGTCGTGGCTTCTGGCTGTCAGCCCAAGCCGCTCAAACGCGGAGCGCATCAGGGCCTCGCCGGCCCCGTCTAGGGCGCAGCAGTCCCGCAGGTCGTCGGGGCCCATCTGGGCGTTGCAGGAGACGCTTCGGCGCTTGAAGCGCTCGCGCTGTATCTCCCTGGCGGCGTTTACCCGCTCCCTTATGGCGGCGGAGGACTCGGCGGGGGCGCGCTCGCGCAGCTCGTCAAACTCCAGGGCCGGGACCTCGATGTGCATGTCTATCCTGTCCAGCAGAGGGCCGGACACCTTTGCCCTGTATGCCTCCACGCTCGCCCTGGAGCAGGTGCACCTGCCGGAGGGGTGCCCGAACCAGCCGCATTTGCAGGGGTTCATGGCGCATACGAGCATGAAGCGGCTGGGATAGGAGGCGGTGCCGGCGGAGCGGGAGATGGTCACCTTTCCGTCCTCGATGGGCTGGCGCAGCGCCTCTATCACGTCCCGGTGGAACTCCGGGAGCTCGTCCAAAAACAATATGCCGTTGTGGGCGAGGGATATTTCACCGGGCTGGAGCTGCGCGCCGCCCGCCATTGCCGCGTGGGACATGGTGTGGTGGGGCGAGCGGAAGGGGCGCTCGGTCATTATGTGCGCGCCGCCCACGGTCTTTCCGGCGACCGAGTATATCGCCGTAGTCTCCAGCATCTCCTGCCGGGACATATCCGGCAGTATGGTGGGGAGACGTTTGGCGAGCATTGACTTTCCCGCGCCGGGAGGCCCTATGAGAAGTATGTTGTGGGAGCCCGCCGCCGCCACCTCAAGGGCGCGCTTTACGTTCTCCTGGCCCTTCACCTGGGAAAAATCCACGCCGTAATCGGGCCTCGGAGCCGCCTGCGGCTTCATTGCCGGGGCGATGGGGCGCTTTCCCTCCAGGTGGTCGATGAGCTCCAGCGCGTGGTTCACCGGGTATACCGTGACACCGCCGGCGAAGGACGCCTCGTCTGCGTTGCCGGCGGGGACATACAGCTCCTTGACGCCGCACCTGGCGGCGCGCATCGCCATGCTCAAAACGCCCGGAACGGGGCGAAGCTCGCCGCTGAGGGCAAGCTCGCCCACAAATGCCATCGTGGGCGGTATGGGATTTATGGCGCCGGAGGTCACCAGGACGCTGAGCATTATGGGGACGTCGTACATGGAGCCGGATTTTTTCGTGTCCGCCGGGGCGAGGTTCACGGTGACGTGGGTGCCGGGGAACTTGTACCCGCAGCTTTTTACCGCCGAGGGCACACGCTCCCGGGACTCCTTCACGGCGGCGTCGGGGAGGCCGGCGATGTCGAATTTGGCGAGCCCCTGGGATATGGCGCACTCAACGGAGACGTCAAAGCCGGCGATCCCGGCTATTCCGAAGGAGCGGACGGAGTGTACCATCAATCCGCCTCCTTCCGGGAGCAGAGCCAGTAGGGGAGAGCGACCAGCAGCACGCCGCCGAGGATGTTGCCCAGGGTGACCGTGCCGATATTGAGCACATAGGACCAGAACCGCGCCTGCCCGTTCATCAGCGCCACGGCGATGAGCGACATATTTGCGACGGAGTGCTCAAAGCCGCAGACCATGAAGACGAAGATGCACCAGAATACCATTATGAGCTTTCCGGACTCGCTTTTCATTTTGAGCCCGCACCACACCGCGAGGCACACCAGCATATTGCACAGCACGCCCCGGACGAGCATCTGGGGGATGGAGAGGGAGAGCTTCGCGGCGGCGGAGGAGGCTATGTAGGCGGCTGTGGCGCCGGAGGCAAGGCCGGTGAGCTTGTATAAGCCCGCCGCCAGCCAGGAGCCGGCGTAGTTGCCCAGCCAGCAGAAGAGCCAGAGCTTCAGAGCGTCCACTATCTGGACCTTTTTCGTCAGGACGCCCGCCGCCATGACCATGTTGTTGCCGGTGAAGAGCTCGGAGCCCGCCATTATAACAAGGCTCAGGGCGCTGGCGAAGGAGAACGCCGCAACAAGCTTGGTGTACGGGCTGCCCGACGGGGTGAGAAGACCGCCGACAGTGGCGGAGACGAACCCGCCGAAGGCCACGAACATACCCGCAAGCACCGCCGCCGCGAAATATCCCAGCGGCGAACGGCGCATAAAGCCCAGCTTCTTTACAGCCGCGGCGCTTACCGTGTCATAATCCTGCTTGAACATACCGGCACCCCCAAAATACAGGTTTTACAGGTGTATTATACACCATACATTTCCGGTTGTCATTCTTTTTTTGCGACATTTTTCACGACGGTCTTGTTTTGGAGGGGAAAGTTTGGTACAATGGGAAAAAATAAACCGAGAGGTGAGAGAGACGAGCTTTATAAGGTTTATTCTCGCTGTATTGCTGTTCCTCAGGCTCATGCCGGGACCGCTTATCACACTGCCGGAGAAGCCGGGCGTCACGATGACCTTTGTGGGCGACTGCACCATATCCACCATGGAGGGCTCCTTCAAGCAGGGGAGCTTCAACTGGTACACCACAAACCACGAGCCCACGTATTTTTTGGAGAAGGTCGCGCCCATATTTGAGGACGACGATATAACCGTGGTCAACTGCGAGACGGTGCTCTCCGACAGGAAGCTTCCAAAGCGGGACAAGGGCACGGGCACGGCATACTGGTTCACGGGTCCCGCCTCCAACGCCAAGATATTTTCCTCCTCGTCCGTGGAGGTGGCGGGCTTTGCCAACAACCACATGAACGACTACGGAAAGGACGGCGTTTCCGACACCATTGACGCGCTGGAGGCGGAGGGGATAACCGTCGCCAAGGACGGGGTGCCGGTGTACGTGACGAAAAACGGCATAACAGTGGGCATACTCGCCTGCCAGCTTTGGTACGGCGGGGCGGAGAGGACGATATACAAGGCGCTGGAGGAGATGACGGAGAACTCCGACTACCAGGTGATCTACCCTCACGGCGGCACGGAGAACGTCTACTATATCGACGAGTGGCGCACCGCCGCATTCCACAACCTCATCGACAGAGGGGCGGACCTGATAGTGGGGACCCACGCCCACAGGCTCCAGCCGATTGAGAGGTACAAAAACGGGACGATAGTTTACGGTTTGGGGAATTTCTGCTTCGGCGGGAACGTGAGGCCCCAGAACCGCACCGCCATATACCGGTGCACCATCGAATTGGGGGAGGGCGGGGAGATCTCCTTTGAGGACAGTGTGATACCCTGCTATGTCTACACCGGCAGCTCCAACAACTGGCAGCCCTGCCCGGTGGAGGAGTCGGACCCGGTTTACCAGAAGATCATGGACTACATGAACGGCGACGCCGAGACGCCGGAGTGATGGAGGGAAGGCCATGAAGCTTTTATCGGTTTTGCTGGCGCTGCTCATGTTCATGCGGTTATCCCTGATGCCGGACATCGCCCTGAAGGGCGAGGAGCTGGGGACCGTGGACATGACCTTTGTGGGCGACTGCACCATATCCACCATGAAGGGCTCTTTCAAGCACGGAAGTCTCAACTGGTACACCACAAACCACGAGCCCACGTATTTTTTGGAGAAGGTTGCGCCCATATTTGAGGAGGACGACATCACCGTTGTAAACTGCGAGACAGTCCTCACGGACAGCGAGCTCACGGAGCGGGTAAAAACCGACCCGGGGAACCACTTCTGGTTCCGGGGGCCGGCCTCCAACGCAAAAATATTTTCGTCCTCCTCCGTGGAGGTGGCGTGCTTTGCCAACAACCACATGAACGACTACGGGGCCCGGGGGCAGGAGGACACCGTCGCCGCGCTGGAGGCGGAAAGCCTCACTGTGGGCGAGCAGGACAAGCCCGTGTACATAACGAAAAACGGCGTCACCGTCGCCATTCTCGCCTGCCAGATATGGAACACGGAGGAGGGCAGGGCGCTTTTTCCCATATTGGACGAGATGGTGGAAAATTCAGACTACCAGGTGCTCTACCCCCACGGAGGCATGGAGGGGGTATACTACGTGGAGCCCTGGAGGACCAACGTGTTCCACGAGCTCATCGACAGGGGGGCGGACCTCATCGTTGGCAGCCACGCCCACCTTTTACAGCCAATCGAGAGGTACAACGGCGCGACGATAGTATACTGCCTTGGCAACTTCTGCTTCGGCGGGAACGTGAAGCCATCGCCCTACACAGCCATATACAGGTGCAGTATAAGGCTTACGGAGGAGGGGATAGAGTTTGAGGACAGGGTCATACCCTGCTATGTCTACACCGGCAGCCTCAACAACTGGCAGCCCTGCCCGGTGGAGGAGACGGAGAGCGCGTATAAGAGCATACTGGACTATATGAACGGGAACAGGAGCACGCCGGTGCCCTGATTATGTGAGATGTCCTAAAATTGCTCTTTTAAAGCTCAAATTTCTATTTACATTGAAGAGTAAACGTGATAAAATTCACAAAGTACGGGTGTGAGGCGCGCGTATCACGGCGCGGCCTTCCGACCCGCCCCCGATAAGGGGAGATATGCTGTTTTATAAAATTTATTTTATAAGGAGAGAAGAACATGGCGAGAAAATTCAAGTCCATGGACGGCAACAACGCGGCGGCGTGGGTGTCCTACGCCTTCACCGAGGTTGCGGGTATCTATCCCATCACGCCGTCCAGCCCCATGGCAGACTACGTCGATCAGTGGGCTGCCGCGGGACAGAAGAACATTTTCGGGACTACCGTTAAGGTAGTGGAGATGCAGTCCGAGGCGGGCGCGTCCGGTACGGTCCACGGCTCATTGGCGGCCGGCGCCCTTACCACCACCTACACCGCTTCCCAGGGCCTCCTTCTGATGATCCCCAACATGTACAAGATCGCCGGTGAGCTGCTCCCCTGCGTCTTCCATGTTTCCGCCCGCACCGTGGCGTCTCACGCCCTCAACATCTTCGGCGACCACTCCGACGTCATGGCGTGCCGTCAGACCGGATTTGCCATGCTCGCCGAGGGCTCCGTCCAGGAGGTCATGGACCTGGCTCCCGTGGCGCACCTCGCCGCCATCAAGGGCCGCGTCCCCTTCATCAACTTCTTTGACGGCTTCCGCACCTCCCACGAGATCCAGAAGATCGCCGTTTGGGACTACGAGGACCTGAAGGAAATGGTGGATATGGACGCCGTTGAGGCGTTCCGCGCCCACGCCCTCAACCCTGAGCATCCCAACATGCGCGGCTCCCACGAGAACGGGGACATCTTCTTCCAGCACCGTGAGGCCTGCAACAAGTATTACGAGGCGCTCCCTGCCGTGGTCGAGGAGTACATGGACAAGGTCAACGCCAAGCTCGGCACCGACTACAAGCTCTTCAACTACTACGGCGCTCCCGACGCCGACAGGGTCATCGTCGCCATGGGCTCCATCTGCGACGTGACCGACGAGGTCATCGACTACATGAACGCAAACGGGCAGAAGGTGGGTATCATCAAGGTCCGCCTCTACAGGCCCTTCGCCGCCGACAGGTTCCTCGCCGCTATCCCCGCCACCTGCAAGAAGCTGGCGGTCCTCGACCGCACCAAGGAGCCCGGCTCCCTGGGCGAGCCCCTTTATCTGGACGTTGTCTCCGCCCTTGCCGCCGCCGGCAGGAACGACATCACCGTCATCGGCGGACGCTACGGCCTGGGCTCCAAGGACACTCCTCCCTCCAGCGTGTTCGCCGTATATGACGAGCTTGCCAAGGACGAGCCCAAGCACCAGTTCACCATCGGCATCGTGGACGACGTTACTAACATGTCCCTGGAGGAGAAGCCCGCCCCCAACACCGCCGCTCCCGGCACCATCGAGTGCAAGTTCTGGGGCCTGGGCGGAGACGGCACCGTGGGCGCCAACAAGAACTCCACCAAGATCATCGGCGACTACACCAACAAGTACATTCAGGCGTACTTCCAGTATGACTCCAAGAAGACGGGCGGCGTGACCATCTCCCACCTGCGCTTCGGCGACAAGCCCATAAAGAGCCCCTATTACATAAACAAGGCCGACTTTGTGGCGTGCCACAACCCCAGCTACATCACCAAGCGCTATCCCATCGTCCGCGACGTGAAGCCCGGCGGAACCTTCCTCATCAACTGCCAGTGGACCCCCGAGGAGCTGAGCCACCATCTGGACGCCGCCTCCAAGCGCTACATCGCCAAGAACGACATCCAGGTATACACCATCAACGCCATTGACCTTGCCATTCAGGTTGGCATGGGCAAGCGCACCAACACCATCCTCCAGTCCGCGTTCTTCGCCCTGGCGAAGATCATGCCCCAGGAGGAGGCCATCCAGCACATGAAGGACGCCGCCACCAAGTCCTACTCCAAGAAGGGCATGGACATC
>CANQVL010000065.1 GCA_947627285.1 uncultured Oscillospiraceae bacterium
ATCTTCGGCGGCTGCCCCAACACCACCTACGGTGAGAGCGTGGGGTGCGTGGCAATCTCCGGCAACGCCTCCGTCATCACCATTCTCTACACGGCGGTCCTCGCCATGGTCATCAGCTTCTTCGGTCCCTTCGCCACATTCCTTGCGACCATACCCAGTTGCGTCATGGGCGGCGTCTGCATAGCCCTCTACGGCTTTATCGCGGTATCCGGTCTGAAGATGATCCAGGGCGTGGACCTGAACGACAACCACAACCTCTTTGTGGTGTCCGTCATTCTCATCGCCGGCGTGGGCGGAATGGCTGTCTCCTTCGGGGAGGTCACCATCACCGAGGTCGCCTGCGCGCTTATACTCGGCATACTCACAAACGTCATGCTCTCCGGCGGCAAGAAGTCAGGAAAGGCAAAAAAATAATTCCCAAAAAGGGCTTCGCCCTTTTCGGGAAAGGGGATACGTGCGGAAAGCCCCCGCGAAAGGTCTGCGGACCTTTCGCGGGGGCTTTCCTGCTGTCGCGCGGCGCGCGCCGCCGAAGGCGGCACACTTGCGCGACAAAAGGTGATTTTTCCGACGTACATGCCGCCGGAAAAATATTTGATAATGGGACGGTGGGAAAACGTTTGGGGGGCTGCTCCTTACGTTCCCTTTAGCCTATTGTACACAGTTTTCCTTTTAGGACGTAGCCTATCTTCTCATAGCAGGCGTTTGATGCGGGATAGTCGGCGTCTGTATAGAGCATGGGCATGAATCCCGCGTCCTTTGCCATTTTGGATACCTGATAGACAAGATTCTCCGCGTAGTGCTTTCGACGGTACTCCTCGCGCGTATACACTAAACCTACGCTCGCCAGATTTCCGTTTGGCTTGACACAGCAGACGGCCGCGTTTCTACCTTCCGCGTTTCTCCAAAGAAAATGGCTGCCGCTTCTTATGGCTTCCTCCGCTTTGCGGCGGTATGCTTCGATACTATTCTGGTCTACCCCGATTTCCTTATGGAACAAATCCATAAGCTCAACCAGCTCATCAATATCCTCCGTGCCGCATCTGTGTAATTCGCCGTCAGCCCGTATATGCGGTTTAATTAAGCTCGGGCAGTCATAGGCAAACATATTGGTCTTAACGGACAGGGCCGCCGCGTCTTCAGACGATTTGCTGATAAAATAATCCGCCAGACCGTATTTCAAATTGAAGGTGTGGCCCTTTGTGAGCAAACCGTTTTCTCTCGCAAGCTCATAGGCTTTTTCCTTTTCCTCCTCCGTCGCTCCGTCCGGCGTCCAAATCCACACGGGATACGGGGCGCGTGAATAACAAACGATCAGCTTTTCATGGTCTGTCAGGAGCAGTTCACACTCCCCGCCCATGACGCGACCAAGCACGAAAAAAGTATATTTGTCATTTTCCAAGAGCTTATAATCTCTTTCATCTGCAAAATTATCCATAGCGTTCTCCTAAGCTGTAAAATTTGAGCTGTCGAGGGGTGGTCAGTTGAGGGTGCCGCGGTTTTTTTCCAGGACGCGGATGACGCTCTCTTTCAATATGGCGTTGTCGGGGCTTGAGAGGTCGGGGTCGGCGCGCAGGAGCTCCTGGGCCGCCTCCTTTGCGGTCCTCATGAGCTCTAAATCGGTGGTGAGGCCGGCTATACGCATATCGGGAAGTCCGCTCTGGCGGGAGCCGAAGAAATCGCCGGGGCCGCGGAGCCTCAGGTCCTCCTCGGCTATCTTGAAGCCATCGTTGGTTTTGCAGAACGCCCGCAGGCGCTCCATCGCCGCGTCGCCGCCGGCGCCGCGAAAGAGGACGCAGTAGGACTTGTGCTCTCCCCTGCCCACCCGTCCCCGGAGCTGGTGGAGCTGGGAGAGTCCGAAGCGGTCGGCGTTCTCCACCACCATAAGGGCGGCGTTGGGCACGTCCACGCCCACCTCGATGACAGTTGTGGCGACAAGTATGTCCGTCTCGCCGGCGGCGAAGGACTCCATGACCTCGTTTTTCTCCTTGGGCTTCATTTTGCCGTGGACCAGGGCGACCTTTAAATCGGGGAAAACGTTCTGAGCGAGCTCGGCGGCGTACTCCTTGACGGATTTCAGCCCGTCGGGCTGCTCCTCCGTCTCCTCCACCGCCGGACAGACGATGAACACCTGGCGCCCCTCACCCACCAGGCGCCGTATGAAGTTGTATATTCTCCGGCGCATATCCTCGCCCACCTGGAAGGTGTCGATAACCTGTCTGCCGGGCGGGAGCTCGTCCATCACCGACACGTCCAAATCGCCGTAAATTATGAGCTGGAGCGTCCGGGGTATGGGCGTGGCGGACATGACGAGGACGTGGGGCGTGTCGCCCTTGTCGGAAAGCGCCGCCCGTTGCTGAACGCCGAAGCGGTGCTGCTCGTCGGCGATTATCAGCGCCAAATCCGAAAATTCCACACTGTCGGATAAAAGCGCGTGGGTGCCGATGACAAGCCCGGTCTCGCCGGACCTGAGGCGCTGCTGCGCCTCGCGCTTTGCTTTGGCGCCCAGACCCCCCGTGAGAAGGTCCACGTTGACGCCCAATGGCGCCAGGAGCCCGGAGAGTGTCTTATAGTGCTGCTCCGCCAGGATCTCCGTAGGAGCCATAAAAGCCGCCTGGTGACCGTTTTTGATGACGGCATAGGCGGCAGCAGCCGCGACAGCGGTTTTGCCGGAGCCCACGTCGCCCTGTATGAGACGGGACATGGGGCGCGCGCCGGAGAGGTCGCGCAGTATGTCCTCCACCGCCCGCCTCTGCGCTCCCGTCGGGGCGAAGGGCAGGGCGCTCCAGAAGGGGGACATATCCGGCGGGGCTATCCTTGTACCCGGCTTCGCCTGCTGGCGCGAGCGCATTAGGCTGAGCGTGCAGAACAGCACGAAAAGCTCCTCGAATATGAGCCGGCGGCGGGCGAGCTCCAGGCTTTCAATGTCCCTGGGGAAATGGATATTCTCGTAGGCAAAGCGCGTCCGGGCAAGCCTCCAGCGCTCCACCACGCCCTCCGGCAGCTGTTCGGGGAGCTCGTCGCCGCACTTTAAAAGCCCCTGGCGGACGGCGTTGGACATGAGCTTCTGGGACAGCCCCGCGGTCATGCGGTATATGGGCACGACGCGGCGGGTATATGCCGGCGGCAGGTCCTCCCGCTCGATAACGGGGTTTTGAAGCTCCGGCGCGCCGATTTTTCCGCCTACACGTCCGTAGAAGACATAGCTCTCCCCCACCGTCAGGGCGCGGGAAATAAAGCTCTGGTTGAAGAAGGTGAGATTGAGCCTGCCTGTCTCGTCCACGGCGACGCACTTTGTTATGTCCAGCCCCTTCCTTATGTGGGAGGTCCTGGCGGGGGCGGCGACGGTGGCGCTGACACAGCACATCTCGCCGAATTGAAGCTCGCTTACGCGCTTCACCGTTCGCCTGTCCTCATAGCCGCGGGGGAAGTTCATTATGAGGTCGCGAAGGGTGGATATGCCCAGCTTCTCAAAATACTTTTTGCGTGTCTCCCCCACGCCCTTTATAAATTGAATGTCGGTATCCAGCACGGACATATTCCCGCCCCCTCGTCCGTTTTTTCCTATTTTAGCATAAATTTACGGGAAATAAAAGAGATTTCTCTTGCCTAAGAATTGTAAACGTGATAAAATTTTTATTTGGACACTGTTTTGGAGGCTTTTTCATGGTTGATGTTTTGCTGGACGCCGCTTTGGACACGTTGAAGCTGCTTCCGTTCCTGTTTATCACGTACCTGGTGCTTGAGTTTATTGAGGAGAAGGCTGAGCAGGGCTCGCTGAAACTTGTGAGGCAATCGGGCTTCTGGGGCCCCATCGCGGGGTCGGCGCTGGGAATGATACCTCAGTGCGGGTTCTCCGCCTCCGCCTCATCCCTCTTTGCCCAGCGGCTCATATCCGCCGGTACGCTCATCGCCGTGTTCCTCTCCACCTCCGACGAGATGCTGCCCATTCTCATCTCCTCGTCGGTGAAGCCGCTGGTCATACTGGAGATACTGGGCGTGAAGCTCATTGCGGGCATAGCGGCGGGGCTCATAGCGGACAAGCTCCTCCGGCTCTGCCGCCACGAGGGTGAGCGCGTTGACCTGCACGAGCTCTGCGAGGAGGAGAACTGCGGCTGCGAGGAGCGGGGAATTTTTGTCTCCGCCCTTCTCCACACGCTTCAGATTGCCATATTTGTTCTTGTGATAAACCTTGTTTTGGGGCTTGTGATACACTTTGTGGGCGAGGAGACGCTGTCGGGACTCATACTCAACAAGCCCGTAATAGGACCTGTGATCTCCGGTCTTGTGGGGCTCATACCAAACTGCGCGGCGAGCATCATCATAACGGAGCTCTACCTCTCCGGCGCCATGACCGCGGGGAGTATGATCGCGGGGCTCCTCACCGCCTCCGGAGTGGGTATGCTGGTGCTTTTCAGGATAAACCGCCGTGCGATGGCTGACAACGTGAAGATACTGGGATACGTACTGGTTTCGGGCATAGCAGTAGGAATTCTGCTCGACGCCTTTGGGGTGGCGTTTTAAGGTTAGCTTGTGGGAGCTGCTTATCGACAAAGGCCTCTGGCCTTTGCCGATAAGGGGAACGTGCGGAAGACCTCCGAGAAAAGCCTGTGGGCTTTTCTCGAAGGTCTTCCTGGGGTTTATCAACAGTTTGAAACCCGTACCGATTTTATTCGGTACGGGTTTTTATGTTGTTCGGTTTACTTCTTGTCGAACCTCTCGCGGGGGGCGTAGGTGGTGTGGAGGAGCTCGTGGGCGCGGTGACCGCAGGGCTCGCCCAGGTACTCGGCGTAGAGCTTCCGGATCTGGGTGTTGTTGTGGGACTGGCGTACCGTCTGGCGCTCGTCCTCGGTGTAGAGGGCGTCGGCGCGCTTCTGCCTGTAGGTGTCAAGGATGTCGATGTCCTCATTGGGAAGGAAGCAGGGCTTCACGTAGGGCTGTCCGCCTCCGGCTACGCATCCGCCGGGGCAGCCCATGATCTCAATGAAGGTGTACTTGCTGGTGCCGGCACGGACCTGGTCCATGAGCACCTTGGCGTTCTTCATGCCGTGGGCGACAGCGACGTTGATGACCTTGCCGTCAATGTCGATGGCGGCCTCCTTGATGCCGTCAAGACCGCGGACCTGCTCGAACTTGATAAGCTCGTGCTCACGTCCGGTGAGGGCGTGGTAGGCGGTGCGCAGGGCGGCCTCCATGACGCCGCCGGTGACGCCGAAGATGACGCCGGCGCCGGTATACTCGCCCAGGAGGTCCTGGTCAAACTCCTCATCGGGGAGCTTTGTGAAGTTGATTCCGCTCCTGCGGATGAGGTCGCCCAGCTCGCGGGTGGTGAGGACGCAGTCCACATCGGGAAGGCCCTCGGCGTTCTTGAGCTGGTCGCGCTCCTTCTCAAACTTCTTGGCGGTGCAGGGCATGATGGAGACGACGAAAATGTTCTTCGGGTCAAGGCCGTTCTTTTCGGCGAAGTAGCTCTTCACGATGGCGCCGAACATCTCGTGGGGTGACTTGCAGGAGCTCAGGTGATCAAGCTGGTCTCCGTAGTAATACTCGGCGTAGTTGACCCAGCCGGGAGAGCAGGAGGTGATCATGGGCAGGACGCCGCCCTCCTTTATGCGCTTGAGAAGCTCGTTGGCCTCCTCCATGATGGTGAGGTCCGCGCCGAAGTTGGTGTCATAGACCCTGTCAAAGCCCAGGCGCTTCAGGGCGGCGACCATCTTGCCGGTGACGGGGGTGCCGATCTTCATGCCGAATTCCTCGCCCAGAGCGGCGCGGACGGCGGGAGCGGTCTGGACGACGATGAACTTGCCGGCCTTCTTCGCCTCGTCGATCTTCCAGATCTCGGACTTCTCCATGAGAGCTCCCGTGGGGCAGACGGAGACGCACTGACCGCAGAGGATGCAGGGGGACTCGGTGAAGCTCCTGTTCTCGGCGGGGCCAACGATGGTGTTGAAGCCGCGGTTCTCAAAGCCCAGGACGGACAGCCCGTGGGCGTTGCCGCAGCGGGCGATGCACCTGCCGCAGAGTATGCACTTGGAGGTGTCGCGGATGATGCTGGGGCTCAGCTCGTCCACGGTCACGGGGGTGCGGGCGCCGGTCTTGTTGATGACGCGGGCGCCGGTCATCTGCGCCACGCGCAGAAGCTCGCAGGAGCCGTTCTTTCCGCACTCCTGGCACCAGGCGGAGTGGTTGGACAGCAGAAGCTCAACGCTTGTGCGCCGTGCCTGGGCAGCTTTAGGCGAGGAGATGGTGATCTCCATGCCCTCGGAAACGGGATAGACGCAGGACGCCACAAGACCCCGGGCGCCGGTGGCCTCCACGAGGCACACGCGGCAGGAGCCCTGGTTGCACTCGCCGTGGTTGAAGGCGCACAGGGACGGGATGTCGTAGCCGCAGATCTTGGCGGCCTCCAGAATGGTGAGACCGGCCTCTACCTGGTAGGGATGTCCCTCGATTTTTATATTCACTAAAGACATAGCTTTGGTCCTCCCCTATTATTCCTTGATGATGGCCTTGAACTTGCAGGTGGACAT
>CANQVL010000066.1 GCA_947627285.1 uncultured Oscillospiraceae bacterium
AGAAGGTTGTGCTCAAATTCCTCCCGGCTCACCACAAGGCCCAGCATGTTGCGCATATCGCTTTTTGGCCCGAGCCACTGGTGGCGTTGGTAGAACATATACAGGCACATATCCAGCCACGCGAAGAGGTCGTCCATCAGCTCCCACTGGCTTGCGTACCCTTTGTCAAGGTCACGGGCGGAGACGTCCTTCATCTCATAAGCTTCCATACTCCGGTCCTCACGGCGTTTTGACGGTGACGGCAGGCGTCATCATCGCCTGTATTATTCCGCCCCACATGCACATGAGCTTACTTGAGTTGTTTAAGAGCGGCTTTTTGTTCACCATCACCGTGGGAGCTCCAGGTACCCAGGGCGCTGTCGTCATCGGCACGCAGGGCATGGGCGTGAGCACGCCGAGAGCCGCCGCCGTTGCCGCCGCCACGGTGGGGTTGGCAAGGCTCGTGCACATGCCGAAGGTGGGAAATTTGTTGTCCATGATGGTCGCCGCGACCATCTTTGACATCATCACCGTCTGGTTGCTGGACACCGTCAGCGGACATGGCGTCATGCCGAAGGTGCAGTTGCACATGGCGGTCATAACCATTGGATTTGACATATTATCTCCTTCTCTCCACAGATAGTCGGATCATTTCAGCCTGGCTTCCATCCTGTTCTCGCCGTCCTTAAGCTCCGCTCCGGCAAGTATCCCCCTGACCGCGTCAAAGAGGACCACCTGGCACGGCGCGCGAAAGACCGCCGAGAAGCACCCGTCGTCGCCGGTTTGGTAGCTCTGGGCTGGCAGGAGCCGCTTCCCACGGGCGTGGGCCCTTTCAAGAGGCGCGGCGAATGTGCCGGTCTCGCCCTCGAGGGCGCGGAGAAGCGTGATCTCGCTCTCCTCCCCGTCCTCCACAAGATACGCGGCGGGAGCGGATACAATGTCAGGGTATTTTGTGAAAAGCCGCGCCGAGGTGTCTCCGGCCTCGGTTTTTGGCTGGGCCAGCTTTATTTCCGGCCCCGCGGCATATGCCATCCACAGCCGGTGGTTCGGCGCCGGCGCTCCATCCTCCGTGAGGACCACCGTAAGGCGCGTCACCGTCTGGAGGAAGCGGTAGCCCCGCCCCGGCTTCATGGTGACCTCAAGCTCCAGGGTGCCCTCGTCCACGTCGAAATCCACCCGCTCGTCCAGATACCCGCGGCAGGTAATCGTCAGGGAGTGCGGTCCGGGCCCCAGGTTCAGAAGCACAATATAACCTTCATACTTTGTCACCGGAACGCAGGGCCGTCCGTCAAGGAGATACCTGAACCCTCCGGGCCTCATGACGGCGCCTGAATAGCCGTCCCGCACGTGGAACACGGCGCTGGCGTGAAAGGCGATAGTGCTCATGTCCTGCCCTCCTCCATGTGTGAGGTGTCGATGGTGACATCCGTGACCCTGGTGACCCTGCGCTCACGGTGGGAGTCGATCTCCACGTTGCTCAGGAGCACCACGAAGGACAGCTTATAGCTTTTGGAGTTGTTGTTCCAAATCTTCAAAAGCTGATCCATTGAGGTCTTTTCCAGCGCCACATTCACCGTGGCGCCGGAGTCCTTCAGCGAGCCCGTCAGGTATTTCGCGTCCAGGATCGGGTGGTCCTTCAAAACCTGAAGGGCCGCGCCGACCATCCTGTACTGGTCCGCCTCCCGAAGCTGTAAGGGCGCTTTGGAATGGGCGGTCACAAGAAAACGCAGATTGTATCTGGTGGGCCTTATGCGCTGGATGTCCCGGCTGACCTGATAGTAGCCCACCTCCACGCCCTGAGTGTCCTCCTCCACCTGATACATCCAAACGGTGAGCTGATAATTTTCGTTTTCGTGGGGCGAGCAGAGGGCGATGAGCTCCCTGTTCGCGATGGGCTCCGGCGTGAGCGTGTCGCGCAGAAGCTCCGCCAACGCCGTTCCGGCCTCCACAAAGGCTGTATAATCTGCCATATCTGTCTCCGATCTGCCGCTGAACCGTGACGCGGGTCCCGCCGTGCGGCGTATACGTGACCCGCCGGGATCTTATCCTATGCCGTTGTCCCCTGCTCCCCTGTACCGCCATCCGTCTGGTCGGAGTTTTCTCCGTCCTCCTCGGAATCTTTGGAGGACTTCTTTGCCTCCTCCCACGCCTTGGCGATACTCTTCTCCTTCAGTGACGCAAAGGGCTTGGGGTACCAGCCGTACTCTCTCGCCAGCCATCCGCCGGACTTGTTGTTCAGGTCGTTGAAGGTCCGGGTATATGACGCCATGGTCTGAAAAAGCGAGGCTACTGAGTCGTTCACCGTGCACTGGGCGGCATAGACATCCGCCTTCTCCGCCTGTCCGCGGTGATAGCTCTTTGTGATTTTTTCCAGTGTCTCCCGACTGCTCGCAAGGGTGCTGCGCCCCTGCTCGATATTGTCATAAGCGATGGTCAGGTCAAGCAGCTTGACCTTCACATCCACAAGGATCTCCGACGGATCAACCTCGTATTGTTCAGCCGCCAGGTCCTTTGAGTATTGAAGCACGTTGGAGTACAGCCGATCCACATTCACGGAGCTCATGTTTACCGCCAGCAGTACATTCGAGAGGTCAAGCCTCTTCACGTTTGTACCTGTCAGCGTCTCCACGGTAATATTCGCCTGCTCCAACATGACGTTGTACTGATAAAGCTGGTGGTCGAGATCGTCAAGGCTGTCCTGAAGCTCGTTGACAGCGTCGTCAGACCCCAGACCCTTGTCGCGCTGCGCGATCTGTTCCTCCAGCAGCTTGACGCGCAGAGGGCGCTCCGCCTTGAGCGACGTGATGGCCTGAGAGTAGGCGAAGTAGTTTATGAGGGCCTCCATCAGCTTAGTCGCCTGATCCATATCCTTCGCCCGGCTCAGCAGTTCCTCCACATTCGCCGCGGGACCGATATACCCGCCGCCTGACGTGCCGCCGGAATTGCTGCCGGTGCCGCCGGAGCTCTCGCCCGTGCCGCCGCCGGGCTGATTCTCACCCGACCCGCCGCCGGTGTTGCCGCCCGTGCCGCCGGAGTTCTCACCTGATCCACCGCCCGGATTCTCACCCGTGCCGCCTGTGTTCTCGCCCGACCCACTGCCGGAGCTCCCACTTGACTCGCCGCCTGGGTTCCCGCTCGTTTCGCCACTTGTGTTCTCGCCCGACCCGCTGCCGGTGTTCCCACTTGACCCGTTGCCGGAGCTCCCGCTTGTGCCGCCGCCGGGGTTCTCACCCGTTCCGCCGGTGTTTCCAGCTGACCCGCTGCTGGGATTGCCGCCTGTTCCGCTCCCCGGGTTCTCACCTGTGCCGCTGCCGGTGTTTCCACTCGACCCGCTGCCGGAGCTCCCGCTCGTGCCGCCGCCAGTGTTCCCACTTGACCCGCTACCGGAGCTCCCGCTCGTGCCGCCGCCCTGGTTCTCGCCCGTGCTGCCGCCGGAGTTCCCACCTGATCCGCTGCCAGTGTTCCCACTCGACCCGCTGCCTGGGTTCTCGCCCGTGCTGCCGCCGGAGCTCCCACCTGATCCGCCGCTGGGGTTTCCGCTTGTTCCGCCGCCGGTGTTCTCACCCGTGCCGCCGGAGTTCCCACCTGATCCGCTGCCAGTGTTCCCACTTGACCCGCCACCTGGGTTCCCGCCCGTGCCGTTGCCGGAGCTCCCACCTGATCCGCCGCTGGGGTTTCCGCTCGTGCCGCCGCCTGGGTTCTCGCCCGTGCCGCTGCCAGTGTTCCCACTTGAACCGCCGCTGGGGTTCCCGCTCGTTCCGCCACCTGGGTTCCCGCTCGTGCCGCCGCCGGAGCTCCCACTTGACCCGCCGCCGGGATTGCCGCCTGTTCCGCTCCCTGGGTTCTCACCTGTGCCGCCGCCAGTGTTTCCACTTGACCCGCTGCCGGAGCTCCCGCTCGACCCGCCGCCCGGATTTTCGCCCGACCCGCCGGAGGTCCCGCCCGACCCACCGCCGGGATCGCTGCCCGTATTGCCGCTGGGACTGCCGGTCGGACCCGTACCCGTACCGCCTCCCGAGACGCCGCCGGAGCCGCCTCCCGAGACATCGCCGGAACCGCCGCTTGACTCATTGTCGGAGCTGTTTTCGCCGGTTGGCTCACGCGCGGCTGTGACCTTGTCAAGAGCGTCAAAAAGCCCCTCAAGCTCCCTCTGCGCGTCGCTCACCGCCTCGTCCACCGTTGAGCTGGGGGGCACGATGAGCCCGCCCAAAGCGGTCCAAATCACCCCAAAGGGCGTGGAGCCCTCGTCACGGCACACAAGCGTCTGACTATAGCCTTCACAAATCGCCACGCTCTGGGCAAACTCACCGTTCGCGCCGTCGGGGACGGATACACTGCCCACCGACCTTGTGATGGCGGCATCGCTCTTGTCCTTGACCGCCCAGCTCTCGGCCTGCTCACGGGTGCTCCAGGATATGAGCTGCGCGCTTTGGCTGCCCGCATCAGGGAACAGCCAGATCTGGCTGACGCCCGGGTCGCCATCCTCGGAGCGCATGGTACACAGCGCCGTCAGGCCCAGATCGTTATTCGTTATCAAAAATCCGCTGTCGTACTCGGATTCGGTGACCGACGCCTCCGCGAACGCCTCCCGTAGCTCGTTTGCGGAAAGGGTCAAAAGCCACGCCCCGTCTATGGAGCCCTCGTCCATGGCACCCTCATAGACCGGCTTGCCGCTCTGGGCGTACAGGGTGCCGAACCCGTCCGGCGTCAAATCGTCAGCGCCGCCCTCATACCATACGCGGCCGTTTTTATTCCACGTGATCATTCCGTCGCCTATGCCGTCGGTGAAGGACGCCTCGATCTTATCCCCGTTTTCCAGCGTCACCGTGCCCTCGCCGGAGGTCTTGCCGTCCTCGTAGCCGCCGGAGTAGGCCACGGAGCCGTCCTCTCGGTACTCGGTGCCCTCGCCGTCATATACGCCGGCGGCAAAGCCGCCCTTGTATTCCAGAGTTCCGTCCGGGAAAAAGAGCTTGCCTTCCCCGTCGAACAGTCCCTCGGAGAAGTCGCCCTCGTACCGCTTGACGCCGTTTTCATACAATGTGCCGCTTCCCTCCGGGACCCCGGCGGTGAAGGTGCCCTTATATTCGGGCTTCCCGTCCTGATATGTCGTCCCGTTGCCCTCATAGAGGCCCTCGTGGAACTGACCGTTGTATATGAGACTGCCCTCGCTGTAAAGCTTGCCGGTCCCCTCGTAGACGCCCTCGTGGAACTGGCCCTCGTAGATCACCGTGCCGCCGTCATACAGCGTGCCGGTGCCCTCGTATATGCCCTCCTCGAAGCGGCCCTCATAGAGCGGCAAGCCCTCCTCGTAGAGCGTCCCGCTCCCCTGGTACTGTCCATGTTCGAAGCTGCCCTCATAGATGAGGACGCCCGACGCGTAGCTCTTGCCGGAGCCGGTCCTCACGCCGTCAACGAAGGCGCCCTCATATTCCAGGAGCCCCTCCTCGTCATACTCCTTGCCCTGGCCCTGCAAAAGGCCGTTCTCAAGCTTCCCTGAGTACATCGGCGTCTTTTTGGATTTGTCGGAGTACACTATGACCTTGCCGGTCCAGTCCGACACCCGGTCGTCCCGCACGTAGAATTTCGCCGTCATAAAGTGGCTCAGGATAAAGGGCCACGCCACAAACCAGCAAAAAAGCGCCACAAGGACGATGCCGATGACGAGGAAGACTATAAAGGACTTGGAGATGAATAGTCGCTGAGTCTCTATGTAATCCTCCCGCTTCGTCGGCTTTTTCACCGCCGCCGTAACTCCCTGGAAGGAGGCGTTCGCCACCTTGGTCGCGTGGCGGGAGAAATTTGTCAGCTGCTTGACGCGGGCGACGCCCCCCGCGAGCCTTCTGCTGAAGAAGGCCTTGATCGTCCTGAAAAATATCCCGAAGGAATCAAGAAGCTTTCTTATTAAGTAGTCCATTCACTGCCCTCCATGCCGCGTCCGCGCGGCCTGACAAAACTATCCGGAAGCGTTGTCACCTTTGGAGAATGACTAAAACCAGCGTCACCACCATGACAATAACGACCGAGATGCCGACGCACTTTTTTGTAAGTCTCCTGTAATAGTCCTCGGCCCGGTAGAGCACCTGCACCGGCGACAGCCGCCGGTATCCGTCAGGCGACGGGTG
>CANQVL010000067.1 GCA_947627285.1 uncultured Oscillospiraceae bacterium
TATCGGCCAGGATACAGACCATTCAGAGTAGAACCTCTTACCCCTAAACAAGCCGCGCTGCTTAAAAAACTGAGAAAACAGCTCTCCGGCGAGGATCTGGAAACGATGGACAGCATCCTCATAAAATTTTCCCCTTAGCCTTTAACGATGCACCTTGCCAAACAGCAGGAGCATTTCCCGCTCATATCAGTATGCAAGTGATCGCCGCATCACGGCACAGATCAGACGCGATGACTGCCTGCGGACGGAACGCTCCCGTCCGTCAAAACGATAGCATCAAAGGCACGAGCGGCACCCTGAGCTGTTGTCCGGCGCCTGGCCGCGCCCAAAGCGTGATGGGGCAACGCGCAAAGCCCGTACCGCAGGGTCAAAGGGGGGTACTGTGGGATCGGACCGGGCAGTAATGTCCGCCGTCACCGCCCGTCAGTACCGCGCCGTCTGCCAGCCACAGACAGCTTGCATACTCCCACGCCGGGGGTGAGCAGTAGGGCGGTCATGCCGCCTGATAATACGGCGCTGTGATTTATTTAGAGGTTCCTTGATCTTTGCGGTGCGCGTAAAAGAATAGAAAGCCATTATATGGAAACAATAACAACACGAACAGATGAGGAAACGTTATGTGACCGCATTCACATCAAAAACAATTGAAAGGAAAGTGATATGAACGACCAACGGCAGTATATTGGATCAGCTTGTCGATTTGCGAAGCATCGACATCTCCGCCGCGAAAGACACCGCGGCAGCCGCAAAAATGTTCTTTGAAAAGATCAGGGATCCGTACCTTTTCAAGGTCGGTGAGATCGTCGTCCATGTGGAGTTCGGCGGACCATCCTCCGAGCCGCTTCAGACGCACATCCAAAATATTCTATCCCGCGCAAATACAGTGCGGTCTTGAAAAAGAGCCATTCGGTGGTATAATGTTGCTTGTAAAAGCCGTTGTATCACGTGGCGGAAGCCGGAGGATACAACATGGGAAGAAGAACTAAAAAGTACAGCGACCTGCTGCCGAAAAAGTGGCACGTAGGGGTATATCTGCGGATCTCACGGGAGGATGGTGATAAAGAGGAGAGCAACAGCATCAGTTCTCAAAAGGATCTGGTGGCATTTTATATCCAGTCTCACAGCGAATTGTCCGAAACCCATGAATATGTGGATGACGGGTGGAGCGGTACAAATTTCAACAGGCCCGGTTTTATGGAGATGCTCCGGGATGTCAGGAGCGGATCCATCAACTGCGTCATAGTTAAGGACCTGTCCCGTTTCGGCAGAAACTACATTGAAGTGGGGCAATACCTGGAAATGGTCTTTCCCATGCTGAACGTGCGGTTCATATCCATCAACGACAACATCGACAGCGTGGCGAACCCGGATTCCCTGAACAACGCCATCGTCCCGTTCAAGAACATCATGAACGACGAGTACTGCCGGGATATTTCCAACAAGGTCAGAAGCGTCCTGACGAACAAGAGAAAACAGGGAAAGTTCATCGGCTCCTTTGCCTCCTACGGCTACATGAAGGATCCAAACGACCACAATCACCTGATCGTTGACGAGGAGGCCGCGCCTGTGGTTCGGGACATTTTCAGCTGGTTCCTCTCAGGCATGGGCGTTATCACCATCGCCAAAAAGCTCAACGAGCAGGGAGTCCTGAATCCCAGCGCCTACAAGCGGTACAAAGGGATGAAATACCACCACCCGCGGCAGGACATGAATGACACACTCTGGCCCGATTCCTCCGTCAAAAGGATCCTGCGGAACAGGCTCTATGTGGGTGACATGGTCCAGGGCAAAAACAAGACCAGAAGCTACAAGCTGAAAGCATCGGTCAATATTCCGGAGGATCAGTGGATCGTGGTTGAGAACACTCACGAGGCCATCATTGACCGGGAAACCTTTGACAAGGTACAGGAGATCTTCTCACGAAGCTTCAGGACTCCTCCCCACGCTCCCAGGTGCTATGTCCTGTCAGGATATGTGCGCTGTGCAGACTGCAAAAGAGCCATGAATCGCAAACTGATCTCGCAGCCCTACGCCGACTATGGCTATTATGTCTGTTCCACATTCAAAAAGATGAACCAGGGCGCCTGCACAAAGCACACCATACGCAGCGATAAGCTTGAGGACGCTGTCTTGGCAACGCTGAAGGCGCATATCGCGTTGGCGGTATCCCTGGACGAGGCGATCGCTTCTCTGAAAACCGGGAAGGAGAGAACAGGCACATCGGTGAGATTGGAGCGGATGCTTGAAGAAAAAAGGCGTGAGGTCGCGTCTATCGAGGACTGTAAACTGGAGCTCTACCCCGATTGGAAATCCGGCGTAATAAACCGGGAAGAATACGAGGCCCTGAAGATCCGGTTCGATAAGCAAATCAAAACGCTCCAGGCCGAGGCGGACAGAATAAACCGCGAATTGGACGCCTACAGGAGCGAAAGCCCTGAACAAAACCCCTTTCTGACCTACTTCCTTGCCCATCGAAACATCGAAAAGCTCACCCGCGAGGTCGTGGTGGAGCTCATAGATATGATCTATGTCCATGAGGGCGGTGAAATCACCATTAAGTTCAAATATCAGGACGAATACCTGAGATTATTGGACTTTTTGCAGGAAAAAGGTATTGAAATTCCGGCGCTGAAAAGTGCCGGATAAACAAATAATATGGTCCTAACCGCACATCTACGGGAGCCATTGCCGCGCCCATGTTGTTGGCGTCGGTCACGCCGTTGTCGACTATCCTTCCGGGGGTGACGTGGGTGACGTAGGGACCGGGTCCCTCCGCCGAAAGCACCGCCGCGCCGGAGCCGGTGACGGTCCACTGGGCGGAGGGCGGGCGCTGTCCGCCGTACTCAAGGGGCGTGCGGAACTGCCGTTCGGCGGAGCAGAAGTGGGAGCTTGTCACCGCCATCGCTTTGTCGGCGAAGCCGCCGTCAACGGTGAGCGCCGCCAGCGCCAGGCTCTCCGCCATGGTTGAGCAGGCGCCGTAGACGCCGAACATGGGAATGTTGGAGTCGCGCACGCCGAAGGTGGTGCCGACGCACTGGTTCAGAAGGTCGCCGCAGAAGACGCAGTTTATGTCGGTGTTGGAGAGGGACGCCTTGGAAAGCGCCAGCCCTGTCGCCTTTTTCACCAGGGCGCTCTCCGCCTTCTCCCAGGTCTTTTCGCCCAAAAAGGAGTCCTCGCATATGAAGTCGAAGCTGTCACGGAGCGGCCCGTCGCCCTCCTTTTTGCCCACGACGCAGGCGTGTCCGGCAAAGGAGGGGGGATTTGAAAGGGCGAAGGTCTGTTTGCCGATAAGCTTTGTTGCCATAAATTTAACCCCGCTTCTTTTATGATCTTTACGGCTTTAATTTTCCTCGTTGAAGGGCAAAAATACATGAGCACCAAAAAATCGAAAAATCACCCCCGAAATTCGTATTTTTGCGGATTTACGAAACCGGCGGCGTAATGTATAATGACAATATGTGTAGAAAATATTCGGAAACGGGGCGCAGCTGTGGAAGAGACGAGGATACAGACGGGCGACGATTTTGACCTGAAAAAGATATTCGAGTGCGGGCAGTGCTTCCGCTGGAACGCCGGTCCCGACGGGGCGTATACGGGGGTGGCGATGGGAAAGGCCGCCAGGATACGCCGTGACGGGGACAATATACTCATCACCGGCACGCAGCGCGACGTGGAGCGGATCTGGCACGGATATTTTGACCTGGACCGGGATTACAGGTCGCTCCGGCAAAGCGTTTGCCTGGACGAATACATGAAAAGCGCCTCGGACTACGGGGCGGGGATAAGGATACTCAACCAGGACAGGTGGGAGACGCTGTGCTCGTTTATTATTTCACAGTGCAACAACATACCCAGGATAAAGAAGATAGTTGAGACGCTTTGCCGCGGCTTTGGAGATCCCGTGGAGCTGGAGGGGGAGACGTTTTATACCTTCCCGGACGCCGGCAAGATAGCCGCGCTGGAGCCGGAGGACCTGGCGCCGCTGCGCTGCGGGTACCGGGCGCCGTACATAGTCGCCGCCGCCCGCGCAGTTGACTCAGGCGCGCTTGACCTGGAGGCGCTTTCAAAAACGGACCTTGCCACGGCGAAAAAGGCGCTGACGGCGCTGCCGGGTATCGGCGAGAAGGTGGCAAACTGCGTGATTCTTTTCTCCCTGCGCATAGGGTCGGCGTTTCCCATCGACGTGTGGATGAAAAAGGCGATAGCCCAGCACTACCCGGAGGGCTTTGATCCCGCGGTATTTGGCGAAAACGCCGGACTTGCCCAGCAATACATGTTTTATTTTCAGAGAGAAAACGGTTGACACGGCGGCGCTTATAATGTTAACATACGTTCAATATAGAGTGATATGGAGGTTAGACCATGGCATTTTATTACAGTGAACCGTCACGTACCTTCAGCGAGTACCTTCTTGTCCCGGGCTATTCGGGACCCAACTGCGTCCCCGACAACGTGAGCTTGCGCACGCCCCTTGTAAAGTTCAAAAGGGGCGAGGAATCGGCGATCTACATGAACATTCCCATGACCTCCGCCATCATGCAGGCGGTATCCGACGACAAAATGGCAGTGGCGCTGGCGAGAGAGGGGGGCGTAAGCTTCATATACGGCTCCCAGACCGTCGAGGACCAGGCGGCAATGGTCGCGAGAGCCAAGGCGTACAAGTCGGGCTTTGTCATCTCCGACTCAAACGTCAAGCCCACCGCCACGCTCAACGAGCTTTTGGCGCTGGTGGACCGCACGGGCCACTCCACCGTGGCTGTCACCGAGGACGGCACGCCCAACGGAAGGCTCCTGGGCATGGTCACCCGCCGCGACTACCGCCTTTCGCGCATGACGGGGCTTGAGACGGTGGAGACATTCATGACGCCACTGGACAAGCTGGTCACCGCCCCCGCAAGCACCACGCTGAAGGAGGCAAACGACATCATCTGGGACCACAAGGTCAACACCCTGCCCATCGTTGACGACGACGGCGGGCTCATATATTTCGTGTTCCGCAAGGACTACGACTCCCACAAGGAGAACCCGCTGGAGCTTCTGGACTCCGACAAGAAGTACGTTGTGGGCGCGGGTATCAACACCCGCGACTTCGCCAAACGCGTACCGGCGCTGGTGGACGCGGGCGCGGACGTGCTGTGCATAGACTCCTCCGAGGGCTTCTCCGAGTGGCAGCGCATGACCATCAACTGGATACGCGAGCACTACGGCGACACGGTAAAGGTGGGCGCGGGGAACGTGGTGGACGCCGAGGGCTTCCGCTTTTTGGCGGAGGCGGGCGCGGACTTCGTGAAGGTCGGCATCGGCGGCGGCTCCATCTGCATAACCCGCGAGCAGAAGGGCATAGGCCGGGGACAGGCCACCGCCCTCATCGACGTGTGCGCCGAGCGCGACAGGTATTTTGAGGAGACGGGGATTTACGTACCCGTCTGCTCCGACGGCGGGATCGTACACGACTACCACTTCACCCTCGCGCTTGCAATGGGCGCGGACTTCCTCATGCTGGGGCGCTACTTTGCCCGCTTTGACGAGTCACCCTCACGCCGCGTCTCCATCGGCGGCAACTACATGAAGGAATACTGGGGCGAGGGCAGCTCCCGCGCCCGCAACTGGCAGCGCTATGACCTGGGCGGCAAGGAGGGCATGGCCTTTGAGGAGGGCGTTGATTCCTACGTGCCCTATGCCGGCTCCCTCCACGACAACGTGGCGCTTACACTCTCAAAGGTCAAGCACACCATGTGCAACTGCGGCGCGGTCACCATACCGGAGCTCCAGCAGAAGGCAAAGCTCACCCTGGTATCCGCCACCTCCATCGTCGAGGGCGGCGCCCACGACGTGGTGCTCAAGGAGAACACCGTAAGCGGCGGGAAGAAATAAGCTTGATCCCCCTCCGAGAGGCAATGTCATTAAGTTAAGAACCCTACACATACACGTTGAAGTACACGTCCCAACCGAACAGATCAGCGACTGGCTGAAAAGGCCCTCCGGCTTTTGGCCGGGGGTCATAAGAAAGGTTTATCAAGTTTTGCAGGGACGGCATGATTTCGATCATGCCGTTTCCTGCTT
>CANQVL010000068.1 GCA_947627285.1 uncultured Oscillospiraceae bacterium
TTCTCATATTTTTTCAGATAAGGTAAAAGCTGCTCATAAGACAGATTCATAAGGTATTGCTCAAAAATCACCTTGTCAGGCTTCTTCATGCTTTTTCACCTCCGTTTTTTTGCCGTTGATACATTTTATATCCAACTGTCGCACCAAAAGCAATTTTTGTTAAAAAATAAAAAACGCATGAAAATGACGTCGATATTTCAAATATTATCACGTTTTGATAGTAATATCAAGAAAAACCCCCATCAACAAAATTCTATACTTAATAAATGTTGCTATTGACTAATGACCCTCAAAAAAGTAAAATGTATGATGGGTCTTTAGTGGGAGACTATAAAGATAGACAGTGGGGTAAGCTTATGAGGACAGGCTTTGACAACGGGAAATATCTGAAGCTCCAGTCGGAGCACATCGCGCAGCGCATAGCTCAATTCGGCGGGAAGCTGTATATGGAGTTCGGCGGGAAGCTCTTTGACGACTACCACGCCTCCCGGGTGCTTCCGGGCTTTGAGCCGGACAGCAAAATCAAAATGCTGGCGACACTGCGGGACAAGGCGGAGATCGTGATTGCGGTCAACGCGGGAGATATTGCCAAAAACAAGGTCCGGGGCGACTACGGGATCACCTACGACCTGGACGTTCTGAGGCTCATCGACGCCTTCAGGAGCTTTGACCTCTACGTGGGGAGCGTTGTCATCACCCAGTTTGCCGGACAGGGCGCAGCGGAGGCGTTCCAGCGCAGGCTGGAGTCCCTGGGGCTCACCGTCTACCGCCACTACCCCATCGAGGGCTACCCCGCCGCGATCGACACCATCGTCTCCGACGACGGATACGGCAGAAACGATTTTATCGAGACCACGCGTCCGCTGGTGGTGGTCACCGCCCCCGGACCCGGCAGCGGCAAGATGGCCACCTGCCTCAGCCAGCTCTATCACCACGGCAAGCGGGGCGAGCAGGCGGGCTACGCCAAGTTTGAGACATTCCCCATATGGAACCTGCCGCTGAAGCATCCGGTGAACGTGGCGTATGAGGCGGCGACGGCGGACCTCAACGACGTGAACATGATAGACCCCTTCCACATGGAGGCTTACGGCTCCCTGGCGGTGAACTACAACAGAGATGTGGACACCTTCCCGGTGCTCTCCGCCCTCTTTAAGAAGCTCTTCGGCGGCGAGTGTCCCTACAAGTCCCCTACGGACATGGGTGTGAATATGGCGGGCTTCTGTATAGTTGACGACGAGGCGTGCCAGGAGGCTTCGCGACGGGAGATAGTCAGGCGCTACCTCTCCGCCGCCTGCGCCAACGCCAAGGGGCTTACGGGAGAGGGGGAGCTGGACAAGCTAAAGCTTCTGATGAACACCGTGGGCACATCAGTGGAGGACAGGCCCGGAAGGGCGCTGGCGCTTAAAAAGGCGGCGGAAACCGGCGAGCCCGCCGCGGCGATCGAGCTGCCCGACGGGAGGATCGTCATAGGGAAGACCTCAAAGCTTTTGGGCGCCACCTCCGCCGCGCTCCTTGACGCGCTGAAGGCGCTGGGGGGCATTGACGACGGGATAAGGCTTCTTGCCCCCGCGATTTTGGAGCCGGTGCAGGATTTGAAGGTGAACCACCTGGGCAACGTGAATCCCAGGTTACATACGGACGAGGTGCTCCTTGCCCTCTCCATATGCGCCGTGACCAACCCGCTGGCGGAGACGGCGATGCAGCAGCTTGAAAGACTCGCCGGCAGCGAGGTACACTCCACGGTGATCTTATCGCCTGTGGACGAGAACCTTTTGAAAAAGCTGGGCGCCAACGTGACGTGCGAGCCGGCGTATGAGACGAACAAGCTTTACCACAAGTAAGGTGATATTTATGGATATATCCGACCTTGCCGGGCGGCTCTCCTCCGGGAGGCTGTTCCACGCCTATATCGTCACCGGCGCTGACGCCCCTGCCCGTGAGCAGGCGGCGGCGCTGATAGCCCGTGCGGCCGTGTGCTCGGAGGACAAAAACGTCCCCTGCGGCGTATGCAGGGACTGCGTGAAGGCGCGCAAGGGCGTCCACCCGGACATCGAGACGGTCAGGCGGGAGGAAAAGGTGGTCAACTACCCGGTGGACGTTATGCGCTCCCTGCGCGCCCGCGCCGCGGCGGTGCCAAACGAGGCAAAGAGGGGCGTCCACATTGTGGCGGACGCGGATTACATGAGCCCGCAGGCCCAGAACGCAATGCTAAAGGTCCTTGAGGAGCCGCCGAGCCACGCGGTTTTCGTGCTCCTGGCGGACAACCCCCAGAGGCTTTTGGAGACGGTCCGCTCCCGCTGTGAGACGGTTTACCTGACGCCGGAGGACGCCGAGCTGGACGCGGGGGCGGCGGAGACGGCGGGAAATTTGCTGGAGGCGTATTTGAAAAGGGACGCTCTTGGGCTTGTTCGGGCGGTCCAGCCCATGGACAAGCTTTCAAAGGCGGAGCTTTTTGATTTGATGACCGCGCTTCGCAGGTTGGCGCGGGACCGCGCGGCTGAGCTGGGCGGTGAGAGGCTGGAAAAGCTTCTGAAATGTGTTGAAAAGGGAGACAAAATGGTTTTCGCCAATTTGAAGGGCTCCGTGGTCTCGGGGCATCTGGTGGCGGAGCTTTGTGAATATTGAAGTGCGTTTAAGGAGTGAGAGACATTGACTGATGTTATAAGCGTGAGATTTAAAAACAAGGGTAAGGTCTATTTCTTCGACCCCAACGGCATATCCGTAAAGCAGGGCGACAGCGTCATCGTTGAGACAGCAAAGGGCCTGGAGTTCGCCGAGTGCGTCCAGGGGAACCACCAGGTCGACGACGCCTCCGTCCACCCGCCCCTGCGCCCCGTGGAGAGGCTTGCCACGGAGGACGACATAAGGCGCGCCGAGGAGAACCGCCGAAGGGAAAGGGAGGCCTTCGAGATCTGCCGCCAGAGGATCGCCAAGCACGGGCTGGATATGAAGCTGGTGGACGTGGAGTACAATTTCGAGGGCACCAAGATACTCTTTTTCTTCACCTCCGAGGGCCGCGTGGACTTCCGGGAGCTGGTGAAGGATCTGGCGGGCGTGTTCAAAACGCGCATCGAGCTTCGGCAGATCGGCGTCAGGGACGAGGCGAGGATGCTGGGCGGGCTCGGGATATGCGGCCGCCCCTTCTGCTGTGCCCAATTCCTTGACGACTTCCAGCCGGTTTCGATAAAAATGGCAAAGACCCAGGGGCTGAGCCTGAACCCAACCAAGATCTCCGGCTCCTGCGGGCGGCTCATGTGCTGTTTGAAGTACGAGCAGGACGCCTACGAGGAGCTCGTTCAGAGCGTGCCCAAGGTGGACGCCTTTGTGGACACACCCGCGGGCGTTGGCACGGTGGTGGACGTGAACCTCCTGAAGGGCACGGTGCGCGTGCACCTGGAGGACCAGAACGACATGGCGATGAGGACCTTTGCCGCGGACGAGGTCACCGTCCTGGGCGGCAAGGCAAAGAGGGCCGAATATCTGGCGGCAAAGGCGGAGGGACTTATTGAAGCTCCCCAGCCCAGGCTGTCTCCAAGACCCAGAAGACAGTCCCAGGAGAGGCCGAAGGAGCGGCAGGAGCCAAAGGAGAGCCCGACACAGGAGCCTGCCGTCCAGGGCGAGCAGAAGCAGCCCGCCCAGCAGAAAAACCGCGGCGGCAGACCCAAACAGCAGCGCCCGGAGGGTAAAAGGCCCGCCGCCCAGCAGAATCAGGGACAAAAGGCGCAGACCGAGGGCGGCGCCTCCGACGAGCAGCACCGCCAGGGCGGAAACAACCGCCGCAAGCGCTACCGCAGCTCCGGTCCCCGCCGTCAGAACGGCGAGGGAAGCCAGGGCGGCAGCGCCGAATAAGGTCGTAAACTTTTCGTATAAAACCTCTTGACTTATCGGACGGAGTATGCTACTATAATATAGCTGAGGCGGTCGCCTCACTATATCGCGGGGTAGAGCAGTTGGTAGCTCGTCGGGCTCATAACCCGGAGGTCGTAGGTTCAAGTCCTTCCCCCGCAACCATGAAACACCGGATTTCGTGAGAAATCCGGTGTTTTTTATAACTTTTTCGAGCGATTTATTTTACATGATGTTCCAAATCGGTTTTTGATGCTTATCTGATGCAGTTTTTCGGATTTTTATTTGGAGTGGTGATGCAATCGCATCACCACTCCATGGTCATCCACGAGTCCTTCTGGGTTGGTTGGAAGCTCGGCGGCTGGGGAGGGGCGGCGTAGAGGTCGTCCAAGCGCTGGACGCTCTGACGCTTGTGGTCGTCGATGGCGTGGCCGTACTTGTCCATGGTCACCGATGGATTAGCGTGGCCTAAGAGCTTGGAGAGAGTCACCACGTCCATGCCCTGCTCCAGGCTTCTTGTGGCGAAGGTGTGACGGAGGGCGTGGAAGTTGGCGTCACGGATGCCCGCCTGCCGCACGCACCGCTTGAACAGATCCTCGTAGGTCCGCGGCTCGTAGGGGTCGCCGTTCTCCTGACAGAACACATACCCGTCCGGGTTGTAGGACGGGTACTGCTTCTTTATGGACAGCTGAATGTTCATGTACTGTTGGAAGTCGCGGTAGAGGCTGTCGGTCATGTAGACCGTCCTGCGGGAGCTGGAGGTCTTGGTACTCTCGACAGTTCTCACGCTGGTGGACGTCTCGATGGTGTCGTCGAAGTTGGGGAGCCTGTTTCTCGTCTCGCAGACCCTTATTGAGTGATCGTCCATGTTGACGTTCTTCCACCTCAGCCCGCACAGCTCTCCAATCCGTAATCCAGTGAACAGGTCGAAGATGATCCCGAAGGCGGCGGGCTCCGGGGCGAGGCGCGCGGCGGCGGCGAGACGGCTTTGCTCCTCCCGGTCCAGGACGCGCATCTCTTTCTTCTCCGCCTTGGGTAGCCGGACGCTCTCCACGAAGTTGACAGTGATCATTCCGTTCTTCAGAGCTTGGTCGAAGGCGATGTGCATCATGTTGCGGATGTTGGTCAGCGTCTTGGGGGACAGGCCGCCTTGCCGCTGGAGGTTGCCGTTGGCGCCACGGTCATTGAAGAAAGCCTGCAGCTCATCGGCGGTGATGGTGTTCATGTACTTCTCACCGATCATAGGCTTGATGTGTGCGCGGATGTACAGCTCGTAACTGCAGTAGGTGGAGAGCTTGACAGACGGTTTTGCGTATGTCTCAAGCCAGCGGTCGAACCAATCGCCAACGGTGATGACGCCGGTTGCCTTTGCAGAGGAAGGACCGATGGAGGCTCTTGAGAGCGTGGTAGCGTTTGCTTTGTTGAGGGACTCGATGAACAGGCGGGCCTCGGCTTTCTTTTTGAAGCGCCGTGTTTTTCTTTTGCCGTCCTCGTTATATTGGTAGACCCATGTTTTATCCTTTGCCTGATAGAGACTCCCGGTTCCCTTTTCGTTTCTCGACATTATCACGCCCCCATTCCCGCCGCCTGATCCACCCAGCGCCGGATGTGTTCTCTGGACATCACCACGCGCCTGCCGATGTGGATGCAGGGGATGTTGCCCTGCGCCGCCATGCGGTAGGCTGTGGCGCGGGAGACGCCGAAGAGGACAGAGAAATCCGATACTGTGAAGAAATCAGGAAGGTCATCTATGCTGTGGTAAATTTGTTTTTTCATTATCATCCCTTCTGTAAAGTAGAATGTTTATTTTATACTGAGACCGCTCCGGAACGCAGAGCGGTCCCTTGGTTGTTTTTGATACTTACTTCTTACTTCTTACGGCTTCCATTCGACACTACTTCCCGAAGCCAAGGGCGTACAACTGGACCGCGTCTGGCGACGCGCACCGGGAATCTCACCCCTCCGAGGATCTCTCCGAGCTGCCCCCATTGCTTGAGTCTGTGGCTGGGCAGGGGTATCATTGTAGGCGGACGGGATCATGGCGCGGCTTGCCAAAGCCGGTGCGGTTCGGATGGTTCATACGCTCGCTTCCTTAATGACCGTCTTTTTATGCGATTCAAGGGTCGCACAGGAAGGTCTTGGCGCATCCGCCCGCCGCTGTCCCTTTCGGGGACCG
>CANQVL010000069.1 GCA_947627285.1 uncultured Oscillospiraceae bacterium
AGCGGCGAGGATTTTTCGTGTCAGGCAAGGAAGGCGCCGCAGGGAATACCCATTGGTATTTCCAAGGCGGCTGACGCAACCAGGGTCCCCGACGGGCGAAGCCCGTTGGGGAGAGGAGGAGCGAAGTCTGCGCCTGAGCCTTCGCGCTTGCGCGGAGGCGAGGTTAAGCGACTTCAGCGACGACGACGCGAAAAAGACCGGCGCGAATGGCTTATTTTAATTAGATATTAGTATTAAAAAGGCGGGGATTGCATTTTTGGTGAAAATGGGATAATATAGCGGAGTAGTATTTTATCTGCCGCCCGGAGAGGGCGGGGAAAGGCTAGTGTTATGGGAAGATCTAACGCGCCCCGTCCGAGGGGGGTAATGCTTTTCAGGTTTTATATCGCGCTGTGGGTGTCAAAGCTCACCATACCCGTTTTGAGGCTGACGCGGCACAACGGCACCAACTTCCCAGGGGAGGTGGCGATGAAGCTGTGCCCGGACTTTCTCAAATACGTGGCGCGCCCCGAAAAAATAATCACCGTCACGGGAACCGACGGGAAGACCAGCGTCTCCAACCTCATATGCGATATGCTGGAGACGGCGGGGCATAGGGTGCTCAACAACCGCATGGGCTCCAACATAAACTCGGGCGTCGCCACGAGTATGCTGGCGGGCGCCACGGTTTTCAACCGCCCGCGCCACGACATAGCCGTTCTGGAGGTGGACGAGCGGTCCTCCAGGAGGGTCTACCCATTTGTACACCCGGACCTGACGGTCATCACAAACCTTTTCCGGGACTCCCTCATGCGCAACGCCCACCCGGAGTTTATAAAGAGCTTCCTGGACGGCAGCTTTCCGCCGGACACGAGGCTCGTTCTCAACGCCGACGACCTCATATCCTCCGGGGTGGCGCCGGAGAACCCCAGGGTTTACTTCGGAATAGAGAAAATGGACACCGACGTGGTGGACTGCATAAACCGCCTGAACGACCTGCGGGTCTGCCCGAAGTGCTTTGGGGAGCTCAAATATGAGTACCGGCGCTACCACCACATCGGCAGGGCGAAATGCGCTGACTGCGGCTTTGAGTCGCCGGCATATGACTACGCCGGCTGTGACGTGGATATAAAAAATATGTCCATGACCGTGCGCGACGGCTCGGGGAGCTTTAAATACAGGCTGCTTTCCGACAGCGTTTTCAATATCTACAACGAGCTTACGGCAATCGCGGTTATGCGCGAGCTGGGAATGGAGCACCCGGCGATACAGAGGCTCACGGAGGGGCTGAAGATCGTGGAGAGCCGCTACAAGGCGGAGCGCGTGGGGGACGTGGACGTTATAATGCAGATGTCCAAGGACCGCAACCCCCTGGCAAGCTCCCGCGCCTTTGACTACGTGACGGGGAAGCCGGGGAAAAAGGAGCTTCTCATAATGATGAACAACCTCTCCGACGAGGTGGACTGGTCGGAAAACGTCTGCTGGCTCTACGACTGCGACTTTGAGTTTCTGGCAGACCCGGAGGTCACTCACGTGATATGCACGGGTCCCAGGGCCAGGGACTACTACCTGCGGCTGCTGCTGGCGGGGGTGCCGGGGGACAGGGTGGACTGCGTGCGCAACGAGTTCGACGCGGCGGACAAGCTCCGCTTTGAGCCGGGGAGCGCGGTTTATCTTCTCTACGGCGCGGACAACAGGTCGCTAACCATGGCGTTCAACGTGAGGGAAAAGGTCATGAGTCTTGCGAAGGAGGCGGCGGAGAAATGAAGATAGAGGTGCTTTACCCGGAGATATGCAACCTTTTTGGGGAGCTTATGAACCCGGAATACCTGGCCCGCAGCTGCGGCGCGGAGCTGGTATATACCTCGCTGAAGGAGAAGCCGAAGTTCATAACAGAGGACATCGCCCTTGTGTATATGGGCTACACCACCGAGCGGGGCGAGGAGGCGGTGCGGGACGCCTTCCGCCCGTACCTGGAGGAGCTTAAAAAGCGCACCGACGCGGGGGGAGTGACGCTGTTTACCGGGAACATCATCGAGGTTTTCGGGGAGTATGTGGAGGACGACGGGGGCAGTAAAATACCCATGCTGGGCTGGTTCCCGATACACTCCGACAGGCACCTCATGCGGCGCTACAACTCCCTGTATCTGGGGAAGATGGGGGACATGACCGTGGCGGGGTTCAAGAGCCAGTTCGGTCACTCCTACGGCGACGTGGGGGAGGGGCTGTTCACCACCGTCCGGGGCCCCGGGCTCAACCCAGACGTAAAGCCCGAGGGGATACGCATTAATAACCTGATGGCGACCTACCTCATAGGCCCCCTGACGATAATAAACCCGCCCTTCGCCAAGTACCTTCTGACCCTCATGGGCGTTGAAAATCCCACCCTCGCCTTCGAGGACGCCGCCATGGACGCCTACAACACAAGAATCGAGGAATTCTCCGACCCAAAGAGAGGCTTCACATACTGACCCCGCCAAAAATTAAATTGAGCCGCCGATTACAGCTCCCCAAATCAAATATTTTTCCGGCGGCATGTACGTCGGAAAAATCACATTATGTCGCGCAAGTGTGTGACCCTTCGGGTCACGCGCGCAGCGCGACAGCAGAAAAAGATTTCGGAAATGTCCGCAGACATTTCCGAAATCTTTTTCGCACGTTCCCCTTATCAAAAAAAGGGCTTAGCCCTTTTTTTGAGTAGTCCAAAACACCACCGCTGCGGCGGCTGAGACGTTGAGGGAGTCAACTCCGTGCTTCATGGGTATTTTCACAACGTAGTCGCATTGGGCTACGGTGGAAGCGCTGAGGCCGTCGCCCTCGGTGCCCAGGACCAGGGCGAGCCTGTCCTCGGATTTCAGGCGCGGGTCGTCCGGAGGGACGGAGTTGTCCGAAAGAGCCATCGCCGCGGTCTTATAGCCGTTTTGCCGGAAAAGCTCCCGGTCGGGCCAGGTGTCCAGGTACGCCCAGGGGACCTGGAAGACCGTGCCCATGCTCACCCTGACCGCCCGGCGGTTCAGTGGATCACAGCAGGTGGGCGTGAGCAGTACGCAGTCCACCCCCAGCGCCGCCGCGGAGCGGAATATGGCGCCGATATTTGTGGCGTCCACCACCCCCTCCAGCACAGCCGCCCTTTTTGAGGCGCGCAGGAGCTCGCCGGCGGCGGGGCACCTGGGCCTGCGCATGGCGCACAGCACGCCCCGGGTTAGGGCGTAGCCGGTGAGACTTGACAGGACCTCCCTCTCGCCGGTGTACACGGGTACGCCGGGGCACCGGGCGATTATCTCCGCCCCGTCGCCGGATATGTGCCGCCGCTCCATGAGAAGCGACAGGGGAGCGAGCCCCGCGTCCAGGGCGGTTTTTATCACCTTCGGGCTCTCAGCTATGAAAATGCCCTTTTCCGGCTCCTTTAAATTTCTCAGCTGCGCCTCGGTGAGGCGGGAGAATACGTCCAGCTCCGGCGCGGATATATCTGTGATCTCAATCATTTTTGTGACCGTCCGTGTTTTTTGAAAATATTATCATTTCCCCGCTTCCAAGTCAAGGGAAACGGGTGTATAATAGAAAAAAACATCGGGGGAGGACCGATCTATGGATTTTTACAAAAGGGCTCTTGAGCTGAGGGACGAGACGGTGGAGAACAGGCGCTTCTTCCACAAAAACGCCGAGTGCGGGGTGCATATGCCAAAGGGCGCGGCGTATGTCACGGAAAAGCTCAGGGAATACGGGCTGGACCCCAAGCCGCTGGGCGAGGGCGTCACGGCTGTCTTGGGCTCCGGCGAGCCGGTGCTGCTGCTGCGCGCGGACATGGACGCGCTGCCCATGCCGGAGGAGAGCGGGCTGGAGTTTGCCTGCCCCACGGGAACCGAGGCCCACGCCTGCGGGCACGACTGCCACGCCGCCATGCTCCTCACCGCGGCGAAGCTCCTGAAGGAGGCGGAGGGGGAGCTGCGCGGCACGGTGAAGCTCATGTTCCAGCCGGGAGAGGAGACATTTGAGGGCAGCCGCAACATGATAGAGAACGGGATCCTCTCAGACCCCGCGCCGCAGGCGGCGCTGGCGTTCCACACAGGTCCCGGCAAGCTCCCCGTGGGGCTTGTGATGTACAACGACGCCACCACCATGATGTTCTCCACGGACATATTCAAGATAACCGTCAAGGGCCGTGGCGGTCACGGCGCGTACCCACACACCGCCGTTGACCCGATAAACATCGGCGTACACATTCACCTGGCGCTCCAGGAGCTCATCGCCCGCGAGTCGGACCCGCAGAAGTCCACGCTCCTCACCGTGGGGCACTTTGAGGCGGGCGCCACAGCCAACATAATCCCGGACACAGCCGTTTTGGAGGGCACCATACGCACCAACGACAAGGAGGCGCGGGACAAGCTTTTGAGGCGCCTTACGGAGGTGAGCGAGGGCATAGCCAAGGCTTACGGCGGCGAGGCGGCGGTGGAGGTCCCGCGCGGGGTCCCGCCGCTTGTGTGCGACGGCGGCCTGGTCCGAGAGATGGTGGGGTATCTGAAGGAGCTGCCAATACCCGGCCTTGCCTTCTACCCCGGAATAGCCTCCAGCGCGTCGGAGGACTTCGCTTTGGTCGCCGAGCGCGTCCCCACGGCGTTTATATACCTCGCCTCCGGCTTTGCCGACGAGCGGGGCGACTACCCGGCCCACAACCCCAAGGTCCAATTCAACGAGGACGTCCTCCCCGTGGGCGCCGCGGGGCTTGCCCACTGCGCGGTGAGGTGGATAAGTCAAAAAAGGGCTGAGCCCTTTTTTGAGTGAGCTTGTCAAAAAAGGGCTATGCCCTTTTTTGACAAAGGGGATACGTTCAGAAAATTTACGTGAATTTTGCGAAATTCACGTAAATTTTCCTGCTGTTTTGCTGCGCGCGCGCCCCGTAGGGGCGCACACTTGCAAAACATAAGGTGATTTTTCCGACGCGCATGTCGTCGGAAAAATATTTGATTGAGTTTTTTCATTTCTGTAAAAAATTTTTTGAATTTGCTTGACAGGGCGGGGGATATTTGTTATACTGTTTTGGCAAAAACAAAGCAGAGACGGCATCGTTTCTCACCCGCCTGATTTTCATGGCGCGGTCAAGAGTGTGGATTTGACCTGTGGGTCATTTTGCGCGGATGCCGTTGGTGTCCGCGTTTTCCATTTCGGAGGTGTTTTACGATCGCTAACATGACTCATCAAATCAATGAGGAGATCACCGACGCCCAGGTGCGTCTTATCGGCGAGGACGGGACCCAGATGGGTATCATGTCCGCTGAGGAGGCGCTGAAGGCGGCTGAGGGCAAGGGTCTGGACCTTGTCAAGATCTCCCCCACCGCCGTGCCGCCCGTGTGCCGGATCATGGACTACGGAAAGTACCGCTTCGAGCAGGCGAAACGCGAGAAGGAGGCACGCCGCAACCAGCACATCATCGAGATCAAGGAGATACGTATGTCTCCGGGCATTGCGGACAACGATTTCAATGTGAAGCTCAAAAACGGCATCAAGTTTTTGAAGGACGGGGACCGGCTGAAGGTATCCGTGCGCTTCCGCGGGCGCGAGATGGCCCACACCTCCATCGGCGAGGAGCTTTTGAACCGCTATGCCGAGGGCTGTGCCCAGGTCGCCACAGTCGACAAGGCGCCGAAGCTCGAGGGGCGGAACATGAGCGTGTTCCTGTCGCCAAGGCCCAATAAATAAGCCGGGAGGCTGACCGCCGGGAAGGGCGGGAGGAATCATGTATATTTCCGCGCGGGCGACCGCGCGTTAATAGGGCGGCTTGCCGCCAAAACAATGGAAGGAGTAACCAAAGATGCCCAAGATCAAGACCCACAGCGGCGCGAAGAAGAGATTCAATCTCACCAAGACCGGCAAGGTCAAGCGCGCCCACGCATACAAGAGCCACAT
>CANQVL010000070.1 GCA_947627285.1 uncultured Oscillospiraceae bacterium
AAAAAGAATAACGGATATACCCTCCTGGAGGTCGTTGTCTCCATGCTGGTGCTGGCGATAATCGCCGCGCCCATAGGAAGCGCCTTTGTGGTGTCCGCCAGGGTCAACGCCTACGCCGACAAGGTGTTCCGGGCGCGCCTGGCTGTGTCCTCCGCCGCGGAGCAGCTTATGGCGGAGGGGGTCGTGGTGGACACCACGTCAGGGACCTCGCCCGTTGACGTGGCCGCCCAAAATAGGCTGGATGGAGTCAAAGTGGAAGCGGAGCTTTCCACTACGGGTAGCAACCTTTATACTGTCACCATTACCAGCACTGATGTAGATACCGTTAGTGTCAACATGCAGGTCCACGGCAAATAGGAGGGGCGCCTATGAAAAAGCTACGTTCCAACAGCGGCTATACCCTGGCGCCCGTGATGGTGATCATGGTCCTGGTGCTGGCGTTGACCGGCGGCGCCATCGCCAACTCCGTCCTGAATTTGCAGGCACAGGAGAACGCCGTGAAGCAGATGCAGGGGAAATATGAGGCGGCGGGGAAGATTGAAGAGGTTTATACCAAGTTGAAGGGTATCACGAATTTAAACGTGACCACAAACGAGGAAAAATTTGCAAATGGCGAGTGTAATGGAATTAAGATTGCTATAGAAGAGAAGATTGTAATTCCGCTTGTAGACCCGGTGACCATCGATGGGGAGAATCTGTTCACGGTATCTGTCAGTATTGGTACAACTGCCAAAGCTGAATTTGAGGTAAGTTACACTGAGGACATGGATGCTGTTAAAAATATTGGCGACGTGTGGACTCACACCATCACCATAACATCCGTGACGTACAAATCCTTCGATGTCAGCTATGGCGGAACGGGGGGTGGCGGATCATGAAAAGGTCACGGGGCGGGTTTACGCTCATTGAGATGGTTGCCGCGGTAGCGGCGTCCGCCTTCGTCTTCGCGGCGGGTACGATCCTCGTCGTGTCGAGCATGAGAATGCAAAAGCAAATCCTCAGCGACGCCTCGCGCGTCAGCGACGCGCGCGTGGTGCTGACCGTGATCGAAAACCTTGCAAGCGACGGCGCTATTGCCCCGCCTGTACATACTGTTAATGGTGTTACTATAAATAACACGAGCGGTGCAACTGTCATTATCTATGAAAACAGGAAAATCTACGCAGGAGCAAGCAAAACAGATCCGCCGCTGATGGAGGACGTAGATTTCACCGCAACGGTGGACGGTCTGCTCCTGAAGGTTAAAATCACCGACTCCAACGACGAGTCATTTTCCACAAGCGTCTACTGCCGCTCCTGGGCGCCTGAGCTGTCGGAGATAAAGGACAGTCTGAATACTAAGTTTTCTGCTAGCCAGACAGAGGGAAATAGTCGCTATAAATTGATCAGCACAGCATTCGGACAGCTTGGAAGCACGGGTCAGATTATAGGTGATACTGGTTCGCAAACCTTTGCCACGTGGTATAATTCTAATTGGCCTGATAATGACGTTGCGTGGTGCGCTTGCTTTGTGTCTTGGTGCATCTCTAAGCAATCGCTCACTAATGCTCCCTGCAAGGCACATGTCGATGAGTTTGCCGATTTTTTCAAACCCGATAAATTTATTTTACCGAATAACGCCAAGGATTCCGTTATCCCCGGCGATTTGATTTTCTTCGATACGAAGAACAACGATTCAATAGCCGACCACATGGGTATCGTCCTCAAGGTTGACCCGGACAATCACATTGTCTACACCATCGAGGGCAACAGATATGATCAGGTCGCATTTGGAACTTATGATTTGAACGACCCTCATTCTGCGATTATCGGGTACGGGCAACTCGACTGGAACTGAGCTAACCGGTAGATCGCGGCTTGTCCGCTTTCTATATATAAATCTTTAGGAGGTTTAACAAATGGCACGAAATTCTTCAAAATCCAAGCGCCGTTACGATGTTACAGGCTTTACGTTAGTTGAGCTTGTAGTTACCATCGCGGTACTGGCGGTTCTTTCCGGCATTGGCGCATTGGGCTACAGCGGGTACATCACAAAGGCCAACGAAGCCCACGACCTGGCGCTGCTGGGCGCGGTGAACACGGCGTTCCAGTCGGCCTATACCGAGAAGGAGCTGGCAACGTATCCCAAAACAGCGGTGGCAACACTGGATGGGTCCGAGGGCGAGTTATCGCTGATTGATTTGTCTGCCACAGATGAAAGCGGTGAGCCTATTTCCGGGTTTTTCGATGTGTTCAAGAAGTATTTTGAGGGCAACGATGACGCTATATTTAAGGTGTATACGGGACTTAAATATGGCATTGAGCCCGGCGTTTTCAACGGAATACTCCCCAAAGGCGAATTGGCGTTGACCAACGGCATGAAGATGAAGGCGGTAGATAATGGGACGACCACTAAATATACCGTGACCGACGGGAGCGGAAAGAAGTACGAATACGAAGTACAGGATAAGGACCTGGAAACGTTCGGTGGCTCTACCTTCGGACAGAACATGGAAATGAGCAGCCTCATGAGCGAAGTGGATAACGTAGTTCAGGCGCTGAAGGGCGTTCTTGGAGGTAGCAATATTGAGACACTGAAGGGAATGATTGGCGGCGATGCGTATCTGGAGACATTAGGCGTGACCAAAGAAAATTACCCTGACGATGAGGATTATAAAAAGGCAGTGGCGAATGCAGTCGTGATGAATGTAGCCCAAGCCTCCGCCGGTTTGACCGCTGAAGATGTAACTGGCAATACTAAAAAGTGGAAGGATGCAACAGGTGACAACCTACTTGCCGGATTGGCGGCGGCCTATGCCCAGGCGACCGCCTATGCCAACTCCGACATGGCGAAGGATTGCAAGATCAATGGTATGTCGGTGAAAGATTACTACGACTCTCAGTCGCAAGCACTTCGGGCCCTCGACGATTCGACTGCGTCCCAAAGTATTGGCATCATTATGGGGATGATGTCAGCTATGCAGGATTCCGATAAATGGACGGAGTATCAGGAATCGCCACAATATGCAAATGACATGAACGGATATTTCTCAGCCCTGAACGCTCTTGCCGGCAACAAGGACACACTTGTAGATCAGGGCGCGATGAGCAGCGGCTTTGCCGATGAAGACCTTGGCGCTATTCTCGACGCCATGTTCGGCAATGCGTGAGGTTCAAATCATTTCCTGACGGCATTTCAGGCGGAACCTGACATTCGGAGCCGCCGTTCCCCCACAACGGGGACGGCGGCTTTTTCTGACCGGAGTAAATATGTTTTTCAGAATTTACACAACGTTCCTTTTTGCCGCGCTTGGCGCTGTTTTGGGCTCGTTCCTCAACTGCGCCGCCATGCGCTATGGCAAGGGCGAGACCGTGCCCCGTGGCAGGTCTCACTGTCCCAAGTGCGGTCACATCCTCGGCGCCGCCGAGCTGGTGCCTATATTCAGCTATCTTGCTCTGGGAGGCCGGTGCAAGGAGTGCCACGAGAAAATATTGGTCCGTTATCCGTTGACGGAGCTGATCGGCGCGGCGTCCTTTGCCGGTCTGTATCTGCGTTTTGGACTGACCCTGTACACCGCGGAGCTGGCGGTGCTTTTTTCCGTGCTGCTGCTCCTTGCCCTGATCGATTTTGATACAATGCTGCTGCCCGTTCCTCCCATGATCCTCGCCTGCGCGGGGTTTTTCGTGTTTCTGCCCGCCCATGAGAATTGGAAGCAGAGACTTATGGAGGGCGGGCTGACAGCTATTGTTGTCTTTGCCGTGCTTCTGGCGCTGGCGCTGGTCATGGACCGGATCTTGAAGCGCGAGTCCCTGGGCGGCGGAGATTTGAAACTTATGGCGCTTTCGGCGCTTTACCTTGGACCGATGCGGACCATACTGATGCTGGAGGTGAGCTGCGTTCTTGCGCTGCTGTTTGCCGCCGTCACGGGGGCATTCAAAAAAAGGTTCCCCTTCGGACCTTCCATCTGCATGGGCACGGCGTTGACGCTCCTCTTTGGTGACCCTGTGATCGCCTTGCTTTTCCCGGCGCTGTAAGCGGCCCGCGCGATGCCTCCGTAAGAGCCCGGCTCGCGACACTCCCGGCGCTCTACGACCGGATGGATAAATAACCGTAGCTTCTTCCATTTTGATAATAATATCAAAAACGGGCTTTGTCACACAATGGCAAAGCCCGTTTTTTGCGCGAATAATTGCCTTCCGGGTAAAAAACCGGGGAATATATATCCGTTTTTCAGTTGCTTTAAAAATCAAAAAATACAGATACAAAATAATTTCTTTACGCTCTCAAATGCCCCAATGTTGTTCAACACTCTCCGCCGATGATAAAATACAAAATGTTTTACCAGCCGTCCATGGGATATAATAAGTCAAAAAACAACAAAGGAGCGAGAGCGGAATGGAAAAGGAACTTATGGGATTTGAGGCGGAGCTGAGAGGGAAGGAGAGGTCGCAGGGGACACGGGAGCAGTACCTTCGCGCAGTCACGAGGTTCTTGACAGATATGGCGGACGCGCCGCTGACGCGTGAAGCGGCGGCGGAGTGGCGCGACGGACTGCTGCGAAGCGGCTACGCCGCGGCGACGGTGAACGCGATGGTCGCGGCGGTAAACGCGTATTTTGACTACCTCGGTCACCCCGAGCTGCGCGTAAAGGCCATTCGCGTCCAGCGCAGCGCCTTCCGGGAGCAGGCGAGGGAGCTTACCCGCGAGGAATACGAGCGCCTCCTGGACGCCGCCTCCGAGCGCCTGAGACTGATCATGGAGACGATATGCTCCACAGGAATTCGCGTCTCGGAGCTCAGATATATAACCGTCGAAGCCGCGAGAGCAGGGGAGGCGCGCATAAGCCTGAAAGGGAAGCTCAGAACAATACTCATGCCGTGCAAGCTATGCCGGAAGCTTTTGAAATACGCCAAAAAGCAAAACACCGCGTCCGGCGAGATATTCCTCACCGGACGCGGAAAACCGATCACGCGCCGACAAATCTGGGCGGAGATGAAGGCCTTAGCCAAAAAAACAGGCGTGGAGGCTACAAAAATCTTCCCCCACAACCTGAGACATTTATTCGCGAGAACCTTTTACCGCGTCTGCCGCGATATCGTAAAGCTTGCCGATGTCCTTGGACACAGCTCCGTTGAAACCACCCGCATCTACCTCATCACCACCGGCGCAGAACACCGCCGCGCGCTGGACAAGATGAAGCTCGTTATCTAATCACAAAATAAATATTTCGTCTCAACATACAGCAAAAAATCGGACTCCAACTGTCAGCAAGTATAACATCACCACGCTAAAATTGCAAGTGTTTTCGTATATACATTCAATTTATTTTTAAAATTTGCCGCGTGGGAGATCGAATATGGTAATTAAAGGTGATATGACGCTTTTTTGTTGCTACATATTATTTATTTTGTCCCAAACAGCCCTTTCTCCTTGGATTTGCCTGACAAGAAATAGGGAGACCCCGGGAGAAGGGGCTGTTGGATCCGGCCTCTTCACCTCATTATAAGCGCTCCGAGCGGACAAGGAGTCGCGGTCCCGTCCGTTCGGAAGCGCCTTATGGGGAAGCGCAAAACGGAAGATCCAACTAATTTATTGTTTGAGGTGATAGTATGAAGAAAACAAAAATGGTTGCGCTCGTACTGAGCCTGTGCATGGTGCTGGCTCTTGTACCTGTCGCGGCGCTGGCGGCTGAATTCACGGATATT
>CANQVL010000071.1 GCA_947627285.1 uncultured Oscillospiraceae bacterium
GGGTTTTTGAGCGCGTATCCAAAGGATGCGAACGCGGGTGGTACCGCGGAGGGCTTTGCCGAACTGCCTTTCGTCCCGTTTTCGGGGACGGGAGGTTTTTTTCTGCCGTCTGGAGACGGTAAATCGAAGATCACGGAGGAGCAATATATATGAAATCAATCAAAAAATTGAACAACGGGGAACATATTACGATCCATTTGTTTGGAAAAGAAAAAGATATTGAGATCTTTTCCACAGGGGATAATCAGTTTGATGACAGCGGAAACGATAAACCTGCTGGATTTGCCCTGTCCGAGGAAGAAATCGCCTGCTTGAATTGGTTCATTGAACACGTAAAAATCGAAGATTACAGACAAGAGATTGCTGAATATTGCAATGAGCGATATGACGAAATGGGTGAAGAACCTATTGAAGAGGCAGACGTAGAAAATGAAATTACTATTTTTGCCATTGCCATCAATATCAGCAAAGTTACCCAATCAACAGATGGCTTTGTTTATCCTGAAATATCCTTCTTTGGAGATTGTAAATGTGACCCGGAGCAGGGGATCTGCATTGGATTTAGAGATAAAGCGTTTTTGGGAATTGACGCACAGGATTGGACATTATAAATGGAACCATTCCCGTTTATCCATATAAACCCCATCCATAAAAAGGAGTTTTACACATGAAGGAACAGTTAGCAAAGATCAAGGCGGAGGCCCTGGCGGCCTTCGAGGCGGCGGCGGACCCCGCCGCTCTGGACGCTCTGCGGGTGAAGTACCTGGGCAAGAAGGGCGCCCTCACCGCCGTTTTAAAGCAGATGGGCAAGCTCTCCCCGGAGGAGCGCCCCGCCATGGGCCAGCTGGCCAACGAGGTCCGCGCCGCCCTGGAGAGCGCCATCGAGGAGGGCGGCCGCCGTCTGGCTGCCGCCGCTCTGGAGGCCAAGCTGAAGGCCGAGGCGGTGGACGTGACCGTCCCCGGCAAGACCCCCGTCCTGGGCCACAAGCACCCCATGTATATCGCCCTGGACGAGATCAAGGACATCTTCGTGGGCATGGGCTTCACCGTCCTGGACGGCCCCGAGGTGGAGCTGACCACCTACAACTTCGACAAGCTCAACGCCGGCGAGGGCCACCCCTCCCGGGACTGGTCGGACACCTTCTACTTCGACAAGGAGGAGCGGGTGATGCTCCGCTCCCAGACCTCCCCCATGCAGGTCCGGGCCATGGAGACCATGCCCCTGCCCATCCGCATCATCGCCCCCGGCCGGGTCTACCGCAAGGACGAGGTGGACGCCACCCACTCCCCCATGTTCCACCAGGTGGAGGGCATGGTCATCGACAAGGGCGTGACCATGGCGGACCTGAAGGGCACCCTCAACGCCGTGGTCCAAGGGCTCTACGGTGAGGGCACCAAGACCCGCTTCCGCCCCCACCACTTCCCCTTCACCGAGCCCAGCTGCGAGATGGACGTCCAGTGCCACAAGTGCGGCGGCGTGGGCTGTCCCACCTGCAAGGGCGAGGGCTGGATCGAGCTCCTGGGCGCCGGAATGATACACCCCCGCGTCCTTGAAATGGCTGGCATCGATCCCGACGTCTGGTCCGGCTGGGCCTTCGGCTTCGGGCTGGAGCGCACCGCCATGCGCCGGTTCAGGATAGACGATCTGCGCCTCATATTTGAAAATGACGTGCGGTTTTTGGAACAGTTTTAAGGAGGCGCCAAGATGAATTTATCCAGAAAATGGCTCAATGAATTTGTAAATATTGACGTCCCCGACAGGGAATTTGCCGAGGCCATGACCCTCTCCGGCTCCAAGGTGGAGACGACAGAGGACCTGGGCGCGGAGATAAGCAACGTGGTCGTGGGGCGCATAGTCTCCATGGAGAAGCACCCCAACTCCGACCACATGTGGGTCTGTATGCTGGACGTTGGGCACGGCGAGCCCGTTCAGATAGTCACAGGCGCCTGGAACATCCACGCGGGCGACCTGGTGCCCGTGGCGCTCCACAAGTCCACCCTCCCCGGCGGGAAGAAGATAGAAAAGGGCAACCTCCGTGGCGTCAAGTCCAACGGTATGCTCTGCTCCCTCAAGGAGCTGGGGCTGGACGAGCGCGACTTCCCCTACGCCGCCATCACCGCCGCCGCCCTTTTGAACGACTACCACCCCACGGACCCGGAAAAGCCCAGCATCCCCGCGGACATCAAGCCCGGCGACAAGGTATTCGGGCCCGTTATCGCCGCCCGCGCCGACAGCTGCGAGACAAACCCCGACGGCACCTTCACCGTCATCCTTGACCCCGCCGCCACGGTCACAACGCCCTGCCAGAACATCCACGAGGGCGACCTGGTGGCGTACAACACAAAATCAAGCTCCATCTGCACCCTCGCCGACCTGCGCGCCGAGCAGCGGGAGTTCCCTCACTGCATTGAGGACGGCATCTTCGTCCTCCGCGAGCCCTGCGCCCCCGGCGACGACATAAAGCCCTTCATCAACGCCGACGACTCCGTGGTGGAGTTTGAGATCACCCCCAACCGCCCCGACTGCCTCTCCGTCATCGGACTTGCCCGGGAGGCGGCGGCGACATTTGACAAACCTTTGACACTCCACACCCCCGTCGTAAAGGGCGGCGGCCCCGGCGTCCTCACCGATCTTTTGAAGGTCGAGACTCCGGACCCTGACCTCTGCCCCCGCTACACCGCCCGCATGGTGCGCAATGTGAAGATCGCCCCGTCCCCCAAGTGGATGCGCGAGCGCCTTCGCGCCATGGGCGTGCGCCCCATCAACAACATCGTTGACATCACCAACTACGTGATGCTTGAGTACGGCCAGCCCATGCACGCCTTCGATTACCGCTACGTCAGGGGCGGCAGGATAATTGTCCGCCGCGCGGCGGAGGGGGAGGAGCTCACCACCCTGGACGGTCAGGTCCACACCCTCACCCACAACCATCTGGTGATCGCCGACGACACCCGCGCCGTGGGTCTTGCCGGTATCATGGGCGGCCTCAACTCCGAGATCGTCTCCGACACCGCCGACGTGGTCTTCGAGTCCGCCAACTTTGACGGCACCTGCATACGCAAGGGCGCCCTCGCCCTGGGTATGCGCACCGAGGCCAGCGCAAAATTTGAAAAGGGCCTGGACATCATGAACACCCTCCCCGCCGTCAACCGCGCCTGTGAGCTGGTGGAGCTCCTGGGCGCCGGAGAGGTCCTTGACGGCGTCGTGGATATTCAGAACCGTATCCCGGAGCCCTACTCCATGGAGCTGGAGCCGGAAAAGATCAACGCCCTCCTCGGCACCGACATTTCCGAGGCGGAGATGGTCCGTATCCTCAAAAAGCTTGATTTCCAAGTTGACGGGCGGAGGGTCACCGTCCCCTCCTGGCGCGGCGACGTCCGGCGTATGGCGGATCTCGCCGAGGAGGTGGCGCGCTTCTACGGCTACAACAACATCCCCGTCACCCTCATGCGCGGTCAGACCACCCGCGGCGGCTACAGCGACGCCCAGAAGCTTGAGAACCGCCTGGGCGCCCTCGCCCGCACCTGCGGCTATGACGAGATAATCACCTACTCCTTCATCTCCCCCACGGCCTACGACAAAATTCTTTGGCCCGCCGACGACCCGCGCCGCCGCAGCTTCAAAATATTGAACCCCCTGGGCGAGGACACCTCCATCATGCGCACCACCGCCCTCCCCTCCATGCTCGAGATCCTTGCCCGCAACAACAACTACCGCAACAAAAACGTGAAGCTCTACGAGCTCGGGCGCGTCTACCTGCCCGACGACGCCCGCGAGGACGGGCTTGCCGACGAGCGGAGGGTCCTCACCCTCGGCGCCTACGGCGAAAATATGGACTTCTACGCCATGAAGGGCGCGGTGGAGGAGATACTTCGCGATCTGCGCGCGGAAAACGTGGAGTTCGTCCCCTGCGCGGACGACCCCTCCTACCACCCCGGACGCTGCGCCCGCGTCCTCGCCGGAGGGCGTCAGCTGGGAGTTTTGGGGCAGATCCACCCCCTTTGCGCAAAAAATTACGGCCTTGACGAGGCTTACGCCGCCGAGCTCGACTTTGCCGCCCTCTTTGAGGCGCAGGGCCCCGACCCGGTGTACAAGCCCCTGCCCAAATACCCCTCCGTCACCCGTGACCTGGCGATAATCGCGCCCCACGAGGTCACCGTGGCGCAGATAGAGAAGTGCATCCGCTCCGCCGGCGGCAAGTATCTGCGCGCCGTTGCCCTCTTTGACATCTACGAGGGCCCCGGCGTGCCCGACGGGATGCGCTCCACCGCCTACTCCCTGACCCTCCGCTCCGACGAGGGGACCCTCAGGGACGCGGACGCCGACGAGACCGTTAAGGCCATCCTCAGCTCCCTTGAATCGGAGCTCGGGGCGGCCTTGAGGTAAATAAAAATGTAAAGGAGAAACAGCAAATGACAAAGAAAACAACTGACATCGTGGCTTACATCACCCTCATCGGCCTCATCATCGCCCTTGTCGCCGGCGACAGGGAACATTCCAAGTTCCACATAAACCAGGCTCTCGTGATTTGGCTCGCGGAGATCGTCTTCGGCATTGTCGCCGTCATCCCCTACGTTGGCTCCATAATCGCCGCCATTGGCAGCATCCTGTGCTTCGTGTGCTGGATCCTCGGCCTCGTCGGCGCGATCCAGGGCACCGAGAAGCCCGTCCCCCTGCTGGGCAAGATACAGCTCCTCAAGTAATTTATCGGGGGGACCGGAAGGTCCCCTCAAAAAATCTACAAATTTTTTCAAAAAACTCTTGCAAAATTTAAAAAAACGAGTAAAATGGCGTTATGTGAACCTGTGGCAGCGGGAAATTTCGGGAAACGCAGGAAAATCTTAAAAATTTTTTGATATTTTTTGTAAGATTTTTCGTTAAAATTTGCGTAACATTTTTGACGCAAGTCCCGAAACCCTTGCGGCGCAAGGGTTTTGCCGGTCAACCCCTCCGGTTACGAGGTTGTAACCAAAATGCTTTAAAATGTTGACATCGACAAAACTATGTGCTAAAATGGGTTCAATCCGAGGTGGGAACGGGAAAATTGTGCCCCGCCGAGGAGATACATATTTATCGGTTTTCACTTGACAGGGTCGACCGGAGCCGATGGGCGCGAGCCCAAAGGTGACAGTCTTCATTATGTAAGTGTACGGCGGAGGTTCACGGAACCGCCCAACCTTGTTCCTTCGCCGTACTCCTCCTTTCGGAAAAATAAGAAAAATTTTTCTCGAATAAATGAGGAACAAAACCGATACGCGCTTAGTCTAAAGGGTGTTCGCAAGCGAGCCGATAAAAAAGCGGCTTCCGCGACGACGACGATGTATATGCCGACCGGCACCGGTCCGGCGTTTACATAAACTAAAGTCCGGTTCATGTAACGGGCGAAAAATTAATCAACAATTTTTATTAAGGAGGAAACACTACATGAAGACTCTGAAGAAGACCCTGTGC
>CANQVL010000072.1 GCA_947627285.1 uncultured Oscillospiraceae bacterium
ATGACAAGGGACGTGCCGGGGTCTATGCCCTCCACGAGGAAGCAGCCGGAGCTGTCGGTCACATACTTGCCGTTGGCATTCCCAACGACTGTGCCCTTGCTGGTGGTCACTAAAAATTCAACGTCAGGAAGGGGCGAACCGTCGCTGGCAGATACTTTCCTGACCAAGATGGAGCCCTTGGGACTGTTGTTGAAGTAGAGGGTGACAACGTCCTGATCCTTGCCGGAGATGTAGAAGGACTGAGGGGCGGAGTCAATGACGTGGTCCCCGTCGCTCTCCACCTCCTCGCAGATGTAGTACCCGGCCTTCAGCCCGGTGACAGTGAAGGAGCCGTTGGCGCCCGTCCTGTACCGTCCGATGACCGTACCGTCTGTGCCGGACACATCGCCGCCCAGGTAGCGAAGCTCAAAAAGGCATCCCTCAATAGCGGTCTTGCTGACAGAATCATACTTGTACGCCACCAACGCGGAGAGTGGCACATTTTGGAAAAGGAAGGTGTGTCCCTTTCCGGCGGGGATGAATGCCTCCTGCGTGTCGCTGCCCTTGAAGGCAAAGCCGTGGGGCGGCTCCATCTCCTTTACGCGGAACCATCCGTCCCGCAGGCCGTTGGCGGCGCCGTCCAGAACGATGCGCCCGTTCTCGTCTGTGGTGAATACGCCAAGGTCATTGTACTCGCCCGTCTCAGTGTCGTTGGAGGCATACCAGACCTGGAAGCGCACATTGGAAAGCCGCTCATGGGTTATAGAATTTTCCTTGATGATCTCGATGGAGGGCCTCTTGTGGTTTTTGAAATAAATGTCCCGGTTTCTGTTGGGATACAGCGTCACCAGCTGGCTCTCCGCGTCCATCAGGTAAGGCGCGGGGACATACTTTTCGGAGATCTCATAGACACCGGGGAGCAGGAAGTCTATGGAGGCTTTTCCGTCCGCGTCGGTCCTGATCTCATTGACGCTGTGGCCGTCAGCGGCTTTTACCTGGAAGACGGTTCCGGGTACGGGCTCTCCTGAGTCGGCGTCATGCTTGTAGACCGTGAGCTTGGGCCGCTGGGCATCAGACACCACCAGCACCGCCTGCTTGCCGGGAACAAGCTCTACATGGTATTCGATGGGGTTCCTGACGTACCCGTTGGGAGCCGCCATCTCCTTGACGGAGTACACGCCGGGCTCAAGGTCGTAAATGACGATCTCACCGCTCATGTCGGTGACACGGTCCAGGTAGTGGGCGCCGTCCTCGATCTTGGCGATGCGGAAGGTGGCGTTGGGGAGCCGCTGACCTGTGAGCTCATCCAGCTTTATGAGCTTGAAGCTGGGCTTCTTCGTATCCGTAAATACGAACTGCGCCTTTTCGCCGCCCTCGATCTTGATGATCCTTTGGGCGTCGTCAATGAGATACCCGTCCGGGGCGGCCAACTCCTCCACGGTGTAGGTGCCGGGATTCAGGCCGGACAGGTCGATCTCACCGTTGGCATCGGTAATGTACTCCTGAGAGAAGTCCCCGCCCACCTGGGTAATACGGAACCTGGCATTTGCCAGCGGCTCCATGGTCTGGCTGTCCAGCTTCACAAGGTAGATACCGGGCTTGAGGTAGTTGAGAAACACCAGCGTCCCGGTCTTTCCCGCCTCCAGCTCGATCTCCTGCGGGGTGCTGTTCAAGACATGACTATCCGGCGCGGAGACCTCCTTGACCAAATAGGTGCCGGGGTCCAGGTCATAAAGCAGAATTTCTCCGTTGGCATCGGTGGTGTAAGTGCCGATCAGCTCGGTATCCCTGTAGACCTCAAAGGTGGTGTCCGGCAGGGGCTTTTTCGTCTGAGCGTCATACTTGACGATCCGCAGGGCGGGACGTTTCTCGTTCTCAATAACGATGGTACTTGTCTCACCGGGCTTGAGCTTCACATGGTATTCCGTTGCGTTGAGGACATACCCCTCCGGGGCGGATACCTCCAGGACGGAGTACACCCCGGCGTCAAGCCCCTCCAGCGTGATACGCCCCTGGTCATCCGTGACCTTGTTCACGAAGCTGTCGGGGTCGTCGATGGGAGCGATCCGGAAGGTGGCGCCCGCGAGAGCCGTCCCGTCCTTGGCGCTCCTTTTCTCTACGATGAGCTTGGGCCGCTTGGTGTCGGTGAACACGAACTCCGCCGTGTCATTGGCATGGAGATGGATGATCCTCTGAGCGTCGTCAATGAGGTATCCGTCCGGGGCTGTGATCTCCGTCACCACATAGGAGCCTTCGGGCAGGTCGGAGAGGTCAATTTCGCCGCTGGCGTCCGTGGTATACTCATCAGGTCCAAAGGAGCCGTCCACGGCCTCGACACGGAACTTCGCCCCCGCCAGGGGCGTCATTGTCTCGCTGTCCACCTTGACCAAACACAGACCGGGCTTGGAATCGTTAAAGAAAATGAGCTCGCGCACACCGTCTCCGGCGGCAAGCTCGATCTGCTGGTATGTGACGTCCAGGATGTGGCTGCCATCCCCGGTATCCACCTCAACGGCGGCGTAGGTGCCCGGTTCGACCTCCTCCAGAACGATCTCGCCGTTGCTGTCCGTCTCGTATCTGCCCAGGGAGAGGGCGTCACGGAATATTTCAAAGGTCACGCCCGCCATGGGGGTATGGGTCAGACGGTCATACTTGACGATCTTCAGACCGGGCTTTTCAGGCTCCGGTTCGGGTTCGGGGTCCGGCTCAGGATCAGGCTCGCCGCCCTCCCCGTTGGTGAAGGTCACGGCGACGGAACCGCCTGTACCGGTGAACTTGCCGGAAACAAGCTCCGCCGTACCGCCTGTGCCGGTGATGGCGGTAAGCTCCGATGTATCATCCTCTTTGACGGTGTAACGCAGCTCTCCGTCCGCCTCGAAGTTGACGCGGACGGTCTCACCGCCCTTGAGGGAGAATTTCAAGCCGGTGCCGTTATCTGTGATCTCATCGGTGAAATCCTCGCCGTTCTTTGTGGCGGTAAAACCTGTGGGCTTACCGGCAGTGTAGGTGACGGTAAAGTCCCAGGGTGTATCTATGGATACGGGGTCTTTGGATACCTTTGTGACCTCCAGCGTAGGCCGGCTGGGGGCGTCGCTCTCAAAATTGAACGGACTCAAAATGTGGAGTCCAAAGGAACGCCGCTCGGCAAAGATCGTGTTCCTGACCTTACCGGAGGATACGGATTTGACAAAGCTGTCACATTCCCTGAATCCATTTGTGGAATGGAGCTCCTCTCCGGTGGGGACGCCGCTCTCATCCAGGGGATACTCCACGAACTGGTTATCTACGGATTGACGCATCCATTGTGCCGCGTTGACGATGGTAGGGCTTTGGTCCCACAGAAGGTCATACTGATTGCCCTTCTCATTGTTGTACAGGGAGTACGCCATCATCTCCCTGAGTGTATACGCGCGGCTGACCCTGTCCGGATCGGTCAGGACAGCGCCGGTCTCCACGATGACACGGTATTTTGTCCGCAGATTCCCGTCATCGTCATAGGTCTTCTCAGTCCATTTGGAGATAGCCTCATCCTCACTCCAGCCGGAGCCCTCGCCGTTTGTCTCACTGAGACGGCTGAGAAGATAGATGAACGCTTTATTTGCCGTGTAGACGTTATACTCATTCCCATCGGTCACGGGATGGGGGTCGTCGCCCCACATGGACGTATAGTCCCCATACAGCCAGCCGGAGGACCAGGAGGCGGAGTTAAGGTGGAACATCTGTTCCTTCTGCTCATGCGTGAGTCCTGCCGCGTCCGCGAACTCGCTGGCGGACATGACCTTGCGCTGGTTTACACCCTGTGAGGCGTCGTAGGAGACGACAGTGGTGCCCATGAGCTGGGCGGCGTTATTACCCTGGGCATTGAACTGCATGGCGTTGGAGTCATACCAGTTGATTCTCCGGCGTATCTCGTCGCCGCTCAGATTTAAGACGGTCTTTTCGTCCCAAACGACGTTTAGAGTGCCAACGGTCTTCCATATGCCGGTGTCATTCGTATTGAGGTCCTGAACAACGCCCTTGGGGAATTCAACGAGCGTGAAGCGCAGGAATATCCTTTCCGGGTCTGTGGTCCACGCTATGTCTCCCCTTCCTGGCTTGGCGCCTCCGGGACTTCCGGGGTTGCTGCCGCCGGTATCTCCCTCCGCCCGTCCCGAAAGGGGAAATATGCCTATGACCGTGATCACGGCCAGCAGGAGGCAAAGTGCCCTCCATGTGCGATTTCTTTTCATTGATCATCCTCCTCGAAAATGTAGATTTGAAAAATGGGTATATAAAAGGACCGCACATTTCTGTGCGGCCCCGTAGATATGGGATCGGGGATCATCCCCACGCCTCTGCGCTCTCGCCGGTAACGGGCACGTCCTCCGGATAACGGGTCCATGCCTCTATACGGTAGGTCTTTCCGTCCTCCCCGTAGCAGTCCAGGCATTCACGGCTGTACGGGCTCTGGCCGGATGGCCAGTAGACGGCTTCGCCGTTGTTCCCGTCCGTGTAGTGGAGCGCGTTCTTTGCGTTTGGCGATTCCAGCGCCACCGTCACATGCCAGACCTTACCGGAGTCATTGCGGACGAAGATGAGTATATCTCCGGGGCGGATCTGAGAAAGATCCTCTACCCGTCTCGCGGGATTCCCCTCATCGCCGAACAGCAGCGTGCTTACCATGGCGGCGTATCCGCTGCAGCCGTATGTCCTGCTGACGCGGTAACGGTCCATGACCTTCCCGGCCTCCTTGCAGGGGATGCTGTTCTTGCAAGTCCCCGGTGTGGACATGGTGCCCCAAACGGTTCCCGTGGGCCAGTCCTTCTCGATTTGGCGCAGGAGCGTCAGAACGTTTTCCTCCGTCACGGGCTGGCCGTTCGCAAGTGAGCTTGCTTTCGCGGGGGCCACGCCGGTGTATGGCTTGTCCGACTCGATCTGCACCGTCCGATTCTCCTCGTCCCAGTAGACATTGAAGCCCACGACCTCTGCTACGTCCTTGAGCTTAACGTAGTTGCTGCCATTGATGAAGTACGCTTCCAGCTTTGTCTCAACGCCATCAACAAAGAAACGGTTCGTGCTCAGTTCGGCGGATAGAGCCGCAGTCGCTCCAGGTGCGCCGACGACAGTTCCCATCAGGATCCCGGCGGTGACCAGGGCGATTTCTTTCGTTCTTCTCATGATCATCCCTCCTTGTTTTTGTGTATACCAGGTTATACGGAAAACAG
>CANQVL010000073.1 GCA_947627285.1 uncultured Oscillospiraceae bacterium
TCTACAACTCCCTGGGCACAGCCATCTACCGCTGGTCCGCCGGGGTGGACAGGATACTCTCCGCCCGCGTCTCGGGGCGCGACAGCCTCCTCACGCTGGAGGTCGGGCGCGGCGGCAGCCGAATGGTCCTCCTGAGCCTTGACAGTACCGACGTCCAGGCGGAATACGAATACCCCGGCCTTCTCATTGATGCCTGCTTCACCGACTCCGGCATCACCGCCGTCGCCACCGACAAGGCGCTGGGCTTCTCCTCAAAGCTGGAGGAGCGCTGGAGCGTGGATTACTCCGGCAGGTTCCTGGAGTGCTATTCCATGTCCGCCTCCACCCTCGCCCTGGGGCTCACCGACTACCGGGTGGGCGGCGGCAGGACCGTGGAGACCTACTCCGCCTCCGGCGAGCAAAAGGGCGTCCTCGCCCTCGCATCGCCCCCCACGGACATGGACGTGAGCGGCGCCGCCGTTGCCGTCCTCGCCTCAGATACCGTCACCCTATATACCGACGCTCTGGAGGAGTCCGCGTCCTACGACTGCTCCTTCGGCGCTGAGCACGTATCCATCCGCTCCGACGGCTCGGTGCTCTGCTCCGGGACCTTCTCGGCATATGTGTACGGAGCAAAAAGCTGACCGTAACCACACCTATTCGATTCGATTTAAAGGAGATTACTGCTGTGAGCCTGGTCATTGATCTTGCGCTGGTTGGCATAATTGCCCTGTGCGGTTGGAGGGGTTTCCGCACGGGTATAATAAACGGCGTTTGCTGGATCCTCTCCATAGTCATCGCCATATACGGAGCGAACCTCATCGCCACCGCCTACTCCGGCGACTTTTCCGATATGCTCCACCCCTTCGCCCTGGGCGTCATTGAGAACACCATGAGCGGCGACGACAAGGAGGAGACGGAGGGCGAGACGGTCATCGACCCCAACATCTCCGTGGACGAGCGGGATGAGCTGGACGTTTACACCGTTGCAAAGGCCGTCCTCACGCGCCTGGGTCTTGCCGACGGCGCCGCAGATTCATTGGCGTCAAAGGTCTCCGAGACCAACGACAGAGTCTCCTCCGCCATGGCCTCCGAGCTCACCACCCTCCTTTGCGACAGAGTGAGCTACGTCGCCGTATTCGCCATAGCCTTCACCCTCATCGCCATAATCTTCACCGTCATCGGCAACGTCTTCGACCTGTCCTTCGGCATACCGGGACATGAGAATCTGAACCACGTCACCGGCGCCGCCCTGGGAGTCATCAGGGGCATCTTAGTGGTCATGGTCATCTGCTGTCTGGGGCGCTACCTGGGTATCCTCATTCCCGACGGCGTGACGGAGAAGACCCACATCTTCAAAAGCCTTGTGGAGGCAAATAAAATAGCCTCCCTTCTGAATATCTGACAAATCCGTTCGCGGCCCGCCTCAGCGCGGGGGAAGGAGTGAAAAATGGAGCCTACACTGTGCGCCCGCTGTCACAAGAACGTGGCGGTGATATTTGTAACGAAGATAGAAAACGGCAAGACCACCAGCGAGGGCCTGTGCTTAAAGTGCGCCCGTGAGCTGGGCATGAAGCCGGTGGACGACATCATGCGCAAGATGGGCATAACCGACGACGACATCGACAGCCTCGCCGGCGAGATGATGGAGGCGTTCGGCGGCGCCGAGGAGGTGCCCGAGGCGGAGGGCGAGGACGAGTCCGGAAAGACAGCCACCTTCCCCTTCCTCAGCAAGCTCTTCGGCTCCCAGCCGCCCCAGGACGTCCAGCCCCCCGCCCAGGGGCAGTCCGGGGGAGGGGAGAAGCGCCAGCGCGAGCGGGAGAAAAAGCGCAAATACCTTGACACCTACTGCATCTCCCTGACGCGCCGCGCCGCCGAGGGCAAGCTTGACCGCATCGTGGGCAGAGAGGAGGAGATGGAGCGCGTCATCCAGATCCTCAACCGCCGCCAGAAAAACAACCCCTGTCTCATAGGCGAGCCCGGCGTGGGCAAGACCGCCATCGCCGAGGGTCTTGCCATACGCATAAACGAGGGCGACGTCCCCTATAAGCTCCGGGACAAGGAGGTCTACCTCCTGGATCTCACAAGCCTTGTGGCGGGGACACAGTTCCGAGGCCAGTTCGAGTCCCGCATGAAGGGCCTCATCGAGGAGATAAAGTCCGTTGGCAACATAATCCTCGTCATAGACGAGGTCCACACCCTTGTGGGCGCCGGCGACGCCGAGGGCTCCATGAACGCCGCCAACATCTTAAAGCCCGCCCTCTCCCGGGGCGAGATACAGGTCATAGGCGCCACCACCTTCAACGAGTACCGCAAGCACATCGAAAAGGACTCCGCTCTTGAGCGCCGCTTCCAGCCCGTCACCGTCACCGAGCCCTCCATCGAGGAGGCGATAGAGATAATCCGCGGCATCTCCCACTACTACGAGGCGTACCACGGCGTGAAAATATCCGACGCCATGTGCCGCCAGGCGGTCCTGCTCTCCGAGCGCTACATCACCGACCGCTTCCTCCCCGACAAGGCCATAGACCTCATCGACGAGGCGTGCTCCGACGTGAACCTGAAAAGCAAAAACTACGCCCGCCTCGCCGAGATTGACCGTGAGCTTGCCGACATCGCCAAGGAGCGGGATATGCTCTTAGAGCGCCCTGAGTCCGACCAGAGCCCTTACGTGGAGGAGGACTACGCCCGCCTTGCCAAGCTGCGGGGCCGCGAGATCGCCATAGCCGACGAAAAGCAGCGCCTCCAGGCCCAGGGAATGCCCGAGCTGGGGCTTGACAACTTCGCCCGGATAATCGAGCTTTGGACAAAGATACCCGCCTCCTCCATCCGCGAGGACGAGCACGAGAAGCTCGCCCACCTGGCAGACCGCCTCCGCGAGCACATCGTGGGCCAGGACGAGGCGGTGGACGCCGTCTGCGCCGCCATAAAGCGCAACCGCGTTGGCATCTCCGCCAAGCACAAGCCCGTGAGCTTCATCTTCGTGGGCTCCACCGGCGTGGGCAAGACGGAGCTTGTAAAGCGCCTCGCCGCAGACATGTTCCGCACCCCCGAATCCCTCATACGCCTTGATATGTCCGAGTTCATGGAAAAATTCGCTGTATCCCGCATCATCGGCTCGCCCCCTGGCTACGTGGGCTACGACGAGGCGGGACAGCTCACCGAGAAGATCCGCCGCCGTCCATACTCCGTGGTGCTGTTCGACGAGATAGAAAAGGCACACCCGGACGTGATGAATATCCTTCTCCAGATCCTTGACGACGGCAGGATCACCGACGCCCAGGGCAGGACCGTCAACTTTGAAAACACCATCATTATCATGACCACCAACGCCGGCTCCGACAGGCGCGGCTCCGGCACAGTGGGCTTCGGAGGCACCGCCGCCGACCAGGACAGGGAGCGCGTCATGAAGGCGCTGCGCGACTTCCTGCGCCCCGAGTTTATAAACCGGGTGGACGAGGTCATATACTTCAACCGCCTCTCCGAGGAGAATTTCCGCTCCATAGCGGCGCTCATGCTCGAGGAGCTGCGCGACGGCCTCTCCCAGCGCGCCATGACCTTCACCTGGGACGATTCCGTCATCGACTACCTGGTGCGCAAGTCCTACTCCGTGGAATTCGGCGCCCGCAACCTCCGCCGCACCATCCAGAAGGACATCGAGGACCGCATAGCCGCGGAGCTCATAGATAACTACACCCGCGACCTAAAGCGCGTTGGCGTCACCGCCGACGGCGACAACGTGACCGTCATAGTGGCAGAATAAAATAACGAAAGGAAGCCGAAGGGTAAAACCTTCGGCTTTACCCAATATATACAATGGACGAGCTGAAGAAAAACGACATAGTTGAGACCGTCTGTACCGGCTACACCTCCGACGGCTCAGGCGTCGCCAGAATAGGCGGTATGGCGGTATTTGTCTCCGGCGCGATAGCGGGGGAGCGGTGCCGCGTCCGTATCCTCAAGACTCTGAAAAACGCCGCCTTCGCCAGAGTGGAGGAGGTCCTCTCCCCGTCGCCGGAGCGTATTTTGCCCGACTGCCACCATTACCCCGCTTGCGGCGGCTGTAGGCTCCGCCACATGAGCTATGCCGAGGAGCTTCGCTTCAAAAGGCAAAAGGTGGAGGACGCCCTTCGCCGCATCGGAGGCGTGGACTTAAAGCTCAGCGCCGTCCACCCCGCCTCACAGACTGCCCGTTACCGCAACAAGGTCCAGCTCCCCGCCGCTCCGGGTCCTAAGATAGGCTTCTACCGCGCCCGCAGTCACGACGTGATAGACGTGCCCGACTGCCTCCTCCAGCCAAAATGCGCCGCCAATATCCGCGCCGCCGTCAGGACCTGGATGGAGAGCTTCGGCGTCCCCGCTTACGACGAGAGCACCCGCGCGGGGCTCCTGCGCCACCTGTACGTGCGCTCAAGCTCCACTGGGGAGTGCCTCGTGTGCCTCGTGGTCAACGCCCCGGCGGGCCGAAGGCTTCCCCACGAGCCGGACCTCATAGACCTTATCCGCGCCACCGAGCCACACACCCTCGGCGTCGTCCTCTCCTCAAATTCCGCCGTGACAAACGTGATCCTGGGCCCCGCCTACCGCACGCTTTGGGGCTCGGACACCCTCACCGACACCCTCCACGGCCTCACCTTCCGCCTCTCCGTCCCCTCATTTTTCCAGGTCAACCGGGATATGTGCGAGGTTTTGTATTCCCGCGCCCTGGCGCTCGCCGGTCTCACCGGGACGCAGACGGTCCTGGACCTGTACTGCGGCATAGGCACCGTCTCCCTTTGCATAGCGCGAAGCGCCCGGCGCGTCATCGGCTGTGAGATCGTCCCCGAGGCGGTGGAGGACGCTGAGGAAAACGCCAGGATCAACGGCATAACCAACGCCGAATTTATCTGCGGCGACGCCGGCGAGATCTCCGCCCGCCTGTCGCGCGAGGGCGCCCGCCCCGACGTCGTAACCGTCGATCCTCCCCGCAAGGGCCTCTCCCCGGAAGCAATCGCCGCCATAGCCCAAATGTCCCCGCAAAAGATAGTCTACATCTCCTGCGACCCCGCCACCCTCGCCCGCGACATAAAGCTCCTGTCCGCCCACTCCTACACCCCCAATTCCGCCGAAGCCGTAGACCTCTTCCCCCGCACCGAGCACGTGGAGACGGT
>CANQVL010000074.1 GCA_947627285.1 uncultured Oscillospiraceae bacterium
CGTATGCTGGAGGGCGTGGAGCAGGTGACAGGCAGGAAGGACGCGTATCTGTGCCTGACCTACGCCGAGGAGGGCATGGAGCCGGTCAACTCCACCGGGGCGCAGATGGGCTCGGAACAGCAATTCGACCTCACCCGTGAGGGAGCGCGGCTCTACCTGAGCGCGGACGTGCCGGCATATCAGGAGATCCTGGAGGCCCAGGGCATGGAGAACGTGACGGTTCTCTACCAGAGCGACGAGCTGACGCTGGTGCTGGCGGCGCCCGGGGCGGTAGTCTCGGGCGAGGAGTTCGAGGCCAGCATACTCGTTGTGAAAAACGGCGAGACGCCTCCGGTACAGCTCAGTCTTGAGGGCGAGAACACCTTCATCGTCAGCGACAACAGCCGCCTCAACATGTCCTTCAAGGAGAGCCGGGAGGAGAAGCGGTGCGTCTACACGCTGAAATTCCCCCTGCGGGCAAAGACCCTCAGCGGCGTGGAGGGTCAGTATTTTCCCTCCGGCTGTGAGCTCAACGTGGAGATCGGGAGCCACAGATATAAAAATTACCTGACCGTCCCCGCCACGGCGTATCTTTGCCGGGACAGGGAGGAGTACAAGAGCTACCGCAGGCGCTTTGACAGTCTGGAGCGCCACGCCTCCGGCGGCGACGTGCCAATTTATCTCGCCAAGCTCGAGCTCATACGCTCCGACGGCGGCGTGTTCATCGGCGGCGTCACGGCCCTTCCCTTCAAGCAGAGCGTGGAGCGGGAGGCCGAGGCCCGTGGACGCGAGGGCACGGGGCTGGAGGTCACAACCTCTGTGCGGAGCCTTGAATATTGGCAAAGGCCCGACGTGAAGGCCGTGTACCAGCCCTCCACCGGCGGTCTGCATCTGGATTTCGGCATCCCGTCCCCTGAGCAGTACGACTACGCCGTTGCCCACGGGACGGTGGACATCACCCTTCCGGGCGGGCTTCGGGTCAACGCCAAGGCCTACTCCGAGGAGATCGCCCACGGGCTGGGCTCGGGGGCGGTGGACGTGCGGCTGAGCCTGGAGTTCGTGGACAAGGAGCGGGAGGAGACGGCGCTCCTATGCGGGAACAGCGAGGTCTTCCGGGGCAAGGGCTCCAAGGCCGCGCCCCCCTGGGTCGAGGCGGCGGCGATCGTCTACCCCGAGCGGGGGACCATGCGCGTGGGGCTGTGGCTCCACGACACCGTGGAAGGCAACCTTATACGCGTACACTACTTCGCTCAGAAGCCGGAGCGGGACACCAGCCGTATCCTGTCCCAGCGCAGCGTGAGCATCGCCGTGACGCCGGAATTTTCCAGGCTGGAGGTGCGCGGGAAGCTCCAGTTCCACGCCGATGTGGTGGGGAGCGAGGACAAATCCGTGCGCTGGAGCGTCCGGGAGGAGAACGGGGGCGTCATTGACCACAACGGGCTCTATCAGGCGCCGGAGCTGCCGGGGACATATGAGATCGTGGCGACTGCGGGAGCGGACGAGACGGTGGCGGCAAGCGCCTTCGTCATCGTGGAATGAGACTAAAGAAATAAGCTGTCGGATCGGAGGGAGGAGCCATGGGCGAGGCGATATTGGTACGCGAACGGTATAAGATAGTCCGGGTGCTGGCGGCTCAGGCCGATTACGCCTGCGCTCAGGCGGTGGACATCCTCGACCGGGAGGGGCGGACCTGCCTTCTTAATCTGTACGAGGGGGCGCGGCTGAAAAGCTGTATACAGAGCTTCGACAAGCTGGGCCGCTGTCCGGATTTCATAGAGATGTTCCTGGAGGGCGGCACGCTGGTGACGGTGTTCCGGGACCGGGAGGGCCGCTCCATAGACAATGTTTTCTACGTTGGCGACAACCACGGCTGGCGCGACAGGATAGAGTACGTAGACCAGCTCTTGCATCTGGCTCTGTCCATGGCGGACCTGCCGCCGGAGGTGAGCTGCGCGGCGATGCTGTCGGAGAACGTGCTGGTGGACGTGTCGAGCCGGCGGGTATCCCTCAGGTTCCTCGTACTGCCCATGGAGGGCATGACAGGCCGGGAGCTTGCGTTCCTGGCCCGCGATCAGGCGAAAAAGATACTGCGCCGGCGGTCCTCCTCCCCATACGCAGAGCTCAGTTTTTTGAACGACCTGGAGTGGAGCGTGTTCCCCGGCATCGTCCAGCTTTACGCGATGTGGCGGGAGCGCCGGACGGAGCTCATAGAGGCATATGAGAAGCTGGAGAAGAAGGGATTTATAAAACGCTGGTTCTCCCTGATCTGGGGAAGGATAAAGTGGAGCCTCGGCGGAGGCAAGCGGAGGTGATCGGATTGGCTTGGTTGAGAAAAGCGGGGATATTCCTGCTCATTTTGGTACTGATAACGGCAGGGATAGGCCTCGCGGCATGGGGCACGGTGACGGATTGCGTGTCGGTTTTGACTCACGGCGTGGGAGGCGACCGGTACAGCCTGCTGGGTTCCGATGCCGCCGGGGATCTGTACGTTTTGGGACAGAGAGACGGAGCGTATACGATCGTCCGTGGCACGGAGACCGGAAAAAGGCGGGAGGTCATCGAGATCTCAAGGGACGTGCTTCCGGAGGACACGGCGCCGGCGGCATTTTATCCCGCGCCGGACGGGAGCTTCTATCTGGGGCTCTACGATCTGGGCGGCTCGCCGGTGAGTTTGAAGCTGTTCAGGATCTCAGCCGGCGGGAAGAGCGCGGAGATACTGTTGAGCGAGCCCGGAACCGGCGACAGCATAAGCGAGCAGACGGACAGCGTGAGGCTTTCGGAATTCACCGGCACGACGGACCAGGTGAGCTTCGCGGTGCTCACGGGGAACGAGGCCCACTTCTACCACTGCGGGGAGAATAGCGGACTGCTGGACGACGGGACCGTCAGCGAGCCGGGACTGCGCAACGCCAAGGACCTGAACGGCGACGTGTGGGTGCTGGTGACCGACGCGGGTCTTGTGAGGACGGACCGGGAGACGCTTCCGCTCACCGAGGGCGATATAATTACACAGTTGGACGAGGCCGGCATCGGCGTTTACTACGTAGACGGTGCGGGTCTGAACGTGTTTTATGCGGACTTTGCCAACTGGCAGCCATATTTATACATTTCACTCGAAAATAACCGCTATGACATGGACGACTGCACCGATCTTCTGGTGACAAGAAGCGGCGGAGTGGCGGTACTGCTGGACGGCAGCAGGCTCGTGATGGACCGTGGCAGCGCCGTGACCGACATAACCGCCATGCTCCACCGCTCCACGCTGGAAAGCGTGCTCATATTGGCGGGGATGCTCCTGGGCTCTTTGGTGCTCACCGCGGTGATATGGTACGCGTTGTGCGTGCAAAGGCGCTCACGCCTTCCGCTGCTTCTGCGCCGGGGGCTGTTGCTTGCCGCCGTCGCGGTGCTGTCCGTGGCGGCACTTATCCGGGTCGCCATACCGACCTTTGCCCGGTCGTCGGCGGAGCGTGAGGCGCTCGATATGATGAGCGCCGCCGTGGAGCTCAAGAGAGGCGAGTGCGGGACGGACGACCTGCCGGCACTGGCGGCAAGGGGCCTTTCCGCCGCCGGGAACGGACTTTTCCGGGACGCTCGGGGAGCGCTGGCAAGCTTCGATGGGGAGTATTGGAGACTTGAAAACGGTGGAGGACTGCCGAAGGGCGTGAGGGCCGAGCTCTACCGTGGCTTTGACGCCGAAATGGCAGAGGAGGCCGCCGAGAACGGATACTCCTTCCGCACCGTCGGCGCCGGTACGGACTGCCGGTTCCTCTACGTATACCTGGTGGACGGGAAGCTTGCTATGCTGGACGTGGGCGGCAAGGGGCTCGTGACGAAATGCCGCGACGACGCGGGGTGGATGATCGGCGCGCTGGCGGGACTTGGAGCTCTGCTGACGGTCCTGGCGCTGTTGGCCCTTCTCACCGTCACCGGCGGGCTCAGAAGGCTCATGCGCGGCATGGAGAAGCTCATTCAGGGCGAGCGGGACGTGGAGGTCCGCATCGACAGCGGCGACGAGCTTACGAGCCTGGGCGAGGGCCTGACGACACTTTCCAAGACCATGAGCGACCGGGAGGAGGAGCACCGCAGGCTTGAGGCGTCCTACAGGCGCTTCGTGCCGGAGAGGGTGCTGTCGCTTCTGGGCAAGCACTCCATCTACGAGGTGGACAAGAGGACGTTTATTACGAGAAATCTGGCAACCATGCGCTTTTCCTTCTATTTTCCCGAGGAGACCTACGAGAAAAGCGGGAGGGGCCTTTTCGACAACGTGAACGAGACCATCGAGCGCACGGCGAGCATCGTCACAGGCCGCGGAGGGGCGGTGTTCAACTTCGCCTATGACGGCTATGACGCGGTGTTCGAGGAGGGCAGCGCCGCGGCGGTCAGCGCGGCAGTGGCGATACAGCAGGAGATACTTGAGATAAACCGGGAGCGTGAGGCCGAGGAGCGGCCCCATGTCTCGGCGAGGATAACGATCGACGAGGGCACCGTCATGCTGGGCGTGGTGGGAGACGACCACCAGATCGAGCCCACATCCATCTCCGCCTCCTTCACCGAGGCGCGCAGGCTGATGGAGCTGTGCGTGAGGCTCGACGCCACCATCCTGTGCACCGAGGCCGTGGCGTCAAGGGCGGAGGGCTACTCGTCCCGCTACATCGGCAAGTGCTCCGCCGGGGGTCTGCCCATCCGGACATATGAGATATTTGACGGAGACCCCTACGAGAGCCGCAAATTCAAGGAGCAGACGCTGGGGACCTTTGCCGACGGCATTTACGCCTTCTACGCCGGGGACTACCAGAAGGCCAAGAGCGTCTTTTTGAGCCTCGTGCGCAGGAGCTCCGGCGACGGCTGCGCCAGATTCTACCTCTATCTCGCCGACAGGATGGAGAAGGAGGAAAACGCCGTGCCCAGTCTGGACGCGGGTCTGTGAAAGGAGAGGGAATATGAGCAAGACGGCTGTCCCGACAGTTAAAGCGCAGGAAAAGAGCCTTGTGGAGCGCGTATCCGCTCTCGCCGTGACAGTGGAGTTACCCAACGAAGGCACGGTGCCCACGCGGGCAAAGCCCGAACACCCGTCGCCTGACGGATACCGGCGGCTGTCGCCGGTGCAGGTGCTCTACCGGGCCGAGGACTATTACAGGAGACT
>CANQVL010000075.1 GCA_947627285.1 uncultured Oscillospiraceae bacterium
GTACAATGTTTGCAAACGCGGATATTGTACCATGTTTCTTTGATACGAATTTTTAAAGGAGGCATCTTTATGAGGCAATACGAGATGTTTGAGATCACGCTCCGAGGGCCGGAGCTCAAGGAGAGCTGGGCGCGGGCGGACGTGCGGGCGGAATTCACCCATGAGGGAAAAACGGTGACCGTACCCGGCTTTTATGCCGGAGAGGGCGTATACAAGGTTCGCTTTTTGCCCATGGAGCCGGGAGAGTATACCTGGCGCGTCACCGGCGCCGTTACCGGTGAGGGCAGGGAGGTGTGCGCGCCCGCCGTGACCCACGGGCCGGTGAGGGCTCGGGGCAGGGGCTTTGCTTACGCCGACGGCACGCCCTTCCACCCCTTCGGCACCACCGTCTATGCCCTTGCGCACCAGAGCCGGGAGCTCATTGACCGAACCTTTGAGACATTGACCGCCGCGCCCTTCAACAAGGTGCGGTTGTGCGTGTTCCCCAAGGACTACGACTTCAACAAAAACGAGCCGGAACACTACGCCTTTGAGAAGAACGCGGACGGCACCTGGGACACGTCCCGGCCCTGCTTTGCCTTTTGGGACGCGTTTGAGGAGGGCCTTCGGCGTCTGGACAGCCTTGGCATCCAGGCCGACCTCATTTTATTCCACCCCTATGACCGCTGGGGCTTCAACGGAATGGGGCACGAGAAGGATTTGACGTATCTCGACTACCTGACCCGTCGTTTGGCGGCGTTTCCCAACATCTGGTGGAGCCTTGCCAACGAGTACGAGCTGACAGCCAGAACCGTGGAGGAGTGGGAGGACATCGAGGCTTTCGTCTCCGACCATGATCCTTACGGTCACCCCCTCTCCTGTCACAACATCTTCAACGTCTGGGACGCCAACCGACCCCGGATCACCCACGCCTCCATCCAGACCAAGGATCTTCTGCGTCTGCCCGTGTGGCAGGAGCGGTTTGCCGGCAAGCCCGTGCTCATCGACGAGTGCGCCTATGAGGGGGACATCGAGCCCTTCTGGGGCTCCATCACCGGGCAGGAGATGGTTCGCCGCTTCTGGCGGTGCGTCTCCCAGGGGGCCTACTGCACCCACGGGGAGACATTCTACTCCGACGACGACGTGCTCTGGTGGGCCAAGGGCGGCGTCCTCCACGGGGAGAGCCCGGCGCGGATCGGGTTCTGCCGAAAAATCGTGGAGTCCCTGCCGGGACAGCTTGAGGGGGAGCCCACCTTTCTCCCGCGCATTTTGAAGGCTATGAGGTCGTCGGAGGAGGAGAGAGAGGCGGCCCTTGCGGCCCTTCCCAGGCATTTTCGCGTATTTGCCCAGGCTCTGGCCAAAAGCCCGGACGCCGAGTCCTACGCCTATTCCGAGATAGGCTGGTACGGCCATATCGGCACGGACGTGTACCTCCGCTTCCACGACACCCGGCCCATCACCAGGGACACCCTGGAGCTGCCGGAGGACAGGACCTATACCATTCGTGTGCTGGACATCTGGAACATGACGGACGAGACGGTGGCGAAAGGCGTTTCGGGGAGGTATACCGTAAAGCTGCCGGGACGGGAGAATATGGCCGTGCTGGCCGTGGCGGAGGGGTGAACGCATGAAAACAGCTTTCTTCCCCCAGGGCTTCCTCTGGGGTACGGCAACCGCCGCCGCGCAGGTGGAGGGCGCGGCAAAGGAGGACGGGCGGGGGGCGTCCATCTGGGACGTGTTCACCCACCGCTATGGCCTCGATACACCCGATGTGGCCTGTGATGCCTACCACCGCTGGCCGGAGGACGTGGAGCTCATGAAGAGCCTGGGTATACAGGCCTACCGCTTCTCCTTCTCCTGGTCACGCATTTTGCCGGAGGGGACGGATCGGGTGAACGAGGCGGGCATCGCCTACTACAAAAGCCTTCTGGCGGCGCTTAAAAAGGCCGGCATCCGCGCCTGCGCCACCATCTATCACTGGGATTTGCCCCAGGATCTGCAGAACATGGGAGGCTTTGGAAACCGGGCGTTCGTGGACTGGTATCTGGAGTACGCAAAAGTCCTCTTTGACAATTTCGGCGATGACGTGGACATGTGGATCACCTTCAACGAGCCCATCGCAATTTATGTGGGCCACGCCTTGGGCTTCTTCGCGCCGGGACTCCGCAATGAGAAATACGCCCGCCAGTGCCTCCATCATCTTCTGGTGGCCCACGGGGAGGCGGTAAAGCTGTTCCGATCCTATGGCTTTGCGAACGCGCGGATCGGTATCACCGTGGACGTCTGGCACCACTACCCGGACAGGCCTGATGATCCCGACGACTGCCTTTTGGCACAGCTCCAGAACGAGACGCAGGGATATGGGATGTTCCTAAACCCCCTTTTCCTGGGCGGGTACTCCGAGCTCCACGAGCGGTACATGCGGGAGAAGGGCATCTATCCCCAAATCCTCCCCGGCGACTTTGAGACCATCCGCCAGCCTCTGGACTTCTATGGCCTCAACTTTTATAACGCCATCTATGACCGGGCGGACTGCAAGGTGGAGCTCACCGGCGACCAGGGCGGGAACTTCCAGAAGAGCGTCCGGGAGGGCTGGGATTACGACGCCCTCTTTGACGTGCTGGACATCCTCAAAAACAAATTCCAGCTCCAAATCCCTATCTACATCACGGGAAACGGGATGCCGGGGGCCATGGAGACGCCGGACGAAAACGGTATTGTCCACGACCTTGACCGCATCGAATACCTTGAAAACATCCTGACGCGCCTTGCCCGGGCCATCGAGGCCGGGGCGGACGTGCGGGGGTACTTCCTTTGGAGCCTTTTGGATAATTTTGAGTGGTCCGCGGGATACACATGCCGCTACGGCATCTGCCGGACGGATTATGAGACCCTGGCCCGCACCCCCAAGGACAGCGCCCGGTGGTACGCCCAGGTCATCAAAAATAACGCCGTTACGGGGGCGAAATAAAATGGACAACGATATGTTTGGCTTGCAGAACGCCACACGGGAGGAGCTTTTGGAGAAGCTTATGTACCTGGGCGATATGATGCAAAGGGGACAAAAAAGCGAGCAGGAGAGAAAAGTCCGCAATTTTCGGGAGATGAACCGCTTCGCCCGCAAGGGACAGATCCTCTTCACCGGCTCGTCCCTGATGGAGCAGTTCCCCGTGACGGAGTACTGCCTGAGCGCCGGACTTCCCGTGACCGTCTACAACCGGGGTGTCGGCGGGTTCACCACGGACGATTTTCTGCGGGAGATCGACACGGTTCTCTTTGACTTGGAGCCCAAAAAGCTCTTTTTGAACATCGGCACCAACGACATAAACGCCGCAACCTTCGGGGAGCGCTGGCAGGAGCGGCTTCTTACGAATTACCGGGAGATCATGGACCGCATCCGGGAGCGGATGCCGGAGGCGAAGGTCTACATCATGGCCTACTACCCGGTGAACCACGACCTGCCGGAGCCGCCCGTCTGGGCCTCCACCCGTACTAACGCCGCCGTTGACGACACCAACAGGAAGGTGAAAGCGCTGGCGGAGGCGTTTGGGTTCAGCTATATCGACGTGAACGACGGCCTGAAGGACGAGCGCGGCAATCTTCGGGCGGACATCACCGTGGAGGGCGTTCACATCTACGCCGGCGGCTACGCGCCCGTCTTCGAGGCGCTGAAAAAGTATATTCTGGAGTGAGGGAAGGACTATGGCGATCTACGACTGCAAGGTAAACCACCTGGAAAACCCCCTGGGCTTTGACCTGGGACGCCCCGTGTTCACCTGGAAGGGCGGAAACGGGCGGCTCACCGTGGCGGCGGACCCGGAATTTGAAAATATTGTCTACGACTCGGCTGATGAAGCCCTCGACCCGCTCTGCGCACAGCCGGAGCTGGAGCTGGCGCCCCGGACGCGGTATTTCTGGCGGGTGGGGGACGGTTCTGTTAACTGGTTCGAGACGGGGAAAATGGACGAGCCATGGCGGGCGGAATGGATCGGCTGTGACCGGACGGAGGCGAGGCACCCCATATTTTCAAAGCACATTGAGGTCAGGGGAGAGGTGACCTCCGCGCGGCTCTACATCTGCGGACTGGGACTCTATGAGACGCGGATCGACGGCGCGAAGGTGGGGGACGAATATTTGACCCCCTTCTGCAACGACTATCACGAGTGGGTGCAGTACCAGACATACGACGTGACGGACGCGCTCAAAAACGGCGGTACGCTCGCCGTGGAGTTGGGCAACGGATGGTATTCAGGGCGCTTTGGCTTTGTGTCCAGGTCCGGACAGGCCGGGTACTACGGGGACGACTGGAAGCTGCTGGCGGAAATCCGCTTTAAGTATACCGACGGGAGCGAGGATGTCATCGGCACCGATGAGAGCTGGGCCGTCACCCGCGGCGGCGTCACCTTCTCCAACATCTACGACGGGGAGCACGTGGACATGACCCTGCCAGAGACCGCGCCGGTGCCCGCGTCGCCCGCTGAGGCCCCGAAAGCCCCGCTGAGAGCCCGCCTGAGCCCGCCGGTGAAGGTGTGGCAGGAGCTGCCCGTCAAGGAGGTGCTCCACACGCCAGCCGGGGAGACGGTCTTCGACATTGGTCAGAACGTGACCGGCATTTTCCGACTGTGCGTCCATATCCCCAGGGGACAGACCCTGCACCTTCAATTCGGCGAGCACATGCAGGACGGGAATTTTTACCGGGACAATCTGCGCTCGGCGAAGGCGGAATATTTCTGGACCTCCGACGGCGAGGAGCATAGCGTTGAGCCAAAATTTACCTTCTACGGGTACCGCTATGTAAAGGTGGAGGGCGCGGAGATCAGGCCGGAGGATTTCACGGCCTTGGTGGTCCACTCGTACATTCCCCAGATCGGCACGCTGACCACGGGAAATGCGCTGGTAAACCGCCTTATTGAGAACGTGCAGTGGGGCCAGCGGGGCAACTATCTGGACGTGCCCACGGACTGCCCCCAGCGGGATGAGCGCATGGGCTGGACCGGGGACGCCCA
>CANQVL010000076.1 GCA_947627285.1 uncultured Oscillospiraceae bacterium
TCGATGACCATGACGTAGGTGGTCTTCCCGCCGCTGCGCAGGATGCCGCTGCCGATGATCATGTTCAGCACCTTAAAGGGCATTACGGCGGCGTAGGCGGCGAGGAGCCGGACTGTCAGCTCCCGTATGCCCGTCTCCACCTTGAAAACGCGCACATACCGGGGGCTTATGAAGAATATCACCACAGACAGTACGAGGGAGCCCGCCAGGCCGTAGAGAAGGAGCTTTTTCGCCTCCCGGTAGGCCGTCTCCCGGTCCCCGTCGCCCAGGCGCTTGCCGATGAGGATCGCCGCCGCCTGGCTCAGACCGCACAGGGCCCCGATAGCCAGGGACTGCACGGGGTTCGTCAGCGTCATGGCGGCGCTGGCGTCGGTGCCCAGATGTCCGTAAATGCCCGCGTACACGTTCTCGCCCAGGGCCCACATAAATTCGCTGACCAGCAGCGGCAGAAGCATGGAGAGGTACTGTTTCCAGGCGAAGGGACCGGCTGCGGTGTTCTCCGCCCGCTCACGGTATTTCAGATACATCACAAGGATGACCGCGAAATAGACAAGCTGCGAGATCAGCGTCGCCAGCGCCGCCCCCGTGACGCCGAGGGCCGGCGCGCCCAGCTTGCCGAAGATCAGTACCCAGTTAAGGCCCGTGTTGACCGCCGCTGACGCGAGCCCGGCGTAGAGCGGAAGGGACGCCTTCTCCATGCACCGCAGGTGGGTGGACAGGATGGTGATCCCCGCCGCCGGTAGGAAAGTGCCGGATACGATGGCGAGATACCGCCCCGCGACCTCCGCCGTCGCGCGGTCGCTTAAATAGAGGCCCATGATTTTCTCCGGAACTGCAATTCCGGCAAAAGTAAACAGCGCGGCAAGAATGAGGCACACACGCAGATTGAAAATCATGCTCCGCCGGGTCTCGGCGGTATTCTTCTGACCCATATACTGGGAAATCATGATCCCCGCCACCGCACCCACGGTGGAGACAACCACGTTATAAATCCCCGTGAATTTCCCGGCAAGGCCCACGGCGGCAACCTCCACGCCCCCAAGCTGACCGATCATCACCTGATCCACCACGCCGAAGGACGCCTGGAGCATGGATTGCAGCGCCACAGGAACAGCCAGGGCGCAGACGGAGCGGAAAAAAGACTGATTTTTCATGAGAACACCTCCCGACAGTTCAATTGTAACCTGTCGGGAGGTGTTCTTTCAAATCTTAAATCCGTAAGCTGTGACAAAAATGGGACGCCGATTTTGTGGAAGATGACGGTGGAGAAAAATCAATCTTCCTTGGTCAAGACTTTTCTCTGCCAGCTTCGCTTGCCGCATTTCGGGCATTTCATGTATCTTGTTCTGCCAGTGTGCGGCGCGAGATTGGTTTGCCAGTAGGTCGGCACATATCGGTGACCGCAGCTTCGGCACTCGTAGTATCCCGCTTTCTGCTCAATGCCTACCGCAATAAAAGCGACCGCAAAAATCATCACAAGGACAAACGTGAGAAGCACGACCCGCAGCCACATGGGCATTGAGACAAAGCAAGCCACAAACACCAGCGCAAACCCGGCGAGAACCGCCGGAAAAACGATCCAGTATTCCGCCCTCAGCAGCTGCCTGTTCTTTTCCTCCATCTCCCGCTTCATTACCAGAAGATTTTCCTCTGCCCGCTTGTCATAGAATTCTGCCATGATTCTTTCGCCCGACAGGAGTTCATTGACACTGATTTTCAGAAAATCGCAAAGCTCCAGCATAATTCCCGAATCGGGCATGGATTTTCCCGTCTCCCATTTTGATATTGCCCTGTCGCTGATACCGAGCTTCTCGGCAAGCACGGCTTGGGTCATGCCCTGTTCCTTTCTGCATGAAGCTATGAATTTTCCGATTTTGATTTGATCCATATCGGGCACCTCCTTTCACGGCCTATCATAGTGGAAACGGACGTAAAAGAACACGAACCGGTGGTTGTTTTTCGCCGACTCTACCGCGGGTTGAGCACATCTTATATGCAGTTCCTTGTGCTGTCCCGAATCACCAGGAACGTGGGGTGGGTGATCACCGAATCCACCGTCTCCCCTGCCCGCATTCTTGCGATGGCGGACAGGGCGGTGCGGGCGCGCTCTCCGGTGTCCTGCCGGACCGTGGTGAGGGCGGGGTACACCAGGCCGCAAAGGGGCGTGTCGTCAAATCCGGCGACGGAGATATCGCCCGGTATGTCCACGCCGCTGCTCTGGAGAAAATGAATGAGGTCCACGGCGTAGTAGTCCGACACGGCAAATATGGCGGTGAAGCGCCGGAGCTCCGTAAGCCGCTCCCGGTAGAAGGCCGTCCGCTCCGATCTGACCATGGGGATCATCATAAATTCCGCACCTGGGCCGAAGCCTTCCCGAAAGCCCTTCCGGCGCTCCAGGTCCATGTCGATATCGTTGTCCGAGAGGCACAGGGCGCGCCGGTGCCCGCAGAGGCGGAAATACTCGCCCACCTGAAAGCCCCCGTGCCGGTCGTCGATGTTCACGGCGCAGACCCGCTGGGCCGTGACGCCGCAGGCGTCGTAGACCGCGAAGGGTACACGGACCCTCTCTCTGAGGCGCCCATAATCCGCGTTGCAAAAGCCGATGAGCACCAGTCCCTCCAGGTTCCACATGGTGGCGAAGGAGACGATCTCGTCAAGGGAGTTCACAGCCCTCACCATCATCTGCAAGCCGCGCCGGGCCGTCTCCGCGCTGAGGGCGTTGAGCGCCGAGGCGATAAAGGCGTCCTCGATCACGTGTGCCTCATATTTCTCGTGGGCATGGATCACCACTCCCACGATCTTCGCCGGGTTTTCCGCCAACAGCACCTCCGCCGCCCGGGGCAGATACCCCCGCTCCTCCAGGGTCCGGCGCACACGCACCGCCGTTCGCTCCGACACCATCCCGGTCTTGCCGTGGAGCACATACGACACCGCCGCCGTACTGAGCCCCAGCTCCTCCGCAATATCCGAAAGCCGCACTTTTTCTTCCATGTCACACCTCTTGAATGATACTTACCGCAAATCGGGTAATATCCTCGGCAAACTCCCGCGGCTGTTCCAAAGCGGCGAAATGACCGCCTCGGGGCATAGTGGTGTATTGGACCACGGGATAGTGCTTTTCCACCCACTCCTTTGGCACCGGAAGGACATCATGCGGAAAGGCCGCGATGGCTGTCGGTACGGTGATCGGCCCCATGGTCGGCAATGTAAAGCTGTTCCCGTGGTAGGCGCGGATAGAGGAATATGCCGTGTTGGTCATCCAGTAAAGGGTCAGGCAGTCGCAAAGGTCGTCCATCGTCAGCAGAGGCCAGTCGCTCCAGGCACGGTATTTCTCCACAATCCACGCGGCCATCCCGGCCGGGGAATCGCTGAGCATAAACGCCAGGGTTTGGGGCTTGGTGCTGTTGATGTTGATATAGGCCCCCTCCATCCGCGTCCACTCCTGGGCGCGGCGCTTATAGTTAAGCTCCGCCGGCGTAAGCGAGTCATCCGCCGACGCCACAATATCCCCCGCAAAGCCCACATCTGTGAGATGGATGCCCCTGACCTCCTGCGGATAGCGGGCCGCCAGATAGCATGTCACTCCTCGGCCCATATCGCCGCCTGACGCTATGTATTCCCTGTATCCAAGTACCTCGGTCATCAGCTGATGCCAGAGCTCCGCGACCTCGGCGTTATTGAGAAAGCCCTTCGGCGGCAGCGTCGAAAATGCAAAGCCCGGCAGAGAGGGCACCACAAGGTCAAATTCGGACAGCATCGGAAATACCTTCGCATAGCGGAGGAAGCTGTCCGGCCAGCCGTGCGTCAGCAACAGCGGCAGCGAGCCCTTGCGGGAGCCGGGGATATGGAAGAAATGGACCGTCACTCCGTCCAGTTCATAGGTAAACTGCGGATATTGGTTGAGTTCGGTCTCCTTCCGTCTCCAATCATAGCTGTCCCGCCAGTAGGACAGAAGGGATGAAAGGTACTCAACGTCCGTCCCCAGCGACCAGCTGTCCCCTGCTATCGGCTCCGGCAGCCTTGTCATGCTTATCCGGCGGCGAAGCTCCTCAAATCGTTCATCGGCAAAATGGATGCGAAAATCCTTTTTCACTTTCAAATCCCTTCTTTCAGCGCTTGATTCAGTAAGCATTATACCAGTTTCATTTCCCGCTGACAAGAATAAATCAGGTGGGCACCACGGCAACAGCATTTACTTTTCCGGACCTTTATGTTATTATGTCAACTGAGGTGAAGGATGACATGGAAAAGCTCATCGAAAAGCTGGAAAAGATAAGGGATACACGGAGGC
>CANQVL010000077.1 GCA_947627285.1 uncultured Oscillospiraceae bacterium
CAGGCGAGAGGCGAGAGCGCGGGGAGAGGCTTTTTGAATGACGCCCACCTCGAGGCACAGGCCGACAGACAGGGCATGATGGCGGCGCAGGGCGAGAGCGTGTATTCAGGACCCGTGACCCCCATCGGAACCAGCTCCGCCGCCGGCGCGGCGGGGCCCATGCAGGCCAAAAAGAAGAAGGACATGGCGCAGGAAGCCCTGACTTGGGGGGACGTTGGGGACTTGCCGGATGAGAAGCTTAACGATGAGGACTACCTGGATGATAATTTGGACTACGTTATGGGCGGCTATGAAAGAAATAACCTGAGAGACGCCAAATACAACTCCTACATCAAGCGCAGAGCTGCCGCCTCGTTGCGTGACGACGTAATTTACCAGGGAGATGGATATGGAGATGGACAGGATGATACATGTTCTATGCTGGTTGAGATGCGCCTTGGCAGTCAACAAGATGTCAATAAATATATCAGAAAAGATGTGATAAATACATACAATAGGATGAAGCAAGCAACGAAGGACATGAACGGCAGGAGCTTCAAAAAGCGCGCGAAAGCCTACAAAAATTCGGGAATGTACATGGGCCACGCCAAAGCGATCATGAACGACCCCGAAGTCATGCATAATCTGCTCAACGTGGACGAGCGGGAGGCTTACTATAACGCGATGGATAACTTCAAGCTCGACCGGCAGGTCGCGAAGAACAGCATGATGGCCCACGCGCCGGACTCCGAGAGGCATGAGATCAATGCCAGCAAGGAGCAGAAACGTCTCCGAAAGCTGTATCGGAAAGAGCGCAGGAAAGGGACAGACTTTAGTAAATATGGGTTAAAAGTTAAATAATAAGGAGACAGGCACAGCCCTCAGATAACGTGAATATCCGTTGAGGGATGGCCCGCTGTTGACCCGTTCGGGTACGAATCGGACCGTTCACGTCGGATTGCTTGAAAGTCTGTCGATAATGTTATATGATATGCTCAGGCCGGAGGCACGGGTGAAGTGAGGACGTGGGGGATCGACCATGAGGATTGCGGTCTGTGAAAGCTCCCGTGAGGGAGAGCGGCGACTGACAGAATGGATAAACCGCTACGGAACGCTTTACGGCCTCACGGTGTCCGTCGAGTGCTTCAGGGACCCAACGCAGCTGGAAAGCTCCGACGCCCTCTTTCAAATCGCGTTCGTCGCCTTCGGGGGGAGCGCGGGATTTATAGCGGCACGGCGGCTGAGGGAACGCAGTCCGTCGATGAGGATAATCCTCATTGACGACACGCGGGAATACGCCGTGGGGAGCGTTCGCATACACTGTACGGACTTCCTCATGAGGCCGCTGACCTTCGGACAGGTGGCGAGGAGCATGTCCCTCGCACTGAGAGGCGCACAATGAGCCAGACGCGGATAAAAAGGCAAAAGCCGCTTCCAGCCGGGAAGGCACCGCTGGAGCGCGAGGTGAGGCGGAACATCGCCTGGGCCGCGGGCACCGAGGATTTTCAGTACCGCGATCCGCTGTACCACGTCACCGAGAGCTTCCAGCTGAACTTCGACGCCATGGGGCGCCGCCATATGGCGGGATATGCCGGAGGCGAGGCACCGCGGCAGGCCGGTGAAGGGCCGGAGGAGAAAAAGGAGCGGGGCGCCAGGGGCGAGGAGAAGGACATCCTTCAAAAGGAGACGAGGCCAGGACAGGACACGGCGATGGGCTCGGAGAGCGAGGACCTGCCGGACCCTAAGTCCTCCAGATCGTTCTACGAGATGAAAAACCCCGAGGACCAGGGGATGCTCAGCCGGTTTTCGGAGACGGCCTTCCAGCGCGGCACCATGTCGGGGGCTGTTCTGAGGGGCACCGGAAAGATGATGCTGTTCTCCTGCCTCAAAAAGACCATCGGGCAGTCACAGCCGAGACGCGAACAGCAGAGGAAGCTTTTCGACCACGGCTCGCAAGTGAGGAACGTGCCGGGGCACAACCCGGACAAGGTGGCCTTCAACAGGACCTTCGTGGACAGCGCCGTCGGCATCGTGGTGGACACACTGCGGGACGCCAGACGCACCGTGGAGGACATGCAGGACCTGGTGAACGGGGGGCTCAGCAAGACGGAGTCGGGAGCCTACGGGGCTGACACCATGAGGCGGATGTACCCGTTTTTGGACGACAGCCGGGAGAAACAGCAGCTTAGCGATTACTACGCGAGGATGAAGGACGGCGGTCTTGGACCGGACGAGAGAGGCATCCTGCAAAACGCCATCAACCGGACCCACGCGCTGATAGACAAAAAGGCGCGAATGAGGACCGAGTTTATGAATAAATTGCGTTTTTTGTCCGACAGAGCCAATGAGGCGTTGACAGAGCTTGAGGAACCGGGCTTTGTTCAGTCGTTGACCGAGGCTCTTGAGGAGCTATTCAGACCCGAGACGCCGCCGGACGACGGCGGACCGGGAGAGGGCGGAACGGAGGAGCACGGTGGCGGCCCATTTGGATCAGACGAGCCAGAAGGAGACGAGCCCGGTACGCTCGACCCGGAAGCAGGAGACTACGCCGGGAGCGCGGGAGGCGGAGAGCCTGACCAGGGCGTCGCTGATGGGGCGGCTTATCCTGACGGGGACGGTGGCGATGGACCTGCCGCCGGCGGACCTTGAGGAGCTTGCCGGGACCATCGGCAACAGCGCCATGGCGGAGCTTGTCGCCGCCGGAACGCCTGAGCCTGAGCTCCACGGCTTTTCCCTGGGGGAAGCGCCTGTGACGGAGCCCTTTGAGGCCGACGTTTATATGCCGGCGCTGACCTCGGCGCCTGGCGCGGACGCGGGCGCGGGACCTGTGACGGCAGCAAGCCCCGGGGCGTTTGCCTACGGAGGGTGACGCGATGGAGTTTGATTTCACGGTCGACGCCGGGTCGGAGCTTGAGGCAGTTTTGGAGGACAGCGGCGTGGACCACCGCCGGGAGGACGGAAAATTCAGCTTCGTGCTGACGGCCTCCGGGTGCAAGTGGCAGACAGTTTGCGAATGCGAAGGGCCAAGGGCGCTTTGCTACTTCATACATCCCGCGAAGGTCACAGATGAGGCGCGGGCACTGCGAGCGTGCAGTGAGATCAACAGCAGCCTTGTGAGGGGGAGCTTCTTCCTGACAGAGGGCCACGCGGTCTACCGGACAGGCGATGAGCTGACGGAGGCGGTGGAGGCCAGAGAGAGGCTGTGCAGGGCCATAGAGTACGGCTCGTCCGTCATGGTGTGGTTCTGGGATAAATTTTGTCCTTAACACGTGCGAACAACACGTTTTTGGAAAGCAGCAGCAAAATTTTGTAATTCAATGGCAGAAAGGAGGGTGCTTCACGCCTTTCAGCGCACGGCGTGAAGCAACAAAAACATGGCAGAGTATCTTTCTCCGGGTGTTTACGTTGAGGAATACGATTCCGGCGCGACACCCATGCAAGGCGTGAGCACCAGCACTGCCGGTTTCATCGGCCTGGCGGAGCGGGGCCCGGTGGTCGGACAGCCCCAGCTGGTAACAAGCTTTGCAGACTACAAGCGCATGTATGGCGGTTATTTGAGCGAGGCCAGCTACGGCGGGAACAGGTTCCTCCCCTACGCGGTGGAGCAGTTCTTCGCCAACGGCGGCTCCAGGGCCTACATCATGCGCGCGGTCCCCGGCGACGCCAAGGCGGCTTCTATCGTCACTGGCGTGCTGAAGATCACAGCGGCAAACCCCGGCGCGTGGGCGGAGGATATGCGCGTCACCGTCGCGCCCGCCAGCAAGGCAAAGACCCAGGTGATGGCAGTCAACGGCGCGGATCTCACGCTGAAGAATGCCGACGGCTTCAACCCCGGCGACGTGGTCGAGCTCTTTGACGGCAAGACCACGGCTTACGCCACAGTCAAGGGGGTCCTTGACAAGGTCATCACCCTTGACGCCCCCTGCACCCTGGACGTGGCTGACACCAAGGTCGGCACAGCCAAGTACATAAGGACCTGCGAGATCTCCATCACCGCGCGTCTTGGCGAGAACGTGGAGACCTATGAGGGTCTTTCCCTCAAGCCGGGCGCTCTGAACAACGCGGTAACGCGCCTTTCCAAGAGCGAGCTTATCCGCGTGGAGATCACCGCCGCCGCCAAGCCCGCCGCCCCCGCAAAGGACAAGGACGGCAAGGAGGTCCCCGCTCCCAAGGCGTCCATCGTACCCTTCGAGCAGTGCGGCGGCGCAAAGGACCCCATGGTGCTGACGCTTGCCGGCGGCTCCAACGGCTCCGTCCTCACGGCTCCGGCTGACGCGTTCCTCGGCAAGGACGACGG
>CANQVL010000078.1 GCA_947627285.1 uncultured Oscillospiraceae bacterium
CGTACCCCGGTGGGGAGGGGCAGGTCATCGAAATCCGCCGCGGCGTTTTTGTTCATTTTGACGGAGAAATTCACGCTCCGCCTCAGAATTGGAAAAAAGCCTCGGCACGTCAGTGGTAGATATGGGGCGTTGCCGATGCCGCCTACTCTCTGGCGGTCTTGTGTGTCAAGCAGAATACGGCAAGGCTCAGGATGCTGACGGTTGTCGCATCCGTTTTGTTTATGGGGACTTGACCGACGCTTCAACTCGTCGCTCCCGGCCCCGTAGACGCAGGGGTCAAAATCCGCCGCGATCTGCTTGCCCGTTCTGACAGAGCGTTTCGCTCTACTCCTCCGAAACGGCAAGAGCCACGGCACGTCAGTGGTAAGCATACGGCATTGCCGATTTATCCCGCCGTCTGGCTGTCCTTGCCCGTACACGGGGACTTTAAGTTTGGCAATGTCAGGGTTTGCGAGTACGTCGCACCCTGACTTATTTTTTCGGCGGCTTGCGGAGACCTCGGTTTTCGCTTCTGCATATAGCAACTCTGATACAAGGAAACAGGGGAACGGCAGACGGGAAAACTCCACCCTCTACCGGCGTGACAGAAGGACGGTTCTTTAGTCCCACTTCTGCTTACGCTCCAGTGTGACAAAAAAACCGTCCCTCAGTCCCGCGGGAAACTGCTCCGTGACTGAGTAGGTGGGACAGTGGGGACGGTTATTTCGTAACACCAGTGCGCACACTGGTGGGACTAAAGAACCGTCCCCATGTCACACCGGTCCCCGGTAGACGCAAAACCCGGTAGAACACGGCAAGCCCGTTTTCTATATAAAAACTTAGGAGGTTAATCAGATGAAAAGAAATTCTTCAAAACCCAAGCGCCGCTACGGCGACGCCGGCTTTACGCTGGTGGAGCTGGTGGTGGTGATCGCCGTCCTTGCCATTCTCGCGGGCGTCGGCGCTGTGGCGTATAACGGGTACATAGACTACGCCAACAAGGGCAATGACAGGGCGCTGGTGGGCGAGATCATCCACGCGCTGGAGCTGGCGGACTACGCCAATCCTGAGCTGTTCGGGGAAAACGGCGGTGCGATGGTCATCCTCACAACAAATGGCGTACAAGTTGCCGGCGGCCTTGAAGGCTCGGATTTGAAAGGCGCGTTGGAAGATGCGTTTGGTGACCTAAAATCCGCCACACTCAGCTACGACAAATGGGACGGCACCCCCGATATGAGTGTGTTTAAGGATTTAAGAAACAGTAAGGCTATTAAGGCGTATGTTGATGCCGGTAAGACCGCCAGCTTCGCCAACAACATTGACGATCTTTGGGATACTATTCAGGGTTATACGGACGGATCTCTTGCACAATTTTCTGGACAGGATTATCTTGCGAAGGCGGTTGAATCCTTTTCACAATGGGATGACTCAAAGGCAGTACAATTCCAGAATATGTGGAGGGAAGGTGATTTCTCGAGCGCAAATGTGGGGTCACGAGCGCTTGCCGCAACTGCTGCAAGGAATTACTCCTTCTACAGCTATGCAAAGTCTCAGAACCTCGAGCCAGATATGCTTAGTGAATTAGATACTTTTAAAAACAGTCTTGTTGATTTTGCAGCGGGTCCTTTCGATAGCTCCACAGTGAAAAGCACTTATTTTAGTGGTCATAACAATGAATGGGCCAAAATAATGTCGGACTATAATGAAAATCAAGGTGCTACTGATGCGCTGGCTTTTTTGGGCATGATAGACGCAGCAGGCGAAGTAGGAAAAAATCTTGAGGCGACCGTTCACGATAATGACGCTGACAAAGACTATGCAAGCAATGACGCTTATAAAGAGGCCATGTCAAAATACCTCGGCATGGTAAGCAATGTTTTGTCCGGGCGTGTAAATTATAAGGAGATTGCAGATTTGGCTGAAAAAGTCAACGGCAATGCTGTTGTTATTAGTGTGACCAAGGCAAATGGCAAACTCGATTTTGACGTGAATCCCAAACCTGCGAATCCGAGGGAGGATGGCTCAAGCAGCGGCAGCGGAAGCGGAGGCTCGCCCGAGGAGATCTACGACACTACGCTTACGGTGGAAATGGCTGCTTCTTCTTATGAACTTACCCCCGCGAAGAAGGAGATAACTATTAAAAACGGTACATCCTGCACTATATCTATTATTAATGCCAGCACGCACGCGACTATAAATAAGGCTCCGACAGTGAGTGGTGGCGACGGGTTTGTGACTACCTCAACTGAAAGTGGCACAATTACTGTTACTGGAACCAGTGTAGGAACCGCTACACTCACGATATGGGTTAAAGCAAATGTGACCACCACTATAACTGTTCGCGTTGAATAATTGCTGACAATATTATGCCCGAATCCATACATGAAAGGGGGTGATGCTGATATGGTCTTATAAAAGCGGCAAATCAGAAAAAATTCTAAGGAGGCAAAATTATGTTTAAGAAAATCAGCAGGAAAACCATGTCTCTTATTGTTGCGTTCGCAATGATGCTGTGCCTTGCTTCGACTGCTTTAGCCACATCAGATGCGGAAGTCCCTGCGGGCAAGGTGGCCTACAACGATTTCAGTGAACAGTATTATGATACGTTGGAGGAGGCCCTGGAGTCTGCGGATTCCGATGAAACAGTCGTTCTTGTGACAGATTATACGCTTAAAAAGTCTGTTGAGGTCAAAGCTGGCGTTAGGCTTCTGATTCCTACAAGCGACGCTTGGAACGATACAGAAACCGGCGCTAACAACGTCCCCAATAATGGCACGACGGGTTCGGCTTATGTAACGCTGACGATACCAGCCGATTATACCCTGAAGGTCAGCGGCACACTCCTCGTCGCGGGCAACCAGCAGAGCACACAGCCCAGAAGCGGTTTCTTGACCGGATATTACGGTGCTGTGAATCTTGAGGGCAGTATCGAAGTTGAGAAGGGCGGCACACTGTACGCCAGAGGCGAAATAGCCGGCATTGGCAACGGCACCGTTACAGCTGTAAGCGGCTCCACCGTCTATCAGCGCTTCCAGATAGCCGACTGGCGCGGCGGCACTGCCTCACAGTCCGCCTATTATGCGGGCGTGTTCCCGTTCAGCCTGTTTGAGCTTGGCGGTATCACCGCAAACGTAGTAATTGAAAACGGCGCGACCCTGTACGGACAGTGCTATATATACGCCAACAGTCAGGAAAATGACGTTACTGTGTACTACATAGGTCCCAACGGTCTGCTCCAGTTTACCAGCACCACCGGCAACGTCGCTTTCACCCATAACGGCACTGATACCACTATCAATATCAACAGCGCTGTCAAGACCGGAAACTTGACCTTTACGCTGTCCGTGTTTGGAATCCCATACTCCATCAGTAGCTCCGGCCTTGAGTGCCCCTTCGGCTATCATACGAATATCACCGTGAACAGCAGCGGCAGCGTGGATATCAACAGTAAGCTTAAATTCCTCCCCGGCTGTGACGTCACAATAAATGAAGGCGGCACGGTGACTATAAACGAAGGTATGGAGATGAATTTCTTCGGCAAGGGTACTTATAAGGACACGTTCTATCTGGGGAACGCGGCTTCCTGGGATGTCGATGACCCCGCAACATTACACGTCAACGGGACTCTTACTATAAGCGGGGTCCTGTCCAGCAGCGACGAAACATTTTCCAATCTCACCGGTCGCACATTTACCGCTACCGGAACGACTGTTAACATCAAGGAAGCGATTCAGTCCGTCGGTTCTACTGCTGTCACCTATGAAACTGTTCCCTTTTATGGCTGCAAGGAAGCCTGACCTTCTGATCGGCACAAAAAAATCGGCATTGACCCATCCATCAAGAAAAACACTTGAGAAATGACCACACGAGGGACAGGTACGTCTTTGTGCTTGTCCCTCGCCGCAGATTCGCAGTCAAACGGTTACCAAGGAGCCTGACCCATGCCAACCACACCCTACCCCGGCGAAACTTGTACCCATGAGGAACGCACTTCCAGCCGTTTATACCTGGCCCTCGCCGTGGGTACGCAGATTTTAAGTCTCCTGGACTTCATCTACACCACCGTGGGCCTGCGGCTCATCCCGGGGAGCTTTGAGATGAACCCCTTCTTCGGCGGCATCCTCGGCACCCCCTGGGCCACGATGGGCCTGAAGTTCGTCCTCATCCCCGCGTCCCTCTGGCTCCTCTACCACTTCCGACGCCGC
>CANQVL010000079.1 GCA_947627285.1 uncultured Oscillospiraceae bacterium
ACCCTGAACCCCGCCGGCATCACCACCCGCGCCCAAACCGCCGTGATCCTCATGAACCTCTGCAACTACATGGCGAAGTAAAAAGCAACAAATAAAAACGCTCCCGCGCCCCGGCAAAATCGCCGCGGCGCGGGACCTTTTGCGCTTAAAACCCTCCGGCGGACCGCTCCCCGCCGCCCGAAAAGCGTCGGAACCCGTCACGGTATTTTTTCATAGCACAGCGGAAATACTACCCTCGTCAACGAATTGGCGAGGGGGTATTTTTTCTTGCAGGGAAAGGTCGAGATCTGCGGGATAAATACGGCGAAGCTGCCGGTGCTGAAAAACGAGGAGACCATGGAGCTCCTCAGAAAGGCGCGGGCGGGCGATACGCACGCCAGGGAGCTTCTCATCTCCGGCAACCTCCGCCTCGTGCTCTCCGTGATACAAAAATTCATGGGCAGGGGCGAGAACGCCGACGACATTTTCCAGGTGGGCTGTATAGGCTTGATCAAGGCAATTGACAATTTCAACCTTGACATCGGCGTCATGTTCTCCACCTACGGCGTACCCATGATAGTGGGGGAGATCCGCCGCTTCCTGCGGGACAACTCCCCCTTGCGCGTCAGCCGCAGCATACGCGACACAGCGTACAAGGTGCTCCAGATGAAGGAGAAGCTCATGCTGGAGACCCAGCGCGAGCCCACAGTTGAGGAGATAGCCGCAGCGCTTAAGCTGAAGCGCGAGGACGTGGTGGTGGCTATGGACGCGGTGGCGGACCCCGTGAGCCTCTACGAGCCCGTCTACTCCGAATCCGGCGACGCCGTATGCGGCATGGACCAGATCGGCGACACGAAGAACACCGACGAGGCGTGGCTCGACGAGATAGCCCTGGGCGAGGCCATCGACAGACTCACCGACAGGGAAAGGCGCATCCTGAGCCTCCGCTTTTACGAGGGCAAGACCCAGATGCAGGTCGCCGCCGAGGTGGGCATAAGCCAGGCGCAGGTATCCCGCCTCGAAAAAAACGCCATAAATCAGATAAAAAAGTCACTTTGATTATTGCGCTTTGGGAAATATGGTGATACAATAAGCTAAATGTTGCTTTAACGCAATAAATCAATTGTTTATTCTTCAAAGAGGTGCACATATATGGAAAAGATACGCGTTGAGCTCACCAAAACCCCCAAGGAGAAGCCGAATCTGGACCCGCTGCCCTTCGGCAAATTCTTCTCCGACCACATGTTTCTGATGAACTACACCGAAGGCCGGGGCTGGCACGACCCCAGGATAGTCCCCTACGGGCCCTTCACCCTGGACCCCTCCTGCATGGTTTTTCACTACGCGCAGGAGATTTTCGAGGGCCTGAAGGCATACCGCCGCGCCGACGGCTCCATCTGGCTCTTCCGGCCCGAGGAAAACTTCAGGCGCATGAACAACTCCGCCGTCCGTATGAGCATCCCCGAGATCGACGTGGACTTCTGCGTTGACGCCGTCCGGCAGCTCGTCGCCCTGGAAAAGGACTGGGTGCCCGACCAGAAGGGCGCCAGCCTCTACATACGCCCCTTCATCATCGCCACGGACTGCACCGTGGGCGTCCACGCCAGCAAGACCTACATCTTCTGTATTATCCTCTCCCCCTCCGGCAACTACTACCCCGAGGGGCTTGACCCCGTGCACATCGCCATCGAGGACGAGGACGTCCGGGCGGTGCGCGGCGGCACGGGATTTACAAAGTGCGGCGGCAACTACGCCGCCTCCATCCGCGCCGGCGAGCGGGCGGCGGAGCGCGGCTACTCCCAGGTCCTCTGGCTTGACGGCGTACACCGCAAGTACATCGAGGAGGTGGGCTCCATGAACATCATGTTCAAGATAGACGGCAAGGTCGTCACACCCATGCTCCAGGGCTCCGTCCTCCCCGGCATCACCCGCAAGTCCATCCTCGAGGTCGCCCGTGACTGGGGCTACACCGTGGAGGAGCGCCTCATCTCCGTTGACGAGGTGCTGGAGACAGCCGAAAACGGGCACATGGAGGAGATGTGGGGCACCGGCACCGCCGCCGTGGTCTCCCCCGTGGGACACATCTACTATGAGGGCAAGGACCTCGCCATCGGCGACGGCGGCATCGGCGAGCTCACCCAGCGCTTCTACGACGAGCTCACCGGCATCCAGTGGGGCACCCGCCCCGATACGCGGGGTTGGACCCAAAAAGTCTGCTAAAGCTTTCAAAAAATGGCGGAGCCATTTTTTGAAGGGGGAACGTTCAGAAAAAATCGGTGAATTCTGCGGAATTCACCGATTTTTTCCTGCTGTTTTGCTGCGCGCACGCCCCGTAGGGGCGCACACTTGCAAAACAAAAGGTGATTTTTCCGACGTACATCTGCACGTGGTTATAGGGAAACATTGTGAACCTGCCTAACTATAAATTCTTCCGGTCAGGAGCCTGTGGTGATGCACAGGCTCATTGGTTTATGTCATGCTATTTCCATATCCAGCTCAGCGACCTGTACGAGAATATCCTCCAGCTCCTGGGGCATGTCGTCCAGGATGCCGATGTCCCGGTAGTGGATGACGATGTCCTGTGGAGCGCTGCGGGAATACTTTTTGGCGCGCTCGCCGACCTCGATGCGCTTGATGAAGGTGTGGAGAAGCTCCGGGGTCAGTTCGTTTATCTCTGTGTACTTGTGGGCGTTGTCCAGGAAACGGTCAAAGTTGGAAGTGGAGTCCTTCAGTTCTTGCAGATGTGTGGCCAGCTCCGGGAGGGAGGTTCTGATGTGCTCCTGCTCGGATGTGTACTCGGCGGACAGGATTCTGTACTGCTCGTCTGGTATCCTACCGAGGACGTTGTCCTCGTAGAGACGCTTGAACAGGGACATGAGTTCGCTTTGACGCTTGGTCATCGTTGCAATCTGCTTTTCAAGGTTGTGGATCTCCTTTTGCGCTTCTTTTGTGCGTTTCATACCGATGTACTCCGCGAACCTGCGCTCGTTTTGTCTCGCGAAGTGGGTGATGCGGCGAAGGTCGTCAAGGACAATGGCGTAGAGGTCTTCTTCCCGGATGCCGTGGACCGAGCAGGTGGTTTTGCTGTTCTTGCGGTAATTGGAGCATATGAACCGGGCTTTTGCCTCCTTCTCCCCGTGGGTTCTGTGGTACGTCATCACCGCCCCGCAATCCATGCAGTAGACGAGGCCGGGGAAAAGGCTTGGCTCTGTGAATTTTGTGTATCTCCGCTTGTGCCTGCGGTTGTCCTGCACGATCTCCCATGTCTGCCTGTCAATCAGCGGCTCATGAGTTCCCTCGAACCGGAACTGTTCGGATTCCGGGCGGTCGATTCGCTTCTTGTTCTTGTAAGAGACAGTCGTAGTTTTCATGTTGACCGTCACGCCCAGGTATGTCTCGTTTTCCAATATCCGTGAGATCGTAGTCGCCGACCAGGCGAAAGGGCGGGAGGTGTCGAGGCCGGTGAGCTTCACGCCGTACTTCTCATAGCAGTAATAGGACGGCGTGGGAATTTGATCCGCTTCGAGCTGCTGTGCTATTTTTGATGGGCCCATGCCATCAGCGCAGAGGGCGAAAATGCGCTTTACCACCGGCGCTGTGTCCGCGTCGGGGACGATATGCCGCTTGGGGTCCTCCGGGTCCTTCATATAGCCGTAGAGGGGGCGGGTGGCAATACGAGCTCCGGTCTGTGCTTTGAGCTTCACGACGGCCCGTCCCTTGTTGCTGCAGTCCTTGCAATAGAATTCGTTGATGATGTTCCTGAACGGCGTGAAGTCGTTTGAGGATTCCACGAGGCTGTCCACGCCGTCGTTGACGGCTATGAACCGCACGCCGTAGCTTGGGAAGACCAATTCAGTGTACTGGCCCACTTGGAGATACTCTCTCCCAAGGCGGGACAGGTCCTTGACGATCAGCGTGGCGACTTGGTCGGACTCTATGAGCTCCATGACCTCCTGCCAGCCGGGACGGTTGAAAGCTGAGGTTAGATAACGATACTTTTGAAAACACAGGAAAATCAAGGTTTTTCGAGCGACGGACAAGCTGGTATTTGTACTAACAACTGAATATCGACCGCAAAGGCGGCGTTTCTCAATCCCTTATCGGGAGAACAGGAACGCCGCTTTTTTATGCCCTCTGTTACGCAATAGGGGCGAAAAAAGCCTTGAATTATGCGGCTT
>CANQVL010000080.1 GCA_947627285.1 uncultured Oscillospiraceae bacterium
GATGGTCAACGGGGTCATCCTGCTGGTGGACGCCGCCGAGGGCCCCATGCCCCAGACCCGCTTCGTCCTCTCCAAGGCGCTGGAGCTGGGCCACAGGGTCATTGTGGTGCTCAACAAGATAGACCGGCCCGACCAGCGGATGCTGGAGGTGGTGGACGAGATCTTGGAGCTGCTCATTGAGCTGGGCTGTACCGACGAGCAGATCGACTCGCCCATGCTCTTCTGCTCCGGACGCCAGGGCACGGCCAGCTACTCCGCCGACGTGCCGGGAACGGACCTGAAGCCCCTCTTTGACACCATTGTGGACTACATTCCCGCCCCGGAGGACCACGACGGCGAGCCTCTTCAGATGCTGGTGTCCTCCCTGGATTACAACGACTATGTGGGCCGCATCGCCATCGGGCGCATCGAGCGGGGCACCATCCGGCAGAATCAGGAGCTGTCCGTTGTCAACTACCACGATCCGGAGGTGACCAAGAAGGCCAAGGCCGTGAGCCTCTATGAGTTCTCCGGTCTTGCCCGTACTCCCGTCACCGAGTCCAGCTCCGGCAATATCATCGCCCTGTCCGGTATCCCCGATATCTCCATCGGCGACACCATCTGCGCACCGGAGGCACCGGAGGCCCTGCCCTTTGTGAAGATCTCCGCCCCCACTATGGAGATGACCTTCTCCGTCAACGACAGCCCCTTCGCGGGCCGAGAGGGCAAGTACGTCACCTCCCGCCAGCTCCGGGACAGGCTCTTCCGGGAGACCATGAAGGACGTGTCCCTGCGGGTCTCCGAGGTGGAGGGCTCCGACCACAGCTTCAACGTGGCGGGCAGGGGCGAGATGCACCTGTCCATACTCATCGAGACCATGCGGCGGGAGGGCTACGAGTTCGCGGTGTCGCCCCCGCGCGTGCTGATGCGGGAGATAGACGGCGAGAGGTGCGAGCCCATCGAGCGGGTGGTGGCGGACGTGCCGGAGGACTCAGTCGGCTCGGTCATTGAAAAGCTCAGCTCCCGCCGGGGCGAGTTTGTGGAGATGACGCCCGTGGGCTCCCGCATGAAGCTTACGTTTTTCGTGCCCAGCCGGGGACTTTTCGGCTACAGGAACGAGTTTTTGACCGACACGCGCGGCGAGGGCATAATGAGCTCCGTCTTTGAGAAGTACGAAAAATACAAGGGAGAGCTGAGCCGCCGGGGAACCGGGTCCTTAGTGGCGTCCGAGACCGGCGAGGCGGTGGCTTACGGCATATTCGGCGTTCAGGACCGGGGCGTGATGTTCGTCTCCCCCGGCGTTCCGGTCTACGGCGGCATGGTTGTGGGCGAGACGCCCAAGGACGAGGACATAACCGTGAACGTGTGCAAGAAAAAGCAGCTCACCAACATGCGCGCCGCCGGCTCCGACGAGGCGCTGCGCCTTGTGCCGCCCCGCGTAATGAGCCTGGAGCAGTGCCTTGAGTTTTTGGCTGACGACGAGCTTTTGGAGGTCACCCCCACCTCCCTGCGCATCCGCAAGTCCATTTTGGACCACGCCCTGAGAATGAAAGCGCTGAAGGGCGCAAAGTACGCGCAATGAAGGCGGTGCTGACAAGCGCTCTGGGCGGGTACACCAAGGAAAACGGCACAAGGCTCCCCGCGCCGCTGATGGACAAAAACGGACTGACGGACGACCTGAGGGCCATGTGGCAGGAGAACGCCAGGGTGCTCATAATATGCTCAGATCCGGACAATTACGCTCAAAACGACGGGCTCCGCGACTGCTTTGCCGGGTCCTTCCCCTTGAGCGGGCTTGGCGTCGCGTCGGTGGATATGTGCGACGGCAGGAACCCCGGCGCCGCGGATGATTTGAGTATGACGGACGTGCTTGTTCTGACGGGCGGTCACGTTCCCACGCAGAACAGATTTTTAAAGAGGCTCCGGCTCAGGGAGCGGCTTCGGGACTACGACGGGATCATACTCGCGTGGAGCGCCGGCTCCATGAACTGCGCGGATACGGTATACGCGGGCCCCGACCTGGAGGGCGAGGCGGTGGACCCGAATTATGAGCGTTGGATCACGGGCCTTGGGATAACCGATATAAACATCTTCCCGCATCTCCAAAGCCTCAGAGGGACGTATCTGGACGGACTGCGCCTTATCGAGGACATCACCTACGACGACAGCGTGGGTCACGATATACTCGCGCTGAATGACGGAAGCTATATCATAGTTGACGGCGGCAGGACGACCCTGTACGGCGAAGCCTACATACTCCGCGACCGCCGCCAAACCCAACTCTGCCATGATGGGGAGTCCGTTTCATTGTAAAAAAGTAAAAACCGCCGCGGGTCACTCAGCCCACGGCGGTTTTTGCTGTCAAAACTCTAATTTAAATATTTTTCCGGCGACATGTACGTCAGAAAAATCACCTTTTGTTTTGCAAGTGTGTGGCCCTTTTTTGGGGTCCCCACGCAATCATGATTGCGTGGGGAGAGGAGGAGCGAAGTCTGCGCCTGAGCCCTGCCGCTTGCGGCGGGGCGAGGTTAAACGGCTTCAGCGACGACGAGTGCGCGCAGCGTGACAGCAGGAAAAAAACCGTGAATTCCGCAGAATTCACGGCTTTTTTCCGCACGTATCCCTTTATCTCAAAAGGGCAAAGCCCTTTTGAGTAATAACGAAAACTTCCCCCGGCGGTAGCCTGTGGCTCAATTTCGGCCGCAGTCGGCAGCCTACATACGGCCGCCGGGGGAAATTCGCGTTTTCCCGGTTTACTTCTTCTTCCTGGTCTTCAGATATTCCGCGTAGTCCTTGTCCTCCACATAGACGCCCGCGCTGTCACGGCGGAGAACCGTAAGCACTCGTCCGCCAAAAATGCGGCTCAGACTGCGGGTCAACCCTTTGAACATACCGCCTCACTCCTTTTTGCCTGGTTCATCGTGGTTCCTCGAAATGGTGGCGGTCCCTTCATTGGGACCTTCTTTTGCTTACAGGCGAATTATACGCCGAATTCGTGAAAAAATAAACAGCCCAATTTGACAAATCGAACAAAAATGACCGCCTATTTTTGTGCAACCCGTCAAGTAATCCCCCTTGACGCGGGGCGCGGAAAGCCGTTATAATAGTGTCATTACAGGAAAAAGGGCGGCGCCGGCATGGGTTTTTATGAGAAAACGCTGAAAAGCGACATTATTTACGAGGGGCGCATCATGCGCGTGCGCAACGACACCGTTGAGCTCCAAAACGGGCAGACGGCTTACCGCGAGGTGGTGGACCACACCGGCGGCGTGGGCGTCATCGCCGTGAGGGACGACGGCACAGTCCCCATGGTCCGCCAGTTCCGCTACCCCTTCATGGCGGAGACGCTGGAGATACCCGCGGGGAAGCTGGAGCGGGGAGAGGACCCGCTGGAATGTGCCGTCAGGGAGCTTTCGGAGGAGACAGGCTGCTCCGCCGTCAGGTTCATATCCCTGGGGACGCTTCTCCCCTCCCCCGGCTACTGCGCCGAGACGCTGTATATCTACCTCGCCCTCGACATAAAGCCCGGCAAGGCGCACCTGGACGAGGACGAATTCCTGGACGTGGAGTATTATCCCCTTCAAAGGCTCCACGATATGACCATGTCCGGCGAGCTCACCGACGCCAAAACCGCCCTCGCCGTGTTGAAGGCGGAAATTTATCTTAAAGAATCGAAATAAAGCTCTTTACAAATCCAAAAAACGTGCTATAATAATTAAGCTGTCTTTGAAAACAGCTTATATAAGGGCCTGTAGCTCAGCTGGGAGCGCATTATGGTAAGTTTTGTGTGCGCCCCCGCTGATGCGAAAGTCCAACAAGAAATCAAATATTTACCAACAATGGGCCTGTAGCTCAGTCTGGGAGAG
>CANQVL010000081.1 GCA_947627285.1 uncultured Oscillospiraceae bacterium
TATTCCTCCAACGTGATCTCGTCCTTCAGAAGCCTGCGGCAAAGATCAACGGACTCCTGGTCGATTTGAAAGCCCTCCATTTTCATGGAAGCCGCCGCCGACTCGATGGCCTGTTCGATTCTCTCGTCACTCATTCGCAACACCTCCGTTGTGGGTATAGTATAACTCAAGCACGATGGAAATTCAAGAACCTTGATGCCATTCTCCCCCTCAGTATGTGACCCCCACCCCCTGCAAAATCTGCGGGGGAAATATACAACTATACGAATAGCAACAAATATAAAGCCCTTAGGGAAGAGGTGAAAACATGGAAAAGCAATTCAAATCTTATGATGATCTGCCCCTGATGCTGTCCGTGCAGGATGTATCAGCGGTGCTTGGAATCTCCCGTGCTGGAGCGTATGAGCTGGTCAAAAGCGAGGGCTTCCCGGCAATGAACATTGGCAGCAGAATCATCGTGCCGAAAGAGGATTTTATTCTCTGGATCAGGCAGAAAGTTTCTGAGAAAAAGTAGTAGCTATTTTCCGAAAAGTGTGGTATGTGTTGTGGTTACCAAAAAGCGAAGGAGGCATGGATATGGCAAAACGGAGGGCGCAGGGCGAGGGGAATATACGAAAACGAGCCGATGGGCGATGGGAAGGCAGATATACGGCGGGGCACGACCCTACTACCGGTAAACGGATCGTGAAAAACGTCCTTGGCAAGACCCAGGCCGAGGTAAAACAGAAGCTGCGGCTTGCCATCGCGGAGAGCCAGGAGGTGGACGTCGGGAAATCCGATGAATACACGGTGGCGACGTGGCTAAAAACGTGGTACGACCTCTACGCCAAGCCAAACGTCCGCACGGCCACGGCAAACCGCTACGAACTGATGATCAACGTCTACACGATCCCCCGCATCGGCAACATCAAGTTGAGCAAGCTTACAGGACGTGATTTGCAGAAGCTCTACAAAGACCTTCAAGAAAACGGACGAGTCCATCGAGGGAAGAAGGGAACGCCAGGACTCAGCAGTACCACCGTCCGAAGCCTACATTTGATGCTCCACAATGCCCTCCAACGTGCAGTTAAGGAGCGACTCATTGTACGGAATCCCACTGAAGATTGTATCGCCCCAAAAGCTCAGAAAATCGAGATGAAAATACTCCCGCCTGAAAAGATGAAAGTGTATCTTGATGCGGCACGTGACCGTGATGTTCTCCCGATGTTCTATCTGGAGCTTACCACCGGTCTCCGCAAAGGCGAGATTGTCGCCCTGCTCTGGCCTGACCTCGATGAAGAGAACAAGACCATCTCCGTCACGAAGCAATACATCCGCAATCCCGACGGCACACGTGTCCTCACCGAGCCCAAAACCGAAACCTCCATCCGCCAGGTATCCATACCCCAAACCGCCGTGGACCTTCTCAAAGAGGAACACGCCAAGCACCCGGACAACAAGTATATGTTCCCCTCACCTCTGACCGGGGAGATGTACCACCCGGACTCAGTGGTGAACATCCACAAGAAGCTCCTCAAAGCCGCCGGGCTTGAACACATCCGCTTCCACGATCTCCGCCACACATTTGCCACCACAGCTCTCCAAAACGGCGTCGATGTCAAGACTGTCTCCACCATGCTGGGCCACTACGACGCCGGATTCACCCTCTGCACCTACACCCACGCAACAAGACAGATGCAGGACAAAGCAGCGGAGACGATGGGGAATTTCATGGAGCAGATAATGTGAGACAATACGCCAAAAGCACCGGGCACGTCATGCCCGGTGCTTTTGCGTCCTATCCCGTAGTGGGTCAAAGTGTGGGTCGCCTGGTTGACCCACACTTTGGCCCACATCTTTTCATGCAAAAACATAACAAAAATCCCCGAAATCTTGCGATTTCGGGGATTTTTTGGAGCTGCTACCCAGATTCGAACTGGGGACCTCATCCTTACCAAGTGGTTCGGAGCCTTAAATCCCTTGCGCCCCAACGGTTTTTGGCCCTTTCTGGTCCAAAAGAATGAGGTCGAGGGTGCTGTTAAGTCCACCGTTTCCACCCGGTGATTTCCCCGTGTGGGTCAAAGTGTGGGTCAGACCATCGCTGTTGTTGCCCATTCAGAATCTGAATTTGTGTCACCACTGATGACACAAATTCAGATTTTGACCCTGCACTAAGCTTGCCTTTATGTACGCAGGAGGCCCTCAATATTTGCGGGGGACCCCCTGCAATTTTTGGGAGGGGAATAGTATTGACAATACGTAGAGCAACAACTATAAAGCCCCTCCAAAAGCTCTGCGTCACACACGATTTCCTCGTTTTGTCAACAAGGCCCGATAATTGAAAATCGCTGTATTACCCCATAGTGACGCACACAGCCGCACAGGATTTTCCCGCTAACAAGTCTGGAGTTATAATATTCCCGTTTATCTCCGCCCCGTCAATCGTAATGCTTTTGATGCCGTGCTGAACGCCGTTGGGGTTTTTGAAGTCTATGGATAAGTCACATCCCCGATACACGCGCTTAACGTTGAAATCCTTCCATTGCGCGGGGATAGACGGGTCAATCAGAAGTCCTTGGAGGGTCGGGCGGACACCGAGGATATACTGCGTCGCGGCCACATCCATCCACGCCGCCGTGCCAGTGACTTGAGAAACACAGGCTTGACCGAACTCGTCATTATCCGGCCCAAGCATCGTGCTGGAATAGGCATAAGCCTCGCCCTTGTAGGCGTCAATTCCCACGCGCTTGATGACCTCATGGGGGATGAGCTGCTTATAATACTTCCACGCCATGTCGCCCCGGCCAAGAAGCGCCTCCGCGATGATGGCCCAGCAGTTGGCCTGACAGAAGATGCCGCCGTTTTCGGAGTATCCTGCCGGCAAGCCGTTGGCCTTGTGATCCTTGGCGTCCGGGGATTCGGGGATGCAGGGCGTGTTTATGAGGAGGCCGAGGCCGGTGTCCATGCGTTCCCGCACGGAGTCCATGGCTTGTATGTTTTTCTCCCGCTCACCGCATCCTGCAATGACCATCCAGCTCTGGGTGTTGACCCAGATTTTTGCATAATCGTTCCTGTTGGAGCCCACGGGGTTGCCGTCGTCGTCGATCCCCCGCAAATACCAAGCCCCATCCCAGGCGTATTTGGACAGAGCATTCTCCTGCTTCTCGATCAGCTCTCTGAAGTGCGCCGCTGCTTGACCGTCGCCCCGCATCTCGGCAAGTTCCGAGAGTTCTCTCAGCGCGTAGATGTGCTGCTGGGACACCATGACGCTCTCGCCCCTGCCTTTCCTTCCAAACGGCCCAAGGTGGTCGTTCCAGTCGGAGAACAGAATGAGGGGAAGACTATGAGTCCCCAAATGGTTCTCGGTAAACGCGACGCCGCGCAAAAGATGTTCCCAAAGGGGCGCGGGACGGACGGGCGTTTTCAGGTCTGTGTCCAGGAACGGGATCACCTCGTCGAGAACGGAACCATCACCGGATTCGGCAACGATGGCGTAAGCGAGATATACCATCCATATATGGTCGTCGGAGCGGGTAATGTCCTGGGGCGGACGCCCATCTTCGGGCCAGCAGGTGTGGACCGCGTGACCGTCCTCAAGCTGCTGACTTGCAAGATACTTCAGCATTTGGGCGGCCCACTCCGGCTTCCTGTACGCCTGGGCCAACATATCCTGGGCCGAATCCCGGAAGCCAACGCCCCGGATTCCGGAGGCGGAGGAGCTGATGGAACGGGAGAAGCGGGCCGTTGCCATACTTTGTATGGGGTTCCATGTGTTGATCTGGCGCTGGGCGTCGGCGTCGGGGATCTGGCATTGGTAGACCCCAAGATGCTTTTGCCACCACTCCATGTTCTTCTT
>CANQVL010000082.1 GCA_947627285.1 uncultured Oscillospiraceae bacterium
TACTGCGCGAAGGAATATGACAATGGAACGTGGCTTACCCAGTTCCACTACGGGGACTGGGTGGCGCTGGACGGCCCCAGGGCGGCGGACGCTGTGCGCGGCGGTACGGACGAGGCCTTTATCGCCTCCGCGTACCTGATCCGCTCCGCCCGCCTGACGGCAAACGCGGCGCGGGTGCTGGGAAGGGGAGAGGACGCGGAACGGTTTGACGATTTGGCCGGAAGAGTCCGCGATGACCTTATTCGAGAATATTACAGCCCCACGGGTCGCTGCTGTGTCAATACCCAGACGGCGCATCTGCTGACCCTGGCGTTTGATCTGCACCCGAGCCGCGAGAAAGCCGAGGCGGGGCTTCGAGAGCGCCTCCAGTGGTCCAATGGAAAGCTCCAGACGGGCTTTGTGGGCACGCCGCTTCTTTGCCCCACCCTGTCGGAGCTGGGGATGGTTCAGGAGGCTTACGATCTCCTGCTGAATGAGGATCTGCCCGGCTGGCTCTATGAGGTGAAGATGGGCGCCACCACCGTCTGGGAGCGGTGGAACAGCGTGGATCCCGACGGACATATGTCCTCCACTGGCATGAACAGCCTGAACCACTACGCCTACGGCTCCATAGCGGAGTGGATCTGGCGCTGGTGCGCGGGGCTGGAGCCCGTAGAGCCGGGATTTCGCCGGGTGAAGCTCCACCCGGCGCCGGACAGGCGGCTGGGAAGGCTGGACGCCGTGTACGACTCCGCATCCGGGGTCTATGAGATCCACTGGCAGTGCCAGGACTTAAGCCGCGTCGCCCTTTCTGTCACCGTGCCTTTAGGGTGCGAGGCGGAGCTGACCCTGCCCTGGGCCCCGGAGAGCGCCTACACCGCCGGACACGTCCTCAAGGGCGGGACTTACGAGTTCACCTACGAGACCACCCGCCCCATGACACGCGGCCTTTCTGTCGATATGCCCGTGTGGCAGATCCTTTCTGACATCGAGGGCGGGAAAGCCTTGAGGGAGCTTATTCCCGGCATCGATTCCGTGGAGGGGTCTCTCCTGACCCTCTCTTTCAAGGAACTCTCCGCCCGCTTCGGAAAGCCGGAGCTGGCCGATACCGTCGCCAAGGCCCTTTCGGTGATTTGAAACGCGGTTTTTCCGTGAAATGAAAAAAGCGACACCCCGGCATCTGCCGGGGTGCTTTCCTTCTATCTTATATCTTATATGGTTAAGGTCTCCACCTGTCCTGCCAACGGATACGGGGCAAATCTCCATCCCAGGTGATGGGAAGCCACACGTAATCGGCAATCTCCGTGCGGGCGGTTTCAATCACGTTTCCGGCGTATACCTCCTGACGCTCCTCCGGGGTGACGCGGTAGTGCTCCGGGTCCTGGGAGCTGGCGATGACGCGGGTAAACAGGTCTGCCAGCCGGGCATCCACCGGATATTCCGGAAGCCAGCGGTCCGCCATGGCTATCCACTGATTTGTTCCCTGGATACGGAAGATTTTTGAAATCTGGCTGTTGAAGGAGGCGTGGGAATTGTCATCCTGATGGGGATCTCCGATGCTCTTAAAGACGCCGTCCCAAGTCTGCGCCCATGCGCTGTCGGAGCGGTTGGGAACATAGCCGGTCATACCGCTGGTAAGCATATATTTTTTGCCTTCATGCTCAAAGAGGGCTGGGGCTTCCCTGGTGAAGGGCGGGATCAGGTCCGGGTAGCTGACGGCCTTCTCATTGGCTGCGTGGAGGTAGTCGGGCTCCAACTCCATGCAGAGGATGCTCCGATGATCGGCATCAAAATAAAGATATCCTTTCCCGGTGACCTCATCCGCAATAAGATCAAAATCACCGATGGCGCAGCCGCCGGGAGTGTACTGTTCCTCGATCAGAGAATAGGGACCCAAAAGCTGATCAGCCTGCCAGACTGTAAACACTGAGCTGGGACCGGAAATTTTGATCCAGCATACATATTTCCCTGTGGCTGGGCACTTGAGAATGTGAGGACGATCCAAATACTTGGCAGGGAAGAGTGGGGAGTTGGGATCGTCCAACACAGGCGGGATAAGAAACCCGAGATCTTTCCAATTCATAAGATCTGTGGAGGAATAGACCTTGATACCCCAGGTCCAGACGCCGTTTTTTCCGTCGGTGTGTTCTTTGTTCTCCCCGTACCAGTAGTAGACTCCGTCCTCAAAAAACACCGCGCCTCCATGGGCCTGAATACGTTCTCCCTTGGTGTCCAGCCAGGGCTTGCCGGGATAGATGGCGGCCTGACTGTGGACTGTGTCCGAAAGGGGCCTGCGCCGATTCTCGGCATCAAGCTCCAAAAAGCGATGTACGAGTTGTGCCTCACGAGGGCTTATGGCGTTTTCCGGAGTGTTCAATTCCTCCAGAAGCTTTCCAAGCTCCGGCAGCAAAGCATCGCCCTGTGGGATATGAGCATACCGCACGAGCTGTTCAACAGACAGATGGAGAGCCTGTGCGTTTTTACGGGCCATATTCCCAAGACCGGGGAAGACGCGCTCCAGGGCTGCGGAAGCCTGCTTATTTTCAAGTAAATCCTCCATTTTCATATTCAGCTGAAAGATCATGTTTGTCAATCCTTTCTTTATTGAGGAACATCCATTTGAAGTGTCATTTGTTTCTCTACTGCCTCAGCTCCGGCTGCGCTCGCGGGGCAGTATCTTTCCGCTCCGCCAACCGGCACAGAAGGAAGGCGGCGACGAGACTCAACGCGTCCGTCACCGGGGCGGTGCAGGCGATGCCGTGGAGTCCGAAGGCGGCGTGGAGGATAAAGAGTACGGGAAGGAAGATGACACCCTTATTGAGCAGGGACGCGAAGGTGGCGTATCCCGCTTTACCGGTAGACTGAAGGTAGGTGGTACAGAGCTGATAGAGGCCGTAGAAGGGGCCCATCACCAGGGAGGCCGTCAGCATGAACCGGCCCAGCTCCAGCACATTTTCGCTGTCGATGAAAGCTAAAATCAGTCTGTCCCGGAAGAGGAAGCACGCCGCCGTCAGTACGCTCCCCACCGCCACGCAGGTGACAGCGGTCTTTTTGACGATTTGGCCGGTACGGTCGCCGTTCCCGCGGGCGTAGTTATAGGAGATGGCCGGCTGCATCCCGATGCAAAGGCCCATGGCGGTCATGGAGATGAGCATGTTGATCTTCCCGGCGACGCTCTGGGCGGACATGGCGGCGGAGCCGTAGTCCATCATCAGGTTGTTGGAGAACATGTGGCTGACGCTCATGAGGATGGTACTGAAGGCCATGGGAAGGCCCAGCGTCACCACCGGCAGAGCCACGTCCCGCTTCAGGCTCACGTCTCGGAGCCGGAAGGACCAGCAGGCCGGGCTTTTCAGGCAGTGCCAGAGGATGACCGCCGCGCTGACCATATTTCCCAACACAGTGGCGATAGCAGCGCCGGTGACACCCATGTGAAAAAGGAGAATGAAGACCGGATCCAGGGCAATATTGGTGAAGGTCCCGGTCAGGTTTGCCATCATGGATTCCCTGGCCGCACCGTCGGCGCGAATGAGGTTCATATACACGTTGGAAAACAGAATTACCGGCGCGCCCAGAGCGATGACACGCAGATAGTCCCGGGTGAAGCCAATCGTCGCCTCATCCGCCCCCAGCACCCGGCACACCGGGGAGAGGAAGGCGAGTACCGAGGCCAGAAACGCCGCCCCCAGCGCCAGGGAGCCGAAAAAGCAGAGAGCGGAGATCCGGCGCACCCGTTCCCGGTCCCCGCGCCCCAGCGCCAGGGAGACAGCGGTACACCCGCCGCTTCCGAAGAGCGTCCCGAGGCCGGAGAG
>CANQVL010000083.1 GCA_947627285.1 uncultured Oscillospiraceae bacterium
GACGGAGGACTGCTGTGCGATGTGTATCACACCACGAAGCTGGGAGATATGGACTGTACGCGGATGTTCGTCATGGAAACTTCCCGCTTCCCCGTATGGCTTGATTCACAGGGGAACGCGGCTCAGGCCATCGGTTCCGCATAGGAAAACCATATCCCATTTTGGCGTTTTTTCTTTCCTTTGAATGGGATATGGTCTTTCCGCTTGAATGATCCCGGCCCCGTGCGGACTTTTTCGGATACGCCGGGCCGAAAAAATACCGAGGTTGTAGACCCCTCGGTGCAAAACGATGGAGATGGAGGTGAACGCCGTGGAAAATCAAGGCCGCCCTGAGCTTCCGGGGTTCAACACATTCCCCGGCCTGCTTCTTGCGCTCACCGCCCTGTCAGGCGAGCTTCCGACGTCCCTGGTGAGCCGCTTGCCCGCCGCCGATTCCTACAAGGAGTACGCCATAAAGCATCTCAAGCGGGACAAGCTTCTGCGCACCTTTTACCGTGACGGCCTTCGCTGTCTGCGCCTGACCTCCACTGCCAAACGCCTCTTGACAGAAGAATGGCCCGATGAGTTTTCTCCTTTCCTCACAGGCAACACGGAAACAAACCGGCTGAAGTCCGAGGTGACCCGCCGACTGCGCCTCCACCGTATGGCCGAGGTGCTGGTGACGGTGTATAACGCTGACGTCTCTGTTCTGCCATGGGAAAAGCCGCCTTTGTTTGCCCCCGTGCCTCCCTCCGGCCTGACGGACATGGACAGGCCCACCTACTTCAGCTCCAGGGAGGTCAAAGGACTTGGCGAGCAGGCAGTCAAGATCCGCGGCTCCCGCTCTACCGGCGTACTGCTGACGGCGGATGATGTTTTCGCCGTATACAACACCGGCCCCGGCCTTATGAAGTGGGAGTACAAGGCTGAGATGCGGCTCAAGGCCCTTCTGGAAACAGAGCTTTGCCTGTCCAGACTCCCGGCGCAATATTCTCAAACCGGTCTGTCGGCAATCGTATTTGCCGCTGATATGGGGCTGATGGCCGGACTGATGGGGGCTGACGGTGGGAGGGCCAACTGCCGCTTCGTCCTGGACGGAAGCTTTGAGCACTTTTACTGTCTGCCCCTCGACCACCACGGGGAGGTCGTTTTGCAGCTGCTCTGCGATCCCAGCAATAGAGCTGACTTGGACAGCATACTCAAACAGGGCCTCGATCCTCCCCGTCCCGGCTGGGGTGTGGAGAACGACGCCATGGACGGCGATCAGCCGGTGCTGTTCGCATACGACTGCGATATGCCACGCATATACAGATTCAACACCGCTTTGGAGTTGACCGGACGAAACGGGGCGCTTTACTGCTTTGATTTTCAGGAAGACGTTTTGCGGCGTGTCTGCGGCCCGAACGTTTCCGTTTCGTGTATTGATTTTGAAGCGTATGAAAGGAGCGTGTTTTTATCTACCGGCAAAAAGTAGTCAAGCTGTGCATCGCCATTCCCGCCGCGATCACCGCGCTCCTCTACGGAGGCGGATTCCTTTCCCAGTTCATCGCAAATTATAAAGCGTGGCAATCCTCCGGGGCGGCTTTCGGAACCTCTCCGCAATCGCCTGATGCCGGCTTTTTTGTTTGCCTCGCCGCGGCGTTTCGTTTCCCCTACGGTTTTTACGGTGTGGGTATCTGCACGGCGGTTATAGCCCTTCTCATCTTCATGGTGATGCGCATGGGCTACAGCGACACCGGCGAATACGACCGGGATCGGAATTTGTTTTACTCCAGCAAGGGCACCTACGGGACTGCGGGATTCATGGGCAAGAAGGAGGTACGGGAGGTTCTGGACCTTGTTCCCAATATCCGGCGGCACCCCGGAACGATCCTTGGCGAGCTGGAGGGCGAGGTCGTCTGTGTTCCGTTAAAGACAAGATTCAACGGAAATTTAGCAGTCTACGGGGCCAGCGGCTCCAAAAAGACAAGGGCCTTCTGCGTCAACATGATCCTGCAAAGCGCCGCGCGCAAGTCCTCGCTGGTGATTTGCGACCCCAAGAGCGAGCTTTACGAAAAGACCAGCGCTTACCTGCGAGAGCAGGGTTACATGGTGAAGGTCTTCAATTTGGTCACTCCGGCGGCGTCGGACTCCTGGAACTGCCTTTCCGAGATCAACGGTCAGGAGCTTCTGGCACAGCTCTTCTGCGATGTCATCATCAAAAACACCGGCAGTGAGCGGGGCGACCACTTCTGGGACAGCGCGGAGATGAACCTGCTCAAGGCCCTGGTGCTCTATGTGGAGCGAAACTACACCAAGGAGCGCAGGAACATCGGGGAGGTATACCAGCTCCTTGCCACCAGTGAGGAGAAGGAGCTGAACGCCCTGTTTGACGTACTTCCCATCGGTCACCCCGCCAAGGCGCCTTACAACATTTTCAAGCAATCAGGCGAGAGCGTCCGGGGAGGTGTGATCATCGGACTCGGCTCCCGTCTCCAGGTCTTTCAGAATCAGGACATTCGGAACATCACGGCGTACGATGAAATCGACCTGGAGCTACCGGGCAAGCAGCCCTGCGCCTATTACTGTATTACCAGCGACCAGGACAGCACCTTTGACTTCCTGTCCTCGCTGTTTCTCTCATTCATTTTTATAAAGCTCGTGCGGTATGCAGATGAGAAGTGTCCCGGCGGAGCGCTCCCGGTACCCGTCCACGTATTGGGCGAGGAGCTGTGCGCTTGCGGCGTCATCCCGGATTTGAGCCGAAAGATCAGCGTGATCCGTTCAAGGAACATCAGCATGTCCTGCGTTTTTCAGAATCTGGCGGGCCTGCAGAACCGTTACCCCAACAATCAATGGCAGGAGATTTTAGGAAACTGCGACATCACCCTGTTTTTAGGGTGTACGGACGCCCTGACGGCCCAATTTATTTCGGATCGCACGGGCGAGGCCAGCATCTCTGTTACGAGCCGTGCAAAGCAGCTGGGAACCTGGCGGATATCCAACTACACGCCGGAGTACCGGGAAACCAGCGGCGTCGGCAAGCGGAAGCTCATGACTATGGATGAAGTCCTGCGGATGGACATCGATAAGGCGCTGGTGATCCTGCGGGGCAAAAAGGTTTTGGAGGTTGACAAGTACGACTATTCCAAGCACCCGGAGGCGAAGAAGCTGCGGGCCGCCAAGGCCGCCTCCCATATTCCCGCGTGGCAGGCACAGACGCGGGAGACAGAAAAAACGACGGAGGATACCGCTTCGGTACCGCCGCCCGTACCTATGGCGGAACCCATCACAGGGACAACGCCCCCGCCGGTAAAACGACCGGCTGCGAGACCTGCCCCGAAGCGAACACAACAGGTCGTCAGTGCCTCGAAGGAATCAATTTTGTTAAAACCGAAAAAGGAGGAGTAATTTACTATGCCCAGAAAGAAATCAGAAATCACCGAAGACCAAATCGCAGAGAACAGCGAGAGTGGTGAACACGAAGCTGTAGCGGTAACGGAGCTGGCGGCAGAGATCGGCGCCGGCGAGGAAGCGGGGGCGGCCAGTTCGGAAGTTGAGACTGTCCCCGTTCCTCCGCCTGACGACACCGGTGCGGAGAGCGATGATCCTGAATACGGGGCGCTGCTTCAGGAAATGGGGCAATCCGGGAAAGCGCACGGCGTTGATGACGAACCGCTGACACTTGACCCGCCCCCTGAGCTTCCCCCTGATTATGCATCAGGCGCTTTGCTCGCTGAGGATCCGGAGGTATCCCCGGATACAGGTACAGACCGATCCGGAGAGCATTCCGTCCAGGAAAGGTCCACTGAGCCCGC
>CANQVL010000084.1 GCA_947627285.1 uncultured Oscillospiraceae bacterium
AAGAGAAATTTGACAAAAAAATACCGCATTTCTGCGGATTGCGGGGATTTTATTCAGTTACAAGTGTCGAAGACCCGGATGTGGGATTTGACGGCTTCCGCCACCACTTCCGCTACCTTTGGATTGAAGGCTTCCGGCATGATGTTTTCTTCGTTCAGCTCCTCATCCGGAACAAGGCCAGCGATGGCAAGGGCTGCCGCCAGCTTCATTTCTTCTGTGATCTGAGGGGCACGGCCTTCTAAAGCGCCCTTGAAGATGCCGGGGAAAGCCACCACGTTGTTGACCTGGTTGGGGAAATCGCTGCGTCCGGTCCCCACGATCCTGGCGCCGGCTGCCTTGGCGGCGTCCGGCATGATCTCGGGAACAGGGTTGGCAAGGGCGAACAGGATGGCGTCCTGGTTCATGGAAGCCACCATTGCAGGAGTAACGGTGTTGGGTGCGGATACGCCGATGAAGATATCGGCGCCCGCCATGGCGTCCGCCAGCCTGCCGGTGATGCCTCGGGGATTTGTGATCTCCGCCATCTTCTGTACCATCCAGTTTAAGCCCTGGGACTGCCTGGAAACGATTCCGGATCTGTTGCAGAGAATGACATCCGTAAAGCCATAGGAAAGCAGCAGCTTCGCAATGGCGACTCCCGCGCTTCCTGCGCCGTTGATGACGACTTTACAGTCTTCTTTTTTCTTGCCCGTGATCTTCAGGGAATTGATGATGGCGGCGAGGACTACGATGGCGGTCCCATGCTGGTCGTCATGGAAAACAGGGATATCCAGCGTCTCCTTCAGGCGCTCCTCGATCTCAAAGCATCTGGGGGCGCTGATGTCCTCCAGGTTGATCCCGCCGAAGCTGGGGGCAAGCCAGGTCACAGCCTTGATGATCTCCTCGGTGTCCTGGGTATTCAGGCAGATGGGAACGGCGTTTACCCCGCCGAATTCTTTAAACAGAACGGCTTTTCCCTCCATAACGGGCATGGCTGCGTCGGGACCGATGTTGCCCAGGCCCAGCACGGCGCTTCCGTCGGATACCACAGCGATGGTATTTGCCTTCATGGTATAGCGGTAAGCAGCCTCCTTATCCTGGGCGATCACCTTGCAGGGCTCGGCGACGCCGGGGGTATAGGCAAGGGTCAGATCCTCCCTGGATTTTACGGAAGCCTTGGCGACGGTTTCCAGCTTCCCGTTCCATTGTTCATGGAGAAGCAGCGCTTTTTCATTGATGGTCATATTGAAAATCCTCTCTTCCAGTATATTTTCATAGTCCGGTGATATTTACGCCCTACATCATATAATAAATTTGACCTTGCCGCAAGCCCTATTTTGAGAAAACGGGCAAAAATGGACACAAGGCCGTGGGAGGAACAAAAAATATGAAAAAGCCTCTTCCAATTTTGGAAAAGCTGTATTATCCCGTTTTCGACACTTAATCACGGAGAAAGAGCCGGAACCCCGCATAAATAAAGGAGTTCCGGCTCTTGTCAATGGACAGAAATGTTGTATATAAACCTTACTTTAAAATTTTTTTGATCATTCCGTTCAATTCTTTCGGCCTATAGTGAAGACGGTCTAACGGCAGCATTGTCAGTCGGGTCAGGGCGTCAAGCGCCTTGCTCCCGTTGTAGAGGGCCATATATTCGACATCATGGACGTTGGCAACATTCATGTTTTTCAGGGTGGTGATCAGGTCTTCCACCGTCACATGCGTCCCCTGGTCGTCAAGCCTGGCCTCCAGCAGCCGGTAGACCAGCAGCGCCGTGTAACAGATCAGAAAGTGTGCATGGATACGTTCCCGCAGCCGGTGGTTGACCGGGCGCCCATCAAAGTTCGTTTTCATGATCCGGAAACAGTCTTCGATCTGGTACCTTTTGCTGGACACGGCCAGGATATCCTTCGCAGGGTCCGTGAGGTTGGTCGCCACGGCGTAATAGCCGTCGTATTTTTCTTCTTCCGCAATCTTTTCTTCATCCAGGATGTACGTTACCTCCGCCTTTTCCCCGGATTCTGTTTTTGCGGTCCGCTTCATAAAGCGTTTTACATCATTCGGACCCTTTTTGATCTCCTCGGGATCATTCCGCGCCAGGAGCCTTTTGGCCCGTTCCACTTGACGGCTGCGTACGGCCCTCTGGTATTCCATCGTTTTCCTCGAAAAGGTAATGATAATATGCTGCTTCAGCAGGCCTTTTGCCTTTACTCGTACCGTGCGCCCGTTTTTTAACGTCTTTTCTTCGTATAACCCAAGGTCAAGCGCCCTGTCCGCATCTATCACCTTGTAAGCGGAATCGTTGTACAATTTGAGGTTTTCCTTGTCGTGCCGGTCAAAAGTTTTCATGCCTTCGATGGAAACCGGCTTGTCATCGGAAAGGAGCCGGTAATCATAATCGTTGAAGACGGCTTTTTTCAAGGTGTCGCTGAGTTTTTTGACGGACTGCGTGACAATGAACGCCCTGCCGCCCATGCTGTTGAATTTCCGGATGTTGTAGGAACCGAGCCCTGCGTCCGCACAGTAGATGAATTTTGCCCCCGGCAGCATCTTCAGGATCTCCTGTTCCAGGGGGATGGCAGTCAGCTGTTCGCTGGTGTTCCCGGGGTGCAGGCACATGGTGATGGGGATGCCCCTGCTGTCCATGAACAGCCCCATCTCCACAATGGGGTTGGGGCGGTGCTCTTTGGACAAGCCGTACTGGCGCATTCCACTGACCACTTCCCCGGTGACCTCGTCCACAACCTCTTCGTCCGGCTGTTCGCATTCAAAGTAGAAATTTGAGCAGTCGTAGTAAAGGACGGAGGTATCGCGTTTCACGATGGAGTTGCTCTGTTTATAGAGCCATGCCAGATAGTCCCCATAGTTTTCCTCCAATAGGTCCATGAAGCGGAGGATGTGCTGGTAATCGAAGTCCGGCTTTTCATAGTAGGTGTCCAGCTTATGCCAAGTGGCGAACTTGGAAAGGGGATCCAGGATCCTTGCGTAAGTAAGGAAGCGGTGGATGTCATAGCAGTCAAAAGCCACTTTGCGGCCGATGGTTTTTTCCCGGAAGAAATCCTTGAGCTTGAGATCCTTCATGAGGTCCTGCAGGAAAAAATACCCGATGTTCAGCCAGGCGGAGGAAGAAGCTGCATCCTGTGAAAGAGGCACCCGCTCGTTGAAATCGGCGGAGAGGGTGAAAGCGACTTTGCCAACACGATATTCCTCATTCATTTTTCGGATTTCTTCTTTGACATAGGCCAGGGGATCGTCTGTTATCTTCAGGAGTTCAGAGTGCTTGCCGAATTTTTTCACGTTTCTGGTGGTTGTTTTCTCCCCATTTCGGATTCCCATCTGTGCATAGTAGATGGGATCCTTGCTGTTTTTATTATAGAAAAGTTTCATTATGCTGTCACCTCAAATGAAATATATCATTATTATACAACATATACAACAAAATATCAAGAGAAATTTGACAAAAAAATACCGCATTTCTGCGGATTGCGGGGATTTTATTCAGTTACAAGTGTCGAAGACCCGGTGGGCATTCAGAGAAGAAAACTGATTTCAGAAGTTTTGAAAAGAAGTTTTGAAAAATATATTGACAATCGTGTCGTTTTCGGTTACTCTGAACAAAGATATTCAACTTCATATTGTGCGTAAGCAGTTCTCTCTTATTCAGAGTTGGTGGAGATACATAGGATCGATGAAGCCACGGCAACCCCTCTTGGAAGGAAGGTGCCCACC
>CANQVL010000085.1 GCA_947627285.1 uncultured Oscillospiraceae bacterium
GAGGAGGTTACGGGGAAGGAGATCCGCCGTGTCCATCAGGTGCCGTTGACCTTTACCGCCGAAGAGCGTGCCGTCTATGACGTTGTGATGAAGGAATTTGAGAAGATCCAGCGCACCTATTTCGCGTCCACCGGTAATTCCCGAAAGGATGCCATGATGAAGCTCGTACAGCAAATCACGCTGATGCTCAGGGTCGCGGCCGCGCCCAACACACTACGGGAGTATACCGGCGAAACGCCTCTGAAAATCATGACGGCCGTGGAGATGGCGTCCCAATGGGATGATGAGATCGTTGCAATCGGCGTCCGTCACCAAAGCGTATTGGACGCCTACGCCGCCGCGTTTCGGGAATACCTCCCCGGACGCCCGCTCTTCACCGTCACCGGCTCTACCAAGACCTTCGCTCAACGCCGTGCCCTGCGCAAAACCCTGCGGGAAAGCGGAAACGGCATTCTGCTCTGCACCCAGCAGAGCCTTCCCTCCAGCGTGAATTTCGAGTACGTCAACAAGATCCTGATCCCGGAGATGCACTACAACAACTCCGGCATGAGCCAATTCTACATGCGCTTCATCCGCTACACCTCAACCGAATACAAGGACATCTACTTTCTCAACTACACCGGAAGCCTGGAATCCAACCTTCTCCAAATGGTACTCGCCAAAGAGAAGATCAACCTCTTTATGAAGGGGCAGGACACCGACCTTGATGAGATCTACGAAAGGTTCGGTGTCGATTACAACATCCTCTCCCTCCTAATGCGTCGTGAGGAGGACGACGAAGGCCGCTTCCACATCCGCTGGGGTGAGCAGAAAATTGCCTGATATAAAATAAAAAACAACAAAAAGGGTTGTGAAGAGAAACCGTTTTAGGTTCCTTTTTCACAGCCCTTTTTGAGCCTTCCTCGCCAAGTTGACAGATGGGATAACGAAAAAATAATTAAGTAAAAGCGGATCCCGAAATCTCTTTGTAAGTAATCGGGATCCGCAGCTTTTCTTATGCTTTGTCCATGATTCCTTTTACGGTTTCGGCAATCCCACCGGCGGTAAGGCCGTAGTAGTTGAATACCTCCCGGCTGGTTCCTGTGATGACAGGGGCGTCGGGGAGAGAGAGGTTTTTAACAAAGCGGGGGCAATGTTCCCCTATTTGCTGAGCCACCATGGAGCCGAGGCCGCCTGTGGGGGCGTGCTCCTCCACGGTGACGATTAGCTTGGCGCTGCTTGCGTATTTCAAAAGCGTCTCGACATCCAGGGGCTTTACACAGTACATGTCGAGGACGGTACAGCTTATCCCCTCCCCCGCTAAAAGCTCCGCCGCCTCTAAGGCGGGGCGCACCGTCTCGCCGCAGGCCACCAAAAGCACGTCCGTACCCTCTCTCAGGACCGTCGCCCGATTCATCTCAAAGGGGCAGTTTTCTTCGGTGTAGACGTCCTCCACGGTGTTCCGGCCCACCCGGATGTAGGCGCCCTTTTGATCCTGCAAAAGCGCCTCCATGAGCTTTTTCGTCTGGTGCCGGTCCGAGGGCAGATAGACGCGCATGTTGGGGATGGCGGCCATGGCGGCGATGTCCTGGGCTGAGTGGTGGCTCATGCCCAATGCCCCGTAGCTGACGCCGCCGGATATGCCGATGAGCTTCACATTGGTGTCGGAGTAGGCCACGTCCACCTTGCACTGCTCATAGCTTCGGGTGGAGAGGAAGCTTGCCGGTGAGAAGGCGTAGGGCTTCTTCCCACAGGCGGCAAGACCCGCCGCGATGCCGACTAAGTCCTGTTCAGCGATACCCACCTCAACGGACTGGTCCGGAAATGTTTCAAAAAACGGCGTCATGGAGGCGGAGCCGCGGCTGTCGGAGCACAAAGCCACTATGTCCCGATCATTTTTCGCGTGCTCCATCAACGTCTCGCAAATTGCCTGCCGGTTGGGGATCTTATTGGACATGTTGAGCCGCCTCCTTTCCCCGTAAAAAGTCCGCCTTAATTTGCTCGTACTCCGCCGCCGTGGGAACCTTGTGGTGCCAGCCGGCCTTATTTTCCATGACGGGAGAGCCGTACCCCTTGACGGAGTTTGAGACAATCACCGTGGGCCTGCCCTTCACTGTTTTTGCCGTCTCAAATGCCACATCAAGAGCGTCGATGCTTGTGCCGTCCACGCTCAGGACATTCCACCCGAAGGCCGCCCAGCGCCGATCTAAGGGGTCCTCCGGCATCACTTCTTCGGTTGAACCGGAGATCTGGAGGCGGTTACGGTCAATGACGGCGCAGAGGTTATCAAGGCCAAACTTTGACGCCGCCATTGCCGCCTCCCAGACGGAGCCCTCCGCAAGCTCCCCATCGCCCATAATCGTGTAAACGCGGTAGTCCCTCTTGTCCATCTTCCCAGCCAGTGCCATCCCCACGCAAATGGGAAGGCCGTGGCCCAAAGAGCCGGAGTTCATCTCAATTCCCGGCAGGACGTTGTGGGGGTGTCCAATGTAGGGCGAGCCCAGTTTGTTAAAACGCGCCTTCACGTCCTCAAGTTCCAGAAAGCCGCAGTCACAAAGAACGGCGTAGTACGCCTCCATGGAGTGGCCCTTGGAGAGGACGAACCGGTCACGGTTCGGGTCGTCCACCGTCTCCGGCGTTACGCACAGGTGCCTTTTGTAGAGTAGGAGCAGCGGCGCTAAGACGCTCATATCCCCGCCGATATGTCCGCCGCCGCCCGCCATGACAATGTCCAAAATGTCCTGACGCAGATCCCAGCTGTGAATTGTCAGTTCCCTGTTATCCATATTACTCGCCCCTTAAATATGCCTTTACGTCCTCCTCGATGGGGTCGTAGAGATCGGGCTTGATACCCATGTACTTGCACGCCTCGTAGAGCACCGGCACCACGTCCTTGTGGATACCGACGCAGTGGTGGATGTACGGTCCCTCCACGATCTTGGCCTCCAGCCTCTTGATGTTCTGAACCTCCACCCAGAGGTAGGTGCCCATTCCCTTGGGGCCGTCCACACCCTTCGCGTTGCCCAGCAGGAGGCTGTACTCCCCGTTGTCCCCGTCAAAGCGAGCCAGGGTAAGCTCCCCGTGCTTTGCCTCGGCGGTGATGGCGCCGGGGTAGTCGAAGGCAAGCGGGTAGGTTATGCATGGCCGGCACCCGGCGACGCTCAGGGGCCAGGGGCCGCAGTGCTGGAGAAGCTCACCGTTCTCAATGTCCGGGTGGCGAATGGTCCAGTCGGCGAAGAAGCTCCGACGCCCCTCCAAATCTGCCGCCTCCACCAGAAGCGCGGTGATTGCGCCGTGGATGTCCGTCTCGCAGACGATGGGGATTCCCTTGTCGTTCAAAATCGCGTTGGCGGCGCAGGGCATGATGCCAAGCTCGTCCTGGAGGGCGTTCCAACATTGTATTGCCCCGGCGTTGCAGTGGTATTTTTTGATGAGCCGCTCCATAGCCACGGCGAGGCCCGCCACGTTGGTCAGCTGCCCGTCGGTCACGTTTATGACCATATTATCCCGGCAGTAATCCACTGTCGCCTTTACCTCGTCCCCGTCGGCTATGGCGCGCTTCACCTCGGCGGTCAGCTCCGGCAGGGGCACCGGGGAGAGTTGGATATTGAAACGCTCCAAAAGCTCGCCCTCGTTGCACATGGTGGACCA
>CANQVL010000086.1 GCA_947627285.1 uncultured Oscillospiraceae bacterium
GGTATCAACAGAGCCACATTTTATAAGCACTACATGGACGTCCCGGACCTTCTGGATAAGCTGGAGCAGCAGTTTATAGAGAAGGTCTGCGGCGCTCTCGGAAGCACAACCAAGGTAAAACCGTTCCTGATGGAGCTGCTTACATATTTGCGCGAGGACGGCAGGCGGTATATGATACTGGCATCAGATCACGGGGACAGGTTGTTTCCGTCCAAAATTTTTACAGCGGTTTTTGAAAGGACGTATCCGCTGTTCAAAAGAAATGTCCCTGGCGCGTCGGAGCGGCGGGAACGGATGACATATGATTTTTTGGCTTATGGCAGCGGCGCGATATTAAGTAGTTGGATGCGCGACGGTATGAAGGACGCGCCGGAGAATGTGGCGGAGCTTATGATGAGCCTCTGTACGGGGGCGCTTGAAGGAATTCGGGGAGGAGACGGATATGGAAAATAGTAATGAACTTGATGTTTTCCTTGAATCGCTGCGTGACTGCTTCGGGCTTTGGAGCAGCCGGTTTGACGAGGCGCTGAATATGATCGCGTCCAATTCCGCCATCCCGAACCTGCACCGGAAGCTCCTTTTGACGCCGGAGCGGGTGGAGATCATTCGCCGTCACACCTGTGAAAATGCCGCGCCCCTGATCATCGGGGCGAAGATCGGCGTGCTGTGGTCCATCGTTACAGGACAGCGGGAGCTTTATGTGCTGGGACCGATCCTCACCCAGCCAATCACCTGGAGCATGGCGGAGAAGCTCATAGAGCCTTATAACCTCTCCTTTTTCAACAAGCGGGCCCTCATCGACTGTATGATGCACATTCCGGCCATATCCACCGTAAGCTTCTTCCAGTTCACCGTGCTCCTGCACCGATATGTGACGGGAAACGCTGTGGACATCAGCGACTTCATATACGATATGCCCCCGGCGCAAGGGAAGGAGAGAGAGGAAAGGAACGCGCACTCTCCGCTCATCAACGAGCATGAGCTTTTGAGCCGTGTCAAAACTGGAAATCTGGATTTCCGGGGCGCCCTTGCCACGGCGGGAACGGGGAGCCGAGGCATCCGCGCGAGCATAGACCCCATACGACAGGCCAAGTATTCAGTGGTCGCCTTTATTACGCTATGCACCAGGGCGGCCATTGAGGGGGGCCTGTCCGCGGACGCGGCGTACACCCTGTCCGATACCTATACGGAAATGGTGGACGGCTGCCGGAGCATCAGCGAGATCGCGGCGGTGAGCCATACCATGTACGAGGACCTCATTCGCCGTGTCCATCGAATTCACAGCGCCCCCGGCATCTCCCGGCCTATCCAGTCGTCCAGGGATTATATTGAGGAGCACGTTACGGACGCCATCACTGTGGAGGATCTGGCAGAGCGGTCCGGGTACACCCCGTACTATTTTACAAGGCTTTTTAAGACTGAGACGGGCTTCACCGTGAAGGATTTTATCCTCCGCACCAAGATAGATGAGGCGAAGCGCCTGCTGGTCAATACGGAGATGAGCGTTCTCAATATAAGCGAGAGCCTGAAATTTTCCTCCCAAAGCTATTTTACTCATCAATTTGAACGCATTGAGGGCATGACTCCCTCACAATTTCGTCAAAAAAATCAAAAAGTAAACTAAAAACTATAAATTAAGGCGAAAAAATGTTAATCAGTTTCCTCCCACACATGATAAAATGAAGCTATCGGTAAACTCAATTATTTGAAAAAGGGAGGATAATCAATGAACGCGGTCAAAGAAAAACGCGGCTTGCTGTCCGGGGCCTTTTCAAGCTCCAAATGGGACTCGCGCATCAAGTCCGCAAACACCACCCGCAAAGAGATGTGGCTGGGCTATGTCTTGGGTCCCTATGGGATGCTCATCGGCCAGTCCATCGTCAACAGCTACTTCAACCAGTACCTGACGGACATCCTGGGGTTCACCGTGGACAGGGCGGCGTGGATCGCCACCTTCATGGTGCTGTTCCCGCTTGTCTCAAAGCTCCTGGACGCGGTGACGAACCTGGTGATGAGCAAGCTCATCGACATGACCACCTGCCGCCAGGGTAAGGTCCGGCCCTGGATGATTATTTCAGCTCCGCTTGTGGCCATCTCCATCATCCTGATGTTCTGGATGCCATTCCAAGGGACGGTGGCACAGGCCATTTGGGTGATCATCAGCTACAACCTCTATTACTGCGTGGCCTACACCATGTGGAATATGTCCAAGGAGCTGTCCGCCGCCCTGTCCACCCGTAATGTGAACCAGCGGAAAAATAACGCCATGGCGGCCCGCATCACCATGAACGTTGGCACGGGCCTTGTGTCCATCCTGTTCCCCATGATCCTGTCTGCGGTCTGCTCCGCCATGCACGGCAACAACGCCCAGGGCTACTTTGTGACCATGTCCTTCTTCGCCCTTCTGGGTGTGCCTCTGGCCTTTGTCCAGTACTTCTACACCCGTGAGCGCGTCACCGAGGAGCGCCGCAACCAGTCCGGCATCGAGGACACCTCCAAAAAAGCCGCCACGGCCCACACCGAGGCTCCCATGCTCCAGCAGCTCAAGGCGTGCCTCAAGAGCAAGTATTGGATACTGTTCATCGTCCTTCTGCTTGTCACCGAGATCCTCACCAATATGCGCAATATCTCCCTCATCTACTACTCCGGCTGGGTAGTCCGGGGCAACGCCTACGGCGAGGTGGGCGCAATCCAGGCGAGCTTCCAGATGATCGCGCTCTCGCCCATGGGTCCCGGAATCCTGCTGCTCCTGCCTCTCATGAAGAAGTTCGGACGCCGGACCGTAATTTGGGGCGGGTCCATCCTCACCGTCATTGGCTCCATCTTTGCGTATATGAACGCCGGAAGCCGCATGATGATCATGATTGGAACGGCTCTGGCGGCTATCGGAAACATCGCCTTCTCCTATGTGATCACCTCCTACATGGGCGACGTCATCGACCACGTGGAGTGGAAAACGAAGGTCCGCTGCGACGGGCTCACCGGGGGACTTTCCAGCGCCTCCATGATGTTCGCGGTGGGCATCGCCCAGGGCCTTTTCAACCTTGGCCTGATGGCCAGCAAGTACACGCAGCCCCAGCAGATCGGCATGAACGGCGACATCGCCCTCTACGCCGACCAGCCCGCCGCCGCCACCACTTGGATCAACTTCGCCTATCAGGGCAGCTACATCATCATCGGCATTCTGGTGTTCATAATCTTCTTCTTCCTCTTTGACATCGAGAAGCACCTGCCCCAAGTGTCCCGTGAGCTTCAGGATCGCAAGGTAGCGGAGTGCGCGGCCCTTGGCATCGAGTACATACCCGCGGACGAGCTTGAGCGCCGTGAGCGTGAGGAGGCCGACCGCATGGCCGAGGAAATCAGAATCAAGGAACTGCGCGAGAAGTGCCAGAAGCAGGGCCTGGATTTTGAGGCGGAAAACAAAAAAGTCCTCGCCAAGCGCGCCGAGAAAAAGGCCAAGGCGGAGCTGAAGGCCGCAAGGCACGACAAGAGCGACGCTAAAAAGGCTATCAAGAATAACAAGAAGAACAATAAATAAAATCCACCGATAAAGCGGGCGGCGGC
>CANQVL010000087.1 GCA_947627285.1 uncultured Oscillospiraceae bacterium
TCGATTTTTGTGTACTCCCGCCTCCTGCAAAGGCTCTTGTAGGCGGGGCGGATGATCTTGTTGGCGCTGACCAGCTCCTCCAGCCGGTGGGCGCTCCAGCCGGCGATGCGGGCAACGGCGAAGATCGGCGTATAGAGCTCCACCGGAATGCCCAGCATTTCGTATACAAAGCCGCTGTAAAAGTCCACGTTGGGGCTGACGCCCTTGTATATCCGGCGCTTTTCGGCGATGACGCGGGGCGCGTTCTTCTCAATGGCGTTATAGAGGGCCAGGTCCCGCTCCCGGCCCTTCTCGTGAGCCAGCATCTCCACAAAGCCCTTGAACACCACCTCTCTCGGGTCGGAAAGGGAATAGACCGCGTGACCCATACCGTATATGAGGCCCTGCCTGTCGAAAGCCTCGCCGTTCAAGAGCCTCACAAGGTACGCGGTCACCTCGTCCTCGTCACACCAGTCACGGACGTGGGCTTTTATGTCCTCCATCATCCGCATGACCATGATGTTTGCCCCGCCGTGGCGCGCTCCCTTCAGCGAACACAGGGCCGCGGCGATGGCGGAGTAGGTGTCGGACCCTGAGGAGGTGACCACGCGGGTGGTGAAGGTGGAGTTGTTGCCGCCGCCGTGCTCGGCGTGCAGGAGAAGGGCCACGTCCAGGACCCGTGCCTCAAGGTCCGTATAGGACATATCGGGACGGAGAAGCCGAAGGAAATTCTCCGCAGTGGAGAGGGCCGGGTCGGGACGGTGGATGTACATGCTTCCGTCCAGCTCGTAGTGGCTGTAGGCGTGGTGGGCGTACACCGCCAGCATGGGAAGGACGCTCATGAGCTGTACGCACTGGCGCAGGACGTTGGGCAGGCTCAGGTCGCCTGCCAGCGGGTCGTAGGAGGCCAGCGTCAGGACGCTTTTTGTCATGGAGTTCATGATGTCCGCGCTGGGCGCCTTCATTATAACGTCACGGGTGAAGTTCGTGGGCATCATGCGCTTTTCCGCAAGCACCCGTACAAACCCGTCGAGACGCGCCTTATCCGGCAGGTCCCCGAACAGCAGAAGATACGCCGCCTCCTCAAAGGCAAAGCGGGAGCTTCCGCGAATGAGGTCCCGCACGTCATAGCCACGGTAGAGAAGCTCGCCGTCGCAGGGCGTTTTGACGCCGTCAATATACTTAAACGCCGTCACCTCGGATATGTTGGTAAGGCCCGTGAGTACGCCCTTGCCGTTTTCGTCCCGGAGACCCGTCTTGACGCCGAATTCCGCGTATAGCTCCCGGCTTATGCGGTCGGACGACGCGCACAATGCCGCCTGTTCCTCAAAATACCTGTTATTTTCATTCAAACCGTCCACTATTTTCGCTCCTTTCCATCCATAACGGATAACGCTAATACTGTTAGCTTCTTTTCTATGAAACGGCCGCAGCCAAAATGAGCTGCGGCCTTGTGTCTATTTACTGCAGATCTCGTTCATTCGTTTAAGTATCCGTATAAGCTCGGCGGAGTCCTCCGGGCCAAGGGCTTTCAGCGCGTCAGAAAGTGATGAGAGTGTCTGCTCGCGCCGCCGGCGCATCTCGCCGCGCCCCTCGTCGGTCAGGGAGACAAGTATGTGCCGGTTGTCCGACGGAGCCTCCCGCCTTACGATCCAGCCCTTTTCCTCCATGTCCCGGAGCATTGCCGCGATGCGCGCGGTGCTGACGGAAAGCTCGTCGCTGAGCTCGCGGGGATATACCCCGCCGTCATGCTCCTGAAGGTAGTATAGCGCCAGAAGCTCCCCCTGCGTGAGCTTTGCGGTCTGCCGCCAGACGACGCTTTTGAGCTGTTCGGTCCTGAGCCTCAAGAGCTCAGCGGCCATTTCTTCATAGTCCATGGGACGCTCCATACAGCTAATAGTATTAGCTATTATAAACCGTTTCGTCCGATTTGTCAAGATACTGAATTTTTAGAATATTAAGTCCAAAATTGTGTTGATTTAATGTTTGTGTTGTTATTTCAATCCAAACTTAACTAAAAATTTTTAAAAATACTGTTTTTCATTGAAATAATGATGTAAGTTGTGGTATGTAGGAAAAGAGTGCATTATTGTTGTGTAAAGTTGATTTAAAGGGTTTTTAAAGGGGCAAAAATGGGGCTATTTTGACACAAAAATGACATAAAATTTCAGAAAATTGTTGAAATTATGTATTAATAATAAGAGAAATAACCATCACACCATTTGACACTATATATTTTTTAGATTCAATCATTCTTTTTGCCGTCCCGCTGCGTTATACTATCAGAAGCAAGGTGGTGAGCCAGTGGAGTACACCGATCATGATTTGGTGCGCGGAGTGAAAGCCGGGGACAAAAGCGCGCTGGATATTTTAGTCCGGCGCTGGTACCCGCGCGTTTACGGATATATTTTCAAATTTGTTGAACAAGAACAGGACGCCTATGATCTGACCCAGGATGTTTTTATCGCCATGATGCGGAATATTCCGAACTATCATCCATGGAAAAAGTTCGACAATTGGCTCTTTACCATCGCGCACAACAAGTGTATGGACTTCTTTCGGTTGCAAAAAAGGACAATTTTGGCAGCTGAGAACCAACCGGATCAACAGATCTCGGTTCCAGCCTTTGAGGAAACGGCGGCGGTTTCGTTTACAGTCCGAAGCGCCTTGGCGAAATTGCCCGCCGCACAGCGGGAGGCCGTGATCCTGCATTACTTTTATCAGCTCACCGCGAACGAGGTTGCCCAGCGAACAAAAACACCGTTACCCACAGTCAAATCACGGCTGTCTGCCGCAAAGAAAACTCTTTTCAAGCTTCTACGGGAGGACTTCCAATGAATGATCGCATGGAGCGGGAAATAAACCGGACAATTGATTTACTTCAGGCGTCGATGCCGCGAAGAAGGCCTGGAACCGCTTTATCAGTCCTGATAAAAACGGCAAAGGATGAAATTGATCCCCGGCTTTTGCTGGCACTTTTTTTGATTTCCGTCCCAGCAGGCCTCGGCTTTACAAAGCTCACATCACCTATGATAACGGTTTTTTGTATCAGTCCTCTGCCGATGCTTATCCTGTTTCACCGATATGTACTTCACTCCAACCCCGCCATGCGTGAACTGGAAGAAACCTTTCCTTTTTCATATTCGGAAATGCTGGTGGGGAGGGCGGTGCTGATCTCTGCTTACATGGTATTCGTTTTCCTGGCGCTGGCTGTGCTCCTGTCAAATTTTACGGGTGAAAATTTTGTCAGGCTGGCGCTGTGCGGGGCCATTCCAAACACATACCTGTGTATCGCTTTGCTGGTCCTGTCGGCTTTTATTCGGGATCAGGACGGACTGTCATTAGCCGCTGTCGTTGTATGGGCAGGGATCATCTACTGCGCGTCAGCCCTTCCTTTTGACCGTTTTTTACTTATTCTCCCCACTTGGGCCTATGTGACGATCCTGATTGCGGGAGTGGTTTTGTATGGGCTTTGTGTCCGTAAAATCAGAAAACGGAGGGGATACTGTGAAAACAATTAACGAGCGCAAAACGTAGAGCAGGCCAGGAAGAAGGCATAGCAAAGCAAGCCACTGACGAG
>CANQVL010000088.1 GCA_947627285.1 uncultured Oscillospiraceae bacterium
ATCCGCGTCAACGTCTTCCGCCAGCAGGGACACACGGCGCTGGCGCTGCGTCTCCTTCCGCTGGAGGTGCCCACCGCGGGCAAGCTGAAGCTGCCGCAGGTGCTGGTCCAGCAGGCGGAGAAGCCGCGAGGCCTTGTCCTTGTGACGGGTCCCACGGGCTCCGGCAAGAGCTCCACGCTGGCGGCGCTCCTTCACCACATCAACGAGACAGAGCGGCGGCACATAATCACGCTGGAGAACCCCATCGAGTACGTGCACGTACCGGTCCACTGCGTCATCAACCAGCGAGAGGTGGGCAGCGACACGGGAAGCTTCGCCGCGGGACTTCGAGCCGCTCTGCGGCAGGACCCGGACGTCATTCTCGTGGGCGAGATGCGCGACCTGGAGACAATCTCCACCGCCATAACCGCCGCCGAGACGGGGCACCTGGTATTCGGAACGCTCCACACCAAGGGCGCCGCAAACACCGTTGAACGTATCGTGGACGTATTCCCGCCCAGCCAGCAGGAGCAGGTACGTATCCAGCTGGCGGACGTGCTGGAGTGCGTCATCGGCCAGGCTCTCCTGCCGAGGATCGGCGGAGGCAGGCGCGCCGTCTTTGAGATAATGGTGGGCACGCCGGCGGTCAAGAGCCTTATAAGGCAAAACAAGAGCTACCAGCTGGTGAGCACCATCCAGACAGGGCGCAAGCAGGGTATGATCCTCCTGAACGACGCGCTGGCGGAGCTTGTACGCACCGGCGAGGTCACATTAAAGGACGCGATGGACGTCGCCGGCGACCCCGAGGCGCTGGCGGGCGTACAGCGCATGAAGCTGTAAGGGAGGCGTCGCGCCTATGCCATTTTACACCTATATCGCGAGGAACACGGTGGGCAAAACCGTGCGCGACTCCATTGAGGCGGCAAGCCCGGAGCTGGCGAGGGCGTCATTGCGCAGCGCCGGCTTCACCCCTTACGAAATAAAGAAACAGAGCTTTTTCGAGCGCGACTTCAATATCCCCCTCATGGGCAAGCCGAAATCCAAGGATATGGCGATCTTCTGCCGCCAGTTTTCATCTATCCTCCGCGCGGGCGTGCCGGTGACCACTGCGCTGTCCATGATGGAGGAGCAGACGGGCAACAAGCAGCTCAAATCCGCCGTCCGCGACATGCAGGGCGAGGTGGAAAAGGGCCACGCCCTTGCCGCCGCCATGGGAAAGCACAGAAAGCTGTTCCCGCCTATCCTGGTGAGCATGGTCAGAGCCGGCGAGGAGTCGGGAAATCTGGAGAGCGTGTTTATCCAGATGGAGGCGTACTTTGACAAGGCGCAGAAGACAAAGAGCTCCGTTTCAAAGACCATGATCTACCCCGTGATCCTGCTAATCGTCATGATAATAGTCATGATCGTCATGATGACCATGATAGTCCCCATGTTCATGGAGACCTTCGACTCCGTGGGCGCGGAGCTCCCTCCCCTGACGCAGAAGGTGGTCGCCTTCAGCAGTTGGATGGGGCGCTGGTGGTGGCTCCTGCTGCTGCTCGCCGCGGTATTTGCCGCGGGGTGCGCGCTCTACGGGCGGACCAACAGCGGCAGGCACGTATTCGGAATGATAGCGTTGAAAACCCCGGTCCTGGGCAAGCTCATCGTCAGGTCCGCCTGCGCCACGATGTGCCGTATGCTCTCACTGCTCCTCGCCTCCGGTCTTACGCTTCTGGAGAGCCTGGACCTGGCGGCGTCGAATATGTCGAACATCTACTATGAGGAGGCGGTCCAGACGGCTCGGACCCTGGTCTCCGAGGGCTGGTCGCTGAATGTGTCCCTGCGCGATACGGGCAGGTTCCCGCCGCTGGTGACCAACATGGTGTCCGTGGGCGAGAACTCCGGCGACCTCCAGGGCGTGCTATCAAAGCTCGCCGACTTCTACGACCAGGAGGTAAGCGACCAGACGGCGAAGCTCCTGGCGCTGCTGGAGCCAATGATGATCCTGTTCATGGCGGTGTTTGTCATCATAATCGTGTTCTCCATCTACCTCCCCATGCTGAACATGACAAAGGCTTACGACCAGTATCTTGAATAAGGCGATTCCCCACCCCCTCCGGGCGGGTCGCAATAAATTATTTCTTTTAGGAAAGGAACGAACCAAAAATGAAAAACAGTAAGAAGAAGCTTGTTTCCCGCGCCGGCTTCACTCTTGTGGAGCTGGTGGTCACCATCGCTGTCCTCGCCATCCTGGCAGGCGTCGGCGCCTCAGCTTACGGCGGGTACATAGACAAGGCTAAAGAAGCGAAGGACTTGGCAAAGCTTGCCAATGTTGTGACCGCAGCCCAGAGCGCTGGGGCTTCAACTACCCCTATGAAATCCATAACTAGTATTACAGTTAGCTCAAGTGGAGATGTGACATTTACTGGATATGATAAAACTAACGACAAGGACCTGTATGATGCGTTTAATCTGCTGTACGGTACTACAAACGAAAATAATATAGGGGCTTTGGAAGGGAAGACTTTTGCGACCAAAGGGGCTGCGTGGAGCTCGAGCGGTTCTAACCCGAATAAGTGGGTGGAAGGAGACTGAGTTACATCCCTGCGACACCCCCTTCAACGGGTATCCAACCCAACGGGTGACACCCTGAGGACCCCGCGCGCACATGCTGTGCGCGCGGGGCGGAGCGGTCCGGACATCGGACCGCTCCGCCCTGCGTGCAAAACCGTAAGCGAGGAAAAAACAAAAATGAAAAAGAAATTATCCGGCAAGGGCCTTGTCATCGAGCTTGACAGCGGCGAGATCCGCGTCTCGCTCACCGCCTTTGGGAAGCGCCCCGTCCGGCACAAAAAGCAGCTCTCCGCCCCGCTGCCCCAGGGGGCGGTGGAGGACGGAGAGATACTGATGCCGGAGGCGGTGGCACAGGCTCTGCGTGACATCATCAAGGCCAACCGTCTGGGCTCCGTGCGCAAGGCGGTCTTCTGCCTGTGCTCCACTCAAATCCTGGCGGAGACCGCCACGATCCCAAACGTGGAGCGCAAGTGGCTGGCGAAGATGATAAGCTCCAACAGGGACGTTTACTTCCCTGTTGACACCGAGGGGTATCAGATAACCTTCACGCTGGTGGACACCGTCACGGACGAGGACGGGAAGCCGGCGTTCTCCGTGCGCCTGTGGGCGGCGCCCATGGAGTTTTTGCGGCGGTACTATAAGCTGGCGAACAGCTGCGGGCTCTCCGTGGAGGCAATGGACTACTGCGGGAACAGCTTCGCCTCCGCCATCGGCGCCACTTACGCCGCCGCGAAGCCGGGCAAAAAGCGCTCAGGTAAACAGGTCACCGGCGAGGCGGGCGGCGATGAGGGAGAGAC
>CANQVL010000089.1 GCA_947627285.1 uncultured Oscillospiraceae bacterium
TGAATATCAACAACCTGAACTTCACCTCCTTCATCCGCACGGCGGAGGCGGGGAGCTTCAATAAGGCGGCGGAGGAGCTGTTTATTACATCGGCGGCGCTGATAAAGCAGATAAACCAGCTGGAGAACGACATCGGGGTGCGGCTCTTTGACCGGACCCACCGGGGGCTGACGCTGACGAAGGCGGGGGTTTCGCTCTACAAGGACGCCAAGTACATCACCGGCTTTTGCGAGGAGGCGGTTTTGCGGGCGCGGAACGCCATGCTGGAGGCGGACAAGGTGGTGCGCATCGGCACGTCCCCCATGATGCCCGCCCAGATGCTCATGGACCTGTGGCCCCGCATCCACGAATACTGCGCCGATGTGAGCTTCAAGCTGGTGCCCTTTGAGAACACTCAGGACAACGCGGTGGAGATTTTGAAAAACCTGGGCCAGAACATCGACGTGGTGACCGGCTTCCCGGACGAGCTTCTCATGAAAAACCGGAACTGTCAGGGGCTTGTGATTACCATGGAACCCATCTGCTGCGCCGTGTCTATCTATGACCCCTTGGCATCAAAGGACAGCCTCACGGTGGAGAACCTCTACGGGCGGAGCCTCCTCATGGCAAAACGGGGCTGGTGCAGGAACATGGACGAGCTGCGCCGGGACCTTCGGGAGAACCACCCGCAAATCGAGATCGAGGACTTCGACTATTACAGCGTCGACATCTTCAACCAGTGCGAACAGCGCCGGGATATTTTGACGGTCATCAGGAGCTGGAACGTGGTCCACCCGCTCCTGAAGGTGATTCCCGTCCAGTGGGAGCACAAAATGCCTGTGGGCATCCTCTATTCCCCGGAGCCCTCCGAGACCGTGGCCCGATTCATGGAGGCCCTGGGAAAGGTGCTGGCGGAAAACCCCCAGTTATAACCGCAGGTAAGAAGTGGATAACCAATCGAGACTTCTCAGGAGGTCTCGATTTTTTTATAATGATTGTCATAAGGTGTAAAAGGAGGACTGCTCCATGAGGAAAACAGCCGCATTACTGCTCGCGCTTGCTCTCGCCCTCTCCGTGGTTGCCTGCGGAGGGGCAACGGAAAACGCCGATACGGTCCCCGGATCGCAGGAAAGTACGGAGCCACCCCAAAGTGATGGATCGGCCCAAAGCGAGGGGCCGTCAGGCGAAACTGCCGAGCCGCCAGCTCCTGCCTCTGACGTACAGGTCGAGGCTCCCGGCAGCGGCCCCGCGGACGCTTCTAACATCACCTCTGTTGAAGGGGTTCCTTTGATTACCCTCAACAACGGCGTGCAGATGCCCCAGTTTGGGCTTGGCACACAGATCCAAAGCCTGGAGAACGGCGACCTGGGCGTACTCAACGAGACTTCACGGGAGGCTGTGGCGGCGGCGCTGAAGGCCGGCTACCGCCACCTGGACGACGCCCACGGGTATCTTCAGGAGCGCGGCGTGGGCCAGGGCATCCGGGACAGCGGCGTGCCCCGGGAGGAGATCTGGATCACGGACAAGCTGTGGCCCAACGAGTACGGCGACGCCTACAACGCAATCGACGGGATGCTGGAGCGGCTGGGCGTTGAATACCTGGACCTGGTCTATCTCCACCACCCGGCAGGGGACATCGACACTATCGTGGCGGCGTGGAAGGACATGGAGCGGGCCTATCGTGAGGGCAAGATACGCGCCTTGGGCATCAGCAACTTCGACAACCGCATGGATGCCTTCAACGCCATCATGGAGCAGGAGATCAAGCCCCAAATCATGCAAATCGAGTGTCATCCCTTTGCCCAGCGGCGGGAGACTCGCGAGCTTGCGGAGCAGTACAACATCCAGGTGGAGTGCTGGTATCCCCTGGGCCACGGGGACCAGCGGCTTCTGAACGCGCAGACTCTGGAGTCCATCGCCGCCGCCCATGACAAGAGCGTGGTGCAAATCATCGTCCGCTGGCATATCCAGGAGGGCTTTTCGGTGATCCCCGGTTCCACAAACCCGGACCACATTCAGGAGAACATCGAGATTTTCGACTTTGAGCTGACGGACGAGGAGATGGAGCTTATCCGCGCCATGGACCAGGGCGAGTCGGGACGGTATTTCAACATCAATTACGACTTCATGGGCGGAATGTTCAGCGGCACCCCCAGAGAGTGGGAGGGCGACTTTGCGTAAGGAGGAAGTTATGGACAGACCGAGAGTGATTTGTCACATGCTGATGTCCCTGGACGGGAAAATCGACGGGCGGTACTTCTCCCTGCCGGAGACGAGGCCCGGCTTTAAGAAATACGGGGAGCTGCGCACGTTTTACGGCTGTCCCGCCACGATCTACGGGACCACTACGGCGGCGGAGGGATACGCGGACGGATATGTCTACGTCTCTGACCTGCCGGAAAGGAGTGCGGAGCAGATAAGTCGCGTCTACGTGGGCGACAGCGGGGCGGAAAATTATATTATCGCCATGGACCCGGAGGGGACGCTTAAATGGAGCGGCAAATTTGTAGAGAAAAAGGGCCGCCCCAAGGCCCACGTCATCGAGGCGCTGACGGAGCGGGCGTCCGCAAGCTACATCGCCTACCTCAAAAGCCTCGGCATCTCCTACATTATCGCCGGGGAGAAGCAGATCGACTGCGAGCTCCTGCTCAGGAGGCTCAAGGAGCATTTTGGAATTGAGAGCGTCCTTCTGGCGGGCGGCGGCATCACCAACTGGTCCTTTGTCTCCCGTGGCCTGGTGGACGAGCTCAGCGTCGTCCTGGTCCCGGCGGCGGACGGCGACATCGCCGCGGCGTCCCTTTTCGAGGCGAGAAAGCTGGCCCCGTCGATCCCCAAGGCGTTCACCCTGAAGGCGGTGGAGGTCATCGAAAACGATACTCTGTGGCTCAGGTACATATTAAAATAATAGGAGGAAAAGAAAATGAGCAAGAGATTGGAAGGTAAGGTTGCGCTGATCACCGGCGGCGGTTCGGGCATCGGACGCGCCATGGCAATCAGGTTCGCCAAAGAGGGCGCTCATGTGATGATCGTCGGCAGGCGTGAAAGCGCCCTTCAGGAGACCGCGCAAGCAGATGAAAAAATCTCCTATGTGGCGGCGGACATCACCAAAACCGAGCAGGTCGAAAAAGTGATCGACACGATGAAAGAAAAATACGGGGAGAAACTGGATATTCTTGTGAACAACGCGGGTTGGTGCCCTGTCCAGCCGCTCAAGGAGATCACCCTGGCCGACTACGACAGGGCCTTTGACCTCGACGTGCGGGCGCTGGTGGATGTGACGATCCAGTCGCTGCCGCT
>CANQVL010000090.1 GCA_947627285.1 uncultured Oscillospiraceae bacterium
TCAGGTCAGCCCACAACAACTTTTCAAGGACTGCCCGCATATCGTCGTGAATGCAGCATTGCCCGGGGGTAGTTTTCCAACAGGAAAAACACCCAAGGCAGGGGTTAATATCCATTTGCGCAATATGAAGTCTTTCGATTTCGGGCGAACAGTCTTCCTGTGAACTGCAGACCCCATCTAAAAAGGCGTTCGTGAGCCTAAGTGTGTTGCTGCGTTCCCCTTTTGGACTTCCGTTGATTACAAGAATATTCATTGTTGCACCCCTCCATATTTTCCAAAATCTGAATACAGCTTTCCGACCAGTCAAGATACATTTGCATATATCGTTTTCCAAAGTCTGCGGTCATCTGCCAAAACAACGCCTTCCGTTTATCCGGTACCATTTCTTGATAGGAATCAATAGAATGATCTGCCGCTTGAAGATTGTTCAAAAGGTCGCGGTATTCTTTGTTAAGTTTCTTGAAAAAGTTTAAGCTGTTTGAAATCGGCAATTCCCCCATAAAAAAGGTTTTCATCAAGGTGGGGGAGCGCATATCCATATCTGTATCTGGTTCCGACAGCCATCGCAGCAACTCTTTTTGTCCTTCATCTGTAATAGAGCAGATATTCTTATCTGGCTTCCCGTCTTGCCTAACAGTCTGTCTCTTAATCCAGCCTTTTTTTTCTAACGCCCCAATTTCACGATAAATTTGGCTGGTCTGTGCTGACCAGAAATAGTTTAAGGAATCCTTAAAAACCTCGCGGATTTCATAGCCGCTCATATCCCCATAGTTTAGCAATCCCAGTATTCCATGTTTCAGCATGATAAAGCTATCCCCTTTCGCTATATATTCAACAAGTAGAATATAATCATTATATTCTACTTGTTGAATATGGTCAAGCATTTTTAGAAATTAAGGGGGCGGGGGAAACAAAAACAATGTCTTATGTTTGCAACGTATTCTATATATTTTCCGTTGCATTTTGCTTTCAGTAGAGAGATTCTGATATATGCTGTTGTTTTTTGCCTTTATCTGCATGACGAGCTGCCACACCGAAGGCGTACCTTGCGTAGTGGCAGCTCGTCTGTATATTTTAGTTACTTACATGCCTTTGATATTATTACTTACATGCTTTCGATATTACAGTTCATCCGAACCGTCTGTTTTACCAAGCAATGCGCTTAAGGCCTCCCCGATATCCGCATTAACCACGATACTCCTTCCTGCAATCTCTGTCGGACAGGACGCTTCTCCATAGTTAATGCAGGCATATGTCGCTGGCGGATTCTCTGCCGTCATCCGCCAGAAGGAAAATTTCACTATGCCGGGCGTATTGTAGCCCACGCCCAGCTCTAAAAACAAAATCCTTTGCTGTCCCCGTGTCCGCAGAAAATCCTCGTACCGCTCTGCCGCCCGGTGCCAGCCCTCGTCCTCCACAAATTTGTCGTCGGCGCGCAGATTCGTCGTCATTGGCCTGCCGCAATGCGGACATACAGGAAGAAGATCAGAAGGAATCCGCATATCCTTCTGCCGCTCCATCATCTGCCGGATCATGCTCTCATTATCAAAGGTTTCCTGACAACAGGGCCGGGAGCATTGAAACAGTCCGTAGTCGCCCTGGGTGTAGAAAAGGCGCTTTTTGTCGAAGCCCGCTTTCTGGAAACAGTGATCCACGTTTGTGGTGATTACGAAATAGTCCTTGTCATGAACCAGTGACAGCAGATTTTCATAGACCGGTTTCGGCGCGTCAGTATAGCGGTTGATGAAAATATAACGGCTCCAATAGGCCCAAAATTCCTCCGGCGCAGCAAACGGATAAAAGCCGCCTGAATACATATCCCGAATGCCGTATTTGTCGGCAAAATCGGAGAAATACCGCTGAAACCGCTCCCCGGTATAGGTAAAACCCGCTGAGGCAGACAGCCCTGCGCCCGCACCGATCACAACGGCGTCCGCCGCGTCCAGCGCCTTCCGAAGGCGGTTCACATTATCCGAGTAATTCCCGGTAGATTTTGTAATCGACATCCTTGAAAACATTGAAAATCACCTCCGTGTCCCCTTTATATTGCCGTACTGTGTCCACAGCGATTTTGGCGGCTTCTTCATTCGGGAAATGAAATTCTCCCGTGGAAATACAGCAGAACGCCACGCTTCTTATGCCGTTTTGCTGTGCCAGCTCCAAACAGGAACGGTAGCAGGCGGCAAGCAGTTCCCGATCCTTCCCGGTCACACTGCCGTAAATGATCGGGCCCACCATATGCAGAACGTAATCGCAGGGCAGATTGTAGGCAGGCGTGAGCTTTGCCTGCCCGGCCGGTTCCTCATGCCCCTGTTTTTTCATAAGCTCCGCGCAGGCAAGCCGGAGCTGCACCCCGGCGTAGGTGTGGATAGCGTTGTCAATGCAGCCGTGACAGGGAGCATAGCAGCCGGTCATGCCGGAATTTGCGGCGTTCACAATAGCGCCGCATTTCAGCGTGGTGATGTCCCCCTGCCAGAGATAGATGTCCGGCTCCACAGGCGTCAGATCGGCTATATCCGTGACGCCCTTGCGAGCGGTTTCTTCCCGCAGATATTCGTCCTGTACCACAAGAAAATCCTCCCCGATGGGACGCGGCGGGCGGACGTTCATCAGAGAGCGGAGCAGCATTTTCTGCTCCGCATCGTCGGAGGGAGCTTTCAGTTCCCGATACCGGGGCTGTTCATCAATTAGCTTCTGAATAAGAAATACTCTTTTTTCTCTCTGTGTCATATGAATCTCCATTCCGGAGCGCTTTGCGCTAACCGCCTCAATCAATGATTTTACTTCTCTGTGCTTTTCTCAGCTTCGGCTGCGGATAATTGCCGTCGCAGTATCCGAGTATCACAAAGCAGCGGGCAATATAGTTTTCGGGGATGCTCCACAAGGATACTTCGCTGGCCGCCTCCGGCGCTCGGCGCGTAAGTTCCCGCCTCGATGATCGTTTTCATATCCTGGCGGGAAATCTGCCTGCTCTGATACTTTTGGATCGAACGGCGGTATTTCAGGTCTATGGAAGCGGACGGTGAAAGTTATGCTTCAAACCGCTCAATTATATCCTTGTCGTCGCGGTAGTACGTCAGCTCGTCGCCGCAGTTCGTAACGGTGATCCAGTCGCCGCCGTACCGCTTAACCTTTTCAAGTTTGTTATCGCAGCTTGTGAAGTATTCTATTTCCAAGCGTCATTGTGCTTACTCCTCGTATAATAAGCCTATACCCCAGATAAACAGGGTCTGGGCTTATTCTTTTTTATGGTATAGAGGAATCACAT
>CANQVL010000091.1 GCA_947627285.1 uncultured Oscillospiraceae bacterium
TTTGTGGGTTGTGTGCGGTTAGGGGTGGGGGTCATGCGAGAGGAAGCTCAACCATGTAGAAGGGAACGTACTCTTCTGTGTAGCTTGTTCCGTTCTGAATGATTTCAAGAACGACATCACTAAGCGTCTCGGCGCTGGCAACAGGCTCACCCACGTGGATGTTGCTCATGTCCTCCGCAGAGCTGCCGACTTTGCCGTTGAAGCTGCCACCCTCATTTACCGTCAGCTCGGCTGTGACCATCCGCCCCTTGTAACCCTGGCAGGAGAAGGTAGTCTTGTACTGATCGACTGTATAGAAGAACATGGGAACGTCGTTTACAAGATTGACTGTCCCTCCGTTATCAACGGTCAGGGAACTACCGGGCAAGAATTTGAACATTTGGTTGATGGTCAACGTGCTGCCGTTGGAAACTCTGATATTGAGATTATAAATAGGAGTAACCTTGCCGTCTGTCGTGATTTCGTAATCGTCTAAAACGCCGGGAATCACAACAGAGAAAACGCCGTTTCTGATTTTTCCTTTCAGGACAACCTCCGAACTGGAATAATCAACGCTGCTCGTGCTGTCTTCCATAATAAAGAGAGCGTTTGGATTCATGTGTTCGGCGTTCTCATAAGTAATGACAGGAACGACACCGTCCCGGTCAACTATATTGCCAAAGATAGGAGCTTTTGCGGCAATATAGTACTGAGCTAAAAACTCGGAGCCATATTCGTAGGTTACCGGGCAGGTGATATTGGTAAGGTTGTAGCAGTTGAACGGGAAAACATTTTTATAGATTCTGCTGGTTACGGTGCCGCCCCGGTAATCTACGACCTGGAGAAGCTGATAAATTTTTGCTCCGGAATCAGCGGTAATGTGGCCCTCGCCGGAAACCTGGCCTCTGGCATAGAGTGACCCGCCGTTAGTGACTTCAACGGAGGCGGTAGAGGCAACCGTCATTTCGCCGTAACCCCCGGTGAGAACGCCGGTAACAGGGGAAAGGCTTGCCTGGTTTCCGGCAACGAGCAAAGTACCGTTGATTGTGAGCTTTGCGGTTCCCGTGACAGCTAAAGTCTTATAGACCGATTTGTCAGTGGGGGAGCCGTAGACGTTGTGCCCTGCCGTTGTGTCGTTAAGATCGTCAGATGAAGGGATGACAAGAGTACGGTTTGAGGGCACGGTCAAGTCCTCGGTAATTGTGACGTTCTTGACGAGATAGATGTAGTCTCCCGGCAGGGAGTCTTCAAAGGCGGCTTCAAGGGAATCATATTCATCGAATGATGAACCGAAGCGGATAACTGCGACGGTTGACTCCCCGAAGTCGTTGGCGTTTCCTGCCGCCGATGCAGTAATAACAAAGGAGCAGGCAAACACAACGGTGAGCAACAAACAGAGAACGCGATTGATGATTTTCTTCATTGGTTACATCTCCTTTAATTATTTACAGCAAACTTTAGTGTTTGCTGCATTAAACCGAGAAAATAAAACAATTACGGATAAATCGTTATGGCAATGCGGAGAGGATTGGAAATCTTTTTAACCCTTATTATTAAAGTGACAGTTTTGACTTCAGTAACACTCGACGCGGTCAAAGTACCATCCTTATTAAGTGAAACAATGTTATCCTCATTTCCCTCCCATGACCATGTAGCAGTATCGTCAGATGCAAGAACACTGAAAGTCTGGATTTCTCCCTCACCACCAGTAGTATAGTTTCTGATATTAAATTGAATACTCGTTGCACCGGCCGTGTTGCATAAAACTATGGGGGCAGGACAAATTATACTGGTTCTCGGGATATATTCCAATGTTACCGTTCCGGTCGTGTGTGTATGGCTGCATCCGCCATCGCCGGTACTCTCGGTTTTCGGCATAGCATCCGCCGGAATGGCCGAAACATTCAGTGTGCCGTCGGCCCCTCTGCCCAGGACAACCACTTGAATGGCAGTACCTTCGTCCGGAAGTTTACTTATAAACTCCGTTCGCTCAGCCGCGGTCATCTGCGCCATTTGGCCCGCTGTGGAAAGAATCCCGCCGGCTTCGTCCCAGAAGGTGCTGGCGTTACCCGTAAATTCGTAGTAGGTTTTGCCGTCTTCTATTCTTTCGTCGAGCTGACTTCCGTATTGGTCATACATGGACTTCATCATCCGGTTATAGCCTTGATTGTCTATCTGAGCCTGCGAAAGAGGGGTGCCTCCTTCCGTTACAACCGTAGTATTCAGATACGCTTGTGCTGCCGCATAAAGATTTGTGTTACTGCTGTCAGTAAACGGGTCTGTATAATCGTTAGTTATGAGAGCGTTAAACGTCGCCACAACATTTTGAAGGTTTTCAATGTCCTTCTCCATCCCGTCATAATTATAGTTTTGCCTTAGGTACTCGGCGAATGAATAATTCCTGGCCACGATCGAGGGGAGACTTTCGGTTTTGTTGTCGGCGGAGGGGTTGAAATTAACCCAATCAAGACTTGCAGAGGGATTACTGGCCGCCTTTGCCGCCGCCAGGACTAAGGCGGGGGCATTACGTTCTATATCGCCGCCTTGTGTTCCAAATTCACCGCTGTTAAGTATGGCCGTTACTTTTCCAACTGCGTCTTTAACAGCGTCCCAGCTCTGTGTAGCGACTCCGGCATAAGTGAGATTGACATTCCCGTTCAGGAAAGTGAGACTATCCAACGCGGTCTTTACTAAATTGGCCGCCTTCTTGGCGTCGATTGCGCCGGACCATTTTTCGTAGCTCAGCGTTGCGGTGATTCCCGCGTCATCAAGGGCTTTCTGGATGGCGGGTGTAGTTCCAACAACACCGTTGGAACTCAAAAAGACTGTGCCGTTGGGGTTTTCTCCGAACAGCGGGGGGTCCGCGTAATCCGCGATCTCCAGAGCGTGCATGATCTCCCCCACGGTGTTCCTATCCACGCCCTTTTGGGTGTACTCTATGTACCCATTATACGCCACTGCGCCGACGCCCGCGAGAATGGCGAGGACGGCGATGACCACCACCAGCTCCACCAGCGTGAAGCCGGCGTCACCACAGCGGCGCTTGGGTTTTGAAGAATTTCTTTTCATCTGATTAACCTCCTGAAAATAGTTTCGGACGCGCCCTGAGCGCCCGGATTTCCCTCATACGCCTTGGAGCGGAGGGATGAAAGATATATGTAAAGGTTCGCGGATGCTCTCCGCGTTCCGGTCCTGCCGCCCCTTTCCGGGCGGCGATGTGGCAGCGAATGAACACCTTTACCCCCTAAAATAAAGGCAGGATGTGACCATACGTTCAC
>CANQVL010000092.1 GCA_947627285.1 uncultured Oscillospiraceae bacterium
GAGGATTCCGCCGAAGAAGGGGTTCATCTCAAAGCTCCCCGGAATGAGCCGCAGTCCCACGGTGGTGTAGATGAAGTCCAGGAGGCTTAAAATCTGCGTACCCACGGCGAGGGCCAGGTATAGCCTTGCGTGTACCTGGCCCTCAGAATTTGTGGGTTGTGTGCGGTTAGTGGTGGGAGTCATTCAGCGGTGGTGGCGGTGGGGGAGTAAGTCTCAAAGGTCACATAATCGGGCAAAATGGCTAAGCTGCCCTGCTCATACTCACCAATTCTTTGTGTACCGTTTCCAGTGACACCCGCGGCAAGTATGTTGGAAAAATCTGTTGCGGTACTGCCAATAACTCCCTCTACGTTGATAACGCCATTTTCACCCTTAGAGAGTGTGGCGCTGGATGAGTTTGTCCATCCGGCATTGTTGTATTTTGCCAGATACATATCAGCTGTATAGAAAAACATTTCTCCGTTTGACAAAATATTCAGGGTGCCTAAAACGTCGAGGCTAAAACCGGGAAGACATTTATACTTGTTGGCGATATTCATTGTTGCACCACTGTTGATAACAGCTTTTGTATTATATCCAAACGGGCAGTAAAGATCGGCGCTGTCAAACTCATAAATTAAAGCGTTTAATTTTAAGCTGCCAGTTTGAATGGTGCAGTTGTTAAGAGTGAAGGTTTGCACGTTATTTGCACCGTATGTAAAAGTGATGTCGCCTGTACCCGAGATATTGTATATGCACCCGGATGAGCTGCCAACCTCGGCGATGTAGGGAATCTCGACAGGAATCTCTTGGCTTGCGGCGTAAATATATGCCTGACCGTTCAAAACGGCGCCGCCCTTATAAATGGTAGTGCTTTCGATTCCGCCAAGAGAGTACAGGTTAAACGGGAAAACCCTGCGGTTGTAGGCCCTGAGTGACTGTGTGCCACCGCGCCAATCGGCAATTTGGAAGCGTTGGTACACTGTCCCAGTGTCGGCAACAGTTATTTCGCCGCTACCGTACACACGCCCACGAGCGTAAAGTGTGCCGTTAACGGTCATTTTCCCTCCATCCAGATTAAGTGCGCCATAATCTCCGCTGAGGAACCCGGTTCGAGGAACCTGGCTTTGCTGATTGCCGGCAACAATCAGAGTACCGTCAACTTCCAGAGTTAATCCCGTCGGAATCGTCAGTGTCGCAAAGGCTTTTCCTTCAGCGGGAGCTGCACCGTTATAATACTTAGCACCTTTTGTGTTTAGGTCGGCTGCGTAGTCAGTGCTGGTGGGAATGACGAGGGTAATAGTGCTTGGAATATTGAGGACGCCATCAGTTCCTACGGCTTTATAATTTGCGGTGAGATACACAGTATCGACCTCAAGCTCAACCGCGGCTTCAAAGGCCTCTTCAAGTGTGTCAAACGGATAATACTCACCCTCGTATTCAAAAGTAGCAACGGGACCTTCTTCTTGATCTGCGTATCCGCTTAGTATAAGGGAACACACCAGCGCAAAAGTGAGAATAACGGTTACTATTGGTTTACCTTTTTTAGACATAGCAAAGAACCTCCTTAAAATTATTTTTTGGGATAAAATAAATGAGGTTTGGTCACTCCTTTCGCGTGGTTTTGAAATTTGCAATATATGTAAACATCTTTTGCAAGATGATTTAATGAACATTTACAGTTAAAGTAAGAGTTTTAACCCCTTTCGGGCCGGTAGCCTTAAGCTGAATCGTACAAGTACCTTTTTTGACAGCGGAGATTGTTAATCCGCTTATAGTAATGCAACCGTCGTCCCCACCCGTAACAGCGATACTTCCGCTGGTAACTCCATCCAAAAGTTCCAGCGTGCAGGAACCAGCGCTCTTGTTAATTGAGCAAATCTCTATTGTACTTACCTTCGCCCCTACCGTTGAGTCGTTTACCTTCTCAGTACTTCCTTTAAGAGCCCCTATTATGGTAGCTTCAACATAAACCCGATTGGTGTGAGTCAATGTGCATTCCCCACCGGGTTCACCGGGTTCGTCAGGCTCAACAGGAGTAGGACTATTTGTTTCGTTATCCTTCCTCGGATTTGCGGAATTAGGGTTAACTTTCAAAATCATTGTTCCGTCGCTGTTTCTCTTCGCCGTAATGGTTATGCCCTGAGTCCCGCTACTGATAAAACTCTGGATATCGTCCAAATTTGAACTTCCGTCCATGACAGAACCCGCAAGAGAAACATAACCGCCAATAGCTTCGGCAAGCTCCTCATCGCTCGGTGTCTTCCCCTCGCTTGCATATTCATTGTATACAAGCCCGCCGCACTCCATAAGCGCCAAATATGCCTTTGCATCAGATTTAGCCTGGTCTGACAGATAAGTAGAAATTATGCCACTCCAGTCAGAAGAGTTCTCCCCTTTTGCAAAAATGTCATTATTGAAAAACGACGTGGCAATCTTTTCGTGATTTGCCAACTGGTCAGCATAATTTTCAATGTCCGCAGCCAGCTTAGCATTTGAAGCAACAGTATCAAGCCTTTGTGCATAAGAGAGAAATGCATAGTTTCGGGCAAGCTCAAGATCAAATCCGCTAAATTGTACACCAGGGACCTCACCGGCTATGGCAAATTTATTTGCCCATGCGCTAACTACTGTATCAGCATCAATGTTGCCGCTACTGTATCCTGCCAATATATGTCCCGTCATTGACTTTTCATCATATTTTGAAGGATCAACTTTGAACGGTGTTCCACTTCCGTTTAAGTCAATCCCCTCAGATGTAAGGAGACTTGTTACATCCTTGTAAATTTCCCAATAATCAGAAAAATCTGAGGCAAAGGAAGCCTTGGGATGGTCATTTATATACGTCATGTAAGAATCAAGCCTGCCGCCTTCCTTTTTAAGCTGAGCAATTATATCTCCGTTTATACCGTTCCAATCATCGCTGGACAGCTTGACTGCGCTGATGTCGCCCATTGCATCTTCAATCGCCGCTTTGACAGCAGAATTATTGGTAAATGTTCCGCTTGAAGTGACAAATACCGCCGCGGTTCCCCCATCTGCCAAAAGCTCAGGATTGGAATACCCAGCAATGTCCAGCGCGTGCATGATTTCGCCCACGGTCTGCCTGTCTAACCCCTTCTGCGTGTACTCAATGTACCCATTATACGCCACAGCGCCGACGCCCGCGAGAATGGCGAGGACGGCGATGACGACCACCAGCTCCACCAGCGTGAAGCCGGCGTCACCATAGCGGCGCTTGGGTTTTGAAGAATTTCTTTTCATCTGATT
>CANQVL010000093.1 GCA_947627285.1 uncultured Oscillospiraceae bacterium
TACGCCGCCGCGAAGCCGGGCAAAAAGCGCTCAGGTAAACAGGTCACCGGCGAGGCGGGCGGCGATGAGGGAGAGACGAACCTCTATCTTCTGGCGCGGAACGACTTCCTTCTGCTGACCTTCACCAAAAACGGCTGTGTGACGACGCAGCGGTTCCTGAGGCGCGACGGCGCGTTCATGGGCGAGCTGCAGGAGGTGCGCCTGGCGGTGGAGCTCCTTTCCGCCGGAGGCTCCGGCAGACGCGGCGTCGTACACGCCACGCTGATGGGCGAAATGGCGTCCGACGAAGGGTACGCCGCCAAGCTGGAGGAGGCCCTGGGTCTGGACGTGGACCTTTCAAAGGAGACCGTGGACAACAAGTGGTTCCTTTGCGGCGGGGCGGCTCTAACGACGCTGGACTTCGGCGATCCCACCATGGATAAGCCCAAGAGGTTCAGCTTCATCTCCCAGTTCTGGCAGCTGATCTTTCTTGCCGCCGCCGTTGCGATCCTGGGCGCGGCGGGCGCGGGATATACGACGACCTCCGTTATCGGAGGTGAGGAGATGGAAAGGCTTGAGAAGGCTCTTGCCGAAAAGGAGGAGGAATTCAGCCAGGTCTCCGGCTACAGCGCCGCGTACAACAATTACCTCACGGCTTACAACGGGTATCTCAACGATTGGCGGACGCTGCTGGGCTACCATGAGGAGGTCACCACCGGCGAGGGCGACGAGGCGGAGACCGTTCGTGTGTACCGCCCCGGTATGCTGCGCACATATAACGACAACCTGAAGCTGGTGCTGGAGGAGCTGGAGGACGTACTTCCGCAGAAGTCCACCGTCACGCAGATCCGTATCGAGGAGGGCGCCGTGGCGCTCCAGCTGGCAAGCGAGACGAAGGAGGACGCGGTAAACCTGCTCCTGGCTTTGCGCTACAACCTGAAATACACCACGCTGTACCCCGATTTCATAACCGACCTGGCTCATGCTGAGGACGGGCGTGCTCCCACAGACGTGTTCGACGGGAGCGTGTCAGCCGCGATCCAGGCGGCGCTTACTCCGCAGGTGACGACGGAGGAGGCTCCGCCGACGGAGGGCGGTATCGAGGAGATTATCCCCGGTATTTCCAGTCTTGGCGGCCTTGGCGACCTGGGCGATATACTTGCCACTCTCACCGACGAGGAGCGGCAGTTCGTCTACTCCATGATCAGCAAGGCCCCCGGCGGGAACTTCACCAACGAGGAGATGGGCAAAGCCGCCCAAATCCTGAAAAAGCTCACCCCCGACCAGCGCAAGCGGGTGGCGGCGCTCCTGGGCTGCGGCTCATGCAGCTATGCGCTTCCCGACCTTCTCGCTTCGCCGGCGGCGACCTTCGCCGTGAAGCAGGCGGCGATGGAGGAGATGCTCCACAACCCCGTCGCGCTCTATGTCTTCGCGCTGACTGTGAGGGAGGACTATATACAGGGAGTCGAAAACGACACCTGCATTTGGCTGGACCCGTGGATCGACGATATTGTCTGGGCGGCGCATGACGGGAACATCAATTTCAAGGACATTTTCAGCGCGCTGTCCAGTCCCAGCATGGAGGACGCCAAGCTCGTGGCGGACATTTTGCCCCTTATCTCGGATATACCCACGAGGGACGAGGAGAACCTTGACGCCTCCGTTCAGCTCATTTTGACCAACGACGAGCTCAGCGGCTATTACGCCTATTATCTGGCGGTTGAGCTGGGGCTGATAACCCCCACCACCTCCGGCGGACAGGGCACCGGCGGACAGGGAACCGGCGGTCAAGGCACCGGCGGCGAAGGCACAGGCGGTCTTCCCGGCACCGGCGGCGAAGGCACAGGCGGTCTTCCCAGCGGATTCTTTCCTGGCATCGGCGGCGACAGCGGCAGCGGCGGTCTGACCATGGAGCAGGTCCTGGCGCTGCTCCAGGCAATGCAGGGCGCTCAGGGCGGCGGTCAGGGCACCGGCGGAGATATAACAGGCGGTCTGGGCGGCGGCGGACAGCAGGAGCCGGAGCCCCCCGATCCGCGCTATTACATGACGGTGGTCCTTCTCTATGACGAGGACCTGGCTGCCCAGGAGTTGACGCGGGAGGGGCTTGACCCGGATGCCTATATCCCGCAGTTGGAGGTGGAGCAGAAATGAGACGTATCGCAAAGTATTGGAAAGCGCTGCTCGCTTTGGTTCTCATCGCCGTCTCCGTTCCGCTTTTCCTCAAGATAGTTCAGCGCAGAGACGATTATGAAATGCAGGTGAACAGCCTGAATATGCAAATCGCTTCATATCAGGCGGCAATACAGCCGAATTTGGTGTATGCCGACGTGCAGGATAAGCTCGAAGGCGAGCTGGCGGCGATAGACGAGAGCCGCAAGGAGCTGTACAGCCGCTTCCCCTCCCAGCTGCTTGAGGAGGATCAGCTCCTCTACTTCGATTATCTGGCGGAGAAATTCAAGGACGACGCGGAGCTCACTGTCAGCAAGGACGGCGTTGGAATACAGTTTACGTACAGTCAGATAACCCCCATCACGCAGCTGAGCGACGGGACGTATCTGTGCGGTATGACGTTTGGCGTCTGCTTTGAAACGACGTACGAGGGCTTCAAGACCTTGACTGAGCGTTTTTCCACCGACGAGCGGATCGCGTCGGTGCGCTACGCGACGCTGAATTACGACGCGGAAAACGACGTTGCCACGGGCGGCGTGATCATCACGCTTTACACCATTTCATCCCAGCCCTACGTCCCGCCGGAGGCGACGGAGCACACAACGGGCAAGGAAACCATCTTCGAGTGAGGCTGATATGAAAAAGCTGCTTAAAAAGAATAACGGATATACCCTCCTGGAGGTCGTTGTCTCCATGCTGGTGCTGGCGATAATCGCCGCGCCCATAGG
>CANQVL010000094.1 GCA_947627285.1 uncultured Oscillospiraceae bacterium
TGTGAGATACCCGGCGCCGCAGAGATAGTCCAGCAATTTTTCGTTCATGGGTTCCTCCTCCTCCGCCCCGGGGCAAAACCCCGAGGCGGAGGCTGTTTAGGGGATCAGTTTTTAGCTTGGATCGGGATTATTTAAGACCGTCGATCCAGAGGTAGAATGTAAATGCGCGGGTGTTGTACTCAACGTCAACGCGAACACCGGGATTGTCAACGTCATCAACGTCAAACACGCTCAGGCTGAGTTTTTCCCTGTTGGGAGTTGCAAGATTCGCGAGGGCTGTCGCAAGACCCTTGCTCGTGGCATCTCTCTTGAAATTCGCGAGATCTTCCTTGCTCAGCTCGTATTTCTCGCCACTGATGTGGAAGGTCACAGTAGCTTCATCGGGGAGCCTGTCAGTGGGAATCTTGTTGATGTAACCCTTGAGGCTGTCGGTAAGTCCGAGCCCGCCGACAACGTCCTTGACGTTCGGATCATTTACGAGAGTCTTGATCTCTTTCAGCGTGAGCCCGGCAAGACCATCGAGAGTGGAGACTTTGCCCAGGGTATCGAACAGTTCTTCGGTTCCCATATCGTTCAGCTGAGTTTTAATCATGTTATCAACGCCGGTCGTCAAAGCACTGGCGTTCTGAGCTTTATAGTTAGGCTGCACAAGGGCATTGTAATCCTTTTTCAGCTCGTCGGTGATGACGGAATAGATATAGAGCTTTAGGTCGGAATCCAGGCCTTTAAGTTGATCCAAATTCAATTCAAAAGATTCCGTCGGTGAGGTGGAGAATGAGGAGAGCATATCTGCAAGAGTATCCGCCAGCTCCTCAACGCCGTACTGTCCGCCACTGAGGTTTCCGTCTGATTTCACAGGGACGAAATCAGTGGCTCCAATTACTGCCTCCACAATTGCATCGACTGCACTAGGTGCTGATACGCTGGCCTTCACCTCTACAATTTTTTCGTTGAGTTTCGATTTAACAGTCTCGCTGGCCTTGGTTGAAAGAGTATCAACCAGATTATAGATCAGACTGTTGACGGGATCGTTCTTGGCAAGTTTGCTTTCCAGTCCGCCATCAAGGTTTGCTTGGAGCCACTGGCTGAGGATGTTCTTGACATATGTTCCGCCCTGACCGCTGCTGGCTACCCCAAACTCCTCGACCGCCTTAGCGAGTTGTTCCATTGCGCCACCGTTTTCAACCAGACCTTCGAGCTTATCGTTGAAGGAATCGTCCATTTCCTCGATGGCTTCATTGATAACTTCCTTGACTTCCCGGTCATATGTTCCCTCAATCTCGCTGGCATTGACCTTGACAACGATTGCACCGGGCTGCTCGTTTACGGTCTCCGCGTTAGGATTGTACCAGACCTCTCCCAGAGTACCGGCATTGAGAGTCAGCTTCACAGTCACAGGATATTTGGTGGGGTTTTTGCTATCAACACTGTCTGCCGCCGTGAATTTAACATCCACTGTGGCGTTCAGCTCCAGCTTGTTTGCGGGATCCGTCTTGGTCTTGAGATCCTTATAGAGATCCTTCGCCACGGCAAGTGCCACGTTGCTGATAACTTCACTCCTGGTCTTGCCATCGGGCAGAGAAAGGGTCGCCTGATTGTTCATAACATTCACGACGGCTTCTTTTACGCCATTGATGCTGACGGTCATATCTTTGAAGCAGTAGTTGCCGTTGTCCATGTTCCTGAAAGCTCCGGCGGGGTCAACATGATTCTTGACAGCATTGAAAATCTTTTCCGCGGTTTTCTTGATTCCATCGCTCCGCATGATTTGGATACCAAGCGTATCTTCAAGCTGTTCGACTACCGACCTGACAACTTTCTCAACGTCGCTCTTATCGGGAGTTGCATTGGGATTTGAAAGGAGAGTGGTGGCAACAGTGCAGGCATACTCAACGATATAATTTGCAAGATCGGCGCTCGCTGTCACGCTACCGCTGACGGTCTGGGTACGAGCGTTATTGTCGTCCGTCACACCGTTGTAAGCCAGCCTGTCGATCTTCACGCTGGAGCCCCTCGTGCCGATGCCGTCGTCCTCGGCGTCAATTACCGCAATTACCTGGTTGTTGATCTTATCCATCGTCCCCTTAACGGCAAGGGCGATGTAGTCGCTTGTGTCGATGAACTGGGCGGTGAGCTCCAGCTTGCCACTGATGTCATATTTTGCACCCGGCTCGTAGGCTGTGCCATCCGCAGTTGCCCAGCTGACGAATTTCATGTTTGCAGCCACGCTCGTCAACAAGTCTTGCTTCTTCGCCTGCTCTTCAGTCAGAGCGGTGAACGACTTTACTTCAGAGGTGTTGCTTTCGGAGTAGTCAGTATAAGTGTTCTTGCCATCGCTGTAAACAATTTCATAGCTGGTCTTGGTCGGAGTGATCGTGCCGCTGCCGCCGCCGGAAGTTCCCTCGACTATGATGGTCTGACCGCCGGCAACGGCCCTGCCGTTGACCCTGACGCCGGTGATGCCCTCAGGGACGGTGACCTTCGTGCCCACAGGCGCGTTCCTGATCTCAACGCCGGGAACGGTAACGATAACAGTGGCAGCGCCCTTGACGCCCCTCATGTCAACAATGTGCGCTTGACCGGCGATGACGATGGGCAGCTCGTTGGCGGTGCCCTCAACCTTCGCGTTGTCGGCGACAATAAGGGTGATCTTGCCCGCAACTATCACAGCGGTCTCGCCGTCCGCATTGGCATAGCCGCCTATGAGGTTGTCAAGCAGGAGCGCCGCGCCCTCGCGGGACAGTGTGTCAAGCGGATTGACATTTCCGTTGTAGCCGTTCACAGCGCCAATCTTGTGGAGGGCGTTTATGTACGGTACGGCATAG
>CANQVL010000095.1 GCA_947627285.1 uncultured Oscillospiraceae bacterium
TACGCACCGGCGAGGTCACATTAAATGACGCGATGGACGTCGCCGGCGACCCAGAGGCGCTGGCGGGCGTACAGCGCATGAAGCTGTAAGGGAGGCGCCGCGCCTATGCCATTTTACACCTATATCGCGAGGAACACGGTGGGCAAAACCGTGCGCGACTCCATCGAAGCGGCAAGCCCGGAGCTGGCGAGGGCGTCATTGCGCAGCGCCGGCTTCACCCCTTACGAAATAAGGAAACAGAGCTTTTTCGAGCGCGACTTCAATATCCCCCTCATCGGCAAGCCGAAATCCAAGGATATGGCGATCTTCTGCCGCCAGTTTTCATCCATCCTCCGCGCGGGCGTGCCGGTGACCACGGCGCTGTCCATGATGGAGGAGCAGACGGGCAACAAGCAGCTCAAATCCGCAGTCCGCGATATGCAGGGCGAGGTGGAAAAGGGCCACACCCTTGCCGCCGCCATGGGAAAGCACAGAAAGCTGTTCCCACCGATCCTGGTGAGCATGGTCAGAGCCGGCGAGGAATCGGGAAATCTGGAGAGCGTGTTTATCCAGATGGAGGCGTACTTTGACAAGGCGCAGAAGACAAAGAGCTCCGTTTCAAAGACCATGATCTACCCCGTGATCCTGCTCATCGTCATGATAATAGTCATGATCGTCATGATGACCATGATAGTCCCTATGTTCATGGAGACCTTCGAATCCGTGGGCGCGGAGCTCCCTCCCCTGACGCAGAAGGTTGTCGCCTTCAGCAGTTGGATGGGGCGCTGGTGGTGGCTCCTGCTGATAATCGCCGCGGTATTTGCCGCGGGGTGCGCGCTCTATGGGCGGACCGACAGCGGCAGGCACGTGTTCGGCATGATAGCGCTGAAGACCCCGGTCCTGGGCAAGCTCATCGTCAGGTCCTCCTGCGCCACGATGTGCCGTATGCTTTCACTGCTCCTCGCCTCCGGTCTTACGCTTCTGGAGAGTCTGGACCTGGCGGCGTCGAATATGTCGAACATCTACTATGAGGAGGCGGTCCAGACGGCTCGGAACCTGGTTTCCGAGGGCTGGTCGCTGAATGTGTCCCTGCGCGATACGGGCAGGTTCCCGCCGCTGGTGACCAACATGGTGTCCGTGGGCGAGAACTCCGGCGACCTCCAGGGCGTGCTATCAAAGCTCGCCGACTTCTACGACCAGGAGGTAAGCGACCAGACGGCGAAGCTCCTGGCGCTGCTGGAGCCAATGATGATCCTGTTCATGGCGGTGTTTGTCATCATAATCGTGTTCTCCATCTACCTCCCCATGCTGAACATGACAAAGGCTTACGACCAGTATCTTGAATAAGGCGATTCCCCACCCCCTCCGGGCGGGTCGCAATAAATTATTTCTTTTAGGAAAGGAACGAACCAAAAATGAAAAACAGTAAGAAGAAGCTTGTTTCCCGCGCCGGCTTCACTCTGGTGGAGCTGGTGGTCACCATCGCCGTCCTCGCCATTCTGGCAGGCGTCGGCGCCGCTGCCTACGGCGGGTACATAACCAAAGCTGAGGAAGCAAAGGATATGGTTCAGCTTGCCAATGTTCTGACTGCTGCTCAAGCCGCCGGAGCTTCTGCGAACCCTATGGTAGAAGTAAAGAAAATTGTAGTGGGCAAGGATAATTCTGTAAAAATTTATGATAATGAAGCTGATACTGGAGACTCTGATGTTCCTACCGAGGCTGGAAGTGCGTTCGCTACAATGTTCGGTAGTAGCACGTTGGAACTTAAGAGCGAGACTTATAGCTCGAAAGGTGCTACATGGACCTCCGCTGGATGGGCGGCATCGAAATAGTGATAAATTGAAAGAGTATCCAACCCAACGGGTGACACCCTGAGGGTCCCGCGCGCACATGCTGTGCGCGCGGGGCGGAGCGGTCCGGGCACCGGACCGCTCCGCCCTGCGTGCAAAACCGTAAGCGAGGAAAAACAAGAATGAAAAAGAAATTATCCGGCAAGGGCCTTGTCATCGAGCTTGACAGCGGCGAGATCCGCGTCTCGCTCACCGCCTTTGGGAAGCGCCCCGTCCGGCACAAAAAGCAGCTCTCCGCCCCGCTGCCCCAGGGGGCGGTGGAGGACGGAGAGATTCTGATGCCGGAGGCGGTGGCACAGGCTTTGCGTGACATCATCAAGGCCAATCATCTGGGCTCCGTGCGCAAGGCGGTCTTCTGCCTGTGCTCCACACAGATCCTGGCGGAGACCGCCACGATCCCCAACGTGGAGCGCAAGTGGCTGGCGAAGATGATAAGCTCCAACAGGGACGTTTACTTCCCTGTTGACACCGAGGGATATCAGATAACCTTTACGCTGGTGGACACCGTCACGGACGAGGACGGGAAGCCGGCGTTCTCCGTGCGCCTGTGGGCGGCGCCCAGGGAGTTTTTGCGGCTGTACTATAAGCTGGCGAACAGCTGCGGGCTCTCCGTGGAGGCGATGGACTACTGCGGGAACAGCTTCGCCTCCGCCATCGGCGCCACGTACGCCGCCGCGAAGCCGGGCAAAAAGCGCTCAGGTAAACAGGTCACCGGCGAGGCGGGCGGCGATGAGGGAGAGAC